>NZ_BCTX01000102.1 GCF_001590985.1 Novosphingobium naphthalenivorans NBRC 102051
CGATCGGCCCTAGAGCGAGCTGCGCAATATCTGCATCACCCTCCCGTTCGACACGAACGGAACCCGTGCAGATTAAACGCACGCTGCTCTAAGGAGGCCCTGTCCCTCTCTGAGGTCAGGCGGGAACGGCATCCGTGGCGTTGCCCGCCTTCTTCCCGCCGCCCTTCTTGCCGCTTCCTTCCCGCTCTTCGACGAGGGCCTGCACCGCTTTTGAAGTGGCGACCGTGCCCAGTTCGGTGAGCGCGAAGAAATTCGCCTCGATATCGCCGAGGTCGTAGAGGTAATTGACCATAACGCCGAGCGACTGCTTCTGCCCGTTGGGAGAAAGGTCGGCATTGGCGTGGATCGCTTCCAGCCGCGCCCCGTTGCCGAGGTGGAAGCGCGCCACTGGATCCGCCGGTTGGTTGCCGCGACCCTTGGCGGTGACGAGATAGCGCGCGGCAAGCTGGCGCAGATCCCTGGCGCCGGGCACTTTGGTGTCGGCGCCGCCTTCCTTGGCCAGCCACTTGGCAAAGCCGGGAACCGGGGAGAGCGTCGCGAAGGTCTTGAGGTGCGGCAGCTCTTCCTTGAGCAGCCCGACCACGCGCTTGATCAGGTGGTTGCCGAAAGGGATGCCTTTCAGGCCGGTCTGGCAATTGCTGATCGAATAGAAGATCGCGCAGCTCGCTTCGCGCGGATCGATCGTCTCGCGCTCTTGTGCAATGATCTGGTGGATCGCGCCCGGCAATTGCGGCGTCAGTGCCACTTCCACGAAGATCAGCGGATCGTCGCGCATCTGCGGGTGGAAGAAGCCGTAGCAGCGCCGGTCGGCGGGTTCGACGCGGCGGCGCAAATCGTCCCAGCCGTGAATCTCGTGCACTGCTTCATAGCGAATGATGCGCTCCAGCAGGGCGGCCGGAGAATCCCAGCCGATCCGCCGCAGTTCGAGGAAGCCGGCATTGAACCATGCGGTGAAGGCGCTTTCCAGCTCCCGGTCGAACGCGGCGAGACCGGCGGAAGCGGAAGCCTTGGGCACGGCCAGCAGATCCTCGCGCATACCGATCAGGCGCTGCGTGCCCTGCGGTGCGAGGTTGAGCTGGTTGATCAGCCTGGCGCCGGGCGATTCGGTCGCAGCATGGAGCGCGAGCGCGGCGGCTTCGTCACGCTTTTCGTTCCACCTTGCGATGGCCTTGTCGATCGCCTCGGCGTCGGCCGGATGCAGGTCGTGGACTTTGCCGAGAAAGTCCTGCCGGGCGGCCAGATCGGAGGCTTCGTAGAGATCGAAGAAAGCGGAGGCGAGCGCCGGGCCCGAGGCACGCCCGCGCAGCGAGAGCAGGGCGTCGGCAAGATCGAGAAGGCTTTCGCCGCTGTCTTGCCGCGGCGCCACGCCGATCCCGCGCAGCAGCGCGCCGAGGCCCGAGCTCATCAGGAGGTCCAGCGGATTGCGGCGCCGCGAAGGCGTGGAACGGTCTGCCGGAGGACGTGTCCGTGAAGCGTTCATACTTGCCTTGCCTCCTCATCTGCCGGCCCTTGCGATGCTATCATTGCCGCACGCGCGAGAAAACAGGGTGATCCGGGCAAGATAGGCCCCCGAGAGCGCTTTTGCGCCATCGAGGCGGCAGTGCGTGCCAAAAAGTGAGCAGGGCGAAATCGCGGCTTGTTCAAGAGAGCCGTTGACGAGTGCATAGGAGTCGTGGCAATCGGCGCGCCCTGACGCGGCTACGCTGTCACGGTCTTTCGGCCGGAACGAGCGGGTATAGCTTAGTGGTAAAGCTCCAGCCTTCCAAGCTGGCTATGCGGGTTCGATTCCCGCTACCCGCTCCAGCCGCCCTTCCAAAAGCACCCCTGTAATGGTATAAAAACCGCAGAAAACGGCGACTTTTCGGTCCTCGTTTGTCCGGATTTGACCACCCGTTTCCGCCCGCATCCACGCAATTTTGGGGGTACTTTGGGGTCTCGTCGTCCGGGCCGATAGGAAAGACCCCCACCGTGGGGGTCCCCGAGCGGGATAGGCGCGGAAATATGCCACTTACCGACATCGAGATTCGAAACGCGAAGCCCCGGGAGAAGCCATACAAACTTGGGGACTCTCTGGGCCTGTTCCTTTTGGTGAAGCCGTCCGGCGGGAAGCTGTGGCGGGTCAAATACAGAATCCACGGCAGGGAGAAGGCCCTCGCCATCGGCGTCTACCCCACCGTTGGCTTGGCGGAGGCGCGCCGTCGAAGAGACGATGCGCGGCAGAAGGTTTCCGATGGACTGGATCCTTCCATTGAAAAGCGACGCGACAAGATGCGCGCTCAGATGCAGGCCGCGACGACATTTACGGCGGTCGCGGCCGAATTTTGCGAGAAGCGCAAGCGTGACGGTACCAAGGGTTGGGCGCCCGCGACCGCCACGCGAAGCGAATACCTCCTATCGTTGCTCAGAGGGTCTATCGGGCACATGCCAATCGCGGACATTCAACCGATCGACATTCTGGCTGCGGTTCGCCGGATTGAGAGCAAGGGGCAGTTGGAAAGCGCGCGTCGCACTCTCCAGCTCGCAGGGGCTGTCTTTCGATACGCCGTTGCCACGGCGCGAATCCCTTCGGATCCAACACGCGATCTTCGCGGTGCCCTGACGACCCCAACGGTCACCCATTACGGCGCAATCATCGAGCCTAAGCGCGTGGGTGAATTGCTCCGCGCGATCGAAGGATACGACGGGCAACCCTTGACCAAGTTGGCAATGCAACTGGCGCCGCACGTTTTCGTTCGTCCTGGCGAGCTTCGTCACGCGGAATGGTCCGAGTTCGACTTCGAGGACGAGCTGTGGACGATCCCTGCCGCCAAAACGAAGATGCGAAAGGATCACCTTGTGCCGTTGTCACGTCAGGCCATTGCCATCTTGAAGGAGGCCCACGCATTGACGGGACCGAAAGGCTACGTCTTTCCCTCGATCAGATCGTGGGCGCGGCCCATGAGTGACAACACCATCAATGCCGGGCTCCGGCGTCTCGGCTATTCCAGCGATGAAATGACGGCTCATGGATTTCGAGCCATGGCGTCCACATTGCTCAATGAAAGCGGCAAGTGGCATCCCGACGCGATCGAGCGGGCGCTGGCGCACGGCGATAGCGACAGGATCAGAGCGGCGTATCACCGGGGCGCGCATTGGAAGGAACGTGTCGCGATGGCCCAGTGGTGGAGTGACTATCTCGGTGAGCTAAGCGAAGCTTGAGGCACCGCGCGCTTTTCGTGGTGTACACAGGAATTCACGCCATATCGAGTTAACGCTTGCGCTTTGCTCCTGCTGTTTTCGGCATGCGCCGACCGGCGCGTGGTGCCTCACGGCAATCGATGATGAACTGGCCCAGCTTGCTCTCGTTCGTCAATTCGCATTCCCAGATGGTCTTAACCGTCCAGCCCGCTTCACGCAGGGCGGATTCATTGCGGATATCCCGCTGACGGTTCGCGTCCAGTTTGGGCAGCCAGAAATCCAAGCGCGTCTTTGGCAGGCGAGCCAGTTTGCAAGCTGGATCGGGATGGCGGTGCCAGAAGCACCCATGAACAAAGACAGCGAGGCGCCGCGAGGGGAGAACGATGTCGGGTTTACCTGGCAGCTCCCTTACTTGGAGCCGAAACCGCATTCCCGCCGCATGAAGCGCTCGTCTGACAACAAGCTCGGGCTTCGTGTCGCGTCCGCGAACGCGTGCCATTTGCTTGCTGCGCGCCGGATCAACTCTCTCCATCGTCCTCTTCGATCACTGGCGGGACCGCGGCAGCGTCCACCAGCGGTCCTTCCTGTCGAAAGGCCGCCAAGACTTCCTCCAGAAGGCTCGCGTGGTCCGTTTTCGGGGGTATCCTCAACAGAATGCCATCAATGCGAGATTTGATCTCGCCGATCGTCAGCGAATCCTCGAGCAGCTCGTGCAACGCCCAACCTCGCCCGGGGTGGACGACATCCCAAGGCGAGCGCTTGTTCTTGCGTGTGGTGGCTGCGTCGCCATGCTTGCTCATTCCCCAGCAAGCCTTGGTCTCCGAATTCCAGAGCGGCAGGAACATGTTGATGAGATGTTTTTCGGCCACCAGCTGCGCATTTGTCGCGCAGACCAGCCTGCGGCACGTGAAATCCTCAAGGGCAATGGGGAACAGCCCGGATGGGAGAGTATTGGCGCTGGCGTAGTCCTGTGCTCGCTCGATGGTACCGGCGTGCTCGATAAGACGGCCGGACAACTTGGCGCCTTGCTCGCGCGGATTGCTTGCGTCTCCGGACATGGGATCGGCTTTCCCCACGTAAATGGGCGTCTCCGTGCCCGAGATCTCGCGGTAGAAGGGATGATCGCCCTCGTAGTAGATCGCGTAGATACCCGAGCCATAAGTGGGCTTGATCGAGGAAAGCGGAACCCTGGATTGCGCCAGCAGGGCGAGTGCGACCATGCGGCCGACCGTCTTGGGATCGGATGGATCGAAGGTGGTTTCAGGCATCGCGATGGGATCGGTGGCTGCCCTCGCAATTTCTGTGGCCGCAACGTGCTCGGCCAACCCCGCGCGAATCCGGCGGATCACCGTTGGGGACGCATTTTCTCCCGCGCGAACAAGTTCATCCAACGCTGCCTGAAGCGCTTCGATCGCGATCTTGTCGGGTGACTTTTTGGCCATCCAACCGTCTTAATCACTCGCCTAGTTTAGACAACCATCCTGGCGGCGCGGGCCAACTCGGGTGCGGCAGGTTTCTGGTGAAACGTACTTGCAATCGCCCGTCATGGCCGTTCGACAGCGATTTTTCCGCACCTACGAGTGGACATTCAAATTATTGCTGCGGCTGGGGCAGCACCGTCCTGCGCTCGGGTACTATCATAGAGCAGCTTCCGCCTCATTGTGGTCTAGTAAGGCTGGGTTGTAGATTTTGGGATTGCAATTCGGTTTGCATCGGACCCAAAGTTCGTATGCTTCGTCGATGGGGATTGGGGGCGAAATTCTGGTGATATCGAAGACTGACCTGAGTACTTGGCGCAGGTTCACCGAAAAAGTGATGATCGATCGAGTTCGGTTTCGCCAATCCGATTGGCTTCCCCATTTCACGCGTCTTAAGCGCAATGCCTCGCAGATCGCAGCCGGTCTCGCGGACATTGGGAGTGATGAGGAACGGCTCGACCCCAGGCTCTTCCTAGTCTGGGCTTGGTGCGTGCTCATGAGTATGCCCGATTCGTGGCGCGAGGCCTACACTGCGCTCAGGGAAGTGGGCATAGAGGAGGAAATGGAGCGGCTGCGCGTCGATGGTCTAATCATGCGTGGCCTCGACACGGTGCCAGACAACCGGCTGCGCTGGCTAGCCGCATTGACACGGCTGATCGACGACGAACTTGCGTCCATGGACTACTGGCCCGAAGATCCTGCCAGATGGTCACCACAGCAGTGGCAGCCGGGTGACTACCCCTGCTTCGTGGTGCCGGTGAAGCGGTCCTATCGCCTTCAGAATGGCAAGGAGGCTGAATACCGGGCTACCCGATATCATGCACTTGTGCCAAGCCAGGTGGGTGAACTGGCGATTGATCTTATCCTGACTGATGACAGCACCGGAGATGGCGAATCCTGTGTCTGGACCTATGGCGCGGCAGTATTCGACGATGTCACGCTCACTTGGCGAGAGGTGGGTCAGGATGAATTCCTGCTCTCAGGGGCGCCTGGTCCTGATGCCTGTGATGCAATTGAGGAACAGATACGGATGGCCATCGCCGATGGCTGCGATGTCTTGACCTGGCCCGAACTGACCGTTCCGCCGGACAGGCTCGGGGAGATCAGGCAGGCCCTCGGCAGCAATCCGCTTGGTTCCCCGAAACGCATTCCCCTCGTTATCGCGGGTTCTTGGCACGTCGAGGACAAGGATGGCTTTGTGAACCGATCTGAGATTCTCCAGGCCGGTGGGCGTCCGCTGACACACTGTGACAAGCGCAGGCGCTTCGAGTTCATGGAGCGCAAGGAAGCGATTGTCCCGACCTGCAGGGTGCCCCTGATAGTGATGGATGACCGCCTGGTCGCTGTGGCAATTTGCCTCGATTTTTGTGATGATCGGGTACCTGACCTCTACGCCGATCTTGGCGTCGATCTCGTCATCGTTCCGTCGATGGGCATGGAAAATACGACACAGGCCCATGAACGGCATGCGGCAACGCTACAGTCGCGCCATGGAGGGGTGACATGCCTCGTGCAGCAGCATCCTTATTTGTCGCCCGAGGATCAGAAGTCCGGAAATCGCGGTTATTCCTTCGCTTCGCCGCCGAAGTCACCGTCCACGTCTGTCCAGAATGTGCGGTATCGCAAGCTGACGGCGAAAAGATGACGCTTGCGCCGCGGAAACAGCCGGGGCACAACCCTTGCTGTGAAGCATTTGTGAAGTACCTTTACCCATCTGCAACCCTTCCCATATAAGGCTCATCATGATGCAGACGAAAGAAGCCCCTCTTCAGGTGGATTCGAAGCCTTCACGCCGCCGCGCGCGGCGGTTGGTTGCGCCAGGTGGTCCCGTTATTGCGCGGGGCGCTAGGCGCGCGGAGCAGGAAGTCGCGGCAATGCGAGCGGTCGCCAATGCAATGTTGGCGGAGGGTCCTCAGCACGCCGAACTCATCAGTGGTCTGGTGCTCACTTTCGCAAAGCGTGCTGAGGAAAGCGAGCGTCGTACTGATCAGCTACGCGCGTGGCAGCATTTGCTTTCGGATCTGGCCCAGACGTTGGGTCAGCACGGCGCACCACAGGATGAGAACGTCAGGGCAGCTGCGAATTCTCTGCGCAAGACGATCCGGATGATCGATCGCAATCCCGACGAGCGGCTTGTGGTCCGGCCCGCTTCGCGCAGGATACTGGAAGCCCTTCGTGATTTGGGCGGTTCAGCCTCGTTCAAGGATACTAGGGCAAAATCACGCCATTCGGAAAACCATTTCTCCAATAGCCTCAGAGCCCTTCTTGCCAGCAAGTATGTGCTCGTTCGCAAGGACGAGAGTGATAGGAGGCACAAGGTGCTTTCGCTGACCGAGCACGGCAGAACCGCGCTGCTGGCAGCCAGAAAGCCTGCAGCCAGTTCTGGTGACAAGGCAGATCATCGGATCGTTGTTTATGAAGCTGGGCGCGTATTGGCTCGCGTGAGCGCGCCTGCTTATCCGGCCCTGAAAATCGAAAGGCTCGCTTCCCCCTGTTCTAGCGAGTTGATCGCATGAGGGAGGAGGGCGCGCCTGTCGAAATATCCGATGAGGATGAGAGCCGCCACGCGCTCAAGGTCGGAGGCGAGGTTGCCAGGCGGATTTCACGAATATTTTCGGGCTCTTTGCACCTGGCGGTCCTTCCCGGTCTGCAGGAGGTCGACGATGAGGATGTCGAAATTCTGGTGCCCATCTTGTCATGCGAGCTTGAGGGAAAATTGGGTGTTGAGGACCAAGAGGTAACGGTAGGCGCAACCCTGATGTTCGACAACGTCGCATTCCTTCTGATGCGTTTGATGTCAGACTTCGAGGAGGCCATGGAACAGTTGAAGCGCCTGTCTGGTGATCTGGCGCCTGCTCCCGAACGGCTTGACCTGACATCACAATGGATCGAGATGGCCGGCGATGCATCGCAGCGCATTCAGGCTCTGCTGGCAGAAATCTCAAGCGGTGCGCTCGAGCACGGTTCCAGAACCGAGGGTTGAATCCGCAAGGGAAGACGATCGCACGCCCCGTGTTCGCGTAAGTATTCTTATTAAGTTCTATTGCTGCGCGAGCGTTAGAGATGGCTTGTATGGATGACAACGCCCAATATTGCCGGCTCGCAGGCTAACTTAAGTTCCAAGGGTGTGCAATTTCAGAACATGCACGCCGCGCGTGAATGATGAGTTCTGTCGGATTGAGAAAGTGTTCGAATAGGCTGCTTTCAAATACATTTCACCTGAACGCAGCCGCACCCGAATTTGCACTCGGTGCCTAAGCGACGGCCAAGGGGCGATTTGCCGAGTTCCCAGTATTCGCGAGCGTCCTGGCGATCCATTCTCCAGCGGCCTGCCCCAATTGCGAGGGCACCGCGTTGCCGAGCTGGCGCATCGTCTCCGACCACGACCTGGGAAATTCATAGTCGTCGGGCAAACCGACAAGCCGGGCGGCCTCGCGGATCGTGAAATACCGGACCGAACCGTCATCGCGGACCATCATGTTTTCGCCGCCCGGAACACCGTGGTCGCCAGCCTTCAACGCCTTCGCGGGAAGGTCGAGAGGGCTTCCCGTATGTCCCTTGTAGACCCGCGCGCCGGGTTGAAGGACATGATTGCGAGCACCCGTGGGTTCGCCGAGGCCCATGAGGCTGTCACGCACGGTGACCCAGGGTAAACCGCTTGGTTCCTCGCCGCGATCACGCAGGGCGCGTACCCTGGCCCGATCCTTGACGAGTTCCGGTTCATGGCGCCGCTTGATCCCGTGCCGGTCCCAATATTCGCCCGTGACATACTGCTCCCAAAGCAGGCGGTCGCGCGAATGCGTTTCCCGCATATATTCGGGAAGCTCGCCCAGGTCCGCGCGCAGGCCGAAAATCAGCACCCGGAAGCGGATCTGCGGAGCGCCGAAGTCGGCGGCGTTCACGACGCGCCAAGCGACATGGTATTCCTCCGGCTTGCTTGAATTCAGCAAGCGGACGCGATGATCCTCGAAAGTTTCGGCCATGCGCAGGGTATCGCCGGGATGGCGCAGATGATTGGCGACCCATTCCAGATACGGCAGGAAGCGCGGCCCGGCGAGATTGCGCACGTTCTCGAACAGGAAGGCCGAGGGCCTGGCCTCGCGAATCGAGCGGATGGCCTCCGGCCACATGTCCCGGCTATCCTCGTGTCCGCGCTTCTTACCCCCAATGCCGAAGGGCTGGCAGGGAGGGCCGCCGGAAATGACATCGAGCGCGCGCGCGCGATTGTTCCAGTCGATGTCGCGAACGTCCGTCAGTTCCATCGGCCAGTGGGCGACATGTTCGACGCCGCGATCGCGATTGTGGTGGACGGTCGCGACGGCATCGGCGTCGTATTCCGCCATTAGTTCGTGATGGATGCCCGCACGGGAAAGGCCAAGCGCCAGACCGCCACAACCCGCGAACAACTCAGCTCCGCGCATGCGTGTTCTCCAGCTTGGAACCGATGATCGCGTGATCACCGATTTCATCGAGATATTTTTCCAGGGCGCGCCGAACCACCCAGGCCTCGGAGACGCCTTCGCGATCGGCCAGCCGTTCAAGCTGAGCCTTGCGCTCGCTCGTCAGCGTTGTCGTAACGCGTCTGGCGTTCATGCCGTCACGGCCCATCAGCAGGGTCTCCACTCAATTCCGCGGCAATTTGCCGCGGAATGACTCACCTTACCTTCCGCGAATCTGGGATGCAAGAGAAAGAACATAAAAAGAACGAAATCGCAGGGAATGCAACAGGACCGCAGGTCGGATGTCTCCAATTCGGAGCATTTCGGCGCGGCGTGCTTGAAGTGGATGGGTAGAAGTCGAGAGGATCAGGCGGCAAGCCATACCTGATTGAGAATCTGGGCCGCGAGAGCGGACTTATCCTGAGGCAGAAATCTGCCATAGTGCTTGGCGACCATGTCGGGCGTATCCTGGATCGCGTAGCTGGCCCGCTCGTAGGAGCCGGTTTGCTTGAGGATATGTGTCGCCAGGACATCCCGGATATTGTGAGGACCATGTGGCAGCAGACCCTTGATGGCGCCCTTGCGCGTGTAGGGATTGTAAATGCCATAGCGCTGGATCACGAGCCGCCAGGCTTCGTAGAATGTGTTCTGATCATATTCGGCGGTGCGACTGGTGACCTTGGTGGTCTTGACGAATAGCGTCGCGGGATCGGCGATGGCGCCGAGCAGGACCGGGCGGTGGCGGCGAATGTATTCGCCGATATGGCGATGCAGGTCGCCAAGATCGGGCAGGACGAGCCGGAACGGACGCCCGTCGAAGAACGAGGAGCCAGAGTTTTTGAAGGCGTTGGCTGGAATGACGACTTCCCAGCCGTGGTCACGTTCGCTCCATCGGATTTCTCCGCGCTTCAGTGCTTCGAGCTGTCGCTCCGAGCGAGGCAATTGATCTCGCGGGCAGACCAGGAGCTGGCGCAGGTTTTTCTGCCGCAGGCCGAGGTGAAGACCCAAGCGGATGAGTAGGAACGAACGGGCTGCTTCGGCGGCGGCACGCGGGTACCGGTCCGGATCGGGGGCAAGCCTCAGAATTTCATCGGCGATCTTGCGATACTCGCCCACGGGGCTGTCCGCCTCCAGTACGGACAGGATGGGCTCGAAAGGATCGCGGTGAACGCGCGCGACCCGCTCGATTTCCTTCGCGCGGGCCACCGCATGGCCATGCAACCGGTCACAGGCGGCGCCCCAGTCTTGTCGCGCCGTGTCGATGTCCACTTCGCCAATCAATCCCGCGATGGGCGCGAGCCGGTCGGCGAGTTGGGGCATCTGGCGCAGCCATCCGGTTCGCTTGCGCGTCAACGCCGAGGCCAGGCGCAACATATCCACTTCCCAGCGTGTGAAAAAGCCGCGCCGTGCCTCGCGCCATTGGACGTACCAATCCCAGACCTCGGGAAAAACAAGCTGTGCCAGCGTCAAATGCCGAGTGGGAACGCCAAGCCCCGCGACCGGACCAGATGGGGCGGCGAGCATGGCGCCGAACATGAGGCCAAGGTGCTCGGCCTTCTGAAGTATGGTTTCCTCGTTCCATACACCGTTTCTCTCAAAGCCGATGTCGGTCAGTGTGCTCGATTTGAAGCGGATGAGTTCAGCCATCTCGGCGGTCAGGCGTGCCGGAGCTTCCCGTGCCTCGGCTTCGATTTCCTTTCCGCCATCTACGCCGTCCTCGTCCGTTCGCCACACGCGGCCTTGGGGCTTGCGGCCGGTCAGCGAAGGAAACCGCAGGCCGTAGCGCAGTTTCGAGGCTTCGGCCTGGTAACGCCGAAATTCGGTGGAGCCGGATATGACGACGGTCCGTACCCATTCGAGGATTTCGGCTTGTTCCAGCCTCGGCCGTTTGCTGAAATCGTCGGGCAGGTGCCACGCCAATCGCCGTTGTTCAGCCGGGGAAATGCCATTGAGGATATGACCCGCTGGCGCACGTCCGGGATGCGGCAATTTCGATTTGAAGTAGCCGCTGCCCAAGCCGTAGCGCGTCTCGATACGCGCGAGAATGTCCAGGCTGGCGATGTTTCGGGGCAGGCGCTTTCCGATCATCCAGCCTTTGAGCGTGTCGGGATGGAACGTGTCGCCGGGCCGAACGATCGCGCGATGCAGAATCAGGCAGGATTCGCCAAAGCGTTTCATGTGCAGTCGCAAGGCTTCGCCGAAGCTTTCCGGTTCTTCCCATTCCAGGAACAGAGCGACGGGGTTCTCGCTGGGTTCCTTGAACTTTGCGCCGCGCTTGCCCTTGCGATGTTTGGTGACCGCCAGCGGCGAGGGGGAGTTGGGGCGAGGCATGGAATTCCTTCGGCGAGGTGGCGAAACCGGACAAACCAAAGGCGTCCGTTCGTGCGGACGCGCGCCTATCGACGAAGGACTCTCCTAAGTCACTATGATGGCATGAAAAGTTGGAGGGTTTTTTCATTTTTAGGGAATATTCCGGGCCAGCATCGAGCGTGGCTGACCCGCGCATAAGGCGCGACCGGGCTCTATCTCGCGTACGCTCAACCGAGCCACCGGCTACGCCGCTGTCTCGTCGGCAGAGCCGTGACGATCCCTGTCAGGTGGTGGGATGCGGACTGCATCCCTTCAGTTGTCGCCGCGCTGGTGGCGCGGCGGCGTAGCCTCGGCTCCAGGGAGGCGGGGGGCGTCGCTGCCCTGTAGCCCCACCCCGACGGGGTGCAACCCGTCCGCTACGCTCCCGGGTCCTTCTCTTCGTTTCGGCCTTTTGAGGTGCTCCCCGCCGGTCCCGGCGGGGCTTGCCGGTTCGCTCCTGCCGCCCCCCGCCACCCTGGCGCCGGTCAATGGCGGTTGAAGGAAGGAGCAAGGGACCATGTCCGATAGACACCGTCAGAGCCTCTATGGCGAGGTAACCGCAAGGATCATCGCGGAGCTGGAGGAAGGGTGCGTGCCGTGGGCGCAGCCTTGGGATGCGATGTTGTGCCCGTGCGCGATGCCGCAAAACGCGGGAACGGGGAGGAGCTATTCTGGGATCAATGTGCTGATCTTGTGGAGCGCGGCGGCGGAAATGGGGTTCGGGTCGCAGAAGTGGCTGACCTACCGGCAGGCGGTGAAGGCAGGCGGCTATGTCCGGCGCGGGGAGCGCGGAACGGTGGTGTGTTATGCCGATCGCTTCACCCCGAAGGACGAGGCCGAGAAGGCGCGCAGCGAGGATCGCGAGGCAAGGACGCTGGCTTTCCTCAAGCGCTTTACCGTCTTCAACGTGAACCAGTGCGAGGGCCTTCCCGAGGCGATGACGGCAGGTCCAGTCCTTTCCGATCCGGTGCTGGCCATCGAGGCGGCGGACGAGGTGATCAGGGGCAGCGGGGCGGACTTTCGTATCGGCCGCAGGGAAGCCTTCTATGCGCCGCTGCAGGACTTTGTGCAGGTCCCTCCGCAAGCGGCGTTCCATGCTCCCATCGACTGGTACCGCACGGCTTTCCATGAACTGGGGCACTGGACCGGGCATGGCAGGCGCTTGAAGCGGGACCAGTCGGGCCGGTTCGGATCTTCCGCTTATGGCAAGGAGGAACTTGTTGCCTT
>NZ_BCTX01000103.1 GCF_001590985.1 Novosphingobium naphthalenivorans NBRC 102051
AAAGGCCGCTTTCGGGTAGAAACCAAAGATAGCAGCCATCCCCGCACGCACCCGAATTTGGTCCAGCCGGTCAAACCTCGCCCGAAACCACCCCACGCCGATCAATCACCCGCTCCACGCGCCCGTCCAGCATCTCGATCTGGATGTCCGACACTTCCGCAATGCCCGGATCGTGCGTCACGCAGGCCACCGCGCGGCCCTGTTCGTGGGCCAGGGCGCGCAGGGTTTCCACCACGCGGGCGCTGTTGTGGCTGTCGAGATTGCCGGTGGGTTCGTCGCCGAGGATCAGCGCCGGGTCGTTGGCCAGTGCGCGGGCGATGGCGACGCGCTGGCGTTCGCCGCCGGAGAGGCGGTCCGGCGTCTTGGCGTGCTTTTCCTCCAGCCCGACGCCCGCCAGCAGTTCCAGCGCCCTTGCGCGGGCTTCGGCATGGCTCAACCGCCCCAGCCGCTGCATCGGCAGCATGACGTTCTCCAGCGCCGAGAACTCGGGCAGCAGGAAGTGGAACTGGAAGACGAAACCGAACCGCGCCAACCGGATGCGCGCGCGCTCGTCGCCGGACAAGTGGCTGACTTCGCGGCCCTCGACCAGCAGTTCGCCCGTCGTCGGCCGGTCGATCAGGCCGAGCAGGTAGAGCAGCGAGGACTTGCCGCAGCCCGAAGGGCCGACGATCGAAGTGAACGCGCCGGGCTCGATGGTCAGGCTGACGTCGCGCAGCAGCGTGACTGGCGGATCGCCGGGCAGCGTGCGCCCCAGCCCGCGCGCCTCAATGATCGCGCTCATACCGCGCCCCGCAGGATGTCGACCGGATCGACGCGCGAGGCCTTGCGCGAAGGCAACCAGGCGGCGATGGCGCCCGCGAAGAACGAGGCAGCGGCGGCAATCGCGTATTGCCGGGGCGAGCGGTCGAGCGGAATGTGCTCGATGTCGCCGCGGATCGGGAACTCCAGCGAGCCCAGGATCGCCATCAGCCCATAGCCCAGCAGCCAGCCGAACAGCACGCCGATCAGCGCGAGGATCAGCCCTTCGACCACGAAGATGAACTGCAGGTCGCCTTCGGAAAAGCCGATGGAGCGCATGATCGCGATGTCGCGCTGCTTGTCCGATACGCTGTTGGAGACGACCGTGTAGATGCCGAAGCTCGCCACCAGCAGGATCGCGGAGACCACCGAATACATGATGACATTGCGCGTGATGAGCAGCGAGAGGAAATCGGCGGAGCGTTCCTGCCAGCTTTCCGCCTTGTAGCCGAAGCGCGTCTCCAGCCGCTTGGCGACTGTCTCCGCCGCATAGGGATCGGCCAGTCTCACCCCGATCCGGTTGATGATGAAAGGCCGCCCGAGCAGCGACTGCGCCTCGCGCAGCAGGACATAGCCGACCCCGGCGGAGAGCTGCGTCTGGCCCTTCTTGAACAGCCCGACCACGCGCATCGAACGCCCGCTCGACGTGGCGGACGTCGCCGCGACAATGTCGCCCACCCGCACGCCGAGACGCCGCGCGAGATCCTCGCCAATGATGATGCCGCCTTGGGTGGTTTCCAGATCGCGCAGCCGGCCGGTCAGGAGCTGGTCCTCGATCGTGCTGATCCGGGTTTCGATCTCGGGCTCGACGCCGACAATGCTGATCGCCTCGTCATGCCCGCCCAGGCGCAGCGTCACGCCGCCGGTAAGGCTGGGCGAAGCGATCGCGCCCGGCACGGCATTGGCGGCAGCGAGTACCGCCTGCCAGTCCTTGATCCCGCGCACTTCGGTGCGGACCTTGTAGCCGTGCAGGTCCACCGCGCCGTTCCCGAACACCCGCGTGCCCGGCTGCGGCGAGGGACTGCGCAGCTCGTCGGAAATGATGATGTGCGGCGCCGCGTCGATCAGCTGCTTGATGAAGTCGTTCTGGCTGCCGACCATCAGTGCGGAGACGGCCAGGAAGAAGCCGACGCCCACCGCCACGCCGCTCACGGCTACCGCCGTCTGGCGGCGGCGGCGCGAGAGGTGGCGCAGGGCAATGCCGACAAGGAACCCGGTCCTGCCGATCATGTCCTGACCCGGCCGCCGTCCTCAAGCCCCTCGGGCGGATGGACGACGACGCTGTCCCCTGCCTTGAGGCCGGAGACGATCTCGACCTTCTCGGTCCCGGTAATCCCGGTGCGCACGGGCACCTGCACGGCGCGCCCGTCGCGCACCACCCAGACCTTGCCCTGCACCACGGCATCGGCCGGCACCAGCAGCGCTTGGGCGTGCTCGCGCGTGACCACGTTGATCTCCAGCGTCAGCCCGAACGGCAGGTCCGTTCCCGGATCGAGCCCGATGCGCACGCGAAAGGCGCGCTGGGTGGGATCGCCGCCGGGCGTGATCTCCTTCACCCGCCCCCGGATCACCTTGCCGGGCAAGGCATCGGTCGACAGCAGCGCCACCTGCCCGACATGGACGCGAACGATGTCGCGCTCGTCGACCGTGGCGGTAATCCGCGCCTGCGCCGGATCGCCCAACTGGATCAGGGTCTTGCCCGGCACCGCCAGATCGCCCGGTTCGACATCGCGCTTGAGCACGACGCCGGAAATGCCCGCGCGCACCGTCATCTGGTCCAGCCGGGCATCGAGCGCCGAGACTTGCGCGCGCGCCGCCTGCCCCGCCGCGCGTGCGGTATCGTTGGCCGCGCTCGTCACCCACCCTTGCGCGAACAACGTCGCCACCCGCCGCTCGGCGAGAGTTTTGGCGCGGGCGTCGGCCTGCGCCTGCGTCAGGAGCGCCTGCTGCTCGCTGGCATCGAGCCGCACCAGCGCCTGCCCGAGCGCCACCCGGTCCCCCTCGCGCACCAGCACGGTCTGGACCGGGGCCGTCACCCGCGCCGACACCGTAACCGGGTGCTCGGGCTCGACGTAACCAGTGGCGTAGACAAGATCGACCGCAGGCCCCCGCTCGACCGCCGCCACCGTGACTTTCGTCCCCGGCCTCCCGAACGTCCACCACAGCCCCGCCGCCGCGGCAAAAGCCGCCAGAACGGCGAGCAGAACGACAGGCTTACGCATGGCGAACGAGCTCCTGGGCTTTGGCTTCGGGCCGGTCATGGGGTATGGTCATAAACGGGTCCCAATAGTGGGCAACAAAGGAATGCCGGCGGCGACTCGCGCTGGAGGCAGGCCCGGACCCTTGCGGCGATCGCCGGCAGCCGCAGACATACAGGCGCAGAATTGTAGGCCATGCCTCAGGCCAGCGGACGAAAGGAACCCTGCCATGACGTTCGGAGTGCCCAAGAATGCTTCCTCGCCGGTCTCGCTGATGCAGCCCGAGGCCCCCTTCCTGCTGGCCATGCGCGCTTTTGAGTCGCTGCAGGAATTCCAGATGGAATGGTGGCGTGCCTGGTCCGGCCTGATGGGGCAAGTCACGCCGTCGGATACCCTGCCCGAAGCGCAAGAAACCGCAGCGGCCGAAGCCGAACAGCCGCAAGCCGAGACCTCTTCGGAAGCGTCCCCGGAAGCTTCCGAAGCCGCGTAACTCCGGAGCCGGTCCGGCGCATCGCGCGCTGCTGCCATCCCAAAGGGCAACGCGCGGTGCCTGGGCTTTCTCCTGGGCACTGGCGCGTTCCCTGAGGATCAGCGTTCCAGCACGTAGCGGCCGGGCGCATCGTCCAGCACGGGATATCCCGCCTTGGCATTGCCCGGCTCGCGCGCCGGAACCGACTGGCCGGAGTGGGCAAGCAGCCATTCCGCCCAGTCCGTCCACCACGAGCCCTCCGTCAGCGCCGCCATCGACAGCCATGCGTCGGGATCGTGGTGGTTCTGGTCTTCGGGCCGGTCGAGCACGCGGTAATGGCGATGGCCCTCGCCCGGCGGCGAGACGATGCCCGCGTTATGCCCGCGGTTGGTCAGCACGAAGCGGATCTCGCCATCGGTCAACGTGTGGATCTTCCACACCGAACGCCAGGGCGCGACATGGTCCGCCTCGGTCCCGACGACATAGAGCGGCGCGGTGATGTCGGTCATCGCCACTGTCGCCCCGCCCGCGACATAGCGCTCGCGCGCCAGCGCATTTTCGAGGAACAGGCGCCGCAGGTACTGGCTATGCATCGCGTAGGGCATCCGGGTGCCGTCCGCATTCCAGGCCATCATGTCGCTGGCGGGCGCACGCTCGCCCATCAGGTATTCCTGCACTCCGCGCGACCAGATGAGGTCGGCCGAACGCAGCATCTCGAACGCACCGCCCATCTGGCGGCTGTCGAGATAGCCCTGCTGCCACATCTGGTTTTCCAGATAGCGCACTTGCGCCTCGTCGATGAACAGGCCGATCTCGCCCGGTTCGGTAAAGTCGGTCTGAGCCGCCAGCAGCGTGACCGAGCCGATCCGCGTATCGCCATCGCGCGCCATCGCCGCCGCCGCGATCGACAGCAGCGTGCCGCCCAGGCAATAGCCGCAAGCGTGGATACGCTCGGCTCCGGTGATCGCCGAGACGGCATCCATCGCCCGCATCACCCCGTCGCGGCGATAGTCTTCCATGCCGACCTCGCGCATGTCCGCCCGCGGATTGCGCCAGGAAATGGCGAAGACCGTGAAACCCTGATCGACCAGAAAGCGGATCAGCGAATTTTCCGGCGAGAGGTCCAGAATGTAGTATTTCATGATCCAGGCGGGCACGATCAGGATCGGCTCGGCCCGCACCCGCTCGGTCGTGGGAGCATACTGGATCAGTTCGATCAGTTCGTTGCGGAACACCACCTTGCCCGGCGTGACGGCCAGATTGCGGCCGACTTCGAAGGCATCGCCGGTATCGGCCGGCTCGCGCCGGACCAGCCGCTGCCAATCCTCCGCCCAGAGCTTTGCGCCGTCGAACAGGCACTTGCCGCCGGTCTCCAGGATATGCTGCTGGACCACGGGATTGGTCGCCGGGAAATTGGCCGGCGAGACGATGTCCAGCATCTGCCGCAGGGCGAAGCGCAGGACCGCCTCGTGATGGGGCGAAACGCCGGGGCAATCGCGCACCGCCGCATCGACCCATTGCTGGGTGAGCAGGAAACTCTGCTGCCACAAGCCGTAAGGCCAGGTATCCCATGCGGGATCGTCGAACCGGTGATCGTGCGCGAGCGGGGCGATGCAGCGGTCGGCCCGCCCCCCCCCGCTGAGCGCGCGCGTGGCATAGTCGGTCAGCCGCTGCGCCTTGCGGGCGCCTTTGGCCGCAAGCAGCAGCGACCGGCCCGGCGAGCGGGCAAAATGCACGGCCCAGTCGGCATAAGCGCCCATCAGCGATTCCGGGGCGACGCCCAAGGTCCACTGGGCCAGCGACGAACCGGCGACGCGATCGAGCAGATCGGCCAGGCCTTCCATCGGATCGGGCGCGGCCTCGTCGTCGCACTGTTGGCGGGAATGGTGGGACTTGATCTGGTCCATCATGTCAGTCCATCCTCAGCCCGCCGTTCACCGACAGGGTGGAGCCGGTGATATAGCCCGCTTCCTCCGCCGCGAGGAAGAGCACGCAGCGTGCGATTTCCGAAGGCTCGCCGATCCGGCCCACCGGAATGCGCGCGACGATCCCTTCCATCACCTTTTCCGGCACTGCCTTCACCATTTCCGTGGCGACATAGCCCGGCGCGATGGCGTTGACCGTGATCCCGTGCCGCGCCCCTTCCAGCGCCAGCGCCTTGGTCAGCCCCAGCACGCCGGCCTTGGCGGCCGAATAATTGGCCTGCCCGAACTGCCCGGCCTGCCCGTTGATCGACGAGAGCGACACGATCCGTCCCCAGCCGCGTTCCTTCATGCCCGGCCAGACCGCGTGGCTCATGGCAAAGCAGCTGTCGAGATCGTTGCGCACGACCTGCCGCCATTGCTCGGTGGTCATCTTCGCGAAGCTGGCATCGCGGGTGACACCGGCATTGTTGACGAGAATATCGACCGGCCCCAGCGCCGCCGCCACTTGCGCGATGCCCGCCTCGCAGGCGTCGCTATCGGCGGCGTCCCACTCGAAAGCCGGAATTCCGCTGGACTGCGAGAAGGCCTGCGCCTGCTCCGCATTGCCGAAGTACGTCACGGCCACGCGATAACCGGCGTCGCGGAAGGCCAGCGCCGTCACCGCGCCGATTCCGGTCGTTCCTCCGGTGATGAGCGCAACACGAGTGGCAGGGGCAGATATCGGGGTTTCGGGCATGGCGGGGGGGCTCCAGTCCAGTCTGAGGATGTGGTGGCGGGTGCGCATGGGCACCCATCATTATTGACCCGGATAGACGGCAATCCGATGACGCGATGTGATCCCGGTCAAGCGGCGCTCGAAAAAATGCCGTAGAAGCTGGTATCTTGCAAGGCAGACTCACCCTCCATCCTTCGTCACCCCCGCGCGGACGGGGATGACGAAAAGCAGAGCACGCCGCCCAGACAGGAGACCGCCATGACAATGCACGCCATGCAGCTCGACGCCCCCGGCACCCCGCTGCACGCCGTGGAGCGCCCCCTGCCCGAGCCCGGCCCTGGCGAAGTGCGCATCAGGGTCACGGCCTGCGGCGTGTGCCGCACCGACCTCCACGTGGCGGACGGCGACATCCACGGCCATCTCCCCATCATCCCCGGCCACGAGATCGTCGGCCGCGTCGAGGCGCTCGGCCCCGGCGTCACGGACTTCGCGCTGGGCCAGCGCGTCGGCGTGCCCTGGCTCGGCCATACTTGCGGGACCTGCCCCTATTGCACCAGCGCGCGCGAGAACCTGTGCGACACGCCCCAGTTCACCGGCTTCACCCGCGACGGCGGCTTTGCGACGCACTGCCTGGCCGACGCCCATTTCTGCTTCGCTCTTCCCGACGCCTTCGACGACCTCCACGCAGCCCCGCTGCTCTGCGCCGGGCTGATCGGCTACCGCTCCTATCGCATGGCAGGCGACGCTCCGGTGCTCGGCCTCTACGGCTTCGGCGCGGCGGCGCACATCCTCGCCCAGCTGGCAGTATGGCAGGGCCGCAAGGTCTTCGCCTTCACCCGCGAGGGCGATACGGCGGCACAGGCCTTCGCCCGCGAAATCGGCTGTGCCTGGGCGGGCGATTCCACCGAAACGCCGCCCGAACCGCTGGACGCCGCGATCCTCTTCGCCCCCGTAGGCGCGCTGGTTCCGCAGGCGCTGAAAGCGGTAAAGAAAGGCGGCCGCGTGGTCTGCGGCGGCATCCACATGTCCGACATCCCCGCCTTCCCCTACGCCGACTTGTGGGAAGAACGCTCGATCCTGTCCGTCGCCAACCTCACCCGGCAGGACGGCACCGAATTCCTAGCCCTCGCCGCCGAGGCCGGCATCCGCACCCACGTGACGCCGATGCCGCTGGCGCAGGCGAACGAGGCGCTGGAACGGCTGCGCAAGGGGGAAGTGGAGGGGGCGCTGGTGCTGGTGTGTTAGGAGTGGGGTTTATGGGGCGGAAGCCGAGAGAGTGTCCTTGCCCCATCCTCCGCCTTCCTCTTCTGCTCTAGCTTCGGGGCCATCGCGAGTGATGCCACCCGGGGGCGGGCCCATTTCCGATTTCACGCTACGGAATTCGCCGTTGTTATCGTCTACCGGGCAGCCATTTCTGCGCAATTCTGCCTCGGTGGCATGGAGGCGCAGCATCGTCTTTGCAGTCCCGCCCATGGCCTGCGCAAGATTATCACGACTGCCCGCATCGGCCTCATTGGCACGCTGGAATTCTGCCATGATCTCGTCACAACGGGCAAGGTCGGTGGCGCCGGGCTGCACCAGCTTGTTCAATTCACCCTCAAGCGCCATCGTGAACAGGCCCATGGTCAGCCCGTTCGAGCGAAAGGCCGGCGAGACAAAGTCGTCGGGCGCATCGCCGCGCTTGACGCTGGCGGTGACGCGGGTCTGACGTCCCTCGTCGATCGGCTGAAAATACGCGGTCATCGTGGTGGCGACCTTGTCGCCGCTCATGACGTACCAAGTCATATGGTCATCGGCCTTCTCGAGACGGAAGGTCGGCTTGATTCCGCCGGCGCGCTCGGCGGTGCTGCCCGGAGCGCCCGGCTGCGCGGTGATGTCAAGACCGGAGAGCGCTGCCATGACTTGGGCCTGTGGGCGCCCGACGTCTCGCGAATAGCCCGATGGCCCCAAGGCTCCAAAAACATATGCTCCGCCAAGCACCAAAACTGCCGCAATCAGCACTTGTTTGAACATCACAACACCCTCGCACTTTCCAATGCAAAGAATAATAATTCGAATGAGTTAACAATATTCCGCGCCAGGAAAACAAATTCCTCACAGCCACAATCAGAAGAAAAACCCGCCAATCCAAGGAAGCGAGAAGCAGGGCCATCTGGAGAGATCAAGTCGCGTCGACGCTGAAGTGGCATGTTTTTCTTCAAACCCCTTCGGGGCAGGCGCCATTTGGGCTGCGTCAGTGTCACAAAGGGCCTGAAAGAGCCCACTTGTCCTGTGCCTTCCCGCCTCTCTGCCCCCATGGTGACACCGGTGATCCACGCGAATTTTTCGGCGCCACCTTGCCTCGCGCGTGCTCTACCCCACCGTCTCGGGCAAGCAGCCCATGC
Organism: Novosphingobium naphthalenivorans NBRC 102051; assembly: GCF_001590985.1. Classification (GTDB taxonomy): domain Bacteria; phylum Pseudomonadota; class Alphaproteobacteria; order Sphingomonadales; family Sphingomonadaceae; genus Novosphingobium; species Novosphingobium naphthalenivorans. The sequence goes on from NZ_BCTX01000103.1 coordinate 8,490, forward strand.
CGGGCCATGCCCAGCCGCGCAGCCCGTGAGCCCGCCTCGCACGCGATCAGCAGTTGCGCCCCGCCGCCGGACTGCTAGGTCCGTTCGGGGAGGCTTTTGGCGCGCGGGATGCCATTATATTCATCGACAATCCTGACACTGGCGCTGGTGGTGATCCTCTTTGCCATCGCCGCCACGGTCGAGTCCCGGCGCAAGGCTTTCGCGCATCACCCGCTGCTGCGGCGCTGGGCCTATACGCTGGCGCTGGGCGTCTATTGTTCCAGCTGGACGTTCTACGGCGCCGTCGGCACCGCCGCGCGCGAGGGGTGGAACTACCTGCCGATCTATGCCGCGCCGATGCTCGTGCTGATCGCCGCGCCGCGCTTTCTGGCCCGGCTGACGCAGGCAGTCGCCGCCGAGAAGGCCGCCACCGTATCGGACTTCATCGCCGCCCGCTTCGGCCATGATGTGATCGTCGCCCGGCTGGTGACAGTGACGGCGCTGTTCGGCTCGATCCCCTACATCGCCCTGCAACTGCGCTCGATCGGCAGCGCCATGTCGATCGTTTCGGCGCGTCCCGTCACCGGGCCGGTGATGATCGCGGCAGCGCTGCTTCTGGCGCTGTTCGCCGTGCTGTTCGGCGCCCGCCGCTACGAACTGGCCGGACGCGCCGAGGGGCTGGTCTATGCGATCGGCCTCGATGCATTGTTCAAGCTCCTCGCGCTCGCCGTGGTCGCGGTGTTGGCCGGCGTGCTGCTGCTGAACGCCGAGCCGCACGCCATTGCCAAAGGCGTGCGGGCCGTGGGCGAACAGTTCAGCCCCGCGCACTTGTCGCTGGACTTTGCCGTCATCACGCTGATTTCGGCTATGGCGATCATTGCCCTGCCCCGGCAGTTCTACATGGGGCTGGTCGAAGCGCGCGAGCCGGGCGATTTCGTGCGGGCCCGCTTCGGGCTCGCCGCCTATGTCGCGCTGATGGCACTGCTGGTGCTGCCCATCGCACTGGCCGGAAGCGCGCTGCTGCCGGCATCGGTCGGCCCCGACCGCTACGTGCTGCAACTGCCGGAAAGCGCAGACAGCGGCTTCGTGCTGGCGGCCGCCCTGCTCGGCGGCGTAGGCGCGGCGGCATCGATGGCGATCGTCGATGCCACGGCGCTGGCCACCATGGTTTCCAACGACCTCATCTTTCCCTCGGTGATGAAAGGCGGGCTCGCGCGGCAATCCGGAAAATTGGGGGCCGGAAAATTGGGACCGGGGCAGATGGGGCGCCGGATGCTGCGGGTGCGGCAGGCGGCCATCTTCGCGATCATGGCGCTGGCGCTGGTCTGGGCGCTGCTGGTTTCCTCGGAAAACTCGCTGGCCTCGATCGGCCTCATCGCCTTCGCCGCAATGGCGCAGTTCACCCCGCACCTGCTGATGGCGACTTACCGCAGCGGCTGCGACACCGTGGCCGCCCGCGCCAGCCTGGCCACCGGGCTCGCCTTCTGGCTCTATACGCTGGCGCTGCCGCCGATCCTCCCGCCCGGCTGGCTGGCCACGCTCGCAAGCACCCCGTTCGACCCGCTCAAGCTCTTCGGCATCGGCAAGGCGACGCCGCTGGTGCACGGCGTGTTCTGGAGCCTGGGATCCAATCTTGCGGTCTATGCCCTGATCGCGGCGCGGGGGTTGAAGGCGCCCGCCCTGCCCCGGTTCGGGCGCGGGCAGCACCGGGTGACAGACCTCGCAGACCTTGTCGCGCTGACCGGCAGCTTCGTCGGCGAGGACCGCGCCCACGAGGAATTCCCCGATGCTCACGAAGGCATGCCGCTCGACCGCATTTCGGCGAAGCGGGCGGAAAGCCTGATCGCCACTGTCGTCGGCGTATCCTCCGCGCGCGCCCTCATCAATTCCGCGCTCGAAGGCGGAACGATGCGCCTGCCGGAAGTCGCCCGGCTGCTCGACGAAGGCGGCCGCAGCCTGCGCTTTTCGCGCCAGCTTCTGGCCGCGACCTTCGAGAACCTTGATGCCGGCATCAGCGTTATCGATGCCGAACTCAACGTGGTCGCCTGGAACAGCCGCTACGAGGCCCTGTTCGACTATCCGCCGGGCATGTTGCGGGTAGGCGCCCCGATCGCCGACCTGCTGCGCCACAATGCCCTGCGCGGGGATTTCGGCAGCGGCGATCCCGAATTCCACGTCGAAAAACGCCTCAACCACTTCCGCCGCGGGCTCGACCACAGCTTCGAGCGCAAGCACCCGGACGGACGCGTCATCAAGACGGTCGGCGGCCCGATGCCGGGCGGCGGCTACGTGACGAGCTTTACCGACATCACCGAGGATGCCCGCGTCCGCGAGGAACTGCGCCGCACGCTCGAAACGCTCGAACAGCGCGTCGCCGAACGCACGCGGGAACTGAGCGAGGCCAACCGGCGGCTGGCCGAGGCGGACCGCGAGAAGACCCGCTTCCTTGCCGCCGCCAGCCATGACCTGCTGCAGCCGCTCCACGCCGCGCGCCTGTTCACCGCCGCCATCGAACGCGACGTTTCCCCGGATACACTGCCGCTGGTGGAGCGCGTGCAGAATGCCATTTCGGCGGCAGAGGACCTGCTGCGCGCGCTTCTGGATATCAGCAAGCTCGATTCCGGCGGCGTGCAACCCCGGCCGGAAGTGCTGGCGCTGGCCCCTTTTCTCTCGGACCTTGCCGAAAGTTTCCGCCCCATGGCCGAGCGCAAGGGGCTCGAACTGCGCATCGGGCCACTGTCAGGCCACGTCTTCACCGACCCCGGCCTGCTGCGCTCGATCGTCCAGAACTTCCTCGCCAATGCCGTGCGCTATTGCGAGCACGGGGGCGTTCTGGTCGGGGTGCGGCCGCGGCGCAGCGGCCTGCGCATCGACGTGTTCGATACCGGCGTGGGCATCGACGCCAGCCAGATTGACGTGATTTTCGGCGAATTCACGCGGCTGGGCACGGTCGAGGCGGAAGGTCTCGGGCTGGGCCTGGCCCTGTCCACCCGCATAGCGCGCCTGCTCGGCGGCAGAATCACGGTCCGCTCGGTGCCGGGCCGGGGCAGCCGTTTCAGTTTCTGGCTGCCCGCTACATCCGCCGCTCCCGACAAGGTGCCGGAAACACCGGCCCGCGCTACCGTTTCGGCCACGCCTTTGCCGCTGGACATTCTGGTGGTCGACAACGACCCGCGCATCGTCGAGGCCAGCATCGCCCTGCTCGAACGGCTCGGGCACCGGGCTTTTGGCGTGTCGACGATTGCCGATGCCCTCCCCTACAGCCGGCGCGTGGACGCGGTTCTGGCCGACTACCGGCTCGACAACGGCGAGGACGGGATCAGCCTGATCGCCGCCATGCGCGAGGAGGCCCCCCGCCTGCCCGCCGTGATCATCAGTGCCGAAGACGGCCCGGAGCTGCGCGAGAAAGCGGCGGTGATCGGTGTGACGGTGCTGGGCAAACCGGTCTCGGCCACGGCGATAGAGACATTCCTCTCCACCCTGTCAGTGGCGCAGGTCCAGCCCTAGCGAGCGGGCGACAAGCGCCGCCTGGGTACGGTTCGACACGTCGAGCTTGCGCATGATCGCGGTCATGTGGGCTTTCACCGTCGCCTCACTGATGCCCAGCGAATGGGCGATCTGCTTGTTGAGCTGACCCTCGATCACAGCCAGCAGGACCTTGAGCTGGGTGGGTGTCAGATTCGCGACATCGCGCCGGATCGTGTCGATCTGCGCTTCGCCGCTGCCCTGCGCTACCGAGGCCTTGCCGCCCAGCGCATCGCGGATCGCGGCCTCGATCACGGCCAGGTCGCTATCCTTGCGCAGGAAACCGATGGCCCCGAAAGCGCGCGCCTCCTCCGCCGCGCTGGCCCCGTCCGCGCTCGAAACGACAAGGATCGGGACCGAGGGCCGCTCCGCGTGCAGCAGCGCGATCCCGGAATAGCCCACGGCTCCCGGCATCTTGAGATCGAGCAGGATCAGACGCAGGTCTTTGGCCTCGACCGCAGCATGAGCCGCGGCCGAAAGCGTCCCCGCTTCCCGCACTTGCGCCGTGGGAAGCACCTTCTGCACCGCCAGGACAAGGGCCTGGCGGAACAGCGGGTGATCGTCGGCAATCAGAATCGTATCAGTCAAACGCCTCTCATCACGCGTGGGCCGGCTGCGGCCTGTTCTT
>NZ_BCTX01000104.1 GCF_001590985.1 Novosphingobium naphthalenivorans NBRC 102051
GCCTGGGTTCACCCGCATATTGTCGCGCAATCGCGAGCTCGGGAAGGTTACCCGAGAACGTCGTCTGAGTCCGGCGGCATTCGTAAAAGCCCTAATGGCCCCATCCTGGAACCGCCGATAGCCTTTGAGTGCTGGCTGGAATCGGGGAACAGGGTCCGGCCAGATGACGTTGATAGCAACAGTCGGAATGAGCGCCGCCGGTAGCGGGGAGACGGACGGCAACAGGAGGTTTTCCTATGTCTGCCGTATCTGCCTTTCCATCCTTCTCCCAGCCCCGAATGTCCGCGAAGACATCCGGCGTCGTCGCGTGCATCGATTGCACCGATCGCAACGCGTGGATCTATCCACACGCTCTTGCTCTGGCTTCAACGCTCGACGTTCCGGTAACGCTGCTTCAGGTCTTGGACAGAGACGCGTCGCCCGACGCACGGCCTGACCCCATCGAGTGCAATCTTCGTCGCCGCGAGGCCATGCGGGTGCTCGATCGTTGTGCTGCGACGATCGAACCGTCCTCATCTCAAACGACCATTGAGCTCGCAGAAGGACCGGCGGCGGAGGAAATCTGCCGGTACGTGCGGGAGTGTGACGAAGGGATGGTCGTGCTGGGCAGGCGCGGACGAAAGGAAGCCGGCCGCGACGGCGTGGGGGGCACGGTCCACAAGGTGCTGTCCCAGGCACCAGGCCCTGTCCTGCTTGTTCCGGTGGAAGCGCCCGTCCCGGGTTCGGCCTATCGACGGATCGTGGTGCCGCTCGATGGCTCGCGCTGGGCCGAAAGCGTGCTGCCCCTTGCGGTGCGCCTCGCGAAGGCAGCCGACGCCGAGCTGCTGCTCGTTCATGTCGTCCCCACGCCCGAAATGATCCAGGCGCGACCCCTGGAAACCGAAGACGAGACGCTGCGCGAAAACCTGATCGAACGCAACGAGCAGGCCGCGCGCAGCTATCTGGATCGGACCAGGTCCAATCTTTCGGCGATGGGCCTTCGCGCTCGCGCGATTGTCATCCGTGGCGGCGACGTTCGCGACACGCTTTGCGCGTTGGTCGATCGCGAAGCGGCTGATCTCGCGGTGATGTCCGCACGCGGGCACGGGCATCAGCATGTCAGGGACGTCCCGTACGGAACGGTTGCCTCCTATCTGATGGCCCATTGCAGTGTCCCGATGCTCGTCCTGCCTTCGGCGAGCCGCAAGGCGCAAATGACTTCGCCTGCCGCCAGCCAGAGCGTGAGATTGCCAACGGCCATTCAGGTCTGATTGATGGCCGATTATGAGGAGCGCGATCCGCTCGCCGGGGCGGCGGAGGAGGTCGCCGACCGTCATCACCTGACAGGACTGCTCGGCAAGTCGGTGCCGCTGCCCGCATGGGCGCATCTCGAGGAGATGAAGACGTGGCTGAGGCAGGCCCGACAGGCGGCCGCCAAGGCCGACAAGCGCGCAGGCGCCGCGGCTGAATGGCTGCTCGACAACGATTATCAGATACAACGCGCCATCCTGCAGATCCGCGAGGATCTTCCCGAAGAGTTCTACGCGAAACTTCCGGCGATCTCCGGGGACGGGCTCGGTCGCCCTCGCGTGCATCAGCTTGCCCATGCCTTGCTGCAGGCTTCTCACCTGCAGGTCTCGCTGAATGGCGCGGTGCTGTTCGTAGAACAATATCAAAAGACGATGCCGCTCAGCATCGCCGAGACCTGGGCCTTCCCGACCATGCTGCGCATAGTCTGCCTGGAATTGCTCATCGGAGGTTTCAGCCACCTCTTCCCGGAGGTCGAGCCGCCCTTTGAGATCGTCGAGACGCCCGACACGGCGATGGTTGGTTTTGACGATACGGAATGCGTCGCGCGCGCAATCGCGAACCTTGGCGTGATCGCGACGATTCAATGGAACGACTTCTTCGATCGAACGAGCCAGGTCGAAGCCATCCTCCGGCGCGACCCGGCAGGCGTCTATCCACATATGGACTTCGATACGCGCGATCGATATCGCCATGCGGTCGAGCAGCTTGCCGACCAGTCGGGACTCCCGGAATGGGATGTCGCCGAGCGTGCCTTGCGCCAGTGCCATAGCAGCGACGAAGCGCCATCGGGCCATGTAGGCTTCTGGCTCATCGATATCGGACGGCCTGCCTTTGCCGACGCGATCGATCCTCGTCCATGGACGCCGGGCTCGATATTGCGACGCGCGCTGCGTTATCCAGGCCTGCTTTATGCAGCCGCCTTGCTGCTCGCGGGCCTTGCGGGCTTTGCTCTACCCGCAGCCTATCTGGTTTCCACCGGCGCCACCGCCGGATCCTGGCTTCTAGGGATCGCGCTCACCCTGCTACCCGCATCGATCCTGAGCATCACCTTCGTCAATTGGCTCGTGACCCACATCGTTCGGCCGAACGTACTCCCCAAGCTCGATTTCAAGGAAGGCATCCCCGAAAGTTCGGCGACGGCAGTCGTGATGCCTGTCTTGGTCGCGCGATTGTCGGACATCGCGCCGCTGCTTCGGCGCCTGGAGGCGCACCGCCTTTCCAATCCCGACGCCGCGCTCGAATTCGTGCTGCTCAGCGACTTCGCCGATGCATCACAGGAAAGTGTCTCGGTCGATGCCGATATCGTTCGCGCGCTGACCAGCGGGATCGAGGAACTCAACGCGCGCTTTGCCAATGCCAAGGGACGTGGGCCGTTCCATTTGCTGCATCGGCCACGACGGTTCAACGCGGCCCAGGGCTGCTGGATGGGCTGGGAGCGAAAGCGCGGAAAGCTTGAGCAGTTCAACGCCTTCATCCTGAACGGAGATGCGTCCCCCTTCAATGTGACCGTCGGCAGCATCGAACGGTTGCGGCGATGCCGTTTCGTGATGACGGCCGATGCCGATACCAGGTTGTCGGCCGGCATCGTCCGGCGACTGGTGGGGACGCTATCTCATCCCCTTAACCGCGCCCACTTCAACGCTGCGACCGGCGCGGTCGAACGAGGATATACGGTTCTTCAGCCGCGCGTTGAGCTGGCGCCGGAAGCGACCGGCCAATCCTTGTTTTCGCGCCTCTACGGGGGCGACACGACCATCGATATCTATTCGCGCGCCGTATCCGACGTCTATCAGGACCTGCTCGGCACAGGCGTCTACGTGGGCAAGGGCCTCTATGATGTGGCGGCCTTTCATCGGAGCCTCGAAGGGCGCGTTCCCGAGAATACACTTCTCAGCCATGACCTGTTCGAAGGACTGCACGGGCGAGCGGCGCTGGTCAGCGATGCGATCGTTTATGAGAGCTTCCCGACCAGCTATCTCGACTTCACCTGGCGCTGGCACAGATGGGTCCGTGGGGACTGGCAGATCCTGCCATGGCTCTTTCCCTTCGTGCCCGGCGGCGATGGCCGATGGCTGCGCAACCGGCTCGGCTGGTTCGATCGGCTGAAGATATTCGACAATTTGCGGCGCAGCATAATTCCAGCGAGTATTGTGGCGCTGCTGGTGGGTGGATGGTTTCTTCTCCATGGGCAGCCCTGGGTCTGGACCTTGCTTGCCGTCATCGCGCCCGGTGCATATCTCTTTACGGACCTCGTGACCGGCCTCGCGCAGGGCCGCCGCCGCGGCGTCATGCAGAACCTGCTGCGACGTCTGGCGGATCACGCGGGTCGCTGGTTTCTCGCTATCGTCTTTCTCGTCAGTGACGCGATGATAGCGCTGCATGCCATTGCCATCACCCTATGGCGTCTCCATTCGGGCCAAAGAAAGCTCGAATGGACGTCGGCCGCCCACATGGCGACGCGCAACGCGGCGCGACATCCGCGACTGGCGGCATGGCGTGACATGGCCGCCTCTCCGGTGTTCGCGCTGATCATCGGCGCGGGTCTGTTCCTTGCCGCGCCCGCTTCCCTGCCTGTCGCGGCTCCCCTGCTGCTGCTCTGGTTCATTGCGCCTGAGATCGCGATCCGGATCAGCCGTCCGATTGAGCCGGCAAAGGACACGCTGTCCGAAAACGATCGAAAGTTCCTGAGACTGATGGCGCGGCGCACCTGGCTCTTTTTCGAGACCTTTGTGCGCCCCGAGGACAACTGGCTGCCACCCGATAACTATCAGGAGCCGCCCGACGAGGAAATCGCGCACCGAACCTCGCCGACCAACATCGGAATGATGATGGTATCGGTCCTCACTGCCTGGCGCCTCGGACATATCGGCCTCAACGAGGTTGCGACACGGCTTCACAACACGCTCGATACGTTGGATCGCCTGGACCGCTACCGCGGGCATATTCTCAACTGGTACGAGACGAGAACGCTCGCGGCCCTGGAGCCCCGATATGTTTCGACCGTCGACAGCGGAAATCTCGCGGTCAGTCTGATCACCGTCGCGCGAGCCCTTCAGGAAGCCAGAAGCTTGCCACCGGTCGCCACGGATTTGTGGCGAGGGTTTGACGACAATATCGAGTTGCTCGCCGAAGCGATTGCGACGATCGACCTCGAAGCGGCCTCCGCCGCCGGCTCGATCCTTGAGGCTATGCGGGAAACCGCCCGCAGGATTGAGGAAGGGAGGCAAGACTGGGCCGAGAGGATCGACGATCTCCTGTCGACCGATCTTCCTCGCCTGCGCGAGCAGATTACCCTGATGGCCGAAAGCGTCGGCGAGGATGAAATCGCCTCCCTGCGGAATGTCCAAGCCTGGCTGGAGCGGCTCGAACATCATCTGTCCGGCATGCGGCGAGACCTTCGGCTGTTCTCGCCCTGGTGGGAGACGCTCGCGCCGCATCCGGCAGAGTGTTCGAACGTCGCGGCAAAAGTCGCCGACCTGTTGGCGAACGACCGGCTGCCGTCCACGCACGCGGGCGCCGCGGCAGCAATTGGCGTCCTCAATGCGGCGAGAGACCAGCTACCGGCGGAAAGCCGGCAATGGGCGCACGATCTCCAGGCGGTGATCGAGGAAGGCCAGGCGGCCCGGCAAGCGCTTCATGACCGCCTCGATGACCTCTCCAGTCGCGCTAACGCCGCCGCGCACGCCATGGACTTCTCGTTCCTGTTCGATGCCGGCAGCCGGCTCTTTCATATCGGCTACAATGTGAGCGCCGATCGAATAGATCCGCACCACTACGATCTGCTCGCCAGCGAAGCACGCCTCGCCAGCTTTTTCGCCATCGCGAAGGGCGACATAGAGCCTCTGCACTGGTTCCATCTCGGGCGGCCCATCACCAAGCAGCACGCAGGCCTGGCGTTGATATCGTGGAACGGCTCGATGTTCGAATATCTGATGCCGAACATCTTCCTGCAGAGCGATCCCCAAACCCTGCTCGGAATGAGTGACCGGACCGCGATTGCTATCCAGATCGCATTCGGGCGGTCACATGATATGCCTTGGGGTATTTCGGAGTCGTCCTTCGCATCGATGGGCGAGGACCGCGTCTACCGATATCACGCATTCGGCGTCCCTGCGCTCGGCCTCCAGCGAGGTCTGGGGCGCGATCTGGTTATCAGCCCCTATGCGACGGCGCTGGCGCTGACGATCCGGCCCGCGCTGGCGACGCGCAACCTTCAAACTCTGGCGGATCTTGGCCTCATCGGCCGATACGGATTTTTCGAAGCGGTCGACTTCACGCCCGAGCGGGCGCCTGACGGTGAACGCTTTGCCGTCGTGCGCTCCTACATGGCTCATCATCATGGCATGAGCCTTGCCGCGCTCGGAAACGCGTTGTGCGATGACATGCTCGTGCGCTGGTTCCACACCGATCCTCATATCCGCACCGTCGACCTGCTCCTTAACGAAAGGATTCCATGGGAGCTGCCGCCCGAGATCGCGCGGCTTGAGGTTCGTGAGCCACAGCCGGAACCCGACGAACTGATTCCGGGCCTTTACGGCTGGGCACCCACTCGGCGCCGTGGGGAGCACGCGTGGCAGATTCTCGGCAATGGCCGGCTTTCGAGCCGCATTCGGACAGACGGTGCAGGTGGGCTGAGCTGGAACCAGCATGCCCTGACCCGTGGGGACGCAGGTTTCTGGATCTATCTGCACGACCGGGATGCAGATGTTACCTGGTCGGCAACGGGCGGCCCCTTTTCTCGACCCGAAGACGCGCCGGAGGTGATCTTCCAAGCGCATCAGGTGGAGTTCCACCAGCGCGCCCACGGCTTGTCGGTCACGACAACGATCAATGTCGCCAATGCCGACGACCTGGAGATCCGGCGTGTCGCTCTTGTCAATGATAGCGATAAGCCCCGGACCATCGAAGTCACGGGCTACGCGCAGATCGTTCTGGCTCCGGCCCAGGACGCGGCGCGCCACCCTGCCTTCAGCAAGCTGTTCGTGGGGGCGGAAGCCTTGCCTGGCAATGACGGCCTGCTTTTCACGCGGCGGCCGCGCAGTTCGGCGGAACGTCCGCCCGTCCTGCTGACCCGTGTGATCGGGGATGAAGATGGCGTTACCCTGCTCGGTCTCGAAGCCGATCGCAGCGCTTTCATCGGACGATATGGGTGCCCCAGGCGGCCCGCATTGTTGACCGGGGAACTGCCTGGTGGCCCGCTCGGCTGGACGCTTGATCCGATCTGCGCGATCAGGATGACGGTGGAACTGCCTCCGCGCGCGCGACGTGAATTCGCCTTCGTCACCATTGCGGCTGGATCCCGGCAATCGGCCCTCGAACTTGCCGAGCGCTTTACCACCCTGCCGTCACTCGACTGGGCTGTGAGCGATACGGCAAGTGCGGCGGCGCGCGAGATGCACAAGCTGGGCCTGCAGCCGCACATCGTGCCGCAGGCGCAGGCGTTGCTGTCCACTCTTCTCACCAGAGCGGCAGAGCCGGGATCGGCCGGCGCGCGCACATTTCGGCGCGGGGACCTTTGGGCGCTCGGGATATCGGGCGACCATCCTATTTTGATGCTGCGTTCCGGAACCGCGGAGCAGCAGGACCTGCTTCGACAGCTTCTCTCCTTCCACAAGCTCATGCGGCAGCGTGGTATGCCGATCGACCTGGTGGTGACGCATGAAGGAACGTCGGGCTATATCGAGCCCGTCCGCGAGCGTCTTCTGGAAGTGCTGAAGGATGCCGGGCTACAGGATCGCCTTGGCACCCATGCCGGGATACACCTCGTCGGCATCGGTCCATCCGATGGCGAGCGGGCGGCGCTTCTCGATCAGGTTGCCCGCCTCATCCTTGACGAAGCCGGCGGCAGCCTAGTCGACCAGCTTGCGCGATACGACCAGCCGCCGCATCCGGGCCCTCTGTTCGCGCCGGTCGGGGCGAACTCCGGTACAATCATGACGGCGCCCGTACCGCGCCCGGCTGATCTGCAATTCGATAATGGGTGGGGAGGCTTCGATCCGGATACGGGCGACTATACTATCTATCTGGAACCCGGTGCGCCGACCCCTGCGCCCTGGGCCAACGTCCTCGCCAACGACGGCTTCGGGACGATCGTGACCGAGGGCGGTCTGGGCTTCACCTGGGCGATAAACAGTGGTGAAAACCGTCTCACGCCGTGGTTCAACGACCCTGTCGAAGATCCTCAAGGCGAACGCCTTTATCTGCGCGATGAGGAAAACGCACGGCTCTGGACGCCGACGCCGCTTCCGGCCGGTGGAGACACGGCATGCCGCATCGATCACGGCCCCGACCGTACGTCCTGGCACCGGCATAGCGAAGGCCTTGAACAGGAGCTCTCCGTCATCGTGCCGACGCACGACACCGTGAAGCTTGTCCGGCTTCGCTTGCGTAATCAGTTGCCGCGTCCGCGCCGGATCACGGCTACCTACTATGCCGAATGGCTGATGGGCGCTGTGCAAGGAGAACAGGCGCCCCTGCGCCGCTCATTCTATGATCCGATCTCGCACGCGATTCTCGGCCAAAATCCCTGGACCGACGAATTTGCCGACCGCATCTCCTTTCTTGCTTCGACACTTCCGGTCCACACGCTCACCACCTCACGCTACGATTTTCACGGCGATGACGCCGACCCCACCAGTCCCCTCGGACTTCTGAACTGGGATCTTGGTCACCGGCAGCATGCTGCCGGTGACGACTGCTGCGCCGCCCTGCAGGTCCATCTTGATATCCCGGCTGAAGGAACCGCAGAAGTTTGCTTTGTGCTGGGGCAGGGCGACGACCTGGATCACGCGCGTGACCTTGTCCGTCGCTGGCAGGACCCATCGGCCTTCGAGACCGCGGCGCGGGAGTGTGCCGGTTTCTGGAAGGACAGGCTGGACGCGGTGCAGGTCAAGACGCCCGATCCCGCCTTTGACCTGATGGTCAACCGGTGGTTGCCGCACCAGTCGCTCAGCGCCCGCATCCGCGCCCGCGCGGGCTTTTATCAGGCGAGCGGCGCTTTCGGTTTTCGCGACCAGCTGCAGGATGTTCTGGCACAGATCCATGTCGATCCGAATGCAACACGGCAGCATATCCTTGCCGCGGCTGCCCATCAGTTCGAGGAAGGCGACGTGCTGCATTGGTGGCATCCGCCATTGGATCGCGGCGTCCGCACGCGCTGCTCGGACGATCTGGTCTGGCTACCGTACGCCGTTGCTCATTATGTTGAGGCGACCGGAGACAAAACCATCCTGAGCGAGCTGGTTCCTTTTCTGCGGGCGCCCCCGCTCACGGCCGAAGAAACCGATCGCTATGCGCGTTTCGAGGTGAGTGACTACACGCAATCCCTGTTCGTTCATTGCGAGCGCGCGCTTTCCCACGCCTACCGCCTCGGGTCTCATGGCCTCCCGCTGATTGGTGCAGGGGACTGGAATGACGGCATGGATCGCGTGGGCAACCGGGGGCATGGCGAAAGCATATGGCTCGCCTGGTTTCTCATCGCGACCATCCGAAATTTCACGCGTCATTGTGTGGATGCGGACCGGAACGAGTTCCGCGACCATTGGAACGGCCGCGCAGAGACGCTCGCGGCCGCGGTGGAACGGTCGGGGTGGGATGGCGAATGGTATTTGCGCGCATTCGACGACGACGGCCGCCCATGGGGCGCGTCGGAAGAACAGGAATGCCGCATCGATTCCATCGCGCAGTCGTGGTCCGTATTGTCGGGTGCCGGCAAGGTCGAGCGTACCCGATCGGCGCTCGCTTCGGCCAGACGATATCTGGTTCGGGATGACGACAGTCTCGTGCGTCTGCTGGATCCGCCCTTTGACCGCACGCCGCGTGAGCCGGGTTATATCAAGGCCTATCCGCCGGGAATTCGCGAGAATGGAGGCCAGTATACTCACGCGGCAAGCTGGCTCGCGCTCGCGCTCGCGCGCACGGGGGATGGTGACGGGGCCAAGGCGCTCTTCGACCGGATCAATCCTATTCAGCATGCCGCGACGGCTCGCAGCGCCGCCCATTATCGAACCGAGCCTTATGTCGTGGCGGCTGACATTGCCGGCATGGAGCCCTACCTCGGCCGAGGTGGCTGGACCTGGTACACGGGTGCCGCAGCCTGGACATGGCGGTTGGCGGTAGAGGAGATTCTTGGCGTTCGGCTCGTGGGCGGCGAACTTCAGGTGCGCCCCGTCTTGCCCAGGGACTGGGAGAGCGTCGAATTGACCCTGCGGCGAGGCCGTGGATCTATTCATGTAACGATCGAGACGGATGATACTCTGGAGAGCGAAGAACCGGTAATCGAGGTTGAAGGGACGCTCTGGGACGCACGCGGAATCCCGTTCCCCGAGAACGATCATACGCGGATAGTCGTCGTGCGGGTTGCGCAGCGAGCCTGAAGAGCAATCCAGGACTGGGGCCAACGTGTATCCGGTGCTTTACGTAGCGCCCAGTGCTTCAGGCTCGGCTACAGGAACACTTCTCAACACCTTGTTGCCGGGGAGCGACCGATGAGCACCATTGAAGAACTTAAGGCTGATCTTGCCAAGCTCCGGGACGAAGCCAAGGTCCAGGTGCATCTGGGCGCGATGGAAGCTCGCGAGGAGTGGGACGAGCTCGAAACCAAATGGCACCATTTCGTTGCAGAAGCTCGCCTTCAGGAGAGCGGCGGTAACATCAAGGCCGCGCTCCAGGTGCTCGCTGATGAACTTCGTTCGGCTTACCTGCGTCTGAAGAAGGCGCTATAAATCTGCACCGAACCCCAAGCCGATTTCGGTACCTACTGTTCTGAAGGAATCTCCGTGACTGACACAGCCGCCATAGAAGAGCGCCTGACAGAGCGACTGTCGGAACTTCGCGCTCGGCTGACGCGAGTGAATGCGGATCTGGCTGAGCCCCTTAATGCGGACTCATCGGAACAGGCCGTCGAAGTCGAAGATGATGCGGGTCTGGAAGCCGAGGCAAGCTTGATCGTGCGGGAGGCCGCTTCGATCGATCGTGCCCTGGAGCGAATTGCGAAGGGCACCTATGGCGAATGCGTTCGTTGTGGGTCGCAGATTGCACCGGCTCGGCTGGATGCACGGCCGGAGGCAGCATTGTGCATCGATTGCGCACGCGCCGAACAATGATCGGCATCGCGACCTCACCGGATGGAGAATCCCTTCGGCTGGGGCGACATGCGCGGCTTGCATCATTCCCCGTCACAAATGGCGGACATCCAGGACGTCCATGACCTGCGTTGCGACCGTCTTGCGGTCATCCGCCGCGTTGACGCGGTGCCAGTTGATGTGACCCAGATCGTAGCGGGTCTGCATCGCGACAACAGCTGCGTTGGCATCCGAAGCGTCATGTGTCCGGCTGGATACCCTCGCGGTCAGCATATCCGGCGACGCGTTGAGCCATATGCCATCGAAGCGCGCATCTCGTCGCAGTGCGACCTCCTGGATCGCCGTGCGCTCTTCAGGCTTCGCATGGACAGCGTCGGCCACCACCGAATGCCCGGCGTAAAGCATGTGTCCCGCCAGCCGTCTCAGCTCTGTGTAAATCGCTGCGTTCGCGGACAGGGTATATGCGTCTTTGGGAAGCGGCGATTCTGGCGGCACGCCGGCAAGTCGCTTCCGCAGCACATCGGATCTCAGAATACGCGCGCCTGGAACCTCGCCGAGGGAATGGCCGATCAGTTTCGCTATTGTGGACTTGCCGGACCCGGAGAGCCCGCCAATGGCGACGAGCCGCGCGGGCACCGGTTCGAGCACTGCGCGCGCCAGCGTCAGATAGGCGCTGGCCTTTTGGGTCAGAGCTTCGTCTGAACCATCGCTCGCCTGTGCGGCCGATGTATGGGCGCGAATCCCGGCTCGGATCGAAAGAAACAATGGCACAAGAGCCACGCCGGCCTCGTCTTGAGGGGAAATGTCCAGATAGCGATTGAACAGGGCATTCGCTTCGCAATGAAGGCCGCGGCCCCATAAATCCATGAGTAGGAACGCAAGGTCGTAAAGGACATCGCCGGTCGCAAGTTCGGGACTGAATTCCAGGCAGTCGAACAGGACGGGGCTCCCGTCGATCACGGCAATGTTACCCAGATGCAGATCGCCATGGCCATGTCTCACGCGCCCGCTTCGCGCACGTGAATCGAGCAGATCGGAGTGCTGGGCCAGCAGGGCGACTTGCCTGTCGATCAGGTCTCTCACGAGCCGAGCGGGAAGAATGTCGGGGAATCGAGCCATGCTTCGATCATTCCCGGCAATGACGGCTTCCAAACGGCTGCGCCCCGATCCGGACAGGCAAGTCTCGGCGCCATCATGAAATGCCTTGATCCGGTCTGCGAGCTGCGTGATCAGCACATCGGTCAGGCCACCTTGGGTTGCCACATGATCGAGCAAGGCGTCATCGGGAAAGCGGCGCATCTCCAGAAGCCAATCGACAGGTTCTCCCTCGCCATCGAGGTTCAGGCAGCCCGCCGAATTCTTGGATACCGGGCGAACCGCCAGGTAGAGTTCCGGCGCGGTCCTGCGATTAAGCCGTAGCTCCGCTTCCAGGGCGGCGCGGCGTCTATCGGCGGTTGAAAAATCCAGATAGTCGAACTGGACGGCACGCTTGAGCTTCCATGCACGATCGCCGACGAGGAACACACGCGCCGCATGCGTGTCGATCCGACGCATGGTCTCTCCAGAGCCGAAGGCTCGTCCCTCGAGAAGGGTTATGACGTCGGCTTGCGGGTCTGCGTGGTGCCGAGGTCCCGTCGAAGCCTCCGGCAAACTGCTATGCCTGCCCGATTTCGATCTTCCGACTCCGCGCTGGCGCATTTTCATCCTTGGTCAGTGTGACGGTGAGGACACCATCCTTGAATGCAGCGGTGATCCCGTTCGGGTCAACGTCGCTGGGCAAGGATACCTGGCGCCGGAAGGAGCCATATCGCCGTTCGCTGAATACATAGCCCTTGTCCTTGCGTTCGGTCTCCTCCTTCTTTTCGCCGGCTATCGTCAGGAGACCGTCAGCGACGCTGATATCGATATCATCATCGGACAGGCCAGGGAGCTCGGCGGTGAGGCGATAGGCCTTGTCCTCATCGACAAGTTCAATAGCCGGAACTGGCGCGATTGAAGATCGATTGCCGACACCGAACAGACTGGCGGCGGGGCGGCCAAAATCTTCGAAGAGGCGGTCAATCTCCGTGCGAAGCCAATCAACCGGATGATCGAGAATTGGGCTGATCGGATTGGCCTTGGACGTGGTCGCTGGAACCTGATCATTCATGGCGGACCTCCTGCGAAATGAATGCTCGAGGTCCGGATTGGGCGGGGGGGG
>NZ_BCTX01000105.1 GCF_001590985.1 Novosphingobium naphthalenivorans NBRC 102051
CCGGAACCAAAGCAAAGCGTGCACTGCTCCGGGACATTATCGCGCGAGCAAAGGTAACGCCCGATGCGACATGAAGGGCATGCATCCGCCAATCATGGCCCTTCATGCAACCTCGCGGGGGTTTGGCTTTGTGGTAATGTCTGGGCCGTTCTCACTGGTAGATTGGGGGACGCGGCATGTGGTCAAGGACAAGAACGCCGTTTGCCTCGCCCGACTAACAAAGCTACTCGACCACTATGATCCCCACACCTTGGTGCTGGAAGACCCTTCTACGCTTCCGCGCCGGTCAGCGCGCATCAACCGGCTGTACAAAGCCATTGCCGACCTATGCTACAGCCGATCCATCGATCTTGCCGTCTTTTCGCGTGACGATATGCGCCACTGCTACACCTCGGTCGGTGCCAATAGTTGGCAGGACATTGCCGAAGCGGTGGGGCGCCAGCTTGAGCCACTTCGCCGCCGCGTGCCGTCCCGCCGCAGGGCATGGCAGGGCGAAATGCGCCGAATGTCGGTCTTTGTCGCAGCTGCGTTTGCCATGACCTATTGGCAGCTGGCGGACACTTCGCACGGCCTTTCTGCGGCATAGATGCCTAACCAAGGGTGGTAGGACGAACAGATACAGAAATTGGTGGCCCTAGGGCCGCCTTTCTATTTATTGTCCTTGTCCCATAGGTGTTGGCAAGCCGAAGCGTGGTACATGCCCACATTCTCTGCAACTGCGATTGCCTGTTGGTAATTGGAGGCCCCGCGTCGATGAGTGGCGAGGAAGTGAACGAAATAGCCGCTAGGTAGCGCCCAGTTGGTATGCATAGATTTCCGCAATTAAAACATACGCATTTCCGCCACCGATGCGGCATTAAAGTGGCTAATAATTAGTTAATATACCTGTGGTAGACAGCATAACGATCACAAGTTTGATTTTGCATCAAACACGCAACAGTCGCCGTAATAATATATTGCATTGCACAATGTTCGTATACGGAGGTATACGTATCTCGCGAAGTCGTTCGACGACTCTGTGCCGCAATATAACACTTTTCATTCATCAACTTCCACGTCTGGAAGAGGGAACGACTATGCTCAAAGCAATACGCCGTGTGCTCTTGTGCACGTTCAACAGTCACAATCCAATTCGGTCAGCCGTACGCTGGGATGGCTTCCACTATGTAGGCAAATGCAATTCATGCGGCCATGACATTCGTCGACTACATCATAGAAAGTGGAGGCGTGACTGGTGGAAATTGGGCGAACATGCCCTGCCCGGCAAGGATGAAAGATTTCAAAACCAGATAAAACATTAGGGAGTGATCGAAATATTACGACATAATTCTATTATCAGGCGGAACACCCATATGGAGCGTCAAGTTATTATCCGCTCAGAGTTTCGAGGCAAAATAGCTGGCAAATAGCCCCTGAAACGACGTGACGACAAATCTGCTTGAGAGCGAGTCTCCTACTGCACGGCAGTTATTAGGTTCATTCTTGAACGCGATGCAGTCAAACTGACCAGCTGTATATTTTATCTTGACCCAGCTCCTACGCCCATCTTCATACGAAAAGTTGGCAAAAATGACATAGCTGCTGGTTCTATAATCTCTAGAGATTACTTGGGCGCCCCAAACACTGCCAGGACGGTAATCGTCAAACCACCAAGACTTGGCGTCTTCTCTCAGATGAGCTTCCACGACGGCCTGAATGGTCTCATCGACTTGAGTGTCGAATTCACGTGTGGGGCCATAGAGCACGGCCGCTTCAATCGGCTCTCCTGGGGGCAACTGCGCCAATAGGGCTTCTTTACGAGCAGCCCTTAAACCCGCATCTGCCGTTTCAGCACGCGCTATTGCGGCTGCGCGCCGCGCTTGAGCAGCAGCAGCTTCATATTGCAGGCGATCCAGTTCACGCCTGCGCTGATCTTCGATTTGGCGGTCGCGTTCGGCAATTTCATGGAGCCGGTGGGATTCCTCCATGACCCATGCTTGTTTGGAGAGCTGAGCTTCCCGTTTCGCAGGAAATGCCGCATCCCACAATTCCTGGGCCCTTTCGCCCATAGGCCTGCCGGAGCATAACTCACGCCCTGAGAAGCGTTTTACATCAAGGGATGTGCGCCCCTCGCGAATGTCAGCATCGACCTGAGCCTCGAACTCAGCGTCAGATACGCAAGACGTGTCTCGCGCATGTACGCTTGATGACATGGCCAAAAGAGAAGCAATACCAATTGCTTTCAGGGCACGGGCAATCAATGCATTCATTCAAGATGATTCCATTCTTATTGGAAATTCACATCTTTAGAAATATCACGTGCTACTATGACTTAACAGAATGGGGTATATTGTTTCGTTAACTTCTACGAGTCAATGGCCTCTGCACAACATTTAACCCACAAGGCCTATGCTCTACGATTCTACTGGACATCGAAAATATCTGACCAAAGACGAACGCCAACGCTTCATCGAAGCGGCAAAGCGACAACCCCCACCAATCGATACCTTTTGCCTCACCCTCGCCTTCACTGGTGCTCGCATTTCTGAAGTGCTGGCACTACGCGCCAGCAATATCGATGTGGCTGCCGGCATCATTGTCATTGAGAGCCTCAAGAAGCGGCGTAAGGGAGTGTTTCGGCAAGTTCCCGTGCCCGATTTTCTACTTCACCGTCTCGTTGCCATCCACTGCTTGGGGCAAGTCGACCCGCAGATTGTTTTGTGGAAGTGGAGCCGAACCACCGCGTGGAAGCGCATTAAAGCAACAATGGACTTGGCAGGCTGCCCAACAGCCTGCGCAGCCCCTAAGGCACTTCGTCACGCTTTTGGCGTCGTTGGTATCGCGGAAGCTAATGTGCCGCTTAACATGATGCAGAAATGGCTTGGCCATTCCCGCATCGAGACCACTGCCATTTATGCGAACGCCATTGGCAAAGAGGAGCGGACTATTGCGAGCAGAATGTGGTCAAACATTACGTAATATGGAAAAAATCAAAAGCTATCGAATTTAACATCATACCAAACTCTACGAAGATTTCGCCTCCTATCGGAGGACGTAGCCAATCTGGCGTGTAAAAACTGCCAATTATCCCAAACCATCCAATCACCGTCTTTCCAATATTGTAAAATCTTTTCTTGCTCGGATAATGTACTATTTATGGCATCTGAGATATGAGACAATTCTATATCCAACTTTTTTGACGAACCCCTCTTATAAGCGAGAATTCCGCTCTGTTCACCAAAGCGCAAAATCGGTATGTCTAAATACGGATGCAACTGCACCAGTGGTGCGTTAATTAATTTCCCGTGCCGATCAATATAGGTCCAGTCGAGCAATTCTAAATCTTCCACTTCTAGGCTCAATCGCTTACATAGAGAATTCACAGCGACATGAGCGTCGATGAACGCAGTTGGCGTATCCCCTCTTCCGGAATCAATACAGTAAAGAGAGCAAACAAGCGGCGGCTTAGGTAAATATGCTCCATCGTAGTGATACCCAAAATGCGCCGAACTGGCAGAATGATCACTTGAGGCCTCGTCAGCATCCTTGACTGATGACCAAATCCCGTCACTACTTTTAATAATCGTCCAGTTTTTTGGGCGATTTCTTTCGATACTTACATAATTTTCAAATCCCACTTCACGAACCAGCAAAATCCCTCCTTCGAAGCCGAAGATCTTTCCTGAGATAGCGGCCTCCGAAGTTGTGATGTCATGCGTCATAGCGTCGTTTAATACAATTATATCATTATGATGCACATAGTTGATGAAAAGAATCTATTATCTTTCTTCCGTAATCGAGAGATTTTATTGTAATTCTCTGCTCAGAACGACCATCAGATGTGGGGCAAATCATATGCAGCGTCTTAAAACTTTGATTAGATATAATTGTCATCTTCAGACCATTCAAATGAGGCATTTCTTTTAAATTTTTAAGGAAAACATTTACTATTTTTTCTTCAAAATTTGATAATTGTAGCGCAACGGAATTACGATTCTTGTATGTTATTACAGAAACATGTGCTGAATCTGAACTCATCTTATCTACGAGGGCTTGTAAGGCGGCCTGTCCTTCTTCACCATCCCCTTTGAACCAGCTATAATCACCCGATATCATGCAAATATCATCGGCATGTTGGAACTGTTTCGTAAGCTCTGTCGCATTAATTCTACGATTTCTCTGCTTACTACTACTTCTGTTAACCACGATAGGCTCATCATGGCGCGACACCGCCTCTAGCCCCATCTTGATCGCGGGATGGACTAATATTAACAGGCTACATGCTAAAAGAAGCGGCTGAGCAACGGAAGCCGCTGCTAAAAACTGACTCGAAGGTACCTGATGAAAGCAAAACCTAAAGAGAGTGGAAATATATCCCGCCAAAGGGGTTGGTGAGGAATATTGCCCTATCGATATGTTTATAGATATCAATGTTATAGCGATACAGCCAATAACAACTGTCAGAGATATCGCTATTGCGATTATCATCATCCAAATTCGACATATACGAGATATTAGGTCATCTACAAAAATAGTACTGACGTCTATTTTCTCAGCGACCCACCTTATGGTGAATTTTAAGAGTCTATTTATAAACTCCATAATCATCCCCTATAATCATTCCTACTTACGAGTACATTTTCTTGAAAGGAATAGAATTTTCGCATCTCTACGCCACTCTTTGGAAGACCGAGAGACATGTACACCATTGCGGAAATATGTTTGGTTTGAAATTGTTAACCCCTTAGCAAAACCAAAGCGCCTTCTAATAGAATTCGGTGAGCAATTTTTGGGCGAAGGGCTTTCTCCGACAAATTGAACCACGTCTTTCCAAGATCTAATGGCATCTATTCGTCCGACTTCGCAGATTCCTTTAAGATGAAATATTGACATAATAAGAAGTCGTGAATTTATATCAGGGTATAACTGCTCTATATCTCGCCTCACGATACAGCAGGTGTGAAAACATCTTATCGAGAATACTCGTCGCAATTCGCCGCGAATTTTATCTCTTTGACTATACGCTTCTGGCTTTATAATATAAACAGCAGAAATAAGCATAGGTACACTCTAAATATCGTTGATGGCCTGCATAAATAGAGTTCGCTTCTTTAGGTGCTCATGCGTTGCACCCATTGAGTTGATTGGCACGTTAGGCCATTGTTTACCTGCAATCAAATGGCAAGTGCTTGACATCCCCATGGTAAAATAGTCATCGTATGGAGTTGTTGAAGCCGCATTCAAACCTGGGCTCCCGACGTTCTTACCCTCCTAATTTGGGGGTCTGACGCCAGTGACTCGTCCTCTAAACGAAATACCCCATATTGTTCACGCCCAACGGTGCGGCGTGCGCGACGAGTGGGGGTGCGCATGAGGTTTTCCGCGATTG
Organism: Novosphingobium naphthalenivorans NBRC 102051; assembly: GCF_001590985.1. Classification (GTDB taxonomy): domain Bacteria; phylum Pseudomonadota; class Alphaproteobacteria; order Sphingomonadales; family Sphingomonadaceae; genus Novosphingobium; species Novosphingobium naphthalenivorans. Next base: position 5,369 of record NZ_BCTX01000105.1, read on the forward strand.
TTCTGCTCTGTAGCGGGTTTCTGACAACGGGTTGCGCGGCCGCACTTATGGCGCCGACTCTGTTGGGCGCTGGGAGCAGCTACGGCATCATGAAGGCCACGAGCACGAGTGCGGTGCGGCAAACCTCAATGGCCACCGCCCCATACAACACGGCCGAGGCCATAAAGGGCAATGTCGATCAGCGAGACGTCAAAGTCACGAATTTCGTCCACCACAAACATGTGGCGAGTTGGATGGCAGACACACCACGTGGGCGCTTTTCCTGCCGGAAAGGCGACAATGACATGGTCGCCAACTGCACGCCAGCAAAGCAGGACTAGCTCATGCGCCGCGTTTTCTCAGCCGCTCTTGCGAGCGTCCTCGTGGCATCCTGTACTGCCAAACCGGGGATACCGGGTGGCGATGGCGCGGACGATCCAGCGGCAAGCGCTTCCAACGTGCCGCTGTCGCTATCAGAGGCTGAACGAGAGGACCTAGCAGGCAATATCCTGGCCACGTACTTCATGAATCGAGGATGGAACTCGTACGGAGGAAACCAATTTCTCGGGCATCATTCGTGCACCGAAAAGTTCGCATTCGATAAGCCGATAATCGGGGACGTGATGCTGAGCGGCGCCATGGGCAAGGTGAGCTTCATCTTGCCCGTGACGGCTACTGCCGATGATTCCGACAACTACGCCACGTCCTGCGCCCTGAAAAATGACAGTGGAGCTTGGTTCAAGGGCAAGCATGTGCAGTTTCAGCAGCACTTTGCCATAGAGAAGTGGGATACGGGCTGGAAGCTCTCGCCCGTGAACCCGGTGCCGTAACTGGCGGAGTGGTTAGGCGGCGCTGCTTCCAGAGCGGTTTGGCCGAAAGATCGCTAGGAGCGACGGGAATGGCGCTGACTGTTTGCCATCGCCGAATTTGAGCCGTCCGCGCACGAAGCGTAGTTCCGCCTTGCCGTATATCCAGTCATGGAAATACCGGGTGTCTGTCCGCGACGGTATCAGGAGCACGACCGTGGCCCCCGCCTGTGCCGCTTGGTGGCATTTCTTCACCCACGCGCTGATGGCGCGCCCATAGGGCGGATTGCAGAACACGGTCTCGCGGCCCCAGTCTTGAACCAGGCCGTCTTCGGCTTTGGTGAAGTGGCGTGGGCACTTGGCGTTTTGCCTCGTTGCGCACGGATCGAGGGTAAAGCGAAACTCCCGGTTGAGGTCCGCGAAGAAGGCGAAGGGAGTCGGCCACTCGTCGGTGGCGCTGGAGTACAAGGCGTTGTGAATGGTCATGGGAACGATCCTCTGCTTGTGAGGATCGTCCTCTTATGCACATCACAACTGCTTGTAACCGTGCGGTATTTTACGAAATTTGCAGGTCTGGTTCGCCATCTTCTGCCATGCGCCGGCGAAATTTTTTTGCGTATGTCAAAACCCATGACGTCATGACGCCGGGCACGCCCTGCGCTACGGTCACGGCATGGCTTCGCTGTATTCCTATCTCGACGAACTCGACCAGCTGCTGCTCAATCAACCTGATGATTGCATGTTGCTCTCGCAGCTCGACGGCTTTTTGGCGGGCGTCATCGTCAGCCCCGATCTGATTCTTCCGGGGCAGTGGCTTAAAGTCGTATGGGGTGGGGGAGATGGCGATGGGGCGCCAGATTTTGCCGATACCGCATCGTTTCAGCACGCGCTCGATCTCATCATGCACCACTACCACACCACATTGGCCTCCCTTGATCGCCCCGGTGCATTTGAGCCGGTGTTCGAGGAGGATACGCAAACCGGCGAAACCCTGTGGGAGCTGTGGGTAGAGGGATTTTGCCAGGCGATGGACCTCGCGCCGGATGGGTGGGAACGTATCGCCGTCGGTGGCGATCCTGGTGCCACGGCGGCGCTTGCCGGGTTCATGGCACTCAAGGCCCTTGATGACGGTCGGTCGGGAATAAGTCGCGACGAGGAGGATCAGTGGGACCGGGAAGCGCCCGATCTGATTCCGATGTGGGTTGAGATGCTGCATGAATGGCGCCGGGAGAACGATCCCAACCGCCACAGCCCGGTCAGCCGCGCAAAAGTGGGGAGGAACGATCCCTGCCCCTGCGGCTCCGGCAAGAAGTACAAGAAATGCTGTGGGCTCAACTGACCAGAAGAACCACCCTCACACGGCGGATAGGTTCCGTGAGCCGCTGGGGGTAGTCCAGGACTCAGACAAGAGATGGGTCAGCGGCGCGCTGGGTACGCTCCAGTCAGTACCGAAGGTTGTGTCCGTCGTTACCGCGAAATGATTGTGCATCGTCTGGGGAACACGGGTCTGAAGGTGTTCAATCAGTTTGCGGGCATGGGTGGCATTGGTGGTGATGGTCAGCACATGCAGGTTAGGCAGGCCCCACCACGCGCGATACCGCTGCTCGCGGAGAGCTGCGACATATCCCTCCACCTTACGCGCAAACGAGCTCTGGGATAGATTTCGGCGCTCGATGCTCTCGGTGTTGCGGTCAATCTCAACGGCAAAGAACCGGAACCCAGCACCAGGATATTCAAGGCCGAAGACCAGATCGGGGACGACAGCGTCTTTTCCATGACCGTTGACCGGCAGGGCAAAGGGATTGGCAGCAAGCCGCGCAGCACCGCATCGCGGATGGTCAAGAATTTCCTGGAAGGGGATATACCGCAGGCCAATCGCAGGAGCCGTCAATTCCAGTGAGGCACCCACGCACGCGCTCATCAGCCGATGGACGAATGGATCACAACGGGCCTGCGAATAGCTGGTCAGTGTGCCGCGTTCGGCAAGGACCATCTTTGCGCGGCGGCTGAGGTCATAGACGACATGCTGATATCGGGCGCGATAACTGGCAAACTGCTGGGGCGGGCGGGTGAGAAAGGGACCACTGGCATCGCCGTTGTAGAACTCAGTCAGGCGGTTCTGCAGGTGGGTGCGATCACGGCGCAGGTGTTTGGTGAAGGTGTAGAGATAGTTAGAGGGGAGCGGGCCATGCCGGTCGATTGCCTCAAATAGCTGGTAGTCCGCGTCGGTGAGCACCAGACGGCGAACCCGGGGCGCAGGCGGCGCAGATCGAATGCGGCGGGTGGGGACGATGGCGGCCATGCCGCCTGATTACGTTCATCAGATGGGGCTGTAACCGTTCGGTATGGTTTGGTTTGGGCAGCTATGGCCGCACATCTGCTGCAACGGTCAGGCAAGATTTTTATTCTGCTGAGAATAGCAGTTCGCAGTCATTGCCCTGCCACCAACTGACGTCCAATGGACCGTGCGGCAGCGTGAGGCGCCGAAGTTGAAGCATTTCTGACTAGATCCAAAAGACGAACGGAATACAAGTCCTTCAGTTGGGTTCCAAAGGGAGTATTTTGCAACGAAAATATCTACCGTATCGTGCTCATGTCTTTAATGGTTCCAGGTCGACGCCATATTCCAAGAAAATGCTAGAGTGGTGGGGATATGTTTGAAATCACAGGTGATGACATCAAGGCGCTAGATGACAAGCAACTGCGGACGTTGATTGCCCGACTAACGATTGCGGAGTTAAAAAAAAGCGGACAGCCAATTTCTGGCGTGACCGCCGGGGGCGATCAAAATGCCCCCGATGGCGGAATCGATGTAAGGGCAGAAACCGAACAGAACAATTTTGATGGTGACTTTCTCAAGCGCCTCCCTTTAGGATTTCAAGCCAAAGCATCCGATATGCCGAGAAGCGCCATACTGGAGGAAATGGCACCAAAGGGTAAGCTTCGCCCAGTGATCGTTGAACTGGCCGAGGCCGGCGGGGCCTATGTGATTGTTAGTTCGCACGGCACAGTCGCCGATACGGGCCTAAAAGCCCGGCGCAAGGCAATGCGTGACGCGCTGGGTGATCTGGCAACCAAAGATCAGTTGCTGATCGATTTCTATGACCGCGAACGAATGGCCACGTGGGTCGAGCAATATCCGGGCGTGGCATCTTGGGTGCGAGACAAGGCTGGGCGAGGAATGGCTGGCTGGGAGCCCATCGGCCGGTGGTTTGAGGCTAAGGTTTCTGGGCCAAACCAGTTCCTGCTTGATGACGAAGCGACACTGGTTGACGCCCGTGCAAAATCGCAGGTTCCGCATTCGATACTGGACGGCATTGCGATCATCCGCGATGAGTTGCGCAGGCCCGGATCCAGCTCACGTTTGATCGGAGTGTCGGGCGTTGGGAAAACCCGTTTTGTCCAAGCACTATTTGAGGAGGAGATCGGCAAGGGCGCGCTAGATCCAGCTCTAGCAATTTATACTGACTACAACGAAACGCCGACGCCAAGTGCAAAACAGTTAGCGCAGTCACTAGTGGAAGCTGGTGAGCGCGCGATCTTGGTTGTCGACAATTGCGAACCGCAGCTGCACTCAGACCTCGCCGTTATTTGCACCAAGGCTGGCTCGCAAGTCAGCTTATTGACCGTCGAGTATGATGTGCGGGGAGACGAACCAGAACGCACGGAAGTGTTTCGGCTGAGCGCTAGTTCAGAAAAAACCATCGCCCAATGGCTCAAACTTAACTTCGACCATATTTCAGAAGTGGATCGCAACCGTATTGCCGAGTTTTGCGGAGGGAACTTTCGCATTGCCAGGGTTTTGGCTGAAACGGTCAAGCGAGGTGATTCACTTGGCCAACTGACCGATAGTCAGCTTTTCGAGCGCATCTTTCGTCAACGCAATGACCCGGATCACGGTTTGCTGCGGTCGGCTGAAATCTTGGCGCTGGTCTATTCATACAATGGCGAAGAAACCGATGCAGATAGTGAATTGGCCATCCTTGCCACGAGTGGCAACTCCGATGTTGAGACCTTGTATGAGGCATCGGTCCAACTGGAACAAAGGGAGGTAGCCCAGAGACGCGGAGTTTGGAGGGCGGTTCTGCCTCAAGCCATTGCCAACCGACTGGCAAAAAGTGCTATCGAACGGCTCTCGAATGCTCGTATAGATCAGTTCATTGCCAAGCTCACACCCCGATTGGCAACGTCATTTACGCGTCGCATCGGTTATCTTCACAACAGCGACCGTGCGCGTGAAATCACCGCACGATTTTTGCAGTCTGATGGTCCATTCGGGGATCTACTGTCATTCTCCGATCACAGCCTGCAATTGTTGCAAAATCTGGCACCTGTCGCGCCTGATTTGGTGCTGACGAGAATCGCCGAAGCAGTAAATGCCCCAGGTGGCGATGCCATCCTCAACCCGGTCTTTGGCGAACGATGGCAGTTGTTGAGCTTGCTCCGCTCAATTGATAGCGCGGTTTGTGTTGGCGGAAGCTCCTGACGAAAACCATAACAGCGCACGTGACGCATTTGAAGGACTGTTTCATCTCCACCTGTCTGGCACCCATGCGTCTCCAGAGCAAAGACGGGCGCTGGCATATGAACTCTGTCGGAATCCTGAAACTCGGCGGGCGGGAGTCTTGGCCCTTCGTGCGCTCCTTCATGGCGGACACTTTTCATCCACGACAAATTTCGATTTTGGTGCCCGGTCTCGCGATTTCGGATGGAGCCCAGAAACCTATGGCGACCAATGGAACTGGTACGCCGACGCCGTGAGATTGGCGCACGAGTTGTGTTCAGATGATTTAATTCGGGCAGAGATTGGGCCGGTAGTCGCCGACGCTAGTAGCAACCTGCTCACGAACGAACCTAGCCGAGAGCAATATGATACTTTCATCGACATGATGCTCGATCACGGCCCGTGGATTGATGGGTGGCGAAATATCCGGCATATGCAGAGATACTGGGTAGAGGGCTGGCCACCGGAATTGCGGGAGTATGTTACCGAACTGGAACTCAGGCTCCGTCCCACCGATAGAGCAAGCGAAATTCAGGCGTGGGTGTTGTCCGGTCATCGCGCGGCCGATCTGGTAGACACGACTGACGATAGTGAATCACCAACTGATCGCTACCAGCGAGCACAGGACAAAGCGCGTGAATTAGGTGTGGCATCAGCTGATGACGGCGAGGCTCTATATCCGCTCCTGCCAGACCTGCTATCGATAGAGCAGGGATATGAAGTGGCCTTGTTCGGTCGTGGGTTGGCTCAAGCATCCTCTAGCCGGGAGCAGCTTTGGCAAACCATGGTGTCTGAATTCGAGCAGATCGATCGAACCAAACGCAACGCAACCTTACTCGGAGGTTTCATCGCCGAAGCCAAAGATCATGATCGTGCTCTGGTTGAACGAATTTTGGATCAGAGCCTCGTCAATGAATTGCTTCAGCCCCACCTCTTCTTTTTTCAGATGCAGGCGGGCTTCGACGAAGCCGGGTTGGGTCGGATTTGGACCGCCATTGAACAAAAGGTGCTAGAGTCTTGGCGTTTTGGTAGCCTTGCATCTGGCGCGGTGCGAGAATTTCCCGAAGCTGAACTTCCCAAGTTACTTAAGCTAATTGCTTCGCTTGAGGATGGCGAAGTTGTCGCCATCCAGATTTTTCACATGGCTGTCTATTGTGCTAAGACCGATGGCGAAACAGTTTCTAACGAATTGATTCAAGCCGGTCGCGACATTTTATCCGCTTGCGACCTGTCTGATCGCAACGCGATGAATGACCACGCCGCCCAAGAAGCAATCGGCTACTGTTATGCGGAGGGTCAGGCGGATGATCAACTGCATGCTCTGGCGGAGCATATCAAAGCTCAGTTCGCGTCAGAACCCTATCGAGCTTGGCAATATCAAAGCGCGATGACCGCCATATTCAAAGCCAATCCTGCTATCGCGCTTGATGTATTTGTTGTGGCTGGGGAGGCGGACAGGAAGCAGATTTACGGCTTTGATACTTCAGTTCGAGGTTCGCCGATTGAAGTGGTGCCCTCAGACAAACTTTGGAACTGGGCAGACAATGACGCGGAAACGCGCTATCCACTCCTCGGTTGCATCTTGCAGCCATTTCCGGAAAAGG
>NZ_BCTX01000106.1 GCF_001590985.1 Novosphingobium naphthalenivorans NBRC 102051
TTCAGGTCCGACATCTCGACGGCATCGTCCGGCGAGACGATGAAGCGGAAATGATGGCGGTCGTCCTTGCACCGCTCGGCGAAGGCGCGGCCGTTAGGCTCTTCGGTGCCCGGCCCGAACAGCCGCGCCCTTTCTCCGTCCCGGGTCACGCCATCGCGGCGCAGATATTCGAGATGCGTGCCGAGCGGGGCCGTGCGGGTGGCGTGCCGGACGACACGGGCCTTGATGACCGCGCCGCGTGTGCGTGCGGTGATGAGACGGTTCGCCTGGATGCTGGCGCGCTGGCCATGGCCGAAGCGAGAGCGATTGGCGGCGGTGATGCGCCCGGAACGTGAGACGCCGCCACCTGCCTTCTTTGCGGCGGCGAGCGCCTGCGCGATAAAGGGCCGGGCCGACTGCGCGCGGGTCGAGCGGATACGCCCAGGCCGAACGCGAAATTCATGGTCATCGGCCATGACGCGAGCCCGCAATGTGCAAAAGATCGCGCCGATACAATGCGTTGGATATCCGGTGCACATTGCGCAGGAGCGTGGCAAGGTGCGGATCGAGCCCAAAATCCCTGCAAAAACAACCGCCCGACCGCCGCGCAACGTGCGGCCTTTTATCCTGCCATCGTGCGGTTGTTTTGCCTGCCTCTCCCCCTCGCGTCCTCCATGCTACGCGGGAATACGACGGGGCGCGAAGGATGCTGGCGGTGCTCATCGCGGCGTCCCGGGGTCGGAACGAGCAACGACGAGGGAAGCATTCGACACGTCGGCGGCACTGGGTGAGCGCGCCGCGACGGAGGAACGGCTGTCGTCCGGATGCTCGTTGTTCGACGGCAAAGCGGCAGAACCAGCGTCAGCGGTGCGCACGACGAAGAGCGGTGCTTCCCGCCAGTCTGGCGGCGGCGGAGCAACTGATGGCGCATTGGACGGCGACGTCGCGCCGAGCTGGGGAGCGAGCAGCGCAACGTAAGCGCGTGTTTCAGCCGGCAGCGCGCGACCTCCTTGCAGGTAGTCGTCGTACCGCGCCGGACCTGCATTGTAGGCCGCCAGCATGGCCTGGACATTGCCGTAGCGGTCGTACATCTCGCGCAGATAGGCGGCGCCTGCGAGAATGTTGTCGCGGGGATCATAGGGGTCGCGGCCGAGGCCGTGGCGGACGCGCAAGCCCGCCCAGGTGTCGGGCATGACCTGCATCAGCCCCAGCGCGCCGGCCGACGACACCGCCCGTACATCGCCCGCGCTTTCGGCGCGTTTGACCGCGATGATCCAGAGTTCGGGAATGCCAAACCGCTGCGAGGCCTCGGCGACGTAGGCGGCGTGCGGATCTGTAGAGACCGCGCGCGCCGCCGGTGCAGATTGCGCGAGAGCAGCGCCGGTCGCGTTCGCGGCGACGATCAGGCCGGAAAGGAGAAGGAGAGCCATGCGCCGGGCGGATTGATGCCGCCCGCGCGCACGCCGATGGCTCGTCGAAGGACGGCGAGCGGGCATCGGTCAGTCCTTCTCGGCACGGTCGCGCGGACGCGACCAGTGCAGCGACCAGGACGTCTTGTCGTCGCCATTCTGGAAGAGGTTGGCGCGGATCGGCTGCATGAAGGTGGGATCGTCGAATTGGATCGAGACGAATTCGCCAGCCTTGTCGCTGGAGCGTTTCCACCCCGCGCCGATCTCCGGGCCATCCTCGGTATCGGCGTGAACGCGATAGTCTGGCGCGTTCTCGGTTTCGCTCGGCTCGGCCGCCACCACGGCGACGGCGATGTCGAGGCTGAGCGTGCGAATGCGCCCGGAATAGCCGACCTTCAGCTTCGTGAATTCTCCGATCTGTGTCATGCGGGACTCCTGTCGATTGTGCTGCGGTGATGAGATCGGCGGCGGTGCAAGCGCTGCCGGCCGCGCGCTCACCGCGTCGGCGCGCGCCATTCGAAGCGGCCGTTTCCGTCCTGGTCGGTCCACAGCGGGACCGCGTGGCCGATGATCTGGTCGGTGGAGGTCAGGCCGAAATAGCGACCGTCGAGGCTGTCACGGACCTGCCAGTTCATCAGAAAGACCTGGCCGGTATGGATGCGGCGGCAGCCCTGCCAGACCGGCAGACCGCGCCCGAGACGATCCCGTTCGAGGGCGCTCCCGACCGGGATTCCATCGACGGTGATGGTGAGGTTCGAGCGGCAAACCGTCTGCCCGGCGACGCCGAGGATGCGCTTGAGGAGCGGCACGCCTTTGGGCAGGTAGCCGCGATCGGCAAGGTAGGTCGCGAGCGGTTCGGGCGCGTCGATGGCGACGAGATCGGCGCCTTCGAACGGGCCGTCGAATTCGATCGTGTAGAAGCCGATCGGCGCGCTGGCCGATGCGTTCCAGATGAGTCTGGTCGGCATCGACGTGAACGCCGGATAGCCAACGCCTATCGCGGCGAGCGCCATCACGAGAAAGAGGCTGGTGCGCGTCACAGCTCGGCCGTCCGGCGCAGGAGGAAGGCGCGATGCTGTTCGAGCGTGTAGGCGTGCGGCTGATAACCGGCCGTCATGCGGTTATGGACGTGCCGCCAGTGATCCGGCGAAATGGTGTCCGCGTCGATCCCGATGGCTTCGATGGCATCGATGTGGCGCAGCACGTCTTCGACCTTTGGCCAGCCCTCGACTTTCAGCAGGATTTCGCCGCCCGGATGTACGAAAGGCAGCGTCTGGTGCGGCTCGCCAGGCTCGATCGCGCGCACGATGTCGATGCGGGAGGTGATGGTGCCGAAGTCGTTCGATGCCCATCGCACGAAGGCGAAGACGGTATGCGGCCTGAACGAAACGACGCGCCGCCGGCGGTCGAGGATCTGGTTGTGCGCCTCGCGGCCGAACCTGATCCAGTGCTCGATCTGCTTCTCGACCCATGTCAGTTCGACATGGGTCATGTCGTCGTGGGAGTACGCCAACGGCGACGCGCCGCCGCGCACGCGGGGAGCCGCGATGCCGGTCATGACGACTGTCCTTCGGTGGGGGGAAATTCGCGCTCGAGAAGTTCGCGCAGCAGGTCGGCGACGGTGACGCCGCGACCGAAAGCGGCGATCTTGATCCGGCCGCGCAATTCAGGTGTCACGTCGATGGTGAGCCGGGCAGTGAACGCGGCCGTGATCGGCGCACGCGGCGCGCTATCGGCCGCCTTGATCCATTGGTCGGGATCGGCGGGACGCGCGGTGAAGCGGCGGCGAGTGGATCGCTCGTTCATGGCGTGTTTCCGCCAATCCGAAGGTGGAAGAGTTCATCGGCGAGTGCTGCGATCTCGCGCGCAGCCGATGTCGCGTCGTCGCATTCGAGGGCCAGGCGGCCGGTCTGTGCAGCGGTAGCGAAGGCGATGCGCTGGCCGATGGTGGCGCCGAGGAGCGGAGGATCGTGGTCGGCCAGGGCCGCGGCCGTCTCGCGCGCGAGGATGGTGCGCGCGCCGCAGCGATTGAGTACGAAGCGGGCGGCAAGCTCGGGACGATAGATGCGCGCTTCGCGCAAGAGCGCCAGCATCTCGGCCGAGGCCCAACCATCGAATGGTGATGGTTGCACGGGGATCAGAACGAGGTCGGCGGCGAGAAGCGCAGAGCGCATGAGGCCGGCGACGCGCGGCGGCCCATCGATGACGACGTGATCGACGGTCTTCGCCAATTCCGGTGCTTCGCGGTGGAGCGTGTCGCGCGCCAGGCCCACGACGCCGAAGAGGCGTGGCAGGCCCTCATGGCCGCGCTGCTCAGACCAGTCGAGCGCCGAACCTTGCGGGTCCGCGTCGATCAGCGTGACGCGCTCACCGCGACCTGCGAGCTCGCCGGCGACGTTGAGCGCCAGCGTCGTTTTACCGACACCGCCCTTTTGATTGAGGAACGCGACGATCATCGCGCGCCTCCTGGCCGCTGGCCGAACGGAAGCTGATCGGCGACCTGCGGCGCGCGCTCCTGCTGGTCCGGCCGGGTCGTGGGAGCGCCGCGGGGGGGCGCCTTGCCGATGGCGCGGAGGTTGTTCGCGGCTGTGCGGATGAGATTTTCCACATCGCGTGCGCGCACTTCAAAGTTAGATTCTGGGTTAGACTCTAAGTTAAGAGCGCGATTTCGCCCGTGTTTTCGAGAGCTTAGGGCGGGTTCCGGTTCCTGATAGCACGAGCCTCGGGTTCCCGATGGCACGATAGTGCGGGTTCCCGATAGCACGAGGCCGTCCACAGCTTTTCCACAGACTGTGAACGGCTCGAAGGCGAGGAGCGTTCGGCCATCGATCTCCACCTCGAGCGAGAGGATGTAACCGGGCAGTGGCTGACGGCGGACGATGTCGCGCAGTTCGAAGGCGAAGCGCTTGAACGGCGACAGGCTGCCGGATTTGCGATGAAGATGATGCAGGTCGAAGCGCCAGCCAGCGCGTTGGCGGCCGCCATGCTTGCGCACGAGCCGGTAGAGCCAGCGGTCGAGACCGCCGGTGAGATCGAAGTAGGCTGGGTCGATGGTGAGGATGAGGGCGTCGTCGAGGACAGCCTTGTAGAACCAGTCCGGGACGATGAGTTCGATGCCGTCGGGCCGCCCGTGGCGATCGGTGCGCTCCTGCCACTCGTTGATCCAGGAAAAGCGGTGGCGTCGGCCCTCGGCCGGTTGCCGGATGGACGTCGAGACCGTCGTTGATTGTAGGCGATCGAGGGCGGCCTTGAGGCGCTGATAATCGCGCAGGGACGTGCCGCGGCCGACATAGTTGAGGATCTCATAGGGCGTCGCCGCCATCAGGCGCGAGGTGCGCAACCCAGCGTCCCGCGCCTCGACGATCTGGCTCGCGGCCCAGATCAGTATGTCGGCGTCCCAGATCGTCGCCATGCCGTGATCGGGAACGGCCTCGACGCGGATCGTGATGTCACCGGCCGCGAAGTCGATTGGTGTGACGCGGTGAGATTTGGAAAGGGAGAAGAAGGGATAGGCCATGAGATCCTGCGCATCTCGGGGTGCGAAGTCGCCGGGGAGCGCGCGAAACAGATCGAGCTGCCCGCGCTCGGAAGGATCGCGGCGTCGCACCACCATGAAAGGCACGGGCCCTGATCAGCGTGCGTAACGGCCGGCGACCTGGCCGATCGGCGGCGCTTGGCGTTTCGCCGGAAGGACGGAGCCGCGCGGATCGGAGGTCGAGGTGACAGCGCCGCGCGCTGCCCAGGTTTCGAGGTCGTCGACGGAATAGACGACCCGTCCGCCGAGTTTGCGATACGCCGGGCCGGTGCCGTAGGTGCGGTGCTTTTCGAGTGTGCGGGCAGAGAGGCTGAGAAATTCAGCGGCTTCCTTCGTCCGCAGGTAGCGTGGCGGGAGCGCGGCGATATCGGGTCGCATGGGGCGGGCCTCCGTGGGGTCGCTGGGGGCCGCTGGCGATCAGCGGCTGACAGCGACCACGGTGGCGGAGGACCGTCGGCGGGAGGGATGGGGAAGTTGGGATGGCTAGATTTCCCACCCCCAGCCGTCGCTCCGACTACTGGCTAAAAATCTGGCGGTTGGTAACTATCATGGTCGGCGGGCGGAGGACTGATCTGGGTAGACAGGGCCCTGGCGGTTTTGGGGCGCTCGTGATGGCGTAGCTGCCCATAGGTTTAGCGGAAGCCGGCTGGGCGATTTCGCGCCTCATCTTTGCCGGTCAGCGCGCCGGCAGTGTTATCCCCAAAGCTGTCACTCATCCGTGTCGTACGTGGGTGGGATGACTGGGGATGGACAGAAGCCGACAGGTAGATTCTAGGTTGTGATAGGCGCTGTGTCGGGGAAGGATACCTGCTAAGAAGGTATTGGGGGGGTGATGGCTTCTGAACAACCACTGCTGGCGTTCGACCAGCGATTCCTCGATCGCCATGCGGGTCCGATCATTTCCGATCTTTCGGTCGCCCTAGTCGAGTTGGTCGCCAATGCCTGGGACGCCTATGCGACGAAGGTCGACATCGTCTGGCCCACGAACGACGGCTCCCGCAAATTCTCGATCAAGGACAATGGTCGCGGCATGACGGGCGAGCAGTTCGAGCAGCGCTGGGGCGTTTTCGACTACAACCGCGTGAAGGCCGAAGGCGAATATGTATCGCCGCCCACCGAGCTATCCGAGTTGGCGCCGCGCCGAATCTATGGACGCAACGGTCGGGGCCGGCATGGCGGCTTCGCCTTCTCCAATCCCTATGAAATTACTATCGAGGCGGCGGGCGAAAAAGTCACCTACCGGGTCTCGCGAGGAGGCCTGCGGCCCTTCGACTGGGCGGTCGTCCACCGCGAGCAAAGCGCAGGGCATGGCGTCGAAATCCGAGCCGCCGAACCGACGCGGCTTCGTCTCAGTGCCGCCGACATCCGCGAAGTGCTCGGAACTCGCTTCCTGACGGACCCCAACTTTCAAGTGTCAGTCGACGGCCAGGCCGTCACCTTCGACGACATCCCGCAGGACTTCGTGCGGGAGAGCTTCGTTGACATTCCCGGGGTCGGTCGCGCGCGCATTCTCATGATCGACTCCCAGCGGGCCGATCGCACCACCCGCCAGCACGGCATCGCCTGGCACGTTAACAACCGGCTAGTCGGCGATTGCGGCTGGCGCGGGACAGACTACGAACGCGTGCTCGATGGCCGGACGAGCGAAGCCAAGCGCTTCACCTTCATCGTCTTTGCCGACTTTCTCGCCGACACCGACGCGATCCTGCCGGACTGGTCGGGGTTCCAGCTCAGCAATGACACCTGGAAAAAGACGCAGGTCGCCGTTCAGGACAAAATCCGCGAGGAAATTGCCGCGTTCAGTTTCGAACGGCGCGCGGAAGCCAAGGAGGCGGTCCGGGAGCGGTATGCCTCCACCGTCCTCAAGATCGCGCCGAGCGCGCGCGAGCGCTGGAACAGCTTCGTCGATCAGGTCGTCGACACCTGCCCCGGCATCTCGACGGAGCAGATCGATCAGGTCGCCGGCATTCTCGTCAATCTGGAGGCGTCGTCGTCGCAATACAGCCTGTTGGCGCGGCTGCACGGGCTTCAGCCCGGCGAACTGGACCAGCTCGACGGTATTCTCGCGGACTGGAGCGTGGCGACGGCCAAAATGGCGCTCGACGAGATTCAAAGTCGGTTGAAGCTGATTGGCGAGTTGCACGACAAGCTTCGCGACGAGCGGGCCGACGAGGTCCGAGAGTTGCAACCGCTCATCGAGCGCAGCCTGTGGGTCTTCGGACCCGAGTTCGAGAGCATCGAGTTCACTTCCAATCGCGGCATGTCGGAAGTCATCAGAAAGCTGCTCGGCGGCACCGCCCAGGGCAGCCTCAACCGTCCCGATTTCGTCATCCTCCCCGATGGCAGCGTCGGTCTGTTCGCGCGACCCGCGTTCGACGATCAGCATGAGGTAACTGGTGTCGCCCATCTGGTCGTCGTGGAGCTGAAGCGGCCGGGCATCGCGATTGGCATGGATCAGAAGAACCAGGCCTGGAAATATGTGGTCGAATTGCAGACGCAGGGGCTGATCGACGATGGCACGCGCGTTACCTGCTTCGTCCTCGGATCCCGACTCAGCCCACGCGAAGGCGTCCGCGAGGAGGGCCGCACAAAGATCATCCCAATGGCCTATGAGACATTCATCAAGCGCGCTGAAACGCGGATGCTCAATCTCTATGCCCGCCTGTCGGAAGCGCCGTTCTTGCGCGAAGCCGGCCTGGACGCGGACACGTTCGTCGCCGAACCGGCTCCCCGCCAAGGTGGCCTTGGGCTATCGGCTTGAGCGCGGGGCTGCGATGATCGCCCGTACCGTGCAGCGCGTTCATTTCGAGGACTTCGGCGGAGCCGAATTCGAGCGCCTGGTCTTCGCCTATCACCTGCGCGCGGGCTGGCGCGATCTCGCTTGGTATGGCCAGACAGGAAGCGATCTCGGGCGCGATATCATCGGCGTGGAGCCGTTCGACGATGGGCGGTCCCCCCGCACGATCATCCAGTGCGTCAACCGCGCCGGCCTGACCGATGCCAAGGCGAAGAACGACATGGCGAAGGCGGTCGGTGCGCCGACCGGCGTGCCCGATGCCTTTAAGTTCGTCTGCCGCGGCGCTGTCTCAAGCGAGCGGCGCGATGCGATCTCCGCTGCCGGACGGCAGCTCGGCATCAAGGCCGTCGACGTCTGGTCTGGAGTCGAGTTCGAGGAAGCTCTGCGACTCCGCGCCGAGTTCCTGCTCCGCCGGTTTGTTGAAGGCGTGGTGTTTCCCGATGCCGAAGCCGAGCTGCGCCGCTTCGTCGACGATTTTCCCGACCTGTCCGATCACGATACGTTGCACATGATGGCGGCCGTGTTCGACCGGCCCGCCTTCCGCACGCCCTTCATGGCCGAAAGCCACCTTCCCGCCTTCCAACAGGCGATCGAAGATACGATCGGAGCGCTGAACACGGGTGTCTGGCGGACCCGGGACGGCGCCGAAATCCGCCGAATCCCGTCGCTCCATCATGTGCGCGATGCGCAGATCCGTGCCGGCCTTGCTAAGGTCGTGCGCGAGCTCGACGAGGTGCGACGCCTATTCAAACGACACCTGGCCAATGGCAGCGTCCAGCATTGTTCGTGCGGCGATCCTAACTGCCCGACATTCGTCGTCCATCCACGCGCAGCCCATGACCTGGATCGGGCTCGATCCATCGCACTCGGCAGCTTCGCAAAGCTTTGGCCCGGCTTTGACGTCCACCTCTCATGACGGTGCCGGTCGGTTCAATGGGTCGATGTTCGCGAACCGCGAGGAATGATCCATCGGTCGCATAGTCGCGTCCTCATCGCGAATGTCGAAGCGGGGCGCCCCGTTGGGCCAGATGCCGCGCAAGGCCGGCCACCGCGGCATGCGGCCGCCCTTGGGCGCGCAGTGCCACTACTCGGCCGAACCGTCACCGAAATCGATGGTGATCGAGATCGCCGCGGCTATGATCTCCGTTGCGGACGGTCCGCAACCGGCCAACCTTGCTCGTTCAAGGGCGTAGAGGCGCCGGATGCGTGAAGTCAGCTCTTGACCGCTATGCGACTAGGTTCGGCGGCGATGCCTGAGCAGTTGCCGATAGCCGCCGTCGATGAGAGCCTTCCCGGCTTCGACGAAGGCGATGACAGCGTCACGCAGCGGCGATGTCTTCCAGGGATCGGTTTCGACGCGCGCCGCGCCGTAGAGCGCTATGGCGATCTCACGATAGGTGGCGCCGTTCATGCGACCGTCGGCGGCGCGGAGCCTCAAGCGGAAGCGGCGGCGCTGATCGCGGGTCATGCGGGTGTCGCGTAGCGGCGGGCGTTCGAGCCAGGCGCGCGACAGGCGTGCGAGGGCATCTATGCGATCGAGAAGGTCGCCATCGATCGGAATAACCGCCGCGAGCTGATCGTTTGGGGATGTCCCGGGAAGAAAGAGGACCTGGAGATCGTAGTGGGGAAGGGTGGAGTACGATCCCTCGGGGGCGTCACGCTTCGCGCCGAACCTGTCGGCGAGCGCATTCGGGGCAGAGGGCAGGAAGTTTGGCCGGTGCGTCAGGAAGACGACGGTTGGATCGTTCGACGGCGACCACACCACCATTTGCTCGGCAGCGGAAAGGCCTGGTCTTGCCGGAAAATCGCAACCCCCAGCGTTGCTGTGCTTCGTGAGGCAGGGGCAGGGTTTCGGCGCCGGCGTCGACCAGGTTGGCGTAATGTTCCTGATAGGGATGGCTTCTGCGAAGGCATTCCCAGGCGAGCCCTTCGATCGGCAGGGAATCGAAGAATTCGTAGCTGCTATCGTTACGCCAGTCTGATGTATCGGGCCTCATCGCATCAACTCCCCCGCGTGGTGCGCGCAAGTCGAGAGCATATTGTTCGCGGCGCGGGGTGAAGGCTGGAAGTCTGAGCGAGAGCATCGCGTGATGTCAAAACGGCATCACGCGCTTCGCCGACTGTCAGCTGTGGACCTGACGAAGAAGGTGCCGATAGCCGGTATGCGTCATCCAGCGGGCGCGATCGAGATGGCTATCATAGATATGCCGGCAGCGTTGAGGTTCGCGAACGGGATCGAGGCCGAACAGTACCTGCACGGCTTCCTCCCAGCGCGCACCTTCAGCGGCCGCGTCCAGCAGGCGGACATAGAGTTTGACATGCGATCTGTCGTAGTCGGTGAGCTCTCGACCGGACGGTGCGATGTCCTCGAATGGTTCGATCATAGGGCGGCCTCGGTGGATACGCGACGTCTGTCTCTTAACCAGGTTTGGTCCGAAATGGAGGCAATGTGAGCGGGGGCCGGCTCTTACTGCCCACAGGTCAGCGCGAGGCCGTAGATCGGTTCGGCTTTTTCCCATGATCATCGACCAGCAACACCCCATGTCCTCGGTCGGTCGACAGGAAGACGATGCCGGCGGATTCCAAGGCCCTGCGTGCCTGATCGCGAGTCGTCTCATACACATCGAGTCCGCTTTCGGATTCGAGGCGCTTGAGTGCTGTCAGCGATATGCGGGCCTTGTCAGCGAGCGTCTCCTGCGTCCAACCCAGCAACGCGCGTGCGGCCCGGGATTGTCGGGCGGTGATCATGCATGATCACCTCCCATCGCAACCGACACGCGCTCCAGAACTACGGCTATTTTAGTCGCATCCGCCTCTCTCAGCCAGCTTGCCGGCCCGAGTCGAGGCCGGTGTTGCCATGGTTTGACCTGGCTGATTCGCCTGGTCGCACAGGTTTTTCTGGAAAGGGCAAAGTTCTGATGTCCGGCACGCTGGTAAAGCCGTGGAGTGCGTCTTCGTGCGTGGGGAGACCATCCGGGTATTCCCGGGTCCCATCGGCGACTTGAGCGGGAAGGCGGCCCCGGCCTTTCGGCCGGGACCTGGGTGTGCCCGCCTCAGTCGCCGCGGCGACCGTTGGGGCGGGACCAGATCAGCGAGTAGCCTTCGCCGTCCTCGTCATCGAAGAGGTTGGCGTAGATGGGAGCGGTGAAGCTCGGATCGTCGAGCTTGAGGCCCAAATAGTCGCGGCCCTCATTGGAACGCTTGGACCAGGCGGCGCCGATCTCGGCGCGGCCGACCAGAACCCGGTGGCTGGGGGCGTTCTCGCCGTTGGCGCGCTGGTCGGGGACGATGCGCACGCCCTTGGATTGGAGGTTGAGGGTGACGATTTCGCCGGTGAACTCGTTCGAGCCGGTCTTCTTGAAGGTGCCGATGGTCGCCATGATAAGTCTCCGTTTTCCGTTTCGAGCCCGCACCATTGCGGCCTCGATGGCGATCGACAGGCCGGAGGCGAGCGACGACACATCGCTTGCGACCGCAGCGTAGCGGAGGACGGTGCAGGCACGACTTTGTTGTTCCGCGAGGAATGACGGCGCAGCCGCAGGGGAAGAAAGTCGCGACGCGCCGTTGTGGCATAGGCGCTCGAGGCGGAGCCGCCCTTCGGCCAGATCAGGCCATTGAAGAGGCCGCTGGGAGTGGGTTCTGCACGGATGGATGACGCGAGACGATGGCGGCTTTCGACTTTCCGCACAGAGACCCGACCGGAGATCACGGGCGTGTGGGTTCACCTTTGTCCAGGCTACGATGCGCATCTCCTGTCCCGCCAGCTCTGACGGGATGCTTCAGCGCCGAACGTCCTTTCGGCCGTGTCTTCGGCGTCGCCTTACGATGCGCTCCAACCCGCCGCAACGGGAGGTACGGACCGACGTTCTGCTGTCTCCGCCTCCCTACCGGGCCGACCAGATGACGGGGCAGCGGGGCAAATCGCGGTCTCGTCCGCTGAACGGAAGTTGCTGCATCAGGCGCGAGACAGGTTCCCGGCTGATGGGGCGGGCGCCGCCATTCCGGTGATGCGGGCGAAGGCGACGATGCCGACCGCGGTGGCGCCGACAATCGAGAAGGCGAGCTGCCAGCCCTCGGACGGCATGGTGTGCTTCACGATGCCATGGGTGGCATGGAAGCCGGCGACCACGGCCGGGGCGACGAATGCGGCGGCGATGAGCAGGCGCGCCCAGGTCGGTCGGACGGTGGCGAGCAGGAGCTGGCCGATACCGAAGGTCAACCCGGCGGCCGCGAAGCCGACCAGGATTGCGCCGAGCCATCCCGCGCCCGTGCCATAGGCCCATGTCCCTGCGGTCACGCCCGCGAAGAACGGCAGCGCGAACACGGCGAGCGTGAAGAGCAGCCAGCAGAGGAAGCCGATGGCGGCTATGCTGAGGAGGATGCCGATGAAGATCATGGTGGTGTCTCCGCAAATGTCGGACGGATGCGCCTCCACCACCACCATGGCGCAATTGTCAGTTTAGCAGAATCCGGCTCGTGGCGGGAGCCGGAATGCGCGGC
>NZ_BCTX01000107.1 GCF_001590985.1 Novosphingobium naphthalenivorans NBRC 102051
TTGCATCTGTGGCGACCGTATGTGAGTTTGATCAGGCTCGGCAATGGCCGCACAGGTTATGGGCTTGGAACCTTGATGCGAGCTCTCAAGAAAGACCAATATCCCCTTGGCCAAGTAACTTGACTCCAAATCCCCCATGTGAGCGGAGGAGGGGCCCCTCAAAGCGAGACTCTAAAAGTTCATGGCTTGGCCGAAGAGAATCATCGCTTGGATTCTTTGGGGCAGCGGGTTACACCCTTGGTGCGCTTAACATTTGCAATATCCATGTACCGGCACTGTCAGCGGTTGAATATGAGATTTCGCCGTTTAATTTGGCTCATGTGTTGGGAATAATTGGTACAATTCCGTTGATAGGGTGATCCGGTGGCTGTGATTTCTCTCGAACTAAACGAACTCAATCTCCACTATGTTCGCAAGTTTGTTACGGCAGGCAAACTGCCGGGCTTTGCGAAGCTACTCAAGGAAAAACAGCTTTTCGAGACCGTGTCGGAGTTGGGCTATCCGTATCTTGAGCCATGGATTCAGTGGCCAACCGTTTACAATGGAAAGACCTACAACGAGCATAAGATTTTCAGGCTCGGCGACTCGGTCTACAAGCCGCAGCCACAAATCTGGGAAAAGCTGGAGGCACAGGGCGTGAAGGTCGGCGCGCTTTCTCCGATGAACGCTGCCAATGCTTGTGCGAATCCTGACTTCTTCATGCCTGATCCTTGGACTAATACCGAAGTAACAGCGAGCCCGCGCGCAACGAGACTCTATGCACTGATCCGCGACGTGGTGAACGACAATGCATCGTCCGAACTCTCGTCGTTTAAACTCGGACGTCAGCTTCTCCCACTGGCATTGCCTTATTTGCGCGGCAAATCATTGGCCCGCTATCTGCGCATCCTGCCCATGGCGTTGCGGCACAAATGGGCTAAGGCAGCGTTTCTCGACTGCCTGCTGACGGACCTTTTCCTCAGTCTGATGGATGACAATGGTACACAATATGGCTCGCTGTTCCTCAATGCTGGTGCGCATATCCAGCACCATCACATGTTCGACAGCGAAGCCTATGAAGGCGAGCGTCGCAATCCAGGCTGGTATTCGAGCGCAGCCGAGAGCGATGTCGATCCGCTGCTATTCATCTACAGCGTATATGAGGATATCCTGAACCAGTTCCTCGAAACCGGAAACCGGGTGCTTATCACCACTGGTCTCAGCCAGATGCCAAACGAGCGAGAACACTATCAGTATCGCATCGTCGACTTCGACAGCTTCTTCGCCGAAGCCGGATTGAAGGACGCGGAGATCAAGCCGCGCATGTCGCGCGACTTCCTGCTCGATTTCCCAACACGGGAGGCCGCTGAGGTCGGTATCGCAACGCTCGACACAGTCCGATGCGGTGACAAGCCGCTGTTTAGCATCGAGGACAGGGGCACGACGCTGTTCTGTCAGGTCGGGTATTTCGGCGCGCCGGAAGGGCTGGATAACGTGACCATCGGCAGCGTGAGTGGCAACCATCGCGCAAAGTTCACACTCGTCTCGATTGAGAACGGCATTCACCAGACGATAGGTTATCACATCGACAGTGCGATCGCTGCGACGGGCGAAACGCAGAACATCCCGCTAACGGAAGTTCACGAGAGGCTTTATCGTGCTGCGATAGATGCCACCGCCAGCCGACCCAAGGTGCTGAAGAACGTCGCCTAACTCCTAACCGGATTGTTCTGTTCAGCGCCAGTGGAAAAACATGCACATTGTATCGTGATGACGGTGGTTCATGCCTGTATTTCACCTTCGGCTTGTAAGCAGATGGGCTTACCGTACTTGGACAAATTCCGGGTAGTTATGTCGGTGCTGCTCGATTGCATGGCCAGTTTTTTTCCGCTTCAGCCCGCGGCGCACGAAAAAGCGATGCAACCCGGCAACGGACACGGCCAGGCCCTTTTCAGCCAGCGTTCGGCGCAGTTCCTCAAGTGTGGTTTCTTGCGCGCCTCCCAAATGGCCAGGATGTTCGCTGCACGCTCTTCACCTGGCGCGAGGGCATGTCCCGCCCTGTGGCTTGGAGGGCAAAGTCACCTGCCTAGGGCGTGGACTCATTACGCGGCGCACCAGATGCGTGTGCAAATGAGTTTGGCGGCGGCCATGAAGTTGTCAGGATTTTTGTCGTAGCGGGTGGCGATGACCCGGAACTGCTTGATCCGGTTAAAGAAGCGTTCGACGAGATTGCGCTGGCGGTAGAGCCATGGCGAGAAGCCGAAGCGCTGCTTACGGTTGGAGCGATTGGGAATGTTGGTCCACACACCTCTGGCGGCGGCGGCGTTGCGGATGGGGTTGCTGTCATAACCCTTGTCGCCCAGCAGGGTGGCGCCGTTAGGGATGCCGGCGATCAGCGCTTCGGCCTCGCAGGCATCGTGAACCTGGCCGCCGGTCAGCCGCAGGCCGACAGGACGTCCCTCAGCGTCGACAAGAGCATGGAGTTTGCTTGTAAGGCCGCCCCGGGAACGTCCCATGCCATGATCGCAAGATCCCCCTTTTTTGCCGTCGCACCGTGTTGGTGGACGCGCACGCAGGTGGAATCGATCATCACGAGTTCGCCGTTGAAACCGGCCGAAACGGCCGCCAGCAGCCGGTCCCAGACCCCGGCTTTGCGCCAGCGCACGAACCGGTTGTAGCAGGTGGTGGATGGCCCATAGCGCTCGGGGATTTCCGCCCAGGGCGAACCAGATCGAAACCGCCAAAGGATGCCGTTCAACACCCGCCGGTCATCTATCCGAGGCACGCCGCGCGGCTTGTTGGGCAGCAGGGGCTCAATGATCGCCCATTCCTTGTCTGTCAGTTCGTACCGCCGCCGCGCCATTCGCCCCTCCATCCCAGAAGGAGCCTGAATCACGCGCAGAAGGCAAACTCAACCCGGTTTATGAGTTCACGCCCTAGCCCACGCTTCGATCAACGTGCCGTCCACCGAGAAATGATCGTCCAACAGAAGAACCTGTACGCGCGCCTAACTGGTGATGGCCGGCAGGAACTTGGCGGCAACGTCCCCGGACAGCAGCCTCTCGCGGTTCTTGCTGAAGACCGTGACATCCCAGATCGGCGCATCCATCGCCAGGCCAACGAACCAGCGGAAGGGCAGGTTATAGTCCATCTGCTCCATCAACTGGCGTTCCGACCGGATCGAATAGAAGGCCTGCAAGAGCAAGGCGCGAAGGAGTTTCTCGGGCGGGATCGAGGGCTTGCCGATACGAGAATACAGGCTGTCGAAATCCACAGACAACACTTCCAGCGCTTCATCGACAATCGCGCGGATCGCGCGAAATGGATGGTTCGCCGGCACCCGAGCCGCGCAGCTTACATACGAGAATAGCCCCTCGTTCCGCTCATCACCGCCGCGCATCCCGATCCCTTCAACATCACTCTATGCGATCCTGGAATCAGCAAAGCCACCTCGGGGCAAGCTCCTTTTTCCGCGGCCTGCCAAAAATGCTCAACATCCCTGTGACCTTCAGCCTTCTTCTCCAGCAACCATCTCGGAGGTCGAGCTGGGACCGCCTCGCAATCCGCATGTCACACCCGCCGGCAGAATAGGCGCCCATATCGATAGATATCGACCTGCCCTGTCCACTACTATCGGCAGTTGAACGCCTCATATGATTCAGCTAGAGAAAATCTCTGAATTTGTAGGTGCTCTCCAACTCCTTGAATGCGGATAATATTGCCTGCAAGGCTTTGCTTACCGGATACCCTCTTCAGGATAAATTTGCGCAAATATGTCAATTAAGAGAGTATTTTTTGATGAAGTTCCTCTACTGCGCCACCCGCTGGCATCACCCTCCTTTTACGGGGCGGGAGCGTATGATTTCACAAGTATTGAAATATTGCCTTGATATGGGAGAAACTTCTCTCGCTGCATTTTCCAGCGATGACCCGGCTTCCACTGATCCTTTGGACGACCGCCTTGCGTCGAAGTTTAGATTGTCAGACAACTCGATCCTCGGGGCGCTTGGAAGTTTCATCCGACATCCGACATACCCCCTTCAAGCCCATCTTCTCTCATCCGGAAGTGCCGCAGCAAAGCTTGAAACAACAATCCTCGAGTTCAAGCCGGATATCGTCATCTTCGACATGTTGCGAACAATGGCGTCGGCGGTGCATATCAGGCAGCGTTTCCCGAATTTACCAATGCTCATCGACCTCGATGACATGCTGTCGCTCCGGTACGACCGTATGCTCAAGGCATCGAACCATCGTATCGACAGCACGTTTGCAGATCGCATCCCCAAGAGCCTGAGGGGCATAACGAGCTTAGCACCAGCGGCGGCTCTGGCCGCGGAACGGTTACTCATGCGCCGAGCAGAGCGGCGGATATCGACGATATTCGATGGCGCCTTGATGGTCTCATCTCGAGAAGCCACAAATCTGCAGACTTATATGCCGCCCGACTTCAAAATTACGCCCATGCCACCGGCGGCCGATCGCACCCCGACTGTCAGTGTCTTTGAACGAAAAATTCCCACCCGGGCGATTTTCATGGGCAATGCCAAGCAATATGCGAATGCAGACACCTTGCTTCGTCTTGATAAAATCGCCGATGATTTCAAGTTTCGATCCCCCAATTCGACATTACGCTTCGAATCTGCAGGAGTTAAGAACGATAATTTACATCTGAAGCATGTCAAGCAAATCGGGTTTATCGATAATATCGAAACTTTTCTACATGACGGCGCAATTTTCGTCGCCCCTATAACAACTGGAACTGGAATAAAATTAAAAATTATTGACGCCATGTTGAATGGCGTGCCCGTGATGACCACTGATATCGGCGCCGAGGCAATTGAAGTATTTCCTCGAGACCATTATTTGCATTGCGAAACGAATGCCGAGTTCGTCGATTCTTTACTGAGAATTGAATCAGGTGAAATATCTATCGATCAATTACAAGGCATGGCTACGACTGCACGGCAAACTATTAGTGTCAAACATGATAATGCTATGTTGCAAAAGTCATTCCAAGCTGCCGTCGACGCC
Source organism: Novosphingobium naphthalenivorans NBRC 102051 (assembly GCF_001590985.1). Taxonomy (GTDB): domain Bacteria; phylum Pseudomonadota; class Alphaproteobacteria; order Sphingomonadales; family Sphingomonadaceae; genus Novosphingobium; species Novosphingobium naphthalenivorans. Next base: position 5,011 of record NZ_BCTX01000107.1, read on the forward strand.
GCCATCAGCCGGAGAGCCTTACTTGCGCAATAAGTCAGCGCTTTCCCGACTAGGAGCATAGAATTGACCGAACAAACAAAATCCGAAAATATGTTTCCAGAATCGGAAAGTTCAACATCAGCCCCAGAGGGGCGGATAGCGTTTTTGATTAGCCTACCCCGTTCTGGATCAACGTTGCTACAGCGGATGCTGACACTCCATCCGGAGATAGAAAGTTCGGCAGAAACTTGGTTTTTCCTTAATGCTCTAGGCTGGATGGCACCGGTTGATATCCAAACTGAATTTGACTATCGTGCATGTCGCATTGCGTTGTCCGAATTCTATCGCGGAGATCGCGCGCAGAGATTGAACCAAGCGCTGAACCTAGCGGCAGCATCATTCGCGGATGATCCCACGAAAATATTCATCGACAAAACGCCGCGATACGCCCTGATCTTGAACGAACTTCGGCAATGTCTGCCCGATTGCAAGATCATATTGCTATTCCGAAATCCACTGTCCGTTGCAGACAGCATGGTGGACGCATGGGGCGATGGAGGACGGCGATGGCGCATGCGGCCGTATTTTGTCGATCTGTACAAGGGTTTGGAGCGAATGCATGCTTTTGCCGAGGTGGCGAAAGACGATCCCAACACCTTGGTGGTGAAATACGAGGATGTCGTGAAGATGCCATCGGAGACATTTCGTGACATTGCTAAGTTTCTGGACTTGAGCAACTTTGCACCGGATTTTTCGAAGATTGCTGAACAGCAAGTGACTGGGACGATGGGTGATAAGGTTGGAATTCACCGATACCGTGAAATTTCGATAGAATCCCTTGGAAAGCTGAAGCACTTCTGCAACCCGCTCAGACGTCATTGGGGGCGCCGCTATCTCAATTGGTTCGGCGAGCAGCGGCTGGAAACGATCGGTTATAAGAAGCGGGAACTCGAGCACCAATTGGGCTCGGCCAAGGGTTATAGGTACATTGGCAGAGACATTCTCGAATCTCTTTTTCAGCTTGCGAAGCTTCTCACGCATGTGAGGCGCTTCAGCTCCAGGGAAGCGCGGTCAAAAATGGGCGAAATGTCAGAGCTTTCCTGAGGAGTTGAACATGAGGCTATGGCGGCGTAAGCTTAGCGGGTCGCGCTTGCTTGTTCTGATCTTAAACCTAGGATCACGTGGATTAGGCGTCATGCGGGACACGGCGGCGGCGGTTATCCTACCTGCAGGCCCGATTTTGGACCTATTCTCGTCGCTGATGCGACTGCTGTTTTCTCACTGGACAGTCTTTGTCGACTTCACGGCGATGAACTGGATATATGCGACGCGACAGAACGGTAGAAATCGAATTCCGATCCTTGAAGTTCTAATCATATCCACAATAATGCTTATTTTAGGGTGCGCATTATTAGAACATATCTTAAACTTCTTTTTTTTCATTCATTTTCGACCAAAATCAATATTCATTTTATTTTACCCAGTCTTCCTGGTGGCGACGTTGATATGCGGACTTTCGATCGCTTTTTACGCCCTTCACAATAAATTTGCAAATTCAGCGGCAACAATTTCAATTAATATAATTGTGATTGCCGCACTGTTATTCATCGCCTTCGATAAAACGATTTCCAATGATGCAAATACCCTTCTCCTGATCGTCCTATTTGCACCACTGGTTCTATCGTTACTATTCTTAACCATGTTGATGCGTGCACGGAAAAAATATAAGTTCACAAAAGCCGTAAATTTACGCTCTGTCTCGATCTACACGTTGGGCTTCATGCAGTCAGTGATGCAACAAACACCTACACTGATTGCACATCACTTCGCCCTTAGTTCAATTGGGTGGGCTTCAGCCTTGTATATTATCGAACGAGTATTCACGCTTGTCCCGCTAACGCTGTTGTCTGTTATTATATCGCACTATCTTGACGATTTTTCAGCGGCGCTTTTGAGGGATGATGTGTGCGAAGCCAGAAAATTATACCGTAATACGCTAAAACATAATCTTCTTATTGGCATACCGATATTACTAGCAATACTGGTTTCACTACTGGTGTTCGATTTTTTGTTTCATCCCGCGATTTTCCAGTCCCTTGGCGGAATGTTGTCGCTCACTTTGCTGATGTCTATGGTCGCCTTGGGGTGCGCGGGATGGCTGATCGAGAGCGTCGCCCTGCGCAGCCTTAGTGTTTGGAGGAAGGAGCATATTTCTCTGTCAGCATCGATCTCAGCAGTCTTGGGCTCACTCTTACTGTTTGAAGTCCTTCGAGGGCTGCATCTCGCCGACAATTGGCGCATAGTGGCACTAGGTGCGCTGTGGGCCGCCCCCTTGTTATTGCGTTGCGTAATGATGGTGGGAATTTTGAGGTTCTTTTTCGATCTCCATGACCGTTCGGCAAAAGTTGCCGTTAACGTCTATAGGTAAATTGAATGGTTCATTCTGGAAATCACGTTGAGCAGCGCCCAAGCCAGCCTGCACAATTCCACCATAAACAGCGGGCGGTGTCACGGGGGTGGTCAGTGCGTTTGCCCGTAGCAATACTACTCGCACTCTATCTTTTTAGCGCGGTAAGATTCGGCCAAGTTCTGCTTTCCCATATCACGATGGTTCTCATCGTGGTGTTCGGCTTCTTGAATCTGAAGAAGATAGGCCCTCTTGTTATCACTGCAGTATGCATTTTGGCTTGCAAAGAGATGGTCGACTTCGCCAAATATGGTTTTGATGAACGAGCAGCGATGCAGGGGCTATTTGTACTTTTAACAATTATTTTTATAGAAATTTTACACAAATTGTCCAATTCTGGTAAAATTACTAGGGCGCAGTTGAATGTTTATATATTATTGAGCTGCGCGCATGGAGTTTTTATTCTATATCAATTTGTGTCATTTAATATTTTTAAGGACTATGGGACGTTGAACCCTTTCGGTGCATATTCTCAATTTGGTCCTGACCCGCTCAGTGGGGGGAGGCCAGGCCCTTACAATCCGTTTTTCCGTTCGAATACGATCTCCTTCATTCGTCCTAACGGACTGAATTGGGAGCCATCTGCGGCCGCGTTCTGGGCAACCTTTGCAATTTCAGTGCTCCTCTCGCGATTTAGGCAGATCCCAATGCCCACATTGAAGATAGGCATTCTGTCGATATCCGTAGTGGCCACCGGTTCATTTCTCGGCTTGGCGCATTTGGTTATCTTGTTCGCGGCCATGATATACCAAATAATCAGAAATACGCTTCTACGAATGATGATGGTTTGTTTAGCAATAGCCACCCTTCTCGGTTTATTCGAATTAAATATTTATACGTCGGCTGGCCGCATAGAGGAAATTTGGCGTCCAGGAACTTCCGGATATGTGCGTGTTACCGCACCGCTTTTGTATTTGCGAGACCAAGGCGTGTCATTATTTGGATCACTGCCGCTCGGCTCCAAGGCGTACAGCACGTATTCGGCTTTTATAAGTGCGGGAAGGACTTCTTATTCAACAATTGAAAATGCCTTACTTCAATACATTATATATTTTGGAATTGTTGGAGTAATTTTCTATTTCATAGTAACTGCAAAAGTTGCTCGCGCATCCATTCGGAGCAATAACCTTCCGCTCATAATGACGTTCTTGTTTGCACCGCTATATGGTGGCCATGTTTTCAACCCCATTTTCATCGTGGCTGTAGGTTTGTGGTATATGTTTTCAACTTGTCGGCTAAAGGGGCGAGTATGAGCTCGGATACTCCACGCCTTACCATCATCACCGTTGTTCGAAATAATCTGCAGGGGCTGATCACCACCTCGAATTCTGTTCTCGACCAGAGCTTCACCTCGTGGGAACTAATTATCAAGGATGGCAGCTCGAACGACGGCACATGCGAATATGCGGAAGAATTGATGCATCGTGATCCGAGAATTCGACTGGTTACAGATCCGGACAAAAGCATTTATGATGCGATGAACGTCGCACTGTCGCATGCCGTCGGCGACTACACGTTGATGCTGAACGGAGGCGATTTCCTCGTAGACAGTTCGGTGCTCGACGAAGCCTTTGCCCTGCTCGACGCAATAGAGACTCCAGTTGATATCGCATTCTTCGCGACTCGTTGCCGTTTTGAGGGTGGTCGCAGCGCCACGCGGCGAGCGCGGCGGCTAAGCTACATCAAATATGGCTTGCCCGCCATTCATCAGTCGACGCTCTTCTCGACCGCTTGGCACAAACGCTTCCCGTATGATTTGAGCTACCCCATATGCGGGGACTACGTCACGATAGCCTCACAAATAAAAGAAGGAGCGCGCGCTCAATGTTTTGATTTCATTCTATCCGAATTCGAAATTTGCCGTGACTCAACAAGTTTTGCAGGTCGGGCGCGATCCAGGATTGAAATGGATAGGGCCTTGAGAGAGTTGTGGGCAGAAAGCTGGGCTACCCGGAAGCTCAAGGCGGCGCGGCGCTATCTTTCAAACCTTGCGGTACAGCTTCTTGTTGCGACCAACGGATTGAGCAGGCGGCGCTGACAGTAGGAGGACGGCATGAACGCTACGGCCTTGATCAAGGATCAGAACACCAACAGGCCTATTATTGGATTGGGCTGTGCAAGACTAGGCTCGGTGAACGGCTTACAGAAGGCGGACTCGGCTGCCTTGATTGAGGAAGCATTAACGCAGGGCGTCAAATTCTTCGACACAGCAGACATATATGGCCAAGGCGACAGCGAACGCATTCTGAAGGCCGCACTGGGCCAGCGAAATGATGTATTTATTTGCACAAAGGTCGGTCAGTATTTTCCACTTCCAATGCGCTTGTTCATTCCTTTCAAATCCTTCCTGATTCCCATCGTCGCGAAATGGAAGGGGGCGTCACAGGCGGTAACATCTACGCGTGCGCGCGCACTTCCGACCTGTTTCACTAGAGGCTATTTGACAGAACATGTGGAATCCAGCCTAAAAAGGTTGGGGCGGGACAGTTTAGATGCGGTCTTGCTGCACGGGGCCACTGCCAAGGAGATCGCCGATGGTGAACCTCTCGAAGCGCTTAAGGAGTTGAGAGATCAGGGCAAGGTGCGGCTGATTGGGGTGTCGGCAGAAGACAGGGAAAGCGTAGTCGCAACGCTAGCGCTTTCAGATGTCGACATTCTGCAACTTCCACTACAGCCTGATGATGTAGACATGTTGAAATTCGTTGATCGAGCAAGCGCCAATGGAATTTCTGTAGTGGCGCGCGAAGTATTGGGTGGGCCCATAGCCCTACAAGCTAAGACGCCTTGTGAACGAACCCAATTCATAAACGAACGCCTGCAGGCATTATCTCGAAATTCCTCTCTGGCAGCCGTTATTATTGGTACAAGTTCAATTTCACACCTAAGAGAGATTACTCGGATATTTAAGGGATAAATATAGTGCAATTCATCGACGCTAATTCTCTAGTCGAGAATGAAGAAGTTGGTAATTCCGATGTGGTCTGCATCATCGGCGCGGGCCCGGCTGGGATCGTAACTGCACTCGAGTTAGAGAAGTTGTTTCCTAGCGTTCGAATCATACTAATTGAAAGCGGTGATTATACGAACAACAAGGAAGCAGATACCTTGAGCGATGGAGTTTCCATTTCCGAAAAATATGCACCACTCAATATGTATCGTCGACGGGCGATCGGTGGAGCTTCAACAATCTGGGGCGGACGGACGATTCCCTATGATCCCATCGATTTGAGGGACCGCGACTATGTCCCATGTGGCGTATGGCCAGTCGACTATGAGGACATGAAGAGTTTCTTCCTAAAGGCCGCCGAATATTGCGAGATCGGATCAGCGAGCTTTCGACTGTCGGAGGTATATGGTCCAAACTATGATCGGACCGTTGGCGCCTTGGATGACGATGTCCTTTCCGACGACAGCCTGGAACGCTTTAGCGCTCCAACCAATTTTGGGAAACGCTACAGAAACGCTCTGGAATCCTCCAAGTCTATCAGAATCGTTACGCATGCAACGTGCGTCAATATCGCCATGGATGACAATGGCGATCGAATTCGCTCGGCTGACTGCATCAGTTTGGTCGGAACCAAATTTTCGGTAAAAGCCGGCTACTTCGTCATTTCGTCGGGCGGGCTTGAGAGTTTCCGGATCTTGGCCGCTTCCATGGCTAACAACAATTGGAGCCTCCCGAGTGGTGACCGGGTGCTTGGGCGCTATCTCATGAGCCACCTTGAAGCGGATTTCCTCAAACTGGTCCTTCCTTCAAAGGACTGGCCGGTGCATTGGGGCTTTGATCGACTGCAGGGTGGAATATGGGCCCGTCGGCGTTTCGTCATGACGGAAGCCGCGCAGCAGGAGCACCGATTGCTGAACTTCGTGCTGAGATTCATGCATGAAAATGCGGCCAATCCGGGGCACAAGGATGGTGTCTTATCGCTGATGTATTTTGCCAAACGATTCATCCTGCCGGAATATACGCGCAAGATGACAATGCAGGAGCGCGACGAACTTGCAAGGCTTGGGCACGATTCCTCGTTGTGGCTCTCTCATGCAAAAAATATTGCTCTAAATGTCCCTCAACTGGCAAAATTCTTGCCGACATGGATCTGGATGAGGCATGGTATCTATCATCGCATTCCGTATGTTGCTCTAAAAAGTCGTACCGGCACCTATCAAATGGAATTCAATTCAGAGCAGGTTCCAAATTTTAATAGTCGGCTTTTCTTGACGCCTGATCGCGATCGGATGGGAATGCTGAAGATGGGAGTAGATTGGAAGTATTGTGAACAAGATGTCAATTCCGTAATGCGGGCGATTGAACTTTCCTGTGGAGCATTTTCCAAAATCGGTGCCGAACTTACCTGGCCGCAAGAGATGTCGCTGCGTGAATTGATCGATACGCGCATGTCGCCGGTGGGCGGACACTTTATCGGCGCGACACGCATGGCGGAGAAACCATCAGAAGGTATCGTTGACGCCCAGTTAAAGGTGCATGGGCTACGGAATTGCTATATTGCCAGCGCGTCGGTCTTCCCGACGTCAAGTCATGCCAACCCGACCTTCACTTTGGTTGCTTTCTCGTGTCGTCTGGCGGCTCATCTCGCTCACATGCTGGGCCGGATGCATTTGTGAAACGCCCCGTTTTTTCGAAAA
>NZ_BCTX01000108.1 GCF_001590985.1 Novosphingobium naphthalenivorans NBRC 102051
AGAATGCCGCAAGCACAGGCAATCGGCCGCGTGCGTGCTGCAATTACCCGTGTTGGCCGGCCAATGGTTCCTAATCAGTCTGCGGGACAGTTTGCGGAGGGATCCGCAATTATCACGCCCTTATAGATGGTTAACATTGCCTGCGAGTTCCGGCGCGAGTGGGCCGGATGAGCCCGGTCCTAGAGGGGCGTTTCGACGCCACGAACGCCGCCGCGAATGCCAAGCAGCTGTTTGCAAAGGCGGTTGGTCCGTGGAGGAGTGCTTTTCACTCCTTTAGTTTTGCGCTAACGGAGCGCTTTGAGCCGATCCTTCGGCGTTGGTGTCCGATCTATGTCCACTTGTGACCTTTGCGTTGTCCGGAACCGGGCAATCTGTGCTTCGCTCGATACGAAAGAGCTCGATGCCCTCAATGCGATCGGGCGGACCCGCAAGATCGCGCCGGGGGAATCGCTGATCTGGGAAGGCGAGGATTCAGTGCTCGTCGCCAACGTGATCGAAGGCGTTCTCAAGCTCTCGACCAATACCGAAGACGGGCGCGAGCAGATCGTCGGCGTCGTCTATCCTTCCGATTTCATTGGCCGTCCCTTCGGCGGCAAGTCCGGCCATGGCGTGACCGCGCTGACAGACGCCAAGGTCTGCGTCTTTTCGCGCCGCGATTTCGATGCCTTTGCGCGCGACCACCCGCAACTGGAGCACAAGCTGCTCGAACGCACGCTGGGTGAGCTTGACCGCACGCGGCGCTGGATGCTGTTGCTCGGGCGCAAGTCCGCCTCGGAAAAGATGGCGAGCTTCCTGATCGAGATGTCCGAGCGGTTGAACGTTTCGGGCTGCAAGGTCGATTTCGACAAACCCAACCAGCGTCATCTCGTCCTGCCGTTCTCGCGCCAGCAGATTGCCGACGTGCTCGGGCTGACGATCGAAACGGTAAGCCGCCAGTTCACGCGCCTGAAGAACGAAGGCGTGATTGATCTGCCGTCACGCCGCGACGTTGCGATCCTCGATTTCGACGCACTGGTCGCCGAAGCGGGCTGACAAAAACGCTGTTTCCTCCCGGACTGGGGCTTGCTGCGCACCTCGGGTAATGTTCCGGACGGCCTTTTCGTTTGCGCGCGCAACGAAAAAGGGGAGCCTTTCGGCTCCCCTTCTATGCTGTCGCCGTGAGGCGAGGCAGGCTCAGAAGCGGTACGATACGCCCGCGCTGAGAACCCACGGATCGAGATCGTGCTTGGTTTCGAGAACCTTGGTGCCCGAAGCGTAGAACTTCGCGGTGGGCTTCATGAAGTACTTCTTGGCATCCAGCGAGAGACCGAAGCCGCTGTCGCCCAGCGCAATGTCGACGCCGCCCTGCAGAGCAACACCGAACGAGTTCGACATCTTGACCCGGTCGACGCCCAGCGCCTTGGCAGTCGTGCCGGGCTTTTCGTCGAACACGAAGAAGATCGACGGACCCGCGCCGATATACGGCTTGATCGGGCCGCCCATGTCCAGGTGGTACTTGGCGGTGACCGTGGCGGGCAGGATCAGCACGTGGTTGACGAGATTGGCGCCGGTCAGATCGGCAGCGCCGTTGACGTGGTGCTGGGTGAAGCAGCAGATCGTCTCGACCGACACGTTATTAGTGAAGAAGTATTCGATCGCGAGCGTCGGCACGACGTTGTCGTTGGCCTTGGTGTCCACCGTAACGCCCGAGAGCGTGGTGGCGAGCGTCGGATCAATGTACTTGATCTTGTCGATGCCGCCGTCCGGAAGAACGGCCGTGCCAAGTACCTTCACCTGAATCTTGCCGTCGGGGCTACCGGCCATGGCCGGCGTGGTGATTGCGGTGGCCGCTGCGAGCGCGGCGAGCATCATGGTCTTGCGCATAGTCTTGTCTTTCATGTCCGCCGGGGCCGCACCGTGCGATCCCCCCTCTTGAGCGGCTGCGACTTTGCGTTTCCTCCAATTGCATCGAACATGAATTGATCGCGCGCAAATTCGCGGGAATTGGTGCTTTTTTTGTAGTTGGATCATTTTGATCGTTATCAATGCGGGGGTTCGTGATACTCTCCAAGGCGGCAACAGGTTCAGCAACAATCTCGAAAGAGAAGACATATGGTAACGGTCCTCGCACGGGCAGGCTTGTGGCTTGCCGTGCTCTTCCTTGCCGTCATCGGGGTCGCACTTGCGGCGGATGGGGGTTTCGCCATTCACATGGGCATCGTCGCGCTGGCAGCGCTGATTGCCGTGTGGTTCACGATCAGCGGGGCAGATTATTCGGCCATCGCGCGCGGCATCCTCAAGATGCCGGATCAAAGCAAGTATGATGACGATCCGGTTCGATGGGGCGTTATCGCGACGGTGTTCTGGGGCATGGCCGGTTTCGCGGCCGGGTTGTTCATCGCGCTTCAGCTCACCTGGCCCGTGCTGGATATGGCACCGTACCTCAATTTCGGGCGGCTTCGCCCGCTGCACACGTCGGCCGTGATCTTCGCATTCGGTGGCAACGCCCTGATCGCGTCGAGCTTCTACGTCGTGCAGCGCACCTGCCGCGCGCGCCTGGCTTTTCCGAGCCTCGCGCGTTTCGTGTTCTGGGGCTATCAGCTCTTCATCGTGCTGGCTGCGACCGGTTACCTGCTGGGCATTACCCAGTCCAAGGAATACGCCGAGCCTGAATGGTATGTGGACTGGTGGCTGACGATCGTCTGGGTCTGCTATCTGCTGGTGTTCGTGGGCACGATCATCAAGCGTTCGGAACCGCATATCTACGTCGCCAACTGGTTCTACCTGGCGTTCATCATCACCATCGCGATGCTGCACGTGGTCAACAACCTCGACGTGCCGGTGAGCTTCTTCGGTTCGAAGAGCTATCCGCTGTTCGGCGGCGTGCAGGGCGCGCTGGTGCAGTGGTGGTACGGCCACAACGCGGTCGGCTTCTTCCTGACCGCTGGCTTCCTGGCGATGATGTACTACTTCGTGCCGAAGCAGGCTGAACGCCCGATCTACAGCTATCGTCTGTCGATCATCCACTTCTGGGCGCTGATCTTCCTCTACATCTGGGCGGGTCCGCACCACCTCCACTACACCGCGCTGCCCGACTGGGCGCAGACGCTGGGCATGGTCTTCTCGATCATGCTGTGGATGCCGAGCTGGGGTGGCATGATCAACGGCCTGATGACGCTCAACGGCGCCTGGGACAAGGTTCGCACCGACCCGATCATCCGCATGATGATCATGTCGGTCGCCTTCTACGGCATGAGCACGTTCGAAGGCCCGATGATGTCGATCAAGAGCGTCAACTCGCTCTCGCACTACACCAACTGGACCATCGGCCACGTGCACTCGGGTGCGCTGGGCTGGAACGGCATGATCACTTTCGGCGCCATCTACTACCTGACGCCGCGCCTGTGGGGCCGCGAACGCCTCTACTCGCTGCGCATGGTCAACTGGCACTTCTGGCTCGCGACGATCGGTATCGTCTTCTACGCCGCCAGCATGTGGGTCGCGGGTATCACCCAGGGTCTGATGTGGCGTGAATACGGGCCGGACGGCTACCTGGTGAACTCGTTCGCCGATACGGTCGCCGCGATCCACCCGATGTATGCGCTGCGCGCCTTTGGCGGCCTGCTCTACCTCTCCGGTGGCGTGCTGATGGTGATCAACGTCTGGCAGACGATCGCCGGCAAGCTTCGCACCGAAGCGCCGATGCACGATGCCGCCTACGATCCTGCCGCCGACCGGCCGATCCTGGCTCCTGCCGAATAAGCGCGACGAAAAGGAATAGAACAATGACTTCCATCGTTGAGCGTCACAAGAAGCTCGAGAAGAACGTCACGCTGCTCGGCATCGGTGCTTTCATCACGGTCGCAATCGGCGGCATCGTCGAGATCGCACCGCTGTTCTGGATCGACAACACGATCGAGAAGGTCCAGGGCATGCGTCCCTACACGCCGCTCGAACAGGCCGGCCGCGACATCTACGTGCGCGAAGGGTGCTACGTCTGCCACAGCCAGATGATCCGTCCCTTCCGTGACGAGACCGAGCGCTACGGCCACTACAGCCTGGCCGCGGAATCGATGTACGACCATCCGTTCCAGTGGGGTTCGGAGCGTACCGGGCCCGACCTGGCACGCGTGGGCCAGCGCTACTCGGACGAGTGGCACGTGCAGCACCTCAAGAATCCGCAGTCGGTGGTGCCGGAAAGCGTCATGCCCAAGTACGGGTTCCTGGCGGAAACCGATCTCAAGGTTCCGGACGTGGCGGCCAATCTCAAGGCCCTGCGGGACGTGGGTGTGCCTTACACCGACAAGGACGTCGAGATGGCCGTGGCCGACCTCAAGGCCCAGGCCGATCCCGAGGCTGACGCCGGAGATTTCGAAACGCGCTATCCCAAGGCGCAGATCCGCGACTTCGACGGCAATCCCTCTCGTCTGACCGAGATGGATGCGCTTGTCGCCTATCTGCAGATGCTGGGCACGCTGGTCGACGTCAACGGTCCCGCCGCGCAGGAAGAACTCGCATCGGAGCATGGACGATGATCACGATCGAGCACTCCCTGTACGAGACGCTGCGGCAGATTGCCGACAGCTGGGCACTGGTTGCGATGGGGCTGGCCTTTCTCGTCCTCGTTGCCTGGCCGTTCCGGCCGGGAATGCGGGAGAAGAGCAACGAGGCCGCCAACATGATCTTCAAGGACGAGAACGATGGCTAACAAGCGTCTCGATGAAGCCACGAACACCGAAACCGTCGGCCACGAGTGGGACGGGATCGAGGAACTCAACACGCCGTTGCCGCGCTGGTGGCTCTGGTCTTTTTACGCCTCGATCGTCTTCGCGATCGGCTATGTGATTGCCTATCCGGCGCTGCCGGGCCGTCACTCGGCGACGCCGGGCATGCTGGGCTGGACCAGCCGCGGACAGCTCGACAACGAGCTGAAGACCGCTGCGGCCGACCGGGCCAAGACCGTTGCCGCGCTCAAGGACATGCCGATCGAGCAATTGCCGCAGCATCCCGAACTGATGCGCGCGGCCGTGGCTGGCGGTGCGGCGGCGTTCAAGGTCAACTGCGTCCAGTGCCACGGCGCCGGTGCAGCGGGCTCGAACGGCTTCCCCAACCTCAACGATGACGACTGGCTGTGGGGCGGCGATCTCAAGACCATCCAGCAGACGCTGATTCACGGCATCCGCCAGCCGGGTGACGATCAGACGCGGATGAGCCAGATGCCGGCTTTCGGCCGGGATGGCCTGCTGACCCCCGCGCAGATCCAGGACACGACGAGCTTCGTCCTGTCGCTGTCGGGCAAGGAAAAGCCCAGCGCGGCTTCGCAGCGGGGCAAGGCCGTGTTCGAGGCCAACTGCGCCGTCTGCCATGGCCCGGAAGGCAAGGGTGACCGCCAGTTCGGTGCGCCGAACCTGTCGGATGCGATCTGGCTCTATGCAGGCACCCGCGATGCGGTCAGCGCGCAGATCACCAATCCGCGCCACGGCGTGATGCCGGCCTGGGGAGCACGCCTCGATCCGGTGACGGTCAAGATGCTGGCGGCCTACGTCCACTCGCTGGGCGGCGGCGAAGAATTTGCGCCGGCACCGGCCGAAGCGCAACCTGCGGCTGACGCGACTGCGGCCCAATAGGCCGCAGTCACCTCCCGGGGCGGGTCGCACGTGCCCCGGGGGGCCGCTCAGCCCCCCAATAAATACACGGGCGGACCAAGGACATGAACAAGCCTGAAAACCTGAAGCCGGAAGACGAGCCGCTGGGCCTCTATGCCAAGCGCGAGCCGGTCTTCAACCGGCGCATCGACGGCAAGTTCCGGCGCATCAAGTGGGCGATCATGGTGATCTGCCTCGCGATCTACTGGATCACGCCGTGGATCCGGTGGGATCGCGGGCCCTACGCGCCGAACCAGGCTGTCCTGATCGATCTGGCGCATCGCCGCTTCTACATGTTCAGCATCGAAATCTGGCCGCAGGAATTCTACTTCGTGGCCGGTCTCCTCATCATGGCGGGTATCGGCCTGTTCCTCGTGACCAGTGCCGTCGGCCGCGCCTGGTGCGGCTATGCCTGCCCGCAGACCGTGTGGACCGACGTGTTCCAGCACGTCGACCGCTTTTTCGATGGCGACCGCAACGCCCGTTTCCGTCTGTACAAGGCGCCCTGGGGCCCGGCCAAGATTGCCCGGCGCCTGGCCAAGTGGTCCGTCTATCTCGCGATCAGCTTCGCCACCGGCGGCGCGTGGATCTTCTACTTCGCCGACGCGCCGACGCTGCAGCATGCATTCTGGACGGGTACGGCGCCGGTCGTCGCTTATGCGACCACGTTCGTCCTCACCATGACCACTTTCGTGCTCGGCGGCTTCATGCGCGAGCAGGTGTGCATCTACATGTGCCCCTGGCCGCGCATCCAGACGGCGATGCTCGACGAGAAGAGCCTGCTCGTCACCTACAAGGACTGGCGCGGCGAGCCGCGCGGCAGTGTCAAGAAGGCCGAGAAGAACCCTGGCCAGTTCGGCGACTGCATCGACTGCAACCAGTGCGTCGCGGTCTGCCCCACCGGCGTCGATATCCGCAACGGGCCGACGATCGGCTGCATCACCTGCGCGCTGTGCATCGATGCCTGCGACCGGGTGATGAAGGAAACCGGCCGTCCGCGCGGGCTGATCGACTATGCCACGCTGGAAGATGCCGAGCGGGAAAAGGCCGGCGAGCAGCCCACCCGCCATCTCAAGCTGATCTGGCGTCCGCGCACGATCCTCTATTTCAGCGTCTGGGCCGGCATCGGTCTGGCCCTGCTGTTCATGCTCGGCACGCGCATCCATACCCAGCTCAACGTGGCGAAGGACCGCAACCCGCCCTACATCCTGATGAGCGACGGATCGATCCGCAACGCCTACGCCCTGCGCCTGCGCAACATGGAAGGCCGTCCCCGCCAGATGGACATCTCGATCGAGGGTCTGCCCGGCGCGGCCATGTGGACCGAGGATATGGCGCGCGAAGACGCGAGCCGGACCCTGACCCGCATGGTGCCCGCGGATGAAACGCAAAGCGTGCGCGTCTATGTGGTCGCCCCGTCCGATACCGCTTCGCAGAAGTTCGAGTTCAAGCTTCAGGCGGTCGGGGATGCCCGCGAAAAGGACGAGGCCGACGTCAAGTTCGACGCTCCGGAAGGACAGTGATGAGCAGCCAGCAAGCCCCTCGCCGCAAGCCGTTCACCGGCAAGCACATGACTCTGATTCTGGTCGCAGGCTTCGGGGTCGTGTTTGCCGTGAACTTCCTGATGGCGAGCCTCGCCACCTCGACGTTCGGCGGTGTCGTGGTTGAGAATTCCTATGTCGCCAGCCAGCATTTCAACCGCTGGCTGGATGAAGCGGCCAAGGAAAAGGCGCTGGGCTGGAAAGTCGATGTGCAGCGCCGCACCGATGGCCGGCTGACGGCCGCGCTCACCGGGGTGCCTGCCTACCCGACGGTCAAGGCCATCGCCCGCCATCCCCTGGGCCGCAAGCCCGATGTTGCGCTGACTTTCCAGAAGGACGTGAGCGGTGCCTTTGTCAGCGACAAGCCGCTGCCCGAAGGACGCTGGATCCTGCGCTTCGATATCGAGGCCGGCGGCGAGGTCTGGCGCGGCGAGGATCAGGTCGAAGGGCTGGAGGTGATGGGACAGCCGGTTCCATGAATGCGCCCGTCCCCGATCTGGCGCCTGACCTGCCGGTCTCCGGAGAGTGCATCGACAGCCGCTTTACCGTGCCGGGGATGCGCTGTGCCGGGTGCATCGGCAAAGTCGAACGCGGCTTGTCCGCCGTTCCCGGTGTCGCAGCCGCGCGCGTGAATTTCTCGGCCAAGCGGGTGGCGGTCAGCCACGTGCCCAGGCTGACTGAAGACGATATCATCGACGAACTGCGCAAGCTCGGTTTCGAGGCCGAGCGTGCCGCCGACAATCCGCTCGGCCGCGACGATGCGGAAACCAAGCGCCTGCTGCGCGCGCTGGCCGTTGCCGGTTTCGGCATGATGAACATCATGCTGCTTTCGGTCAGCGTATGGTCCGGCGCGGATGCGGTGACGCGCGAGATGTTCCACTGGATCAGTGCGCTGATTGCGGTTCCGGTCATCGCCTATGCCGGGCGCCCGTTCTTTTCCTCGGCGCTGATGGCGCTGCGCTACCGCCGCACCAACATGGACGTGCCGATTTCGATCGGCGTGCTGCTGGCGACCGGGCTCAGCCTCTACGAGACCGTGACCGGCGGCGCTCACGCCTATTTCGACGGCGCGGTGATGCTGCTGTTCTTCCTGCTCGCAGGCCGCGTGCTCGATGCGATGATGCGCAGCCGGGCCCGCTCGGGCATCGCTTCGCTGCTCGGCCGCATGGGCCGGGGCGCGCATGTGGTGCAGCCGGACGGTTCGACGCAATATGTCGAGGCCGAAAGGCTGGCGCCGGGCATGGTCATGCTGGTCGCGGCTGGCGAGGCCCTGGCGGCCGATGGCGAAGTGCTGGAAGGCCGCACCACGATCGATTCCTCGATGCTGACCGGGGAAAGCGATCCGCGCCCCGCCGGGCCGGGCGATGCGATCCACGCCGGGATGGTCAACCTCGGCAATCCGGTGCGGGTCAAAGTCACCGCCGCCGCGCAGGACACGGCGCTGGCCGATATTGCGCGGCTGATGGACGAGGCCGGTCAGTCGCGCTCGCGCTATGTGCGGATCGCGGACAAGGCCTCGCGCATCTATGCACCGGCCGTGCACAGCCTCGCGTTCCTGAGCTTCTGCGGCTGGATGCTGGCAGGTGCGGGCGTCTATCATGCGCTGACGATTGCCGTGGCCGTGCTGATCATCACTTGCCCTTGCGCGCTGGGCCTTGCGGTTCCCGCCGCGCAGGTCGTTGCCGCCGGGGCGCTGATGAAGCGCGGGCTGCTGATCAAGGATGGCTCTGCGCTCGAACGGCTGGCCGAAGTGGATGAGGCCCTGTTCGACAAGACCGGCACGTTGACGCTCGGCGAGCCGCGTCCGGCGGACCTCGGGGTGCTCGATGCGCAGGCCCGCCCGCTGGCGCTGGCGCTGGCGCAGGGCAGCCGCCATCCGCTCAGCCGGGGGCTGGCGCAGGCCCTGCGCGATGCCGGGACCGAACCCGCCGCGCTCGACGATCTGGCCGAGACCGCGGGCATGGGCATGACCGCGCGGTTTCAGGGGCATGACGTGGCGCTGGTGCGGCCCGAGGCGGAAACCGCCGGGCTTTCGGTCGACCTGCTGGTGGATGGCGCGCGCACGCGAATCGCGTTTACCGATCCGCTGCGTCCCGACGTGCGCGAGACGATCGCCGCGCTGGCGGCGCAGGGTATCCGCTCCGGCATCGTCTCGGGCGACCGCGTGGAAACCGTGGCGGCGGTCGGCACGCAGCTCGGCATCGAAGCGGTGGGCGGCATGACGCCGGCGGAAAAGCTCGACATGCTGGGCGACCGCGCCGCCAAGGGGCACAAAGTGCTCATGGTCGGCGATGGCCTCAACGACGGGCCGGCGCTGGCCGGGGCCCATGTCTCGATCGCGCCGGGCGGAGCCAGCGACGTCAGCCAGCAGGCGGCCGATGCCGTCTTCGTGGGCGAGCGCTTCATGCCGGTGGCGCTGGCTGTGCGCGTGGCGCGCGCGACCATGGGGATCGTGCGGCAGAACTTCGTGATGGCTGCGGTTTACAACATGCTGGCCGTGCCGCTCGCCATCTTCGGTTTCGTCACGCCGCTGATCGCGGCGGTCGCGATGTCCGCCAGTTCGCTGCTGGTTGTCGGCAACTCGCTGCGTCTGGCGCGTGCGGCTGGGCAAGACGGGGCTGGGCGGGATAGCGCCGCATGAGCATTCTCGGCTTTCTGATCCCTCTTGCGCTGCTGATGGGGCTCGCCGGTCTGGGCGCGTTTTTCTGGGCCATGAGGAGCGGGCAGTTCGAGGATCTCGACGGCGCCGCCAATCGCATCCTCATCGACGAGGAGGATGACAAGTGAAGCGTGAACTGGCCGTCCTGGGCACGCTGGCGCTGCTCCCGGCCATGATCGGCCCGCTTGAGGCCGAGGCACGCGGCATCATCGCGCCGCTTTGCGGCGGCGGCGTGGTAACGATCCCGGCGGCCCCCACCGATGGCCCCCCGGGGCCGCCACAGGGCCCCTGCTGTGCCAAGGGATGCCACACCGGCTCGTCCCGTAAGCGGCTTGATCGATCGCAATGATCTTTCCTGTCGCTTAGGCGATTACCCTGAGTATGTGGACCTATCACCCCGACCTGCTGGCGGTTCCCGTACCGCGCTACACGAGCTTCCCGACGGCCGCGGAATTTGCCGAGGGCGTGGGTGAAAAGGAAATGTCCGCCGCGCTTGCGGGGGAGAACGGCGATATCTCGCTCTACGTGCATATCCCGTTTTGCGAGAAGATCTGCTGGTATTGCGGCTGCAACACCAGCGTTGCCAACCGCAGGGACCGCGTCACCAGCTATCTCGACGCCTTGCATCAGGAGATTGCGCTGGTGGCCGAGCGCTTGCCCAAGGCGGCCAAAGTCGGGCGAATCGCATTCGGCGGCGGCAGCCCCAACGGGATTTCGCCGATCGATTTCGTGCGCGTCGTCGATGTGCTGACGCTGGAGTTCGGCATTCAGACGGAAGGCGAACGTCCGGTCTTCTCGATCGAGCTCGATCCGCGCACCTTGGGCCCCGAATGGGCCTCGGTTCTGGCCTTCGTGGGCATTTCGCGTGCCAGTCTGGGTGTGCAGACGTTCGAGCCGGCGCTTCAGGAAGCGATCGGCCGTATCCAGCCTACCCGCATGATCGAGAATGCCACGGCCATGCTGCGCAGCAGCGGCGTGCGTTCGCTGAATTTCGATCTGATGTACGGCCTTCCGGGCCAGACCATGGATCATCTGCGCAACTCGCTGGAACAGACCGTCGCGCTCGGTGCGGACCGGGTGGCGCTGTTCGGCTATGCCCATGTGCCGCACCTGATCGCGCGGCAGAAGAAGATTGACGGCAGCGCGCTGCCCGATGCCGAAATGCGCTTCCGCATGGCTGCCTTCGGGCACGATTATCTGGTCGAGCAGGGCTACATGCCGGTGGGCTTCGATCATTTCGCGCGGCCGGGGGATTCGCTGGCGCAGGCTTCGCTGAGCGGGACTCTGCGGCGCAATTTCCAGGGCTTTACCGAAGATCAGGCGCCTGTTCTGATCGGTCTGGGCGCGTCGGCGATCAGCAGCTTTCCCGATCTGCTCGTCCAGAACGAGAAGAACACCGGGCGATACCGGATGATGCTTTCGCAGCACCGGCTGACGGCCAACCGGGGGATCGTCCGCAGGCCGGATGACCGCCGCCGCGGCGCCGTGATCGAAGCGTTGCTGTGCAAGGCGCGCGCGCATGTCGATCCCGATCTCAAGCGCGAAGCTCTGCCGATGCTGCAAGGCTATGTCGATGCAGGACTGTGCGAGATGGATGGCGAGGATCTGGTGATTCATCCGGGCGGCCTGCCCTACGCCCGGTCGATCGCGGCGCGCTTCGATCCCTATCGCCGGGATTCGCTGCGGCGTTTCAGTTCGGCGGTGTGACAGCCAGGCCCACACGGTCAGGATGCTGATGGGTTTGCATCACGGAATGCCGTGATGGGGATCAGGCCCGGGTATCGAACTCGACGCCGAACAGGTTGCCGTCGGTCCAGCGCACCAGTCCCCAGACTTCGCGCCCGTCCTCAAGATGGGCGCGCACCACTTCGTTGGGGGCCGGGGCTTGCCCAAGCGCGGCGGCGCTGAGGCCTTTCGACGAGATATCGCGCACCATGACTTCGATGGCCTCCCCGCGCGCATTGGTCAGCGCAAAGCGTGCGCACTTGTTGCGCCGGCGTTCGCGCAGGATCGGGGTGGGTTTGAAACGGGACTTGTCCATCCGTCCGTAGGACGGCTGTGCGAGGTCCGGCTTAAGGCTTTGCTACACCAAGCCGCGATGATCGGAACCCATAGA
>NZ_BCTX01000109.1 GCF_001590985.1 Novosphingobium naphthalenivorans NBRC 102051
TTTTCGAACCGCTCGAAACGCTGGGAAATCCTAGGGAAACCTCGTCTTGCCCTAACCATATGGGGCGAATCCCCGCCGTTTCAACGACAGCCCCCTGCCTGGCGGGCCCCTCTTTTGTCCCGATTCACGATCTTACGGTTTGTTTACCGTGAAGCGGCTAACCAGAAGCGAGTGCACACTGGGCTGCAACGGGCCCGCCAAAACCGGGAATTTCCAATCAATGCCGACTCCGGCGATCAGTGTGGCCATGAGCGTCTATAACGGTGAGCGCTATCTCGCGTCCGCCATAGAGAGTGTGCTGGCCCAGGACTTTACGGATTTCGAGTTTCTCATCGTCGATGACGGGTCCACCGACGCGTCCCCGCGAATCATCCGCCGTTACGCGGAGATGGATTCGCGCATCCGGCCGATCCTGCGCGAGAATCGCGGTCTGATCGCCAGCCTCAATGAAATGATCGCCATCGCGAAGGCCCCGGTGATTGCCCGCATGGACGCAGACGATATCTGCAGGCCCAACCGCTTCTCCAAGCAGATCGCTTTTCTGGAGCAGCATCCTGACTACGGCGTCGTGGGATCCTGGAGCGAGGATATCGGCGAAGACGGAGAGCCCCTGGTCCGTCATGGCATGGACGACCATCCGCTTACCCACGAGGAACTGCTCAAGGCCATAGAGACAGGCGGCCAGCTGATCTGCCATCCGGCAGCCATGTACCGGCGAGACACCGTCCGTTCGGTCGACGGGTATCATGCCGCTTTCCGGCATTGCGAGGATTTCGATCTGTGGCTGCGGCTCACAGGCGTCACCAAGCTGGGGAACATTCCCGAACGGCTGCTGCGCTACAGGCGCTATCCGGGGCAGGTCTCCTCCCGTCATGCCACCGAACAACAGATCGGCAGTGTCGTGGCGCGGATCGCCTGGGAAGAACGGCAGGCAGGCCGCCCCGATCCCACGGCAACGCTCAGCCGCCTGCCGCCGATCGCCGATCTCGATGCCCTGTTCGGGCGGCCCGGGATATCCCGCCGCGTCCGCGAGCAGGTCGCGCTGGGCGTCCGCTATTCGGCAAGTGCCATGCGCGACGAAGGATTCGACCTGCTCGTCAGCCATCTGCGCGATGGCGGCCGGCGCGACGGCATGTGGCGCACGGTCCTGCGGCTGCTGCGATTCGGCGAGCCGGTGCGCGCCCTGCGCCTGGCCTCCACTCTCGCGACCTCTCACGCGACGTCCCACGCAGTCTGAACACGAACATGGACGGCGCGCCCCCTCCCCCGGAAAACTCACTGGCCGAATCCCCGCCGGCCAAAACCACGGGGACCGCATCCATGGAGGCCAAATCCACGGACGACAGCGGACGCGGCCACGCCAGCGTCAAGTCGGCGGCCCTGTGGGCGGCGGGCAGCCAGTATTCGCAATTCGTCCTGCAGTTCGTCACTTCGGTCATCATCTCGCGCTTCTTCCTGAAGCCCGAGGAAATCGGCTTGTTCTCTGTCGCACTGGCGGCAGCGATGATCCTTTCGATCATTCAGGACTTCGGCCTTACCCGCTACCTCGGCCGGCATCCGACCGCGGACGAGGAAACCGTGCGGCACTGCACGGTCATCGCGGTTGCCTTTTCCTTCGTGCTCGCCGCCCTGATCATGGCGGTCGCCTGGCCGGTCGCGCTGTTCTACAGCGAACCGCGCCTGTTCGGCATTCTCGGGCTGATCGCGGCGTCCTACCTGATCAATCCCTGGAGCATCGTGCCAGTGGCCCTGCTCTCGCGCCGGCTCGATTTCCGCGGGACGTTTCTGGTCAATTCCTCAGGCGCCCTGGCCAACAGCAGTTGCGCACTGACGCTGGCCGCACTCGGCTTTTCCGCCGAATCGCTGGCATGGGCCATGATCGCGCAGGCCGCCACGCGCGCCGCCATCGCGCAATGGCTCCATCCGACACCGCTGAGCCTCAGGATCCAGCTCGATCGCACCCGGGAAATCGTCGGCTTCGGATCGAGCAGTGCCCTGCTCTATCTTTCCGGCGGAATCGGTATGCGCACGCCGGATCTCATCGTCGGGCGCCTGCAGGGCATGAACGCAGCGGGCCTCTATAGCCGCGGCGTGGCGCTGGCCTCACAGCTGCACTACCTCGTGGCCGGTGCGGTCGGCGCGATCTACTATCCCACTTTCGCCCGCCTGCGCGACGAGCACAAGGATCTGGGCCCCTATTACGAACGCGTCGTGGCCGCGCATGGCGTGATCGTCTGGCCCGCCATGGCCCTGCTCGCCGTGCTGTCCGAACCGGTGATCCTGCTGCTCTACGGGCCGGGATGGGCCGAGGCCGCACCGCTGCTCGCGTTCGTCGCCCTGGCAGAGTGCTGCTTTGTGGCGCTGCCGCTGCACATGGACCTGCCGATCCTGCTCGGCCAGCTGAAGAAGCTGCTCTACTTCAACCTTGCCGATACCGCGCTTTCCGTGACGACTCTGATAGCGGGCGCGACGATCGGCATCGAAGCCGCAGCGGCCTCGCGCATCGTCTATGGCGTGGGCTGGTTCTGCCTCTACGCGTTCTGGATGCGCGATCTGGTCGGCTTCAGCTGGCGCACGATGCTGCGCATCTATTCTGCAAGCCTGGGCGTGGCGCTGATCACGATTCTGCCGGCGCTCTATGCCGTGATGATGTGGCGCAGCCCCGCGACCCTGGGGTTCATCGACTTCGTGCTGACCGCCGCCGTCTCGGGCATGGCCTGGCTCGGTGCAGTCTTCCTGCTGCGCCATCCGGCGCGCGAGGATCTGGTCGGCATGGCCCTGCATGTGCTGCGCCCGGTTCGCGAACGGCTGAAGCTCCATTTCGCCTGAATTGTGGCGTTTCGCCTGCAATCGTGATAATATTCCTGCCTGGAAAAACACAGGGCGGACAACACGCCCGCCGGAGTAGGATATGTCTGGAACAGCGCTTGCGCTGGCGTTGCTGATCGCCGATCCGGTGATCCTGGGCACAACGCCCGTGCCACCCACCGCGCCCGAAAATGCCGAAACGCTTCAGGGGGCCGAAACCCTTCAGGGAAAAGCCGACCTCTATGAGCGTATGACCGTGAATGTCGCGGTCGAAGGCTCCGGGCCTTACCGCTTCCTGATCGACACCGGATCGCAGCGCACCGTGGTTTCGACCAGACTGGCCGGCAGCCTTGGCCTGATGCCCGGGCCTCAGGTGCGTATCGTCGGCATGGCCGGCGAAGGCCGGGTGGGCACGGCCCATGTCGATACGCTCGGCTTCGGGCGGCAGGAACTCTACGGCCTCGTGGTGCCGCTGCTGGAAAACCAGCATATCGGCGCAGACGGCATTCTCGGCACCGACAGCCTACAGAACCAGCGCGTGCTGCTGGACTTCACCCACAACACGATCGCCATCGGCGGGACCCGTGAACTGGGCGGGAGCAGCGGCTATGAAATCGTCGTGCACGCCCGCAAGCGCTCCGGCCGGCTGATCATGACCAATGCCGTGATCGACGGCGTGCGGGTCGATGTCGTCGTCGATACCGGAGCCAGCACCACGGTCGGCAATCTGGCCCTGCAACAGGCCATGCGCCGGAATACCCAGGGCGTCGCCACGCTCTCAAGCGTCACCGGCCATGAACTCACGGCGAATGTGGGGTTCGCGCGCGAACTCAAGGTCAGTAATCTCACGATCAACAACGTGGCTATCGCTTATGCCGATGCCCCCGCGTTTCGCGAGCTGGGGCTGCGCACGCACCCCGCGATCTTCCTCGGAATGCGCGAATTGCGCGCATTCAAGCGCGTCGCGATCGATTTCACCTCGCACAAGATCCTGTTCGATTTGCCGGGATAATGCCTGCTGCGATTGCGCCCGGCGGCAGGAACCCTAAATAGCGGCGATGCCACCCGATACCGCCGTCCGCGATCCGAATGCCCGCCACGATGGCTGGCGTACCCTGCTGCGCTTCCTGCCCTATCTCTGGCCCGCCGATAACAAGGCGCTGCGCTGGCGGATCGTCGTCGCCTGCCTGTTCATCCTGGCCTCGACCGCGACGCAGCTGACCCTGCCCTATCTGCTCAAGTGGGCAGTGGACACAATGGGCGCGACCGGCCCCAAGCTGGTGCAGCTCGCGATGTGGACCGTGCTCGGTTACGCCGCCGGGCGGCTCGCCCAGACCACTTTCGACAACATGCGCAACATCGTGTTCGAACGCGTCGGGCAGGATGCGACGCGCGCGCTGGCGGAAAACGTCTTCGGCCAGCTCCACCGGTTGAGCCTGCGCTTCCACCTCGCGCGGCGCACCGGCGAAGTGACCAAGACGATCGAGCGCGGCACCAAGAGCATCGACACGATGCTCTACTTCATGCTGTTCAACATCGCGCCGACCGTGCTGCAGCTCGCGGTGGTCGCGGTCATCTTCTATCTGAACTTCGGCCCCGGCCTCGTCGCCGCGACCGCCGTGGCCATCGCCGCCTATATCTGGGTGACGCGCACGATCACCGAATGGCGCACCAAGCTGCGCGAGCAGATGAACCGGCTCGACGGGCAGGCACTGGCCCGCGCGGTCGATTCGCTGCTCAACTACGAAACGGTGAAATACTTCTCGGCCGAGCACCGCGAGGAAGAACGCTACGCCCAGGCCACCCGCGCCTATGCCGTGGCTGCCGTGAAGAGCGAGAATTCGCTCGGTATGCTCAACATCGCGCAGGCCGTGGTGGTGAACCTGCTGATGGCGGCCGCGCTCGCGTGGACAGTGTGGGGCTGGTATCAAGGCAAGTACACCGCAGGCCAGCTCGTTTTCGTACAGACTTACCTGACGCAGCTGTTCCGCCCGCTCGACATGCTCGGCATGGTCTATCGCACGATCCGGCAAGGCCTGATCGACATGGCCGAAATGTTCCGCCTGCTCGATACCGATGTCGAAGTCTCGGACAAGCCCGGCGCTCCGGCGCTCGTGATCCGCAAGCCGTCAGTGATCTTCGATGATGTCGTGTTCGGCTATGAGCCCGACCGCACGATCCTCCACGGCCTCTCGTTCGAAGTGCCGGCAGGCCAGAATTACGCCGTCGTCGGGCCCTCGGGCGCGGGCAAGTCCACTCTCGCCCGGCTGCTGTTCCGCTTCTACGATCCGCAACGCGGGCGCATCCTGATCGACGGGCAGGATATCCGCGAAGTGACGCAAGCCTCCTTGCGCGCCGCGATCGGCATCGTCCCCCAGGATTCGGTGCTGTTCAACGACACTATCGGCTACAACATCGGCTATGGCCGCGACGATGCGACGCAGGCGGACGTCGAGGCCGCCGCGCTAGGCGCCGCGCTGATGGGCCTGATCGGCCGCCTGCCCCAGCGATTCGACACCGAAGTGGGCGAACGCGGCCTCAAGCTCTCGGGCGGCGAGAAACAGCGGGTGGCGATTGCCCGCACGCTGGTGAAGAACCCGCCAATCCTGCTGCTCGACGAAGCGACCAGCGCGCTCGACACCCGCACCGAGCAGGACATCCTCGCCACCCTGCATCGCGTGGCCGAGCATCGCACCTCGATCTCGATCGCGCACCGGCTTTCGACCATCGCCGATGCGGACAAGATCCTCGTACTCAACGAAGGGCGGCTGGCGGAAAGCGGCAGCCACGCCGAACTGCTGCGCTTCGGAGGCCTCTATGCCGAGATGTGGGCACGGCAGGCCGCCGAGGCCGAGGCGATGAACGAAGCGGCGGAGTAGCGACAGGACAATCCTCCCTGTTTCCGAAGGAAATGGGGAGGTGGCATTCGCGCAGCGAATGACGGAGGGGCAAGGCACTCAAGCCCCTCCACCACGCCGCTACGCGTCGCGGTCCCCCTCCCCATCCCCTGCGGGGACAGGGAGGATTTACGCCCCAACCTTGCCCTTCTCCCCCCGATCAGGCATGGCCGCCCGCGAAATTTGCTGCGGGTGCGAAGGCGCTCGCCTTCCCGAAATCGGCCGAGCCTGCGTCCGCGTGTGGCATGGCCCCTTGCGGCTGGACGAACTTATGCCTTTCATCTCGAACTTCCGTCAGGACTGGCTCGGCAACATCCGAGCCGACGTTCTTGCCGGCATCGTCGTGGCGCTGGCCCTGATCCCGGAGGCCATCGGCTTCTCGATCATTGCCGGCGTCGATCCGGCGGTCGGCCTGTGGGCTTCGGTGGCGATCGCCATCGTGATCTCGTTTACCGGCGGTCGCCCCGCGATGATCTCGGCGGCCACCGCTTCAGTTGCGGTGCTCGTTGGGCCGCTGGTGCGCGAGCATGGCGTCGAATACCTCTTCGCCGCGACGATCCTGATGGGCGTGTTCCAGATCGTGGCAGGGCTGCTGCGGCTCAACCTCTTGATGCAGTTCGTCTCGCGCTCGGTCATCACCGGCTTCGTCAATGCGCTCGCGGTCCTGATCTTCATGGCGCAATTGCCGCAGCTGATGGACGTGACCTGGCACACTTACGCCATGGTACTCGCCGGCCTCGCGATCATCTATCTGTTCCCGCGCGTAACGACCGCGGTGCCCTCGCCGCTGGTCTCGATCCTCGTTCTGTCGGTGATCTCGATCGGGCTGGGGCTGCCGGTCCACACCGTGGCCGACATGGGCGAACTGCCCTCCGGCCTGCCCAGCTTCGGCCTGCCGCATGTGCCTCTCACCTGGGAAACGCTGCGCATCATCGCGCCCACCGCCGGGGCCATGGCGGCCGTCGGCCTGCTCGAATCGCTGCTGACCGCGCAGATCGTCGACGACATGACCGACACCGATTCGTACAAGCGCTACGAGTGCCGGGGCCAGGGCATCGCCAATATCGTCGCGGCCCTGTTCGGCGGCATGGGCGGGTGCGCGATGATCGGACAATCGGTGATCAACGTCACTTCGGGCGGGCGCGGGCGCCTCTCGACGTTCATCGCGGGCTTCTTCCTGTTCATCCTGCTCGCGATCCTCGGCCCCTGGGTCGGGCAAGTGCCGATGCCTTCGCTGGTGGCCGTGATGATCATGGTATCGATCGGCACCTTCTCATGGAACTCGATCCCCAACTTGCGCCGCCATCCCTGGCAAAGCTCGGTGGTGATGATCACCACGGTGGTGGTCGTCGTCGCCACGCATGACCTCTCGATGGGCGTGGGCGCGGGCGTGCTGCTCTCGGGCATCTTCTTCGCGCAGAAGGTCCAACGCCTGTTCCGCGTCGCGCGAGAAGTCAGCGCCGACGGCCAGACCGCGACCTACCGTGTCTCGGGCGAAATCTTCTTCGCCTCGGTCCACCGCTTCATCGAGCAGATGCAGACCGAGAAGGAAACTGCCCCCAAAGTCACGATCGACATGACCCACGCCCACCTGTGGGACATTTCCTCGGTCGATGCGCTGGACAAGATCGTCGGCAAGCTCGCCAAGGGCGGGGCCGACGTGAAAGTGATCGGCTACAACGAAGCGAGCGCCGACATCGTCGACAAGTTCGCCCTGCACGACAAGACCGGCTTCGAACTGGGCACGGTCCCGCACTGAGGCCAAGCCGTATTGGGATTCTCTCCCCTTCAGGGGAGAGATACGCAGGCTTGTGCCCTCAGGGCACTAGCCGGAGTTGAGAGGGGCCCCCTCTCCCAACCCTCTCCCCTGAAGGGGAGAGGGCATCGCATTCCAGTCAGATCGCGTCCGGATAGACCGGCTTGATATCCACGGGGATCGTATCCATCGATGCGATCGCGGCTTCCGCCTCGGGATCGAGCTTCGCCCATTTCGCCATGAAGGTCTTGGTGCCTTCGTAATCGCCCAGCGCCTGCAGCATCAGGATATCGTGCAGCAGGCTGCGCACGCCCTCCTCCATCTTCGCGTCATCCACGATGTAGCGCTTCGCCGCCGGATCATAGGTGAAGGCGCCATGCGCGCGCAGATAGGCATATTGCAGCGCCGCGCCCTTGCCATGCGCCTCGACCGCGCCGAAGCGGACCGCGCGGAAAATGCCGGTGAAGTAAGTGGCGAAGAGCTGCGGCTTCTCGGCCGCCGGAAGCTCCCCCTTCTGCATCATCAGCAGGATATTCCACACGCCCGCGACATCGGCCTTGGCTTCCTCCAGCGCCGAATTCTGTTCCTTCAGCGCCTTGTCGACCGTGGTCTTCTCACCGTTCACCACGATCGTGCCCGGCCCGAGGCTGTGCGACAGTTCGTGGAACAGCGTTTCGAACTGCATGTACTTCTTGTCCACCAGCCCGGCCTGATCCGCTTCGAGCACCAATGCGCCCATCGGCTTCAGGATACGCTCGAACTTGGCGCCCAGCACGTTCGAGAGAATCACCTTCTTCGCCCCCTTGGCCTCGCGCACGCGTTCATCGTTGGGCAGGTTGAACGCGATGGTCTGCACGCCCGGCACATTGTCGCCGCCGCCATGGACCTGCTCGGCCACGGCAATCGGGCTGACGAAACCGCGCTGGAAGTTCTTGTATTTGTCCTCGATCGGCAGGTTGGCTTCCATGTCCTTGAGGTAGTTCTTGTACTTGGCAAGCGCGGCGGACTGCGCCGGATCCTTCAGCGTCACGAAGCTTTCGAACGCGGTCTTCGCCCCCATCAGGCGGTCGGTATAGACCTCGTAGGGCCCGATCGCGATTTCGATCGGCGTGTCCTTGAGGTCCATCCACGCCAGTTCGCTCTCGAAGTAATCGTCTGTGCGAAAGGCCTTGGCGCGCAGCGTCAGGAACGTCTTGAGGCTGGGATTGCTGGTCTTCGCGGCCGCCTGTTCCAGCAGCTCAGCCGCCGGTTCCAGCCACTGCTTGTATTCCACCGAATAAGGCACCGCGACCAGCTTGTCCCCCTGCCGCTTCACGACGGTATAGGGGCTGAGCAGCGCGTCCTTCTGATCGGGATGGGCGGCGATATAGGTTTCGAGTTCGGTCCGCGTAAGGTCCTCGGGATAGAACCCCGCCCCTTCGGGCATCGGCGCGGTGCCCCAGAACGGGTGCAATTCGGCCAGTTCGTCCCACGGGCCGAAATTGCGGTCGAACATCTCGACCAGCAGATCGCGGTCGGCGCGGCGGTTCATCGAAATGGCGCGGCGCACTTGCGGGTTTTCGGCATAGCGCTGGCGCAGATAGACTTCGCTCAGCAGGTCCGACGCCTTGATGAGCAGATTCACGACCTCGCGCTGCTCGGGATTGAGGAAGGCCGTGTCGACATCCATCGTGATCGTCGCCAGCTTCGCCCTCTGCGCGGCGAGATCGTAAGCCGGTTCGGCCGGAGCCACCGGCGTGGACGCCGCCTCGACCGGCCCCTGCACGCAAGCCGCGCTGGCCAGCAGCAGCGCTGCGGGAGAAAGAAGTTTCATAGCTTTCATTGGGGGGATTTCCGTCAATTCAGAGATGGCCGCAACCTACCCCGCTTGCGTGCGGGCGCAAGCCCAGCCTCGGACCGGCTGGCGAGGCACCGGTTGCAGCAGCCGGCATTTCGCGGGCCGCGCGGCCGCTTTGCCGGATTCCCCGATCCTTTGCGCATCCCATTTCACAGGCAGTCAAGCCGCCCCCGGCGTGATAAAGCCCCTGCCATGCATCCGGCCGCACCTGCCCTGCCCCCTGCCCTCGACCTGATCGGGATCGCCGTTTTCGCGCTCACCGGTGCCCTCGCGGCCGCACGGCTGCGGCAGACTTTCGTGACCGTGGCCTTCTTCGCGCTGGTAACTGGCGTGGGCGGCGGCTCCGTGCGCGACCTGCTGATCGGCGCGCCGGTATTCTGGGTGCATGACCACACTGTGGCCCCCGTATGTCTTGCCGTCGCCCTGGTCGCCTGGTTCACCCCGGTTCGCTGGTGGGAAGGCCGCGCGCTGGACTGGGCCGACGCCTTCGGCCTCGCGGTCTATTCGGTCCTCGGCACGATCAAAGCGCTGGCCTGGGGCGTGCCGCCGGTCCCGGCGATGCTGATGGGCGTCGTGACCGGGTGCGTGGGCGGCATCATCCGCGACGTGCTGGCCGGCCAGCCCTCGATCCTGATGCGGCCCGAACTCTACGTCACGGCCGCCGCGCTGGCAGCGGGGCTAGCCGCGACCGGAATGGCGATCGGGCTGGCACCGGGCCTGACCTGGGCGCTGGCCGTGGTGGCAGGCTTTGCCTTGCGCGGCGCGGCGATCCACTGGTCGCTCGGCCTGCCGGCCCATCGCGGCGCCGAGTAAATCAGATCATCGCGTGCCCATCGACCGCGACGGAGCGGATCTGCCCGCTGTCATCGACGCTGCAGGCATAGCCGCGCCCGTCTTCCAGATGACCTTCGACGCTGAAGCGCTCGCCCATCCGGCGCACGTTATCGACCGAACCGATACGCCGGTCGCCGCGCTCGATCTCGCTGGAACAGGCATCGACAGCACCATCGAAGCTGGCGCCCATGCGCGAGCCGCCCGGATAGTCGCCCCCCGGATAGTCACGGCCGCTATAGCCGGACATCGGCGGGACTTCGGCATAGCCCTGCTCTCTGGACGAATCGTAGGGGCCGGCCGGATAGTCGGCAGGCTCTTCCCGCACGGTTTCCCTGTTCGATTTGCTGGCTGCGCTCGCAATCGCGACAACCGCGCCGCCGATCAGCAGCCCTGCCAGCAGATCGCCGCCGCCTCCGCCGTGATGGCGATGAGGGTGCCAGTCGCCGTATCCATGCGCGAAGGCCGGGCTCGCCGTCATGGCCAAGGCCGCGATGGCAGCCAGCGAAGCAGCAGTACGTGAACGCAAAATCGTCATCGGTGTCTATCCCACACCCGGCCTGCACACTGCATTCCGGACCAGCTTTCGAACGATAGGCGGTCCATGCTTTCCTCGCCATGAACCGCCATTGCGGCGGCGCGCTGGTTACAGCCCGCGGATGCCTGAAAAATCGAGATCGGCAATCCGTCCGCGATAATCGACCTTGCAGACGAACCGGCCGGAATCGTAACCGCGAACGCCATGGCTCCAGCCATAGGAGCGATCCCTGCCGCGCCAGTCACGGCCCATCGTGTTCACAGCAATGCGGCCTTCGACTTTGTAGCCGTAGCGCTTGTGGTCGACATCGCGGATATCGGTCACACGCGCGCGGCTGCCGTAGGCGTAACGATTGGCCGTGCGAGTGGCGGCGGCAACGCACCGCTGTACCGCGCGGTCCGCATTCACGCCGCGGCGGTGGTCGTAGCGGCTATCATACCGGCCATCGTCGAAATCGCGGGCCTGCGCCGGAGCCGCCGCCGCAGCCGCCATGACACCGGCTGCGGCTGTCCCGATCAAAGTCTTCGCAAGGGTCTGCATGGCTTATCATCCTCGTTTCCCGCCGGACCCGATTGTCCGGCCATGAAGAGGATCTAGCCAGCGCGGCGTGATGCGGCGCTGAACTGGCTATGCAGTCAATATTCAGGGTTCAATCTACTTTTCTGAACGGCTTTCCGTATCCTCTGGCACGGCCAGCCCCGTCCACTGCGCAATGAAGCTTAGGATATCCGCACCTTCCTCGATCACCTTGTCGGTCGGCTTGCCGGAACCGTGACCGGCGCGGGTTTCGATCCGGATCAAGTGCGGCTTGCTGCCAAGAGCGGCTGCCTGCAGCGCGGCCGTGTACTTGAACGAGTGGCCGGGCACGACGCGATCGTCCGTATCGGCCGTGGTCACGAGAATCGCCGGATAGTCCACGCCGCCGCGGATGTTGTGATAGGGTGAATAGGCACGCAGCACTTTGAAATCCGCCTCGCGGTCCGGATAGCCGTAGTCATCGACCCAATAGCGCCCCGCCGTAAAGCGATCGAAGCGCAGCATGTCCATGACGCCGACTTGCGCGACCGCGGCGGCAAAGAGATCAGGCCGCTGGTTGACGACGGCGCCCACCAGCAGCCCGCCGTTGGAGCCGCCCTGAATGGCCAGGCCATCCTTCTTCGCGATCCCCTGA
>NZ_BCTX01000110.1 GCF_001590985.1 Novosphingobium naphthalenivorans NBRC 102051
AGGCGGCCCGCCTCGACGATCGGATCGCCGCCGTCGAGCGGGCGGCCGAGCGGATCGACGATACGCCCCAGCAGCCCTTCGCCCACCGGCACGCGCACCACTTCGCCGGTGCCCGAAACGCGCATCCCCGCCTCGATTCCCGCCGCATTGTCGAGAATGACCGCGCTGATCGCATCGGCATCGAGCGTGAGCGCCAGCCCCATCTCGCCGCCCTCGAAGCGAAGCTGTTCGTTGAGGCGGACATCGGGCAGGCCGGAAATGCGGGCAATGCCGTCGGCCACTTCCTCGACCACCCCGAACGTTTCGGCATGGGGCGTGAGGTCGACGGTTTTCAAGCGTTCCCGGCCCTGTTCCAGCCAGCGCGTGCCGAGATCCGGCGGGAAGGCGGCGTCATCCATCCTGACTATCCAGCTTGGCCGTCACGCGGTCGAGATCGGCGCGCAAGTTGACATCGAGCACGGCCATGCCGCCGCTCAGGCGCAGCCCTGCGATCAGGGCGGAATCGCTGGCGAAGGCCAGTGCCGCCTCGTGCCCCAGCGCCCGTTCGATCACTTCGCGCGCGGCGTGCTTTTCCTCGTCGCCGAGCGGGCGGGCACTGACGAACGATGCCGGGGACGCGCTGGTGGCAAGCGCTTCGCGCGTCGCTTCGGGCAAGGCGGACAAGGCCTGTTCCAGCTCGGGCAGGAACGCCGCGAGCGGCAGTTTCGCACCGGGCGCTTCGAGCAGGCGCGCGGCCATGTCGGCGGCCAGTTCGTTGGCATGGCGGGCCATCTGCGCCTCGGCCTGTCCGCGCGCATGGGCAATGGCCGCTTCGGCATCGCCGCGCTGGCGCTGGGCCTCGGCATGGGCCGCCTCGACGAGCTTGGCGCGCTGGCCTTCCGCCTCCTTGCGCGCGGCATCGAGCGCGGCATCGCGCGCAGCGATCGTGCGGTCGCGTTCGTCCTCCGCTTCGCGGATGGCCTGCGCCGCCTTGTCCTGCACGGCCTTGGCATCGTCGAGCAGGGCATTGGCCGCCGCCTGCCGGTCGGCCACGACTTTCGCCATGGGGCGGAAGAAGAACCGCCCCAGCAGCCAGAGCAGCACCACCAGATTGATGGTCTGCAGACCGATGGTCCACCAGTCGATGCGCATGGGACGCGCGCTCCCGCCTTACTTCACGAAGGGATTGGCGAAGAGCACCAGCAGCGCCACCACCAGGCAGTAGATCGCCATGGTCTCGATCATGGCCAGCCCCACGAAGAGCGTGCGCGAGATCGTGCCGGCCGATTCCGGCTGGCGGGCAATGGCGTCGAGCGCGGCAGCCACCGCCCGGCCCTCACCCAGCCCCGGTCCCAATGCCCCGAAGGACACGGCGATCGCGGCCGAGAGAATGCTGATTTCTTCAACTGTCATGAAGCACTCCGTTCAGGGGAACCGGCATCGCGGCCTTCGCTGACCGCGGCGCCGATAAAGACGCAGCCAAGAATGGCAAAGATATAGGCCTGCACCGCGCCCGTCAGCAGATCGAGCGCCATCAGCGGGATCGGCACCAGCAGCCCGGCGAGCGAGAGCATGATACCGATCACGAAGACCCCGCTCATCACATTGCCGAACAGGCGGATGATCAGGCTGAACGTGCGGGTGATCTGCTCGACGAGGTTGAGCGGGATCATCACCCAGGTCGGCTCGGCGAAAGTCTTGAGATAGCCGACCAGCCCGTTCGAGCGCACGCCGTGATAGAGCGTGGCGGCGAAGACCATCAGCGCCAGCGCCGCATCGGTTTCGAGATGGGCGGTGGGCGGCTCCACCCCCGGCAGCGCGCCGGACCAGTTGGCGATCAGCACGAACAGGAAGATCGTGCCGATCAGCACCCGGTAAGGCGCGGGATCGGACTGCACGACATCGCGGATCTGATCGTCGAGCGCCCCGGTTATGAGTTCGGCCACAACCTGCACTTTGCCCGGCCGCTGCTTCAGCCTGCGCTTCAGCAGGAGCGCGCCAAGCACCATCACTGCCATGATCACCCAGGTCGCGACGACCGGCTGGGTAATCGGCACCGGGCCGATATGGAACAGCGCTTCGACGACAAGCGGCGAGTTCATGGCTCCCTCCGCGTGCGGCGCAGCACCAGGGCCCGGGCGATGACGATGCCCAGTGCGCCTGCCAGAAGAGGGATCGCGCCCAGCTTCACCAGAGCGAACAGCACGGCCACCATCACTGCCATGCGCAGGACATGCACGGCCACGGCGCGCGTTGTGCGGCCGGCCAGATAGTCCTCGCTCACCGAAGCCAGCGTGCCGAAGTGCACGAAGCCCAGCACCAGCCCGAGGACCAGCGCGCCGGCAGCTTCGAGCCAGACGAAGGGTTCGAGCCCCATCATACCCCCCTGTGCATCCAGCGCCACGCGAGCACGAACCCGATCACGGCCCCCACCATCAGCGCCGGCGCGGAAAAGAAGATGCCGGTGCCGAAATGATGATCGAGCCAGCGCCCCAGGACGAGCATCAGCAGTATCGGCAGCACCACCATCCAGCCCAGCACGCCGATCTGCGCGAAGCGGGTGCCGAGCGAAGGCTCCGGATCGGCACGGCCCGCCTTCTCCCGCTCGGAGGCCTGGCGCGCGGCCTCGGCCATGGGGTCGAGATCGGCGGTCATGCCTGATGCTCCGCCAGAATGTCGCTCAGGCCTTCGTCGCCATCACGCATCAGGTAGCGCATGAGCTGGCGCACGGCGCGCGCGTGCATCTGCGCCTGCTTGACGCGGGCGACGCGCTCGGCGTCTTCCTCGCTGGCCCGTTCCGCCTCGATTTCGGCTTCCAGAGCGTGGAGATCATCGCCGAGCCGCGCCCTGCGGCAGGCGATAGCGACGTGATTGCCGCCGCTTACCGTCAGCACCCCGCCGCGCACTGCGCAATAGTGCCGCGTGCCCTGCTCATCCTCCCAGCGCACCAGCGAGGACGGCAGCACTGTCAGCAGATCGGTATGGCCGGGCAGAATGCCGAAACTGCCGGATTCGTCCATCGCCCGCACCTTGCAGGCCATGCTGTCCGTGACTGCGGTCTCGGGCGTCGCGATGGTGAGGCGCAAGGTCCGGGTCATGCCGTGACCGTGCCCCCCGCCGCCTGTTCCTTGGCCCGCGCCTCTTCCAGCGTGCCGACCATGAACAGCGAGCTTTCGCGCCAGGTGTCGCACTCGCCGTCCAGGATCGCGCGGCACCCGGCAATGGTATCCTCCGGCTTCACCGACTTGCCCGGCGTGCCGGTGAACGCCTCTGTGACCACGAACGGCTGGGTGAGGAAGCGCTGCAAGCGCCGCGCGCGTTCGACGATGCGGCGGTCCTCGACGCCCAGTTCCTCGATCCCGAGCAGCGAGACGACGTCCTGCAATTCGCGGTAATGCTCGATCGTGCGGCGCACCTCGGTGGCGACGCGCACGTGCTCCTCTCCCAAAATGTCGGGATCGAGCAGGACCGAGGTGGACGCGATCGGATCGATCGCCGGATACATGCCTTCCGCCGCCATCGCGCGCGACAGCACGATCATCGAATCGACATGGCCGGCAATGGTGGTGACGGCGGGATCGGTAAAGTCGTCGGCGGGCACATAGACCGCCTGGATCGCGGTAATCGCCGCCCCGCCCACCGAGGCGATGCGTTCCTGCAGGCTGGCCACTTCGCTCGCCAGCGTCGGCTGATAGCCCACGCGCGAAGGCAGGCGGCCGAGCAGGCCCGAAACTTCGGCGCCCGCCTGAACGAAGCGGAAGATGTTGTCCATCAGCAGCAGGACGTTCTGGTGCTTCTGGTCGCGGAAGTATTCGGCAATGGTCAGCGCCGTCATCGGCACGCGCCAGCGCGCGCCGGGCGGCTCGTTCATCTGGCCATAGACCAGCACCGTGCGCTCCAGCACGCCGGAATCGCCCATGTCGAGCAGCATCTCATGCCCCTCGCGCGAGCGTTCGCCCACGCCCGCGAAGACGGAAATGCCCTGATAGCCCGTCACCATGGCCTGGATCAGTTCCATCACCAGCACGGTCTTGCCCACGCCCGCCCCGCCGAACATCGCCGCCTTGCCGCCGCGCGAGAGCGGAGTGAGCAGGTCGATCACCTTGATCCCGGTGGTGAAAGTATCGATCGAGCCGGTCTGCTCCGAGAGCGCGGGCGGTGCGCGGTGGATCGGCCAGCGCGGCACGTCGTCCGGCAGCGGCGCGCCCTTGTCTCCCAGCGCGCCGGAAACGGTCAGCAGCCGCCCCAGCACGGCATCGCCGACCGGCGTCGTCAGCGACGTCCCCAGCCGGCGCGCCGCATCGCCCCGGCGCAGCCCGGCCGTCGGCTCCAGCGCGATGGCGCGGACCGTGGCCGTATCGAGATGGGCCTGCACTTCGGCAAGAATCGCGGGTGCGCCCTGCTCCTCGATCATGACGGCCTCGTCGATCGCGGGCAAAGCGCCTTCGGCAAACGCGATGTCGACCACGGCGCCGCGAACGGCCGTAACCGTCCCCATGGTCTGGCTGTGATCATGATCGCTGAAAGTCACCGGCGAGTCCCGTAATCGCAGCAGTGATGGTCGGCGGTCGGGGCGGCCGTGTCAACCGGCTGAAAACACTCGTGCATCATCGCATCAGCCCCTTGTCGCTCACAGTGCGGAAAAAAAATCCTGCCCGTGCATGGCGGATCCTGTCACCCCGTTCGTTTATGAATGCGAGCCCCGTGACCGCCCGCTACCCCCTGTCCCGGCGAAAGGCAGGACACGGGGCTCTCCATCAGGGTCAGGCCATTAGGGGCAGGCAATGTCAGCATGGTGACAGGGAAAGGCCCCTAGATACCCTCAGACGGAATTTTGTCCGGCCTCGGGTTGCTAACCTGCGGCCGGCATGTCTCTATAGGTTTTTGCTCTAATATCCGGAGGTTGCCCTTGCGCCGACTGTTCCTGCTTGCCGGTGCCGCATCGCTGGCATTCGCTGCCGTCACTGGCGCCAATCCCGCCGTTTCGCCTGCGAGTGCCAAGGCCCCCGCGGCGGCCAGTGCGGAAAAGCAGTCCGGTTTCGCCCGCCATGTCATGGTCGCCGCCGCCAACCCGCTGGCAACGCAGACCGGCGTGGACGTGCTCCGGAAGGGCGGCTCCGCGATCGACGCGGCAGTGGCGATCCAGGCCGTGCTGGGGCTGGTCGAGCCGCAGAGTTCCGGGCTCGGCGGCGGGTCCTTCATGATCTACTACGACGCCAAGACCCACAAGGTCACGGCCTACGACGGGCGCGAAAAGGCACCGATGGGCGCGACCAACCGCCTGTTCCTGGGCGAAGACGGCAAGCCCCTGCCCTTCTTCGAGGCCGTGCTGGGCGGCATTTCCACCGGCGTTCCGGGCGCCGTGGCCATGCTCGACATGGCGCACCACGAACACGGCAAGCTGCCCTGGGCCGATCTGTTCAAGCCTGCCGAAAAGCTGGCTTCCGAAGGCTTCATCGTCAGCCCGCGCCTTGCCGGGATGATCACTTCCAAGGCGCCGCAGGCCAAGGCGCCCGATGCCGTGCGCTACTTCACCAAGCCGGACGGTATGCCCTATACCACAGGCGACCTGCTGAAGAACCCGGCCTATGCCAGGACGCTACAGCTTATCGCCAAGTACGGCGCCTCGGGACTGCTGACCGGCCCGATCGCGCAGGATATCGTCGGCCGGGTGCATGAGGGCCCCCGCCCCAGCACGCTTACGCTGGCCGACCTTGCCGCCTACCGCCCGACCAAGCAGGAAGCGCTGTGCAAGCCTTTCCTCACTTATGTCGTCTGCACCCCGCAGGCCCCCTCGGGCGGGCCGGGCCTGCAGATCGCTCTGGGCATCCTCAACCAGACCGACATCGCCAAGCGCGGCCCGGACGATGCCAAGGCGTGGTTCGAATTCGCGCAGGCCAGCCGCCTCGCCTATGCCG
This sequence comes from Novosphingobium naphthalenivorans NBRC 102051, assembly GCF_001590985.1. Taxonomy (GTDB): domain Bacteria; phylum Pseudomonadota; class Alphaproteobacteria; order Sphingomonadales; family Sphingomonadaceae; genus Novosphingobium; species Novosphingobium naphthalenivorans. Next base: position 5,898 of record NZ_BCTX01000110.1, read on the forward strand.
ATCGTGACCGCTACGTGGGCGATCCGGCTTTCGTGAAAGTCCCGGTAGCCGGCCTGCTCGACCCCGCCTATCTCAAGGAGCGCGCCGCGCTGATCGGCGAAAAAGCCGGGCCGGTGACTTTCGGCATACCCGAAGGCGCCCCCGAAGTCGGCCCCGACAAGACCGCGGAACCGGGCGGGACCAGCCACTTCGTCATCGTCGATGCGCAGGGCAATGTCGTCTCGATGACAACCACGGTCGAAAGCATCTTCGGCTCAGGCCGCATGGTCGACGGGTTCTTCCTCAACAACCAGCTTACCGATTTCTCGCTCTCCCCCACCGACAGCGACGGCACCCCTGCCGCCAATGCCCCCGGCCCCGGCAAGCGCCCGCGTTCGAGCATGGCGCCTGCCATCGTGCTGACGCCCGGCGGCAAGTTCGTCGCGGCGGCGGGATCGCCCGGCGGCTCGGCGATCCAGGCCTACAACCTCAAGGTGCTGGTGGCGCTGCTGGGCTGGAAGATGAGCCCGCAGGACGCCGTCTCGCTGCCCAACCTCGTGGCCAAGGGCGATAATTACGGCGCCGATCCCTTCCCCGAGCCGATCATGCAGGCGCTGGCGGAACGCGGCATGACGCTATCGACCGCGCGGGGCGAGAACTCGGGCCTGCAGGCGATCGTCGTCAAGAACGGCGGTTACGAAGGCGGCGCCGATCCCCGCCGCGAAGGCACCGCGCGGGGCTTCTGACCCGCCGGGCAGATCAAATATGGAGCCGCGCCGCCAGCAAAGGCGCGCGCATGGCTCCAAGGCGGGGTGAGGGCAGCGCCCCTCACCGCTTCTCTCACCCCGCCTGAACTTGCGCGATCCAGTCGGCCAGATTGTAGTGGTTTGAAACCCGCGTGATCCTGCCATCGGCCATTTCGAAGAAAGCCCCGACACGCAAGTGATAGGTCTGCCCGCGTGCGGCTGGCAGCCCCTCGTCGGTTTCGAGATAGCGCCCATCGAGCATAAATTCCGCCGAGGCGCGCGCACCGTCCGCGCTCGCCATAAGCTGCGGATCGAGCACCTGCTCGGCATAGCAGCGGTTCATGTGCGCGAGGAATTCGCCGAACAGCGCCTTGCCCTTGCGCGGCGCGCCCTGGCTCGGCTCGTGCACCACATCGTCTGCCAGCAGCGCAAGCATCCCTACGGCATCGCCCCGGTTGAAGGCGGCATAGTAGGACCGGATCAGGTCCAGTGTCTGCGTGGCGCTCATGTCGTGATCCCTCAGGCTTTCAGCCGCTCCACATGCCAGGCGACGTGCTCGACCATGAACGTGGAGATGAAGTAGTAGGAGTGGTCGTACCCCTCCTGCATCCGGATCGTTGCGGGCTGGCCGGCCTGTTCGCAAGCTTCCGCCAGCAATTGCGTCTTGAGCTGCTCCTCCAGGAAACCGTCCGCAAGGCCCTGGTCGACCAGCAGATCCGGCATGCGCGCGCCGTCCGCGATCAGGGCGCAGGCATCGTATTCGCGCCAGAGCGCACGGTCGGCGCCGATATAGCCGGTCAACGCCTTGTCGCCCCAGGGGCAAGCGAGCGGCGAGACGATCGGCGCGAAAGCACTCACCGAGCGGAACCGTTCGGGATTGCGCAGCGCAATCGTCAGCGCGCCGTGGCCGCCCATCGAGTGGCCGGTAATGCCCTGCCGCGCCATGTCCGCAGGGAACTGCGCCGCGATCAGCGCCGGCAGTTCCGTCTCGATGTAGGAACGCATACGGAAATGCTTCGCCCAGGGCGCCTGCACCGCATCGACGTAAAAGCCCGCGCCCTTGCCGAAGTCATAGCCGTCATCGTCGGGCACGTCCTCGCCGCGCGGGCTGGTATCCGGCGCCACGAAGATCACCCCGTGTTCGGCACAAGCCGCGCGAAACTCGCCCTTTTCGGTGACATTGGCATGGGTGCAGGTGAGCCCGGAGAGATACCACAGCACCGGCAGCTTCGCGCCCTCAGCATGGTCCGGCACGAAGACGGAGAATGTCATCTCCGTCCCCGTTTCGGCCGACCGGTGCTTGTAGACGCCCTGCGTGCCGCCGTGCGAGCGGTTGAGCGAAACGGTCTCGATCGTCATGCGATCAGGCGGCGGCAACGTGCCAGAGGCACAGCTTGTTGCCTTCAGGATCGCGCAAGTAGGCACCATAGCTGCCCGGGAATGCCGCGCGCGGCCCTGGCTCGCCATCGCAGGTGCCGCCATTGGCAAGGCCCGCCGCATGGGCTGCATCGACCGCTTCGGGCCCCTTGGCATGAAGGCCGATCGTGCCGCCATTGGCATATGTCGCGGGCTCGCCATTGGCTGGAATGCCGACGATGAAGACCGGACCGGCGCCGTTGTACATCACCGCGTCGCCGTCGCGGATGACCATGCCCTCGCCGTGGCCAAGCGCGCCAAGCACCGAATCGTAGAAGGTCTTGGCAGCCACGGGATCATTGGTGCCGACGAAAATGTGCGTGAACATGATGCTGGAATTCCTCAGAAAACGACGACGGAGCGGATCGACTGGCCCGCGTGCATCAGATCGAATGCCGTGTTGATTTCTTCAAGCCCCATGACATGGGTAATCATCGGGTCGATCTGGATCTTGCCCTGCATGTACATGTCGACGATCTTGGGCACGTCGGTGCGTCCCTTGGCGCCGCCGAACGCGGTGCCGCGCCAGTTGCGGCCCGTCACCAGCTGGAACGGGCGGGTGGAGATTTCCTTGCCCGCCTCGGCCACGCCGATGATGATCGAAGTGCCCCAGCCGCGGTGGCAGGCTTCCAGCGCGGTGCGCATCACTTCGGTATTGCCGGTGGCATCGAAGGTATAGTCCGCGCCGCCATCGGTCATCAGCACGATCTTGGCGACCACGTCCTCGCGGCTCATGCCCTTCGAGTTGAGGAAGTCGGTCATGCCGAACTTGCGGCCCCATTCCTCGCGGTCGGGGTTGATGTCGACGCCGATGATCTTGTTGGCCCCGGCAAGCCGCGCGCCCTGGATCACATTGAGGCCGATGCCGCCAAGGCCGAACACGACCACATTGTCACCCACCTGCACTTTGGCGGTGTTCACCACCGCGCCCACGCCGGTGGTGACGCCGCAACCGATGTAGCACGAGGTCTGGAACGGCGCATCCTCGCGGATCTTGGCGACGGCGATCTCGGGCAGCACGGTGAAGTTCGAGAAAGTCGAGCAGCCCATGTAGTGGAAGATCGTCTGGCCCTTGTAGCTGAAGCGGCTGGTGCCGTCGGGCATCAGGCCCTGCCCCTGCGTCGCGCGGATCGCGGTGCACAGGTTGGTCTTGCCCGACAGGCACGACTTACACTGGCGGCATTCGGGGGTGTAGAGCGGGATCACGTGATCGTCCGGCTTCACCGAGGTCACGCCCGGCCCCACCTCGCGCACGATCCCTGCGCCTTCGTGGCCGAGGATCGAGGGGAAGATGCCTTCGGAATCGAACCCGTCGAGCGTGTAGGCATCGGTATGGCAGATGCCGGTCGCCATGATCTCGACCAGCACTTCGCCCTCCTTGGGGCCTTCGAGATCGACTTCGACGATCTCCAGCGGCTTCTTGGCTTCGAAGGCTACGGCGGCGCGGGTCTTCATGGGGCAACTCCTGTTTATCGCGGCCTGTCTATCGCGGGGCCGTTGTTGTGATAAAGCCGGAAAATCGCAACTCATTATGTCATGTGAGGGATAATCGATGAGCTCCTGGGACGGGATCGACGAGTTCACCGCCGTCGCTACTGCCGGCACCTTTCGCGGCGGGGCCGCGGCACTGGGGGTTTCCACCACCCATATGAGCCGCGCCATCATGCGGCTGGAAGCGCGGCTGCAGGCGCAACTGTTCCACCGCACCACCCGCTCGGTGCGGCTGACCGACACCGGCCGGGTGTTCCTCGAACATTGCCAGCGTATGCTGATGGAGCGCGAGGAAGCCTTCGCCCTCGTCAACGAGAAAGGCGAGCCGCAGGGCGAGTTGCGCCTCACCTGCTCCACCGCGATGGGCGAACGCTTCATCGCCCCGATCCTGCGCCGCTTCGCCCGCGCCTATCCCCGGCTGCACGTCAACATCGACCTCACCAACCGCGTGGTCGACCTCGTGGCCGAAGGCTACGACATGGCGGTGCGCACCGGCCACTTGCCCGATTCCCGCCTGATCGGCACCCGCATCGCCAGCCGCTCGCTGGTGACATGCGCCAGCCCCGCCTATCTCAAGCGGCGAGGCGAGCCGCGCACGCTGGCCGATCTCGAAGCGCACGACCTGCTCGCGGGCAATGCCGGCACCTGGCACTTCCGGGTGGACGGCAAGGCCCAGTCCTGGCGCCCGCACAGCCGCTGGCGCTGCAACAGCGGCAGCGCTGTGATGGAAGCCGCGCTCGACGACATGGGGGTGTGCCAGCTCCCCGACTTCTATGTACGGCAAGCACTGGCAGACGGCACGCTGGTCCCCGTGCTGGGCGACATCCAGCCCGCCGACGAACCGATCTGGGCCGTCTATCCGCAGCGGCGCCACCTGCAGCCGAAGATCTCGGAGCTGGTGAGCGTGCTACGCAAGGAACTGCCGGGGATGCTGGGGATGGGTGGCAGGGTTTAGGGTCTTTCCGTCATGCCAACGGCTGGCATCAGCCGCCAAACACACCGATAGTATGCAGCCATTGTTCCACGAGTTCAGGCCATTGGCCGATGGGCAACTTGGTCGGACGCAAACCGAATGCATGGCCGCCTTGCGCGTACAAGTGCATTTCGGCCGGAACACCCGCCTCCTTGAGTGCGACATAGTACGTGAGTGACTGCTGCACGCTGTCTACGTCATCGTTCTCGGCATGGAGAAGGAACGTCGGCGGCGTATCGGAACGAACGCGAATGTCAGGACGCAGTTTCAGGTCTGATGCATCGCGGGTTTTGCTGTTTTCATCTTCATGAACCCACAAGTGACCGGGATAGACGATAACTGCAAAGTCCGGGCGGCAGCTCAGCTTGTCCGCAGCATCCAACGGCTTGTAGGCCCTCTGCGCGAAGTTCGTGCTGAGGGCCGCGGCCAGATGTCCGCCGGCCGAAAAGGCAATCACACCGATCTTGCCCGGATCGACGTGCCATTGCGCAGCATGTTGGCGCACCAGCCCCAATGTGCGCTGCGCGTCCTGCAGGGCCGTTGGCACCGGCGGGTAGTAACGGTGCCCGTCCTTCCATGTCGGCCCTGAATCGGGCACACGGTACTTGAGAAGCACGCAGGTTATCCCGCGAGACGTGAGCCAATCGCAGACTTCCGTGCCTTCCAGATCCATGGCCAGAAACTCATAGCCCCCGCCCGGAAACACCACCATGGCCGCACCGGTATTCTGCCCCTTGGGAGCATAGACCGTCATTGTCGGCTGGCTGACATTGTTGGCCCTGGGCCACCATTCGCGCCCCGGCGGGGGACCAACGGATTCCGGTTCCGGATTGCTCAAGGCATCGGGGGGTGTCCCCGGCCAGATCGGCACTTGCACATACCCCGGCGATGGCTGCCAGATGGCCGATGCGGCAGGCTCTGCCGCTTCCCCCGCAGCCACGCAGGCGAAGTTCAGGAAGCCCAACGCAAAAGCCCATGCCAACCTGTGTCGGTCCATCATCGCTCCGTCCGGTATGCCTTGCGAGCCAGAATGATCGCGTCGAGGCGTCCGGACAAGGGGCAGTCCGGTTTTAACGCCCTCCACAATCTCAGTAGATTTTAGACAATGCGAATG
>NZ_BCTX01000111.1 GCF_001590985.1 Novosphingobium naphthalenivorans NBRC 102051
ACCCAGGATCACCGCCGCGCTGCTCAAGGCGGGCTACACCAAGGAGGACGTGGCCAAGATCTGGGGCGGCAATATCCTGCGCGTCATGCGCCAGGTAGAAGCCGCCGCCGATCCCAAGGCCGCCGAATAGCGGCGCACGGGGAGAGGTCGCCGGGGCCACAAGCCCGGGCGCCTCTCCCGGCCATAACCCCATGGCATCCCCGCGCCATCTTGATCCGGTCACAAAGAACCCGCACACTGCCGCATCGATATGACCGTCCCCCCTTCCCAGCCGGTACACCGCGGTCTGACCCCCATCGGTCTCTCCCACGCCGAGGCGGCACAGCGCCTTGCCGCGGACGGGCCCAACGAACTCTCCAGCGGCAAACAGCGCTCGCTGCTGGGGATCATCGGCGGGGTCCTGCACGAACCGATGCTGCTGTTCCTGCTGGCGGCCGGCCTGATCTACCTGCTGCTGGGCGAACTGCACGACGCCCTGATCCTGATGGCCTTCGCCGGGCTGACCGTGCTGATCGCAGTGGTGCAGGAAGCCCGCACCGAAAAGGCGATCGACGCGCTGCGCGACCTGTCGGTGCCGCAGGCCACGGTCATTCGCGACGGGCAACGCCAGACCGTCCGCTCGCAGGATATCGTGCGCGGCGATCTGCTGGTGGTGAACGAAGGCGGGCGCGTGGCGGCCGACGGCTGGATCGTGCAGGCCGATACCTTGCAGGCGGACGAGGCGATCCTGACCGGCGAATCGGTAGCCGTCACCAAGGCCCGCCTGACCGGAGAAGAACCGGATGAGCCGCCCCTGCCCGGCGGCGACGGCGTGCCTTATGCCTATTCGGGCACGCTGGTGGTGCGCGGCACCGGCCTCGTGCGCGTCGCGGCGACGGGCCCGCGCACCCGCATCGGCGCGATCGGCCAGTCGCTCGCCACGCTGACCGACGAGACTCCGCGCCTCACCTTGCAGACCCGCAAGCTGGTGCGCTGGTTCGCGGCGGGCGGCATCGGCGTCAGCGTGCTCGCGATCCTGCTCTACGGCTTCCTGCGCGGCAGCTGGCTCGACGCGCTGCTTTCGGGCGTGGCGCTCGCCATGTCGATGCTGCCCGAAGAACTGCCGGTCGTGCTCACGCTGTTCATGACCATGGGCGCACTGCGCATGTCGCGCTCGCGCGTGCTGGCCCGGCGCGGCACCGCGATCGAGACGCTGGGCGCAGCCACCGTGCTGTGCACCGACAAGACCGGCACGCTCACCCAGAACCGGATGCTGGTGGAAGAACTGCGCCTGCCGGACGGCTCCGCCTTTCGCTCCGCCGAAGACGGCGCGGTGTTTCCCGATCCTTTCCTCCACCTTGCCCGCGCCGGGATCATGGCCTGCCCGGAAGAGCCGTTCGACCCGATGGAAAAGGCCTTCCACGAACTGGACGCCGCCTATCCCGGCGCCGCGCTCAAGGAACCGCAGGACGACGGCTGGACGCTGCACCGCCACTATCCGCTGGACACCGGCCTGCTGGCCATGTCGCACGTCTGGACCAACGGCGGGGAGGACGGCAAGCTGGTCGCCGCCAAGGGCGCACCCGAGGCGATCGCCGACCTGTGCCATCTCGACGAGGCAGCGCGGCAAGCCATGGAGGCCGCCGTGGCCGACATGGCCTCGCGCGGGCTGCGGGTACTCGGGGTCGCCAGCACCCGCTGGACGGACGGCACCCTGCCGGAGAGCCAGCACGGCTTCGACTTCACCTTCGCCGGGCTCGTCGGCCTTGCCGATCCGATCCGCGAGACCGTGCCCGCGGCCGTGCGCACGCTGCAGAGCGCAGGCATCCGGGTGGTGATGATTACCGGCGACTATCCGGCCACCGCCCGCGCCATCGCCGAAAAGGCCGGGATCGCGGCGGGTGAGACGATGAGCGGCGAGGATATCTCCCGCCTCAGCGACGAGGAACTGGCCGCGCGCATTCCTGCCGTCTCCGTCTTCGCGCGCGTCATGCCCGAACAAAAGCTGCGGATCGTCACCGCGCTCAAGGCGGCGGGCGAAGTCGTCGCCATGACCGGGGACGGGGTGAACGATGCCCCCTCGCTCAAGGCCGCGCATATCGGCGTGGCCATGGGCCAGCGCGGCACCGACGTCGCGCGCGAGGCGTCTTCGATCGTGCTGCTCGACGACGATTTCCAGTCGATCGCCACCGCCGTGCGGCTGGGCCGGCGGATCTACGACAATATCCGCAAGGCCACCGAGTTCATCTTCGCGGTCCATATCCCGATCGGCGGGCTGGCGCTGACGCCGCTGCTCACCGGCTGGCCGATCATTCTGGGGCCGATCCACATCGCGCTGCTGGAACTGGTGATCGACCCGATGTGCTCGCTCTCGTTCGAAGCCGAGCCGGAAGAGCCCGACATCATGAACCGCCCCCCGCGCGCGCCGGACAGCCCGCTGGTCTCGCGCGTGCTGCTGGGATGGTCGGCGCTGCAGGGCGTGGTCGCCCTCGCCGGCCTGATCGCGCTGGCCACCTGGACGCAGTTCTCCGGCATGGACGACGCGCATTTCCGCTCGACCTGCTTTGCCGCGCTGATCTGCGCGGTGCTGGTGCTGATCGTGGTCAACCGCTCGTTCCGCTCAGGGATCGGGGTTCACCGTTCGGGCCACAACCTGACTTTCGCGGTGATCATGGGCTTCATCACCGTGCTCTATGCTCTGCTGTTCCTGGTGGAGCCGGTGGCCAGCCTGTTCCACTTCGCCGTGCTGAAGGGCGACGGGATTGCCGAAGTCGTGGTGATGACCGTGGTGATGGCCGGGGTGCTGACGCTGGCCAAGCGGCAGTTTGTGAAGGCGATTGTGGGGTAGACGGTAACAGATCCGCTCCGATACACGTAGACGAGATGGCTGCCAAATCGATCAACGCTGACAATATCATCGAGGAAATTGATGCTGGATGTCTGCAACCTGCCTTACAGAAGGTAGTTCGCGTCTTTCATCAATTCATACGAATCGAGGATGAATTGCAGGGCAAGGCTCTGGCTGCATTTGATCGGGGAGAAACACCCGAAGAACTCGCGCTACTTCAACGCCAGATATGGGCCAAAATCGACAAGCTCGATCCTGCTCAGCAAAGCGGCCTACGCCTTTCGATTTGCCTGACGGGCCCAGATGGACCGGTGGATTGGCACCTTGCCGAATACCTCATCCTATGGGCGCGTCAGCAAGGACTATCGGAACAGCAAATCATCGACGCTTTTCACGGCACCTGATTTCCCTGCAACGCCGCCCCATCCTGTCCCGCTCAGGCTGAGCTTGTCGAAGCCCCATCGGCATGGCGTGCTGCATCCCATCCTTCGACAGGCTCAGGATGAGCGGAGCGGGAAAATGCCCCCTGCCTAATGCCCGTGCAGATAGATCGCGTAGGAACTGAGCAGGTACACCGTCAGCAAGGCCAGCCCGATCCAGCTGATGACCCCGAAGAAGCGGCTGCCCGGCCGGTATAGCAGCGCCACGATCAGAATGCCGCTCATGATCGACCCGGCAATGGCCGTAACCGCATGTGCGGGCGAGATGTCGACGAACAGCGAACCGCCGCGATAGGCGAGATCGTCGATCCCGACGATGAGAATGGCGAAAAGATTGCTCCCCAGCAGGTTGCCGATAGCCATGTCGGCGGAACTCATGCGCAGCGCGGTGATCGTCACCACCAGTTCGGGAATGGACGTGGCCGCCGCCACCAGCAGGGTGCCGACGAACGACGTCTTCCACTGCATCGCCTCTGCCACCGCGAGGCCGGCGAACGGCAGCCAGGCCCCCGCCGCGCCGACAATCACCGCGGCGAGGCAATAGCGCCCGACCGCGCGGCCCAGCGTTTCCCCGTCGATCGTCTCGACAACCTTCGGCGCGGCTTCGCGCGGGCGCTGCTCGTAGTGGAAGGCCGCCCGCACCGCGATCAGGTAGAGCAGCATCAGCATGGGGGCATAGAGGCTGACATGGCCGATGCGGAAATCGAACCCGTCGCGCACCACCAGGATCATCGCGCCGACGAAGCCGATCAGGATCACCCCGAAGCCCGCCGTCAGGATATGTCCCTGATCGACCCGGCGCCACACCGGCTCATCGCGCGAGAGCGCATCGAGCACGACCAGCATGACGAGATTGAACAGGCAGCTTCCCAGCGCATCGCCGATCGCGATGTTGGGCGCATCGGCCAGCGTCACCGCGCTGATCCCGGTGTAGAGCTCCGGCAGCGACGTCGCCGTCGCCAGCAGGACCAGCCCCACCCAGCCCCGCGACATGCCGGTCAGGCGGGCGATCAAGTCGGCATTGCGGGTCAGCGCCGGTCCGGCAAATCCGATGACGACGACGCAGGCGAGGAACTGGAACCAGGCAAAAAACATAGACGCCGCCTAGCCTAACGGATTTTGTCCGCAACCCTCAACAGACTTCGGGCGGAAAACGAACGGGCCGCTTGCGGCGCGTCGGGATATGCCGATAACATCGCGCAAAACATTCCTAGGCGAATAGATAAGGCCGGGTCGAACAGGTAAGGGGCAGCACTTGCGCATTGGATTTCTGGCAAAGCTCGCGGTTATCGCAACGGTTCTGGTGGGCTCTATGGCATCGGCAGATGACAACTGGACTTTGGTGATCCACGGCGGCGCCGGGGTCATCAAGCGCGACAAGATCACGCCCGAGCGCGAGGCCGCCGTGCGCGCGGCGCTGCGCGAGGCGCTCGATGCGGGCAGCGCGGTCCTGGGCAAGGGCGGGACGGCGCTCGACGCGGTCGAAGCGACCATCCGCGTGCTGGAGGACAATCCCAACTTCAACGCCGGGCGCGGCGCGGTGTTCACGGCCGACGGCAAGAACGAGCTCGATTCCTCGATCATGGACGGCGCCACGCGGCAGGCCGGGGCCGTCGCCGGCGTGACCATGACGCGCCACCCGATCAGCCTTGCCCGCGCGGTCATGGAAAAGAGCCCGCACGTGATGCTGGCGACCGAGGGCGCGGACAAGTTCTCCAGCGAGCATGGCCTCGAACAGGTCGATCCCTCGTGGTTCCGCACCGAGGAGCGCTGGCAGCAATTGCAGGCCTTCAAGGCCAAGCATCAGGCCGAAGGCGATTTCGAGCGCAACGAGAAATACGGCACGGTGGGCGCCGTCGCGCGCGACAGCCACGGCAACCTTGCCGCGGGCACCTCGACCGGCGGCCTGACCGGCAAACTTTATGGCCGGGTGGGCGACAGCCCGATCATCGGCGCCGGAACTTATGCCGACAACCGCGCCTGCGCCGTTTCCGCCACGGGGGCTGGCGAATACTACATCCGCGAAGGCGTCGCGCACGAAATCTGCGCGCGGATGCGTTTCCTCGGCGAAGGGCCGCAGGCGGCGGCGGACAAAGTGCAGGCCGAAACGCAGGCGCTCGGCGGTGACGGCGGCGTGATCGTGGTTTCGGCGGACGGCACGCCGGCTTTCTCGTTCAATACGCCGGGCATGTACCGCGGCGTGGCCCGCAAGGGCGCCGAGCCCAAGGTGGCCATCTACGGCGATGAATGATCGCATCGCCGGAAGGCGCGGCTGATGCTGGTCCTGGCCGGAATCGCGGTAATGGCGGCAGGCTTCATGCTGCGGTTCAATCCGCTGCTGGTCGTCGTCGCCTCGGCACTGGTGACGGGGCTGGCGGCGGGCCTTGATCCCGTCACCGTGCTTTCCGCCTTCGGCAAGGCCTTCAACGACAACCGCTATATCACGATCATCTACATCGTCCTGCCGGTGATCGGCATTCTCGAACGCCACGGGCTGCAGGAGCGCGCGCGGGCGCTGATCGGGCGCATCCGGGGCGCGACGATGGGGCGCCTGCTGCTGGTCTATCTGCTGTTCCGCCAGATCACGGCGGCACTTGGCCTCACCTCGATCGCCGGACCGGCGCAGACCGTGCGTCCGCTGATCGCGCCGATGGCCGAAGCCGCTGCCGAAGCGCAGGCGCCGGGCGAGAACGATCCCGACGAGGCCAGGGCCCTCGCCGCCGCGACCGACAATATCGGCCTGTTCTTCGGCGAGGACATCTTCATCGCCATCGGCTCGATCCTGCTGATGAAAGGCGTGCTGGAGGCCGACGGGATCGACCTGCCGCCGCTGGCGCTTTCGGTCTGGGCGATCCCCACCGCCATCGCCGCCTTTGCCATCCACGGCACCCGGCTGCTGCTCGCCGACCGGCGGCTCAGGCGCAAGGCGCGCAAGCCGTGATCGGGCTCGGCTTTCTCTACCTTGTGGCAGGCGCCACATTCGCGGCCTTCGCCGTGCTGAGCGTGGCCGGGCGGCCAAGACATCCCGGCAATGCCCTGTTCTATGCCCTGATCGCAGTCAGCTTCCTGCTGGGCGACAGGCTCGGCGATCTCGGCAATGGCATTCTGGTGCTGGCCATCGTGCTGGCGGCGACACTGGGCCGCATGGGATCGCGCGACCGGCCGCAGGAACCCGCCGCCCCGCGCGGATCGATGCTGTTCGTGCCCGCCCTCGTGATCCCGGTGACGGCGCTGGCCGGCACGCTGCTGTTTTCCCAATTGCCCGGCGTGGTCGATCCCAAACAGGCCACGCTGGTATCGCTGACGCTCGGCGTGATCCTGGCTCTGGCCATCTGCTACCTCTGGCTGCGCCCTGCCCCTGCCGAGCCGTTCCGGCAAGGCACGCGGCTGATGGACCATATCGGCTGGGCTGCGATCCTGCCGCAGATGCTGGCAAGCCTCGGCGCGGTGTTCGCGCTGGCGGGCATGGGCGGCGTGGTCGGTTCGCTGATCGGGCACGTCATTCCCGAAGGCAGCGTGCTGGGCGCCGTCACGGTCTATTGCCTCGGCATGGCGCTGTTCACCGTCATCATGGGCAATGCCTTCGCCGCCTTCCCGGTGATGCTGACCGCGATCGGCCTGCCGCTGCTGATCCACACTTATGGCGGCGCGCCCGCGCCGGTCGCCGCAATCGGGATGCTCGCGGGCTTCTGCGGCACGCTGATGACGCCGATGGCCGCCAACTTCAATCTCGTGCCCGCCGCCCTCCTCGAACTGCGCGACCGCTACGGCGTGATCCGCGCGCAGATCCCGACCGCTATCCCGCTGCTGATCTTCAATATCGTGCTGCTTTACTGGGTGATGTGATGCCTGTCCTCGATGCCGAAACCGCCGCCCGCTTTGCCGGACTGACCTTGAGCCATCTCGGGCAGGAATACCCGCACAAGCTCGACCACGTGCTGGACGGCGACCACGACGCCCTGCCCCCGCGCGTGCTCCATCCGATCTTCCACGGCAGCTTCGACTGGCATAGCTGCGTGCACGGCTGGTGGCAGGTGCTGACGCTGGCCCGGCTCCATCCGGACATATCCGAGGCCGCCGCCGTGCGCGCCCGCGCCGATGCCATGCTGACGCCGGAACTGGTAGAGGCCGAACGCGCCTATCTCGACCGGCCCTTGTCCGCCGGGTTCGAGCGCCCCTATGGCTGGGGCTGGCTGCTGGCGCTCCACAGCGAGGCGATGCGCCATGACGCGCCCTGGGGCCCGGCCCTGACGCCGCTGGCCCACGCCTTTGCGGAGCGTTTCCGTGCGTTCCTGCCCAAGCAGACCTACCCCATCCGCACCGGCACGCACTTCAACAGTGCCTTTGCGCTGGCGCTCGCCCACGAATGGGCCGCGCAGCACGATCCCGCCCTGGCCGGGCAGATCACCGAAACGGCCCTTGACTGGTTCGGCGCCGACCGGGGCTGTCAGGCCTGGGAACCGGGCGGCGACGAGTTCCTCTCGTCCGCGCTCACCGAAGCCATGCTGATGAGCCGCTTGCTGGATGCCGCCGCCTTCACGGCGTGGTTCGAGGCCTTCCTTCCGCAAGCCGCGCAGGGCCTGCCCGCCACGCTCTTCGTCCCGGCTACCGTCTCGGACCGCAGCGACGGCAAGATCGCGCATCTCGACGGCCTCAATCTCAGCCGCGCCTGGTGCTGGCGGGAAATCGCCACCGCGCTCGGCACGGCCCATCCCGTCGCCGCCCCGGCACGCGCGGCGGCGGAGCGGCATATTGCCGCCAGCCTGCCGCACATCGCCGACGACTACATGGGCACCCACTGGCTCGCGAGCTTCGCGCTCCTAGCCCTTCTCTGAGCCCTCAGCGTGCCCCGCCATCCGTGCGCCGGATGAAGGCGGCGACATTGTCGTGCAGTTCATGCAGCGAGGGCAGGTGCGCATAGACCATGTGCCCCGACTGGTAGTAGCTGTACTCGACATTGGCCTGCAGGTCCGGCGGGACGGGCAAGTGCCGCATCTCGAACACGCCCTCGAAATAGGGGGTGGAAACGTCGAAATACCCGCCGTTCACCATCACTTTCATGGTCGGGTTGTTCTTCATCGCCACGGCCAGGTCCGGCAGGACATTGGGCAGCGCGATCAGCGGCTTGCCCGCACCGGGCGGCTGGTGGCGGTAGTCCCAGCTGCCATAGACATCGATGCCCGGCTTGAACGCCTTGCCCTCGCCGTAGTGCAGGGTGGTGCGAACATACTGGTTGAACGCCGCGATATAGGCCCCGCCGATCGCCGAACTTTGCGGATCGTATTGCGCGACCTTGCTCAGCGGATCGAGCGTCGCCCCGGTGAAGCGGGTATCGAGCGTGCCGGTCGTCAGCCCCTGCCCGGCCAGCAGTTCCTTCTGGAAGGCCCCGTATTCGATCCGCAGGTTGGTCTTGAGCAGGTAGGAGACCGGCAGCCCCGTGAAGGCCGCCATCTTCGCCGCGATGCGCTGGCGGTCAGCCTCCGGCAGCAGGTTGCCCTGCATCAGCGCCTGCGCATAATCGCCGGTCGCAAAGGCCTCGACCTGCCTGAGCAGGGTTGCGAGATCATCGGGGCGGTCGGCCAGCTTGTGGTGATACCAGGCTGTCGCGGCATAGGTCGGCAGCGCGACGATATAGGGCAGGTCCACGGAAGGGTTCACCTGCGGATCGTCGGGCATCAGGTCCCAGTTCAGGATGTCGGACAGCAGGATCACGCCGTTGAGGTCGATCGACTGGTTCTGCAACGCCAGCGCCAGTCCTGCCCCGCGCATGGTGCCGTAGCTCTCGCCGAACAGGTATTTGGGCGAATTCCAGCGGCCATATTTCGACAGGAACTGGCCGATGAACTGCGCGAAGGCATCGATGTCCTGATCGACGCCGTAGAACGCCTTGTCCTTGTCCGGCCCGGCGATGCGGCTGAAACCAGTGCCTGGCGCATCGATGAACACCAGATCGCTGGCATCGAGCAGGCTCGCATCGTTGTTCACGGTGGCATAGGGCGCCGGGGGCGTATGCGTGTTGTCCGCCGTCTGCACGCGCACCGGGCCGAAGGCGCCCATGTGCAGCCACACGCTCGACGAACCCGGCCCGCCGTTGAACAGGAACGTGATCGGGCGGTTGGCCGAAGGCACGCCGTCCTTGAAATAGGCAGTGTAGAACATCGACGCCTCGGCCTTGCCCTTGGGCGCATCGTCATCGCCCGAGGCCTTGGCCTCCATCGCGTCGGTATCCTCCCAGCCCTTGGCGTGGACGACCAGCGTCCCGGCCACGGCGTGATAGGCAATGCGCGAACCGCCCACCGTGACCGAGCCCGCCGACTGCACAGCTTCGGGCTGGAACAGCTCCACCGGCGCGGCCGGGCGGGCATCCGGCGCTTCCGCAGCCGCCGATACCCCGGGCAGGCAGGCAAGAGCCATGGCAAAGACAGGAAGCGATCCGAAGCGCATGCACGTTTTCCCTGAAAGAGGGGCTTTTCCCTGAAAGGCAGGCGGCGGCCGGAAGGCCTCGCCGGTCAGGCAAGCTTAGTGCAGGATCGCGCAATCGCAAGGCGCCCCGGTAGTGCAGGAACAATTCCGCCGGCCATGGCCCGAAGGCCCCATGCACGGGGCGCTTTGGGGGGTGCCCGAAGGCAATGATCAGTGCTGTTCAGAAACTGCCTGGTGCGGTCGAGAGGCATGTTTTTCGGCACCAAATTTTGCGCATAAATACGCATAGCTTAACATTAACAACACCTTGTTATTATTGGTCTTTACACATAGCTACGCATAAAATAGCATAGGTTTCTACACTCAAGGGTGGTGTAAAAGGTGGTTCCAAAGTTGGCTTAAAAAGGTGGTCTGTGCTGTATCATTCGCTCAACCAACTGAAGGCTAAAAATCTTGACCCGGGCAAGTACGCCGATGGGCAAGGGCTATGGCTCGTCAAGCGCACCAAGCACGCTGGCAGATGGATGCTCCGTCTTGCCGTCTTTGGCAGGCGGCGAGAAATGGGCTTGGGCCGCTGGCCAGATGTCTCAATAGCTGAAGCGCGAGAACGAGCAGCAGAGGCGCGCAAGACCCTGCGCGATGGCCTCGATCCCATCGTTGAGCGTGAAAAGGAAAAGTTTGGCGCCAACCGCCTCACCGTTGCCCAAGCTATCGAGGGGTGCTTTGAAGCGCGGAAGGCAGAACTCAAGCAAGATGGTGACGCGGGTCGTTGGATGTCACCGCTTAACGTGCACATCGTCCCCAAGCTCGGCCGACTTCCCATCGAACAGCTTGACCAGCATGCACTCAAGCGCGTGCTGGAACCCATCTGGCACAAGAAGACCGAAGCCGCCGCCAAGGCGCTCAACCGAATGAACCTCACGCTCAAACATGCGGCGGCACTCGGCCTGGACGTTGATCTCCAGGCGACCATGAAGGCCCGGGCATTGCTGGGCAAGCAGCGGCACCAAGTCAAACACATCCCATCGATGCCGTACACCGACGTGTCTGCCTTCTACCGGTCGCTCGTGGACATGGACGGCGTAGGACCGCTAGCCCTACGCCTCCTGATACTCACGGCAGCGCGGACGAGCGAAATCCGGCTGGCGACGATTGATGAAATAGACGGCGATGTCTGGACCATCCCGGCAGAACACACGAAATCAGGTAAAGAGCACCGGGTGCCGCTGGTGCCCGAAGCGGTACGCGTCATCAGGATAGCCCGTGCGCGATCGTCTGGCGATCACCTGTTCGCGTCGGCGCGAGGAAAGCCACTATCGGATATGGGCATGGCAGCTGTGATGAAGCGCCGAGACCTCACGGCCCGGCCGCACGGATTTCGCGCCACGTTTCGCACGTGGGTCGAGGAACAAACGGACACCCCGTTTGAGGTCAAGGAAAGCGCGCTGGGACATGCCGTCGATTCCGATGTCGTGCGTGCGTATCAGCGTTCGGATCGGTTTGAGCGCCGTCGCACATTGATGCAGGCCTGGGAACGCTTCGTACTCTCCAAGGCGCACTGATTTCGACGATGGAACGTGCGGTATCCTGTAAAACTATTCTTCGATCGGAAAGGCGTCATGGATCACGAGTTTGCCTGGCTGCGCAAGCTGTGACTGCCAGACCGATGGATGAGGCGTGTCGGGGAGTACGCGATGA
>NZ_BCTX01000112.1 GCF_001590985.1 Novosphingobium naphthalenivorans NBRC 102051
CTGAATGGCGATTGGCCCTAGGCGGTGCCGCCGACTGTCAGTCCTTCGACCAGCAGGGTCGGCTGGCCGACGCCCGCAGGCACGCTCTGGCCGCCCTTGCCGCAGACGCCGACGCCGCGGTCGAGCTGCAGGTCGTTGCCGATGCCCTTGACCTTGGTCAGCACCGAGGGGCCATCGCCGATCAGTGTGGCGCCCTTGATCGGCGCGCCGAGCTTGCCGTTCTCGACCTTGTAGGCCTCGGTGCAGGAAAACACGAACTTGCCCGAGACGATATCGACCTGACCGCCGCCGAAGTTCTTGGCGAAAATGCCGTTCTTGATGCGGCTCAGGAGCTCTTCCGGATCGTCGGTCCCCGCCTTCATGAACGTGTTGGTCATGCGCGGCATCGGCGCGTGGGCATAGCTTTCGCGGCGGCCGTTGCCGGTCGGCTCGACGCCCATCAGGCGGGCATTGAGGCGGTCCTGCATGTAGCCTTTAAGGATGCCGTCCTCGATCAGCACGGTTTCCTGCGTCGGCGTGCCTTCATCGTCGATCGACAGCGAGCCGCGCCGCGCCTCGATCGAACCGTCATCGACCACGGTGACGCCCGGCGCGCCGACACGCTCGCCGACGCGGCCGGCGAAGGCGGAAGTGCCCTTGCGGTTGAAATCGCCTTCGAGCCCGTGGCCGATCGCCTCGTGCAGGATCACGCCGGGCCAGCCGGGGGCCAGCAGCACCGGCATTTCGCCTGCCGGGGCATCGACGCTTTCGAGATTGACCAGCGCCTGGCTCAGCGCGGCGTCGATCGCCTCGTTCCAGGTCTCCGGCTTGAACAGGTCTTCATAGAGCCAGCGGCCGCCGACGCCGAACGAGCCGGTCTCGCGCCGCCCGTTGCTTTCGGCGACGATCGAGACGCTCAGGCGCACCAGCGGGCGCACGTCGGTGGCGAGGAACCCGTCGGCGCGCACGATCTCCACCACCGACCACGACCCGGTAAGCGAGGCGCTGACTTGCGCCACGCGCGGATCGCGGGCGCGGGCGGCGGCATCGATGGTCTCAAGCAGCTTCACTTTCTCGCCGAAACCGACGAGGTCGAGCGGGGAGGCATCGGTGTAGAGGTGGCGGTTGCTCTTCACCGGCGGCGGCGCCATCGCGCCCTTGGCCGGATCGAGCAGTTGCAGCGTCTCGCCCGCGCGGCGGATCGCCTGGGCGGAAATCTCGTTGGCGTGGGCAAAGCCGGTCATCTCGCCGGAAATGCCGCGCAGGCCGAAGCCGGCATCGCGCGAATAATCGGCGGTTTTCAGCCGGCCATCGTCGAACCCGAAGGCCTCGCTCGCCACGAACTGCAGGAAGAGTTCGCCGTCGTCACAGGCCTTCAGCGTTTCGGCGGCCAGCGCCTGCGCGTCTTCGGGGGTGAGCTGGCGGTAGAGGAGCGAGCGGGGATCGGGAGCTGTCATGCTCCCCGATATAGGAGACGATGGGGCGGATGGGAATGACGATGCCGCAGGAATGCGGGCAGGGACCCCATGGGCTTAACATTCGTCATCCCCGCGAAGGCGGGGATCCAGTGCGCAGGCTATCGTATGGCGCGCGCGTCAGAAGCTGGATTCCCGCCTGCGCGGGAATGACGAAGTCCGGTATTCCAATGGACCTGGAAAGATCAGGCCGCCTGCTGGTCGGCCGGGCCGCCCTTGAGCACGAAGCGGCGATCGCAATAGCCGCATTCGACATAGCCCTTCTCGTCGATCTCCAGCCACACGCGCGGGTGGCCGAGCGCGGCGGGCTTGTAAGCGCCGGCGGCGCGGATGTCGGAGGCCCCGTCGCAGCAGACGCGGTGGGAATCGGTGTAGACGGTTTCGGGCGGGTTCATCATGAGCCGGTCAACTAGCAGGGCGCTGCAGGGATTTCCAGCGGGCAAAGCCGCGAAAAGGATCAGCCCTTTACCGAAAGATCCGAAAAAGCCGCTTCGAATGCACCGTGCTGGGCAGCGGCCACGCCGGTGGGGGCGGTATCCGCAGCGCCCGGCGCATAAATGAAGCCGAAGGCCGGGCTGGCGCGCAGGCCCAGCGAGCCGGTCTGGGCATACCACACGCGCACGCTGCTCCAGTCGCCGTTGGGCGAGACATCTTCGGCGAGCGCCGAAGTCTCGATCATGCCGGGGCGCGACCAGTTGGCGTGATCGAGCATGACATGGCGCGAATCCACCACCTTGCGCACGACCGCGACGTGGCCGACCGGCATTGCGCCGCTGGCCTTGAATACCAGAACCGAGCCCGAACGCGGGGCCTTGCCGCGATCGTAGAGGCCCTGAGCCTGGCTCCACCATGTCGCGGCATTGCCGTAGAGGTCGATCGCCGAGTGTTCCCGCGCATAGGGCGCGCACTGCAGCGGGCGGGCCGCGGCCGGAACGGCAACGAGTGCGGAAAGGGCGGTGAGGGCTGCGACCAGTTTCTTCATTGCCCGCGACTATAGCGGGGCAATCTTGCTGCACTAGCGAAGCGCTTCCCGCCCTGCCGCCCTCTTCGCACGGTTCATCGCTCTATCCACAGCGGCCAGTCGCAGGAGGGGCGTGAAGCGCGCGCGGCGAATCGGAAAAAACGTGGGATCAGAATGACTCCGGCCGCTCAACCCACCAGCTTGAGCCGCGCTTCCTCCTCACGCACGACGCGGGGCTGGTCGGGCCAGATGCCGCGGGTGTCGTAAACCAGCTTGTCCGCGCGCTCGGCCAGGGGCACGACGCGGAACACGTCGTGATCGACCAGCACGATCAGGATCTGGCACGTCTCCAGCGCATCGTCGATGTCGATCTGGGAGACGCCGGTATCGGTGAATTCGATCGGCAGTTCGTCCGCGTGCGGCTCGACGATCGAAATGCGGCTCCCGAACTTGCGCACCAGACGGCTGGCGACGAAGCGGGCCGGGCTTTCGCGGAAGTCATCGATATTGGCCTTGAAGGCGAGGCCGAGGCAGGCGACTTTCGCGTCCGGATGGGCTTCGATCAGCGCTTCGGCCTTGGCGATCACGTGGTGCATCTTGCCATCGTTCACGCCGCGCGCGGTGCGGATCAGCGGGGTCTCGTCGGGCGCGCCGTGGACGATGAACCAGGGGTCGACCGCGATGCAGTGGCCGCCGACGCCGGGGCCGGGTGACAGGATGTTCACGCGCGGGTGGCGGTTGGCCAGGCGGATCACTTCCCACACGTCGAGGCCCATCTTGTCGGAGACGATGGACAGTTCGTTGGCAAAGGCGATGTTGACGTCGCGATAGGCGTTCTCGACCAGCTTGGTCATTTCCGCCGAGCGGGCATCGGTGGTGACGCATTCGCCGCGCACGAAGCGCTTGTAGAATGCCAGCGCCTTGCGCGCGCAGCGCGGGGTGACGCCGCCGATCGAGCGGTCGTTGTTGGTCAGCTCCTCAAGGATGCGGCCGGGCAGCACGCGCTCGGGGCAATAGGCGATCGAGATATCGGGGATTTCGCTGGTGAGGCCCGGGACTTTCAGGTCGGGGCGCATTTCCGCGATCATGTCGCGCATCTGCTCGGTGGTGCCGACCGGCGAAGTCGATTCGAGGATCACCACGTCGCCATGCTTGAGCACCGGCGCGATCGTGCGCCCGGCGGCGAGGACATAGGAAATGTCCGGCGCGTGGTTCTTGTCGAACGGCGTGGGCACCGCGATCACGAAGACATCGGCGGGCGCCACTTCGGTCGAGGCCGAGAGCAGCCCGCGCGAGACGACGCCGTGGACGAGGCCGTCGAGATCGACTTCCTCGATGTGGATCTCGCCGCGGTTGATGGTGTCGACCACCTTCTGCGAAACGTCGAGGCCGAGCACCTTGCACCCGGCACGGGCGATCACGGCAGCGGTGGGAAGTCCGATATAGCCGAGGCCGACGACACAGACGTCAGGCTTGTTGTCCGATTTCATTCGCGAGCAGCTCCACAATCCGGCGCGAGGACTGCCCATCCCCGAACGGATTGTGGGCGCGCGCCATGGTCTCGTAGGCCTCGGTATCGTCCAGCAAGGTTGATATTTCGGAAACGATTCGCGCGGCATCGGTGCCGACCAGCTTCGCGGTGCCCGCTTCCACGCCTTCGGGGCGTTCGGTCGTCTCGCGCATGACCAGCACCGGCTTGCCGAGCGCGGGGGCTTCTTCCTGCACGCCGCCGCTGTCGGTCAGCATGATCTCGGCGATGTTCAGCAGGCGCGCAAAGTGCGGGTAGTCGAGCGGTTCGATCAGCGCGACATTATCGAGCCCGGAAAGCCGCTCGTTCATCACCCGCCGCACGTTGGGATTGAGATGGACCGGGAAGATCACCGCCGTATCGGGCCGCGCGGCGATCTGCCGGATGGCCTGTGCGATCTGCTCCATGCCTTCGCCGAAGTTCTCGCGCCGGTGGCTGGTGACGCCGATGATCCGCTTGCCCGCGAATTTCGCTTCGAGATCCGCCAGGCCCGCGGCCAGCGCGGGCTCCGCCGCGATCTTCGCGCTGACCCAGTGCAGCGCGTCGATCACGGTATTGCCGGTGACATGGACGCGCGCGGGATCGACGGCTTCGCGCAGCAGCGCGGCCTCGCTGGTGGTGGTGGGCGCGAAGTGCAGGCTGGCCATGGCGCCGATGATCTTGCGGTTCACTTCCTCGGGCCAGGGGTGGTAGATATTGTAGCTGCGCAGCCCCGCCTCGACATGATCGACCGGAACCTTGCGGTAATAGGCGGCGAGCGCGCCGGTCATGGCGGTGGCGGTGTCACCCTGCACGATCACGCGATCGGGCCTGACCGCATCCATGACTTTGCCGAGACCGGTGAGCAGGTTTGCCGTCAGCGCGTCGAGCGTCTGGTCGGGCTGCATCACGTCGAGATCGTGATCGGGCACGATCCCGGAAATCTCCAGCACCTGATCGAGCATCTGCCGGTGCTGCGCCGATACGCAGACCACGCATTCGAAACGCGGATCGGCCTTGAGGGCATGGACGACGGGGAAGAGCTTGATCGCCTCGGGGCGGGTGCCGAAGATGACGAGAATGCGGGCCGGGTTGGTCATGAGGCGCGGGATACCAGCCTAATGTTAACCTTGAAATAAAGCGCCTCGCCGCCGCGCGACAAGTTGCGACACTTTTTCGTTCTCCTGCAATGTTCCGGCTAAATTGCGCAGGCACAACACCATCATGCGCATGATTTCCCTGTTCGTTGCAGCCTCGGTGCTGCTGTCTGCTCCTGCCGCGATGGCCCAGGGTATGCCCGGCGGCATGGGTGATGGTGGCGGAATGGGCGGCGGAATGGGGGGCGGCGGCGGTCCCGGTGGTCCGGGTGGCGGCCCCGGCGGCGGCCCTGGCGGCGGCAAGCCGCACGCGCCCAAGCCGGTGAAGCGCAAGGATTTCGACAAGCTGGTGACGGGGATGTTCCGTGAGGCGGACGCCAACCGCGATGGCACTGTCACGCTCGACGAGCTGCACGCCGTGATCGAGGCGCGGCGCGACGCGGTGATCGCGCAGCGCTTCGAGGCGGTCGACACGGACCGCAACGGCACGCTCTCGCGCGCCGAGTTCGTGGCCTGGCAAAAACAGATGGGCTCGGCCGCTTCCAGCGAAGGCGGCGGCTTCGGCGCGCGCGACGGGCAGATCGCCGATGTCATCAAGCCCGAGACCGGCAAGGACATGGAAGACCTCATGCTGGCCAGCCTGATCGAGCCGCTGAGCGGAACCGTGATCGCCAAGGCCAACACCAATTACGATGCTGGCGTCTCGCTCGACGAATTGCTGGCCTACGAAGGCAAGCGTTTCGACGCGGCGGACAAGAACAAGGACGGCTTCCTCACCATGGACGAAATGCGCCCGGACGACCGCTCCGGCAAGGCGCGCGGACCCGGCGGCCCCGGGGGCGGTCCGGGCGGCCCGCCGCCGGGCGGCCGTCCGCCGTGCCCGCCGGGTGAGACTTGCAGCGCGTCTGCTGATTGACGGCATCTGATCGATTGGCCTGAGGCTGCGGCCGCCCGGGACTGGTGGACAATTCCCGCCGGTCCCTTGTCGCGGCGGCGGCCTTCGGCGATCACCCGGGCATGGCGATTCTCAGCGACAAATGGATCCGGCAGCAGGCGCTGGACAACGGCATGATCGAACCTTTCGTGGAGGCTCAGCGCCGCGACGGGTGCATTTCCTATGGCCTGTCCTCCTACGGCTATGACGCGCGCGTGGCGCCCGAATTCAAGATCTTCACCAATGTCGATTCGGCGGTGGTCGATCCCAAGGATTTCGCCTCGAACTCTTTCGTCGACCGCGAGACCGATGTCTGCGTGATCCCGCCCAATTCCTTCGCGCTGGCCCGCACGGTGGAATACTTCCGCGTGCCCAAGGACGTTCTGGTGATCTGCCTGGGCAAGAGCACTTATGCCCGCTGCGGCATCATTGTGAACGTCACCCCGCTGGAGCCGGGCTGGGAAGGGCACGTGACGCTGGAATTCTCCAACACCACGCCGCTGCCCGCCAAGATCTACGCCAATGAAGGCGCCTGCCAGTTCCTGTTCCTGCAAGGCAACGAGCCGTGCGAAGTCAGCTATGCCGACCGCGCGGGCAAGTACATGGGGCAGAAAGGCGTAACGCTGCCGCGGCTGTGACGGCGGCGTGGCAATACCACCTTCGCTCGACACGAACGGGCGGGGAGCTTCAAGGCCGCGCGTAAAGCGCCGCCTCTTCCGCGCGGCGGGCTTTCAGGCCCTCCATCGGCTTGCCATCGTTGTTGATCCACTTGCCGAATTCGGCCTGAGCTTCGGCGAACTTGCCCTGCTTGTGCAGCCCGGTGAGCGTGGCTCTGGCGATCGCACCGGTGTTGTAATGGAACGAGACGAGCGCATCGAACTGGTTCTGCGTCGTGGGCGCCTGGCCCAAGGCTTTCGCCACCTCTTCGACATAGCGGACAATATCCCGGTCGAAGCGGGCATCGCACGCGGCCTGGGTCCAGATGACGCCGCGCTTGATATCGGACCCGGTTGAGCCCCAGCCGATCGTCCAGGGCCGGCCATCGGCGCTGCCGGGGTCGGGGTAGGCCTCGAAGCGGCCATCGGCGCGGGGCTTGCCGCAGCCTTCCCATTTCTGGATCAGCGCCTTGCCGGCCGGCCCGAGTTGCCACCGGAGCGCGGTGGAGGAAGAGGGGAGGCCCAGCGCGCGATCAATCGCGGCATCGAGCAGGGATACTTCGCTATCCTCGAAGCCGCGCCCCAGCAGGTGGCGGACTTCATCGAAAATCGGCTTGCGGTTGAGCATCGGCCTTCTCCGTGGCTGGCGGGAAAGGCGAATCAAGTAAACCGGAAGCGGGGCTGTAGGAAAATGGTTTGTGGTTCAGGACGCGGCCACGACTTTCCCAAGCATCCCGGTGATGGGGATGGCAATGGACGAGCCGCCTGAGACCGGATCGCCGTCCAGCGTGGCCTGTGAGCCGTCGGGCGCCGTCACGGTAATGGCCGCGGGTGCGGCGGCGGTGCCGTTCGCCTTGGTGAAAGTGAGGAGGTCGCCGCCCAGCGTGGAGATCGTCACAGTGCCGCCGGGGCTGGCATCGATCGCGGCACCCAGATCCTTGGGCGTGATATGGCCGGGCAGCAGGTGGTCCTTGAGCAGCGCCGTCAGTGCCGCATGGTCCCCGGCGGCGAACAGGGTCTTTTCGGTGCTGCCGAGGGCAACGAAGGCATCGTCCTCGGGCGCGAGCAGGGTGTAGCTTGCAGGGCCCTGAAAGCTGTTCGCGATTCCCGTTACCTTGAGCGCTTCGGCCACGGTCTGCAGGCCATCGGCATTGTCGAGGGCATCGGGAAGGGACTGCGGCGCCGAAACTGCCGCTTCGCTGGCGACCGAACCGGTCGCCACGGCTTCCGTGGGATCGGCGGAGGCGTCGGCGGAGGCAGAGACGCCGGGCGGGGCGGCTCCCGAACAGGCGCTCAGCGCCAGAGATGCACTTGCCAGCAGCGCGAGAGTCAGGGGAGCCTTGCGCATGTTCCACGCCTTCCTGTTCGTAACGACAGTCTATCGGATGGCCACAGTCATATGGCGGTCCGTGCAACGTCAGATGAACGGGCGGGGGCGATCGTGTCGCCAATGGTAACAGGGCGTGTTCCGGCGGAAACGAAAAGGGCGCCCGGATTGCTCCGGACGCCCCACTCGGCGAACTGGTTCGCCGCCTGAACGCGAAGGATCAGGCGCTGTAGTACATGTCGAACTCGACGGCCGACGGCGTGGTTTCCCAACGCAGCACTTCGGGCCACTTCAGTTCGAGGTAGGCTTCGATCTGGTCTTCGGTGAACACGCTGCCTTCGAGCAGGAAGGCGTGGTCGGCCGAGAGCGATTCCAGAGCTTCACGCAGCGAACCGCAGACGGTCGGCACTTCGGCGAGTTCGGCCGGCGGCAGATCGTAGAGGTTCTTGTCCATGGCTTCGCCCGGGTGGATCTTGTTCTTGATCCCGTCGAGGCCGGCCATGAGCAGCGCGGAGTAGCACAGGTAGGGGTTGGCCATCGCGTCGGGGAAGCGGAATTCCACGCGCTTTGCCTTGGTGCCGGCACCGTAGGGGATGCGGCACGAAGCCGAACGGTTGCGGGCCGAGTAGGCGAGCAGAACCGGCGCTTCGTAACCCGGCACCAGGCGCTTGTAGCTGTTGGTGGTCGGGTTGGTGAAGGCGTTGAGGGCCTTGGCGTGCTTGATGACGCCGCCGATGAAGTAGAGGCAGGTGTCCGACAGGCCGGCGTAGCCGTTGCCGGCGAAGGTGTTGTCACCGTCGTTCCAGATCGAGATATGCGTGTGCATACCCGAGCCGTTGTCCTTCATGATCGGCTTCGGCATGAACGTGGCCGACTTGCCGTAGGCCTGCGCGACCATCATGACGACATACTTGTAGATCTGCATGCGGTCGGCGGTGGTGGTCAGCGTGCCGAAGGTCAGGCCGAGCTCGTGCTGGGCAGCCGCCACTTCGTGGTGGTGCTTGTCGCAGGGCAGGCCCATTTCGAGCATGGTCGAGACCATCTCGCCACGGATGTCGACGCAGCTGTCGACCGGCGCGACCGGGAAGTAGCCGCCCTTGGCGCGCGGACGGTGGGCAAGGTTGCCGGTGTCGTAGGTCTTGTCCGAGTTGCCCGGCAGCTCGATGTCGTCGAGCTTGAAGCCGTTGCCGTCGTAGCCGTCATAGAACTTCACGTCGTCGAACATGAAGAATTCGGCTTCCGGGCCGACGAACACGGTGTCGCCGAAACCGGCCGACTTGACGAACGCTTCGGCGCGCTTGGCGGTCGAACGCGGGTCGCGGGCGTAGAGTTCGCCGGTCGAGGGTTCGACGATGTCGCAGAACAGGATCATCATCGGGGTGGCCGAGAACGGATCGACATAGACCGCGTCGAGGTCGGGCTTGAGGATCATGTCCGACTCGTTGATGGTCTTCCAGCCCTCGATCGAGGAACCGTCGAACATGAGGCCGTCTTCGAGTTCGTCCTCACCGATGACCGACGACACCATGGTCAGGTGCTGCCACTTGCCCTTCGGGTCGGTGAAGCGAAGATCGACCCACTCGATCTCCTCGTCCTTGATCTTCTTGAGGACGTCCTTTGCACTTGCCATGTTCTTGGTTCTCCAGATTTACTCTTCCGATTCCGGAAGAGGATAGGGGTGGATGGCATTCCGGGAACGCTGCCGGCCCCCTGTTCCGGCTTGTCCCCGGTCCGGCGAGGCCGGATCCGATCTTGATGTCCGGCAAGGCCGGACAGGCGAGTTCCCGGCGCGCGGCCGGACCCTCAGAGTGCGTCGTCGTCGCGTTCGCCGGTGCGGATGCGCACTGCGGTTTCCACCGGCACGACGAAGATCTTGCCGTCACCGATGCGGCCCGTCTGCGCAGCGTCGGCAATCGCTTCGACCACGCGTTCGGCCAGGGCATCGGCCACGACGACTTCAAGTTTCACCTTGGGCAGGAAATCGACGACGTATTCCGCGCCGCGATAGAGCTCGGTATGGCCTTTCTGGCGCCCGAAGCCCTTGGCTTCCGTCACCGTGATGCCGGAGACGCCCACTTCGTGAAGCGCTTCCTTCACTTCGTCGAGTTTGAAAGGCTTGATGATGGCTTCGATCTTCTTCACGCCTGTCTAGACCCCTGCATTTGATCCCGGACATTATTGAAGAGGTTTCCGGTCCGGGAGCCAGATGCCTCGCGCGCGATTCCCATCAAGAATCGTGCCAATGCGATTAGCCTATTCGTAGGCCATGTGTGCAGTCGCGAAAAGAGCGGAATCGCACGATTTGCCAAGTCATCTAACGCGCCTTCATGCTGTCGAGGGGCGCAATGCAGCAAGTTCTGTTCAAGATTTGAGCATCGCTTGCCTGAAAATTGTGCACAGGGTGGTTTTCGGGGCGGGGGCGCGACGTTGGATAGTTAAGTGCGATGACACGCCTCACGAAGCGCTCCCCCCTTGAGGGGAGAGGGTTGGGAGAGGGGAGGGCCGGAGGTTCCCCTCTCAACTCCGGCTAGACGGGCAAGCCGTCAAGCCTGCGTATCTCTCCCCTCAAGGGGAGAGAGGAGGGCTGCTCTCTTGACAAAAATAACCATATAGGTTAAAAGTCGCGCCCATCAGTCACTGCTGATGCGCGGCGGGTGCAGCGAAGCGAAAGGCCATCGCTGGCATGTCACCTGCACATGCGGCCGGCGTTCCCGCAGGAGGGGCCGCCTGCATTCGCGGCGAAATCATGGCTTTCGGGGCTTGCTCCGGAAGGTCTGCGGCAGGGGAGCGAGCCCGTCCCGCAGGCGTTTCGTCCGCCAGGGCTGTGCCGGCAAGCCTTGCGTTCCCCTTGCCAGCCGTTCGCACGAAGGAACCACGCAAAGCCTGTTGCGTCAGGCCATTCACGCCGGCCGCACCGCCTGCCGTGATCTTCCTCCGGGCGTTACCGGCATTCGCCAGCGGGGGATGGGGTGTGCGTGGAGGCATTCGGGCGGAATGGCTGTCCGCTTTCGGGAAGCTGGTTTAGGCTGTTGAACGGCGGGAAAGTCGAAGGCTGCGGCCATCGCTCAGATATCAAGCCATCGCCGTTTCATCTTGTGCCGCAGTAATCCGACGTGCGGTCAGATAGCCGATAAATGGCAGTGCGACATGAATGAAGATAAGCCACCACAAGCTGGAAGTCAGGGCGTAACCGATCGCAAAGAGGAAGGCGGACACAATGCTCGGAAAGCTCTCGCGGAAGTTTTTCCAGCCATGAGCCAGACCGTATGCAAGGCCAGAACAGAAAATGGCTAATGGAAGGCCGGCCAATGGTGTCAGCC
>NZ_BCTX01000113.1 GCF_001590985.1 Novosphingobium naphthalenivorans NBRC 102051
GGGCGCCCGCCAGCAGCTCGCGGAAGTGCGAGAGGCGGCGCAGCGAGGGATCGTTGTGATAGGCCGCATCGACGGCACCGGCGATCGTGGCGAGTTCCTCCGGCCCCCTGGCTTCGAGCAGCACGCCCAGCCAGTCACGCAGGAAGGCACGGTTCGCCGCGGTATCCGGCAGGGCAAGGGGATTGAAGCCCGTCGGATGACCCGCGGCGATGCGGCTGTAGCGGCCGCCAATTCCGCGCAGGAACACTTCAGCACCGCGATCCTTGTCGAACAGGATCGTGCGCGGGGCGAACTTCTGCGCCTGCGCGGCGAGGAAGTTCATGACTACGGTCTTACCGGAACCCGACGGACCGATGACGGTAAAGTTACCGAGGTCGCCCTGGTGGAAGTTGAAGAAGAACGGCGTCGAGCTGGTGGTGGACAGCAGCGTGACCGCGTCGCCCCAGTGATTGCCGCTCGCCTGCCCCATCGCGAAGCCGTGGAGCGAGCCGAAACAGGCCATGTTCGCGCTCGAAATCAGCGCGCGGCGGACAATGAAGCTCTCGTTGCCGGGCATCTGCCCCCAGAACGCAGGCTCCAGATTGACGTCCTCGCGCACCGCGACGGCACCGGCATCGGCCAGAGCGGCAGCGCAGGAGGCGGTCACTTCGTCGAGCGATTCAAGCGAATCGGCGCGCACCAGCACCGACAGGTGATGATCGCCGAAACCGACCGAGCCCGTGCCCAGAGCATCGCGCGCGGAGGTCATCTCGCGGCGTTCGGCCACGGCTTCCTCGTCCGCCGAGCGCAGGCGACGAATGGCGAGATCGATGCGTTCGCGCGCGATCTGGCGATCGCTGGGCGCATAGGTCTCGGTCAGCACCAGTTCGCAGGGCAGGCGCAGCAGCGCGTCGGTTAGGCCCGGCGCGGTCGAATCGGGATAGTCCTTGAGGCTCACGATCGAACCGACCGTGCCGCGCCCGTTGGCGCCGCGCAGTTCGAGCGCATCCATGCCGAAATTGACGCGGCGATAGCCCAGCATGTGGCCGATGTCGGTCTCTTCGGCCGGGCGGCGCACCGGGCGCATCTCGCCGTTATAAAGCGCGCTCAGCAGTTCGAGCACTTCCGAGCAGGTCCCGACCTGCCCTTCGTACTCGCCCAGAAGCCGCGCGCCGTAAGCGCCGAGCGAGGCGACCATGGCATTGGCGGCAGCACGCAAGGCGCGAACATCGGCAGGATCGGCCTCGGCCGGAGCACTGCCCTTGTTCTTCATGAAGCGCGAGAACCGGTCCGCCCAGCCCGCCTTGCCGCGCGCGGGACGGCGCACCAGGGTAATGAACTGGTCGTTGACGAACAGCGCCCCCGAGCCGGTCCGCGCCCGCCAGCGCGCATCGATATGCGCGGCGAGCGGATCTTCGAAATGCCCTTCCATCTCGATTTCCACGCGGCGGCGGATTACGTGATGATAGAGCATGAAACGCGCATCGAGCGTGGAACGCAGCAGCACTTCGCGCGTGGCGACGTGGGCATTGAGCTCGTCAGTGTCGGCCGTTTCGAACGCCAGACCCGGCACCATCAGCGAGAGCATCACCGAACCGTCGCGCAGCAGCAGGACATTCTCGTCCACCAGCGCCGCATAGGGCAACCGGTCGCCGACGAGGACTTCCTTGGCGCCCCAGCCCTTCAGCGGCGATTTCTTGCTCTTGCTCATAACTCCCCTTCCCCGCTTCCGCTCAGGGCGCGTAGCTGTTGCAGCCCCAGCGCTGCCAGTTGGCAACGCGCGGACACTTGCTGACCTTGGCGATCCACAGGTCAAACACGCGCGGCTCCCGCAAGCAGGCGAGATACCCTATACCATGAATCGCGGCCGCTGCAGGCAGGGCCCAGAAACTTTTGGTGATGAGGAAGATTTCCGTCGTCACCGCGGCATTGATGATGAAGAAGCTGTAGGTCACGCCCGCGAACATCTGCGGCCGCGTGAGCGCACGGTGCACCGGATAGCGAGCGAGTCCCATCAGCCGCCCCCTCAGCCCACTGCCGCCTGCTGGATGCCCGAGACGATCGCGCCGGCGCCGAACAGGATGAACACGCCGATGATGACGGTGGCGCCAAAGCGCCAGTTCAGGCGCCCGGTCAGCATCATGAAGCCGACAGCAGCCACCGCCATGACGGCCACGGCCGTGGCGACATTGCCCAGCAGCGTGCCCTGCAGCCAGCCGAGCGCGGCCACGATCGGGCCACTGCCGGCCGGATCATGAGCCACTGCCTGCGCCTGCGCGCCCGCCGGGGCCAGAACCGCAAAAAGTGCCGCAAAAGCGCCAAAAACACCGCCAAGCTTGCGGCGCGAAATCTGAACGTATCGAATCACCATACCCTCCGTATGAGCGCCCATTGCGCCATACTAATGACAAGTATGTGACGACAACACGGCCATTCTTACGCACATGTTGCAGGAATTTTCCGGCTGGCTGACGGAAACGCGCAGAGGGCGCCGGTTTCAGCCGGCGCCCTCACCCCGCAACAGTTCCCGTAATATATAAAGTGCGCGACCCGAGGCCCAGCGCGCCCGGCTGTTCGGTTCAGCGCGAAGCCTGCGCCGTGGAGGCAAGCAGCCGGCTGAGCGCAGTGCGCGCGGCCAGACGTGAATCCATCCATGAGCCGTCGGCAAGCTCCAGATCATAGCGGTCATGGCTGGCGATCGCGGCCCGGTACGAGGCGATCGCCTTGGCCGTCAGCCCGGCCCCGGCATAAGCCGTCCCCAGATTGATCAACGCGGCAGGATCCCCGGCCCGCACGGCGTCGCTGGTCTCCAGCTTGCGCAGCGCCGCCCCCGAGCGCCCACCGGCAAGCTCTTCATAGGCAACGTCCTGCGTCTTGTCCGCAGTGGGGGTTTCGACCGCAAGCGAGAAGGCCGACTGGCCCAGGAGCGCGGCGGTCATCAGGGCGGTAAGGGACATGGCAACTCTCCCGTAATTGACTATCGATTGCAGGGTATCTTCTGCCTCCCAATGCGATTTCGCAACAAAATGACGCAAGTGTCATAAAAGTGCAATTAAACCGTGATTCGCTCAGAAATCCGCGAGTCGCGGGCACGCCCCCACCGCCAGTCGGACAATGGTCATATTACCGTCGTATAAGTGAAGATTACTGTCACTGTATTGCCAACAAACCGTCACCCCCCCCGCCTAGAGGCGGCCTGCAACGAGGGCGGAATCGCCGCCTCGTCCGCGACTCGAACACGGGGGAATCAACGTGAAGAAAATTTCCGGTCTGCTGCTCGTTGGCTGCAGCGCTCTCGCTCTCGCCGGCTGCGGTGCTGACGACATCTCGTCGCCGGGTGCCGGCAGCATCACCATCAACAACGGCACGTCGACGCCGACGCCGACCCCGACGCCCACCCCGACTTCGACCACCGTGGTCGCTGCGGACAGCTGCCCGACCACCGGCGGCGTGACCCTGACCAACGACGGCGTCATCTCGGGCCCCGAAGGCACCTGGCGCGTCTGCACCCTGCCCGCGCTGATCGACCAGAGCTCGGTCCTGTCGAAGGTCGACGGTGTTCTCTACCGCCTCAACGGCCGCGTTGACGTCGGCTGCGACGGCGGCTTCACCGCCCCGACCACCGCTGCGCCGTTCACCACGACCACCGCAAGCTGCAACAGCAAGGTCCTGACGGCAGACACCAACGTCACGCTCACGATCGATCCGGGCGTGATCGTCTATGGCGAAAACGGTTCCGAACCGGCCTGGCTCGCCGTCAACCGCGGCAACAAGATCAGCGCGACCGGCACTGCCGCGCAGCCGATCGTCTTCACCAGCGTCCAGAACGTTCAGGGCAGCAACGACGACAGCTCGCAGGGCCAGTGGGGCGGCGTCGTGCTGCTCGGCCGCGGCATGGTGACCGACTGCAACTACGGCTCGACCGCTGCCGGCACCTGCGAGCGCGACACCGAAGGTTCGGTGAACAAGGCTGTCTTCGGCGGTTCGGACAACAGCTACAACGCCGGCACCATGAAGTATGTCCAGATCCGTTACTCGGGCTACGTGCTCAGCAACGGCAAGGAACTTCAGTCGCTGACCGCGGAAGGCGTCGGCTCGGCCACCACGCTCGACTACTTCCAGTCGGTCAACAGCTCGGACGACGGCGCTGAATTCTTCGGCGGCAAGGTGCAGTTCAAGCACTACATCGCGGTCAACGCCGACGACGACAGCCTCGACACCGACACCGGCCTGCAGGGCTTCTTCCAGTACGTGCTGCTGCTGCAGCGCGACGGCGGCGGCGATGCCCTGATGGAAATCGACTCGAACGGTGCCGAAACCGACACCCCGCGTCAGGTCCTCACGGTTGCCAACTTCACCGGCGTGCAGCCCAGCGTCAGCTCGAACAACGAATCGAACGACCAGGCTTCGGTCATGATCCGCGGCAACTCGGACGTCACTTACGTGAACGGCATCATCAACACGCCGAACAACGAGTGCATCCGCATGAACGGCTCGGGCACGGTTCCGGCAACGCTCAAGGCCTATTCGACGGTCCTGAGCTGCAACGCCACGAAGTTCCTGAACACCGGCACGTATGCCAGCGCCACGCCGGCTGCCGACGCTTTCGCCGCGGGAACCAACAACAACACCGCTTTCACCTCGACGCTCACGAGCACTTTCGTGAACGGCACCAACGAGAGCGGCGTCACCGCCTATGCCGACATCAAGACCATCTCCACGTACTTCGACACGGTGACCTACATCGGTGCCGTCAGCGGTGCGTCGGACACCTGGTACACGGGTTGGACCTGCGACAACACGACCGCCGACTTCGGCTCGGGTGAGAGCTGCACGGCGCTGCCTGTCACCTGATCTGGCCGCCCAATAACGACGACAGGGGGGCGGTCCATTTCGGCCGCCCCCTTATTCGCATCAGATACTTGTTCCAGGGGGACATCCAATGACCAAGCCGCGGCTTGTTTCGCTGCTGCTGCTTTCCACCACGATTCTGACGCCGTCTCTGGCGTGGGCGCAGGAAAGCACGACGCCGACCGCTTCGAGCGACGAAGACACTCAGGCAACGCCTGCCGAAGACGAAGCCGAGGCCGCAGGGCCCGACGTCTCGCTGCCCGGCGGCGCGATCATCGTTACCGGCCAGCGCAACCGCAACGTGCAGAAGACTTCGACCGAAGTCATCTCGGTCCTGTCGACCGAGGAAATCGCACGCACCGGTGAAGGCGACATCGCCGGCGCTCTTGGCCGCGTGACCGGCCTTTCGGTGGTCGGCAATGGTTATGTCTATGTGCGCGGCCTGGGCGACCGCTACTCGCTGGCGCTGCTCAACGGCTCGCCGCTGCCGAGCCCCGAACCGCTCAAGCGCGTGGTTCCCCTCGATCTGTTCCCCACCAGCGTCGTGGCCTCCTCGCTGGTGCAGAAGAGCTACTCGGTGAACTTCCCCGGCGAATTCGGCGGCGGCGTGATCAATCTCACGACGCAGGCTGTCCCGGAAGAGAGCTTCATCAAGATCGGCGGCGGCTTCACCTGGGACACCGAAACCACCGACAAGCTCAGCTACACCTATTATGGCAGCAAGACCGATTGGACGGGCTGGGACAACGGCAACCGCAACATTCCTTCGGTGCTGCAGGACTACTTCAACTCCAACACCGTCATCTCGCCGTCCAGCGACCTGGCCAAGGAACTTGGCGGCTATCTGGTGAACGGCCGCAATGCGGTCATCCAGAAGGTCAACAAGACCCAGCCCAACTTCTCGGGCAACATCACGGCCGGCACCTCGTTCGACCTTGGCGGCGCGACGCTCGGCGTGATCGCTGCGGCGGGCTATTCGAACACGACCCAGACCAAGGACATCACTCGCCAGCGCGCGCAGGGCATAACTGCCGCCACCGACCAGCTGTTCGAAAACTTCAACGCGGTGAACACCGACAACCGCATCGTCGGCAACGGCCTGCTGGGTCTTGGCCTGGAGTGGGGTGACAACCAGATCCGCTGGACCAACGTCTATATCCACGACACGATCAAGCACACCGGCCTCAGCCTCGGCAAGCGCGAGAACAACCTGCAGGCCGACTACATGCGCCAGTCGACCGGCTGGTACGAACGCCAGCTGATCGACACCCAGTTCGTCGGCAAGTTCAAGCCTGCCGACGACACCCAGATCGACGTTCGCGCAGGCTATGCCAACTCGAAGCGCCTGGCGCCGTTCGAGATCGAAGCCGAATACCTGCGCACCAATGTCGATTCCGACAGTTACGGCTCGCAGTTCGTCAACCGCCTGGGCAACGGCAACCAGGACCCGACGACCATCACCTTCTCGCGCCTGAACGAAGACGTGTGGTCGGCCGGTGCCGACGTGACGCACAACTTCGCTCCCGGCTGGTCGGGCACGGTGGGCTATGCCTACCAGATCAACACCCGCACCAACTCGCGCCGGTCCTTCGCAATCTATGCCAACGGCAACGCGACGCAGATCTCGAACTTCGGTCTCCTGCGTCTCGACGTTCTGCTGCAGCCGGGCACCTGGTACGTGGGCGACAACGGCGTCAACTACAACCTGGAACTGCGCGAACCCGATGCCAGCACCGCGCTGTTCGATTCCCGCCTGCTCAACCACGCGTTCTACGCCAAGGTCGATGGTCAGCTGACTGACAAGCTTTCGATCGATGCCGGCGTGCGCTGGGAATATGCCAAGGAATCGACGCTCCTGCGGCCGATCGGCGCAGATCCGACGCAGGCGACCGACCTCAAGAACGAGTACTTCCTGCCGGCCGTCACGCTGACCTACGAAATCGAGCCGGGCATGCAGGTCCGCCTCAACGGTTCGCAGACGATTGCCCGCCCGCAGTTCCGCGAACTGCTGTACCAACCGTTCTACGATCCCGACACCAACCGTACCTACCAGGGCAACCCGTTCCTGGAAGACAGCAAGCTGACCAACGCCGAAGCCCGCTTCGAGTGGTACTTCGACCGCGATCAGCGCGTCTCGCTCGGTGCCTTCTTCAAGAAGATCGACAAGCCGATCGAATCGTTCCTGACGGGCACGGAAACGTTCGTGACGTCCTACGCGAACGCACCGACCGCGAACCTCTATGGCGCCGAGCTGGAACTGCAGAAGTACTTCTACCTCGACAGCCTGGGCGGCAAGTTCTTCGAGAGCCGCAGGCTGGTCCTGATCGGCAACTACACCTACACCAAGTCGGAGATCAAAGTGGGCGAGAACGACACCGTTCGCGTCTACGGCGCAGGCACCGGCACCTCGCTCGCCACCGACTACTTTGTCGATGGCGCGCCGCTCACCGGCCAGTCCGAACACATCGCCAATGTGCAGATCGGCCTGGAAGACACCGAGAGCCTGTCGCAGCAGACGATCCTGCTCAACTACGCCAGCAAGCGCGCGGTCAGCCGCGGCCTTGCCAACTCGGGCCAGCCGGACATCTTCGAATATCCGGGCCTGACGATCGACGTGGTGATCCGCCAGGGCTTCATGATCGGCGACAAGGAAATCGAACTCAAGCTGGAAGGCCGCAACCTGACCGGCCGTGGCCACTTCGAATACCAGAAGTTCGACGACGGCAAGGTCAACTACAACACCTATGCCCTCGGCCGCATGTTCTCGGCATCGGCTTCGATCAAGTTCTGATCTGTTTCCTCACCGGAAGGTCCCTGCCCTTCCGACGGCACCTACACGGCCCGGTCGCAGCAATGCGGCCGGGCTTTTTTTCGTCTTCCCCATCAGCCCTGCATCGCGTAGGCAGGCCCCGTCATCTGGGGAGTAGCCGTCCGCCCTTCCCCGGCGGAACCTGTCGTCAACATACTCGGCCGAGAGGCCGTGGCGCACAGGAGAACGGGCCACCGTTCGGGCAAGACCAATGACGCTTGCGGTTTCGTCCGGCCGGGCGGGGTCCGTATGCGTCGTTGCGTGCTACCCGCCCGGCCCGGAGAATCTGCTTGGAAGCCCTCATCACCTCCACTGCCGTGGTCGCGCTCGCCGAGATCGGCGACAAGACCCAGTTGCTTGCCATCGTGCTGGCCACCCGTTTCCGCCGCCCCTGGCCGATCATCGCCGGCATTCTGGTGGCCACGCTGGCCAATCATTTCCTCGCCGCACTGGCGGGCGAGCAGGCCTCGGCTTTCCTCGACGGACTGTGGTTCCGCTACCTTGTTGCCGCAAGCTTCATCCTGATGGCCGGGTGGACGCTGATCCCCGACAAATTCGACGAGGACGAGGAAGCGAAACCCCATCGCTTCGGTCCGTTCCTGGCCACCGCCATTGCCTTCTTCCTGGTCGAGATGGGCGACAAGACCCAGTTGGCCACGATCGCGCTGGGAGCCCGGTTCCAGAGCGTGATCCCGGTAATGACCGGCACCACGCTGGGCATGATGATCGCCAATGTGCCGGCCGTATTCCTGGGCCACGAAATCATCCGGCGCGTGCCGCTGGCCACGGTGCGCATGATTGCGGCCTTGCTGTTCCTGGCCATTGGCCTGTGGCTGCTGGCCCAGACGGCGGGCTGGATATGAGGTGCATATGCGGCACGGAACCGGATACCGGGGTTTCGCCACGGCGCGCGGCCTGATAGGTCTCTTCGCGCCATGGCTTCCTCGCCCATACTCGATGGCCTGCTGACCGCTGGCGGCCCGTTGCGCCTGATCGAAGAGGGGATCTGGTCGGTCATGCCCGCAGATACGGTGTCACAGCCTTACGACGGCCGCGCCCGGCTCTATGACCGGCTGATCGGCAGCCGTATCTACAATCGCCTGGCCTGGGGCACGTCGCCTGCGTCCTACACCGCCTTTGCCCGCAAAGCCGCGCAATCGGGCACAGGCGCCTTGCTCGATGCGGGGTGCGGAACTCTGGTCTCTACGGCAGCCGTCCATGCCGGAGCCTCCCGGCCGACCATTCTCGTCGATCTCTCCACGGACATGTTGAGAGCGGCGCGGAACAGGCTGGTAGCTCTGGCCGGGCGCGTCCCCGAGCAAGTGGTGCTCGTCCAGGCCGATCTGACCGCGCTGCCGTTCCGGGATGGTGCGTTCGGCAGCGTGCTGTGCCCCGGCATGCTCCACCTTTTCGAAGACGTGGAAGCGATCACGCTGGAACTGGCCCGCGTCGCCGATCCGGCAGCCTGCCTCTTCGCGACAAGCCTTGTGGCCGAACGATGGCTTGGCAAGCGCTACCTCTCTGCCTTGCACCGGGCCGGCGAGGTCGCGCATCCCCGGCGGTTCGCCGAACTCACGTCACGCCTGAACGGCCCCGCATCCGGGCTGGAAACGCCCATAGACGCACGCCTTGCAGGGAGCATGGCCTTCCTGACGGCAAGACGCGCCCGCGTCTGACCGCAAGGCCGTTTCCGGTATAGCGCGCCTGCCACCGCCCCCCACGCGCACAAGCCTGCGAATTCCCGAACTCCCAACAGAGAATG
The DNA here is from genome assembly GCF_001590985.1 of Novosphingobium naphthalenivorans NBRC 102051. Taxonomy (GTDB): domain Bacteria; phylum Pseudomonadota; class Alphaproteobacteria; order Sphingomonadales; family Sphingomonadaceae; genus Novosphingobium; species Novosphingobium naphthalenivorans. The sequence goes on from NZ_BCTX01000113.1 coordinate 9,402, forward strand.
AAGCCCGTCCCTACGTGTCCTTGCGTAGGCCTCGCAACACCTGAAACTGTGAACTGCGAGCTACATCGCATGACAGCTATTTAACTTGACGGACTGGATGGCCCCTTTGGGAGGGCGGTCTCCAACCGGAAACAGCGCCAAAAAACTCCCAAAAGGAGGGCACATGCTTGATTGGTTCGAAAAGAAAGCGTCGATACGCGAGAAGTTCAAGGTTCTGCTGTGGATCCACGGCGGGCTTGGGCTTGTGGGACTGGTGACAACTGCTCTGGCCGTAACCGGGGGCATGTCTGGCATCGCTCTGATCGCCGTTGCCGCCGCGGCCTGGGTTGCCACCGTCGCGGCCGTACTGGTTTCCGGCGATCGCATCTGCACCCCTTATGTCAATACTGTCGAGCGCATGGAGGCCTTGGCCGCCGGGGACACGAACAGCGAAGTTCGCTACACCGATTACGAGGACTGCGTCGGCCGCATGACCAAGGCCATGGCTGCCTTCCGCGACAATGCCGTCCAGGTGCAGAAGAACAATGAAAGTCAGCAAATCGTCGTGGCCCGCCTCGGCGAAGCGCTCAAGGCCTTGTCTGGCAACCGGCTCGATTGCGAAATCCGCGATATCTTCCCGCCGGAATACGAAGCCCTGCGGCGGGACTTCAACAGTGCCGTGGTATCGCTCACCGATACCATCTCGACGGTCCAGCGCACGGCCAATGCCGTCCTTACGGGCTCATCGGAAATCCATACCGCCTCCGACGACCTTTCGCGCCGCAACGAGCAACAGGCGGCCAGCCTGGAGGAAACGACGGCCGCGATGAATCAAGTGACGCAGGGCGTCAACGAATCCGCCACAGCCGCGGTCGGCGCCCAGCATTCCATTTCCAACGCCCACCGCGAGGCCACCGAGGGCGGCCAGGTCGTCGACCGGGCGGTGCACGCCATGGGCGCGATCGAACATTCGGCGCAGGAAATCCGGCAGATCATCGGCGTGATCGACGGGATCGCCTTCCAGACCAACCTGCTGGCGCTCAATGCCGGCGTGGAAGCGGCGCGTGCTGGCGATGCCGGCAAGGGCTTTGCGGTGGTCGCCAACGAAGTGCGCGCACTCGCCCAGCGTTCGGCCGATGCTGCCAAGGACATCAGCGCGCTGATTACGGCATCGTCGGAGCAGGTCGAAAATGGCGTGAAGCTGGTCGGCGAAACCGGCGAGCTGCTTTCCAAGATCGTTGCCCGCATCGGCGAGGTCAACGCGCAGATCTCCGGGATTGCCGAAAGCGCTCAGAGCCAGGCCGCCAGCCTCACCCAGGTCAATGCCGCGATGGGCGAGCTGGATCAAGTGACCCAGCAGAACGCCGCCATGGTGGAAGAGGCCAGTGCCGCAACCCGTTCGCTGTCGGACGAAGCGCGCGAGCTTTCCATGGTCGTCGGCCAGTTCCGCTTCAACGGCGGCGCTGCACCGGTCCAGAAAGCCCGCACGGCAAAACCGGCGAGTGCAGCGAAACCGGCAAGCACGCCGCGCCCGGCACCCCGGAAGGCTCCGCCTCCGCCGCCGGCCTTCGACGGCAATCTCGCGCTGAAATCCGACCCCAGCGAAGACTGGTCTGAGTTCTGAACCCGGCCTGGACGGACCAGAACGCAAGAAATGACCCGGTGGCGGCCTGGGGGCTTCAGTCTCCCGGCCGCCTAGGACCAATCGACATTCAG
>NZ_BCTX01000114.1 GCF_001590985.1 Novosphingobium naphthalenivorans NBRC 102051
TCAGGAACTCGCCCGCCGCGATGAAATCGTCGAACACGTTCTGCTTGTTCGCACGGCGGCCGGCATCGTGCCACTCGCGCCCGTACTCGCCGCCGCCGCGCAGGTTCGCGAGCGCGAAAGCCCCGCCCGCCTCCAGCCAGGCCATGCGCGTGGCCGAATAGCCGGGCGTCAGCGCCACGTCGAACCCGCCATAGCCATAGAGCAGCGTCGGCACCGGCTTGCCCGCTTCGGCAACGGCCTTGCTGCGCACAATGAACATCGGCACGCGGGTTCCGTCTTTCGACGTGTAGAAGCGCTGCTCGACCAGATAGGCGCCGGGATCGTAGCACAGGCTGGGCTGGGCAAAGGGCACGCTCTGCCCCGTCGCGATGTCCATCCGGTAAATCGCGGCCGGGCAGTTGAAGCTGGTGAAGGCGTAGAAGGTTTCCGGATCGCCGGGCTTGCCGCGAAAGCCCGAGGCGGTGCCGATCCCGCTGAGCGCCAGCGTGCGGCCGGGCGAGCCGTCGAGCCCGACGATCTCGGCATGGCTCGCCGCATCGCGCATGTAATTGAGCACCAGCTGATCGCCGACGATCCCGGCCCGTTCGAGAATGTCGTCGCGCTCGGCAACGACTTCGCTCCAGTCGGGGGAGCTTGCATCGAGATCGATCGAAACGAGGCGGTAGCGCGGGGCATCCTTGTTGGTCACGAACCACAAGCGGCGGCCCGTCCCTTCGACGAGTTTCCAGTCATCGGTAAAGCCCGTGACCAGAGCCTGCGCCTGCCATCCCTCGCGCTTGCGCTTCGCCAGATCGATCACATGGACTTCGTAGCGGGAATCGGTGCCGACACGGCTGGTGATGACGGCAAGCCGCCCATCCTGCGTCACTTCCGCGAAGTGGCCGTAATCGGGATGGCCGGGTGTCGCATAGACCAGCTCGTCGGCGGCCTGCGGCGTGCCGAGACGGTGGAAATAGACGGCTTGGTTGTAATTGCGCGACTGGAACGCCGCGCCTTCTTCCGGCGCCGGGAAGCGCGAATAGAGAAAGCCTTCCTCGCCCACCCAGGCAAGGCCGGTGAACTTGGCCCAGTGGATTTCGTCGGCCATGGGCTCGCCGCTCTTCACGTCGAGCACGCGCAGGATCCGCCAGTCGCTGCCGCCGTCCTGCACGCTGTAGAGCAGGTAGCGCCCCTTTTCCGAAGGCTCCCAGGCATCGAGCGCGGTCGCGCCGTCCTTGGCCCACGCATTGGGATCGATCAGCAAGCGCGCTTCACCGGACAGGCCCTTGCGCACGAAAAGCTGTGACTGGTTCTGCAGGCCGGTGTTGCGGGTGTAGAAATACCACGCCCCCGCCTTCACCGGCAGGCCGAAGCGTTCGTATTCCATGAAGGCCCGAATGCGCGCGGCGAAATGCGAACGCTGCGGCAAGCCCGCCAGATAGCCTTCGGTCACGGTATTTTCGCGCGTGACCCAGTCAGCCACTTCGGGCGCATTGCGCACATCGGCTTCGAGCCAGCGGTAGGGATCGGCGATCTGTTCTCCGAAGTGGTCTTCGACGATCGAGTCGCGGCGGGTTTCGGGATATGTGATGTCAGGCATGGGTTCCCCGCAAATGGGGGCGGCAACAGCCAGCGACAAGCCCCCAACGAATGCCCTCAGGCGATGCATATCCTTCTCCGCAAACGCAAAAACGGCCGCGAGCCTAGCACTCGCGACCGCTTTTCGTCATCCTTGCTGATGCAAGGCTATGAGCGCGGGGCTCAGGCCTCAGCCATTTCCTCGGCCTCGGCGTTCACCGGGCCCGAATCCTGACCCTTGGCATCGGTGTCGCGGTCGACCAGTTCGATGATCGCGATCGGGGCGGCGTCCGAAGCGCGGATGCCGGCCTTGATGATGCGGGTGTAGCCACCGTTGCGGCCGGCATAACGCTCAGCCAGAACTTCGAAGAGCTTCTTTTCCTGGGTCTCGTCCATCAGGCGAGCGTGCGCCAGACGACGGTTCGACAGGCCGCCACGCTTGGCCAGCGTGATCAGCTTTTCGAGGTAGGGGCGCAGTTCCTTCGCCTTGGGCGTGGTGGTCTGGATCTGCTCGTGCTTGATGAGCGCAGCAGCCATGTTGCGCATGAGGGCGGCGCGGTGGCCCGAGGTGCGCTGCAGCTTGCGCTGGCCATACTTGTGACGCATGTCTTGTCTTCCTGTTCGTCGGGCAGCCGTTCAAGGTACTGCTCGCCGGGCGATGTGGTTCGGCCACCGCCCAAAACCGGCTCACTTACGTGTGAAGCGCGCCCTCAATACGAAAACGGCGCGAGAGTCAAGGCCTGCACTGCCTTTCAGTCCGCCACCTCAGCATAAGCTCCAGCCTCGAAATCCCGCCACAGTGCGGTGCCGACAGGCGCGTCGATCCAGGACAACCAGCTATCATCACGGTTGAGCACCGCCCCGAGCGCCACATAGGCATGCGTGCGTTCGGCCAGTTGCTCATCTGTCAAATCGCCAAATCGTCCACGAATACGCCAACCACTATCAGGATAACGGTCACCTTCCTGTGTCATGTCGGGCTCTTCGCGGTAAAGATATTCAACCGGTTCCTCACCGTCGAGAACACACTGGTCGACGAGACACCGCTCCCAATACTCCCGGTACTGCGGCTCCGGTGGCGCGTTTTCTGGCTTGTCCCAGACAATGGCAAGGATGTGGTGCCGCTCGAATACGACTGGATCACCCAGCTTCAAAGGTGAGGTAGGTTCGTCAGGTTGATTACCGAGCTCGCCCTGCAATTCTGAGCCATTTACCTGCGTGACGGTGACCCACATCCGCTCCGCAGACCACTTCTCGGTCTCATGGCCATAGACGAAGACCATTTTTACAAGATCATCCACTCCAACCGCCGCGATCTCTTCCGGCGATGGCAGGAAGAACGTGTAGGGAGCCTCGGCCGCAATAGGTCGAGGATCTTCCAGAGTGAAATCGGGCTGCATCGGCATTGTCATGTCAGCATGCTGGCAAGCCTTGCAGAAAACTCAAACAGAAAAAGGCCCCGCAGTTTCCCGCGAGGCCCTCTTCAATTTGCCATCGGAAAGACCGATCAGCCGAGCAGTTCCTGCTCCAGCTTCTTGGCCATCTCTTCGATGTTCTCGGGCGGCCAGCCCGGGATGTCCATGCCGAGGCGCAGGCCCATCGAGGAAAGGACTTCCTTGATCTCGTTGAGCGACTTGCGGCCGAAGTTCGGCGTGCGGAGCATCTCGGCCTCGGTCTTCTGGACCAGGTCGCCGATGTAGATGATGTTGTCGTTCTTGAGGCAGTTCGCCGAACGGACCGACAGTTCCAGCTCGTCCACCTTCTTGAGAAGGTAGCGGTTGAGCTGGTTGGCGTCGCTCTCTTCCGGAGCCGCGCCGCCGGTCGCCATGCCGATCATCGGCGAGGCGCCAACCGGAGCGATGTCCTCGAAGTGGACGAACAGCGCAAGCTGGTCCTGAAGGATGCGGCCGGCATAAGCCACCGCGTCTTCCGGGGTGACGGTGCCGTCGGTCTCGACCGTGAGGCTCAGCTTGTCGAAGTCGAGTTCCTGGCCGATACGGGCGTTTTCAACCTTGTAGCTGACCTGGCGCACCGGCGAGTACAGCGAATCGACCGGGATCAGGCCGATCGGCGCATCGACGGGACGGTTGCCGACGGCGGGGACATAGCCCTTGCCGGTGTCGGCGGTCAGTTCCATGTTCAGCGTCGCACCTTCGTCGAGGTGGCAGATCACGAGGTCCTTGTTCATGACCTCGATGTCACCCGAAACGGCGATGTCGCCAGCCTTGACTTCGGCCGGGCCGGTCGCGGAGAGCTGGAGGCGCTTCGGCCCCTCGCCCTGCATCTTGAGCGCGATCTGCTTGACGTTCAGAACGATGTCGGTGACGTCTTCACGCACGCCGGCGAGCGACGAGAATTCGTGGAGAACGTTCTCGATCTTGATCGAGGTGATCGCCGCACCCTGCAGCGAAGAAAGCAGCACGCGCCGCAGCGCGTTGCCGAGCGTGAGGCCGAAACCGCGCTCGAGAGGTTCGGCAACGAACGTCGCCTTCAGCTTGGGGTCGGGTCCCGGCTTGATCTCAAGGCTGTTCGGCTTCTTGAGTTCCTGCCAGTTCTTGATGTTGACAGTCATGGACTTCCCCTGGGAGTTCGATGGCGGTTACGTCCCAAAGCCTGGTGGAAAGGCCCGGGACGTTCCGGAGTAACCGAGCAACGACCGGTTCGTTGCTCGGGAAAGGCTCGATCAGACGCGGCGGCGCTTCGAGGGACGGACGCCGTTGTGCGGGATCGGAGTCACGTCGCGGATCGAGGTAATGGTAAAGCCGACAGCCTGGAGGGCGCGCAGCGCGCTCTCACGGCCCGAACCGGGACCCTTCACCTCGACTTCGAGGGTGCGCACGCCGTGTTCGGCGGCCTTCTTGCCGGCGTCGTCAGCGGCGACCTGCGCGGCATAGGGAGTCGACTTGCGGCTGCCCTTGAAGCCCATCATGCCGGCCGAGGACCACGAGATCGCGTTGCCCTGGGCGTCGGTGATGGTCACCATGGTGTTGTTGAAGCTGGCATTGACGTGAGCAATGCCGCTCGTGATGTTCTTGCGTTCGCGGCGCTTAATGCGCTGAGGTTCGCGTGCCATATCCGTATATCCTGTCGATTAGTCGCTGCCAAAACCGTGAAACGGTTCTGCGGCTTACTTCTTCTTGCCGGCGATCGGCTTGGCCTTGCCCTTGCGGGTGCGCGCATTGGTGTGCGTGCGCTGGCCACGAACCGGAAGACCCTTGCGATGACGCAGGCCGCGGTAGCAGGCGAGGTCCATCAGACGCTTGATGTTCATCGCGGTTTCGCGACGAAGGTCACCCTCGACCGTGTGGTCGGCGTCGATGGTTTCGCGGATCTGCAGGACTTCAGCGTCCGACAGGTCCTGCACACGGCGGGTGTGATCGATACCGAGCTTGTCGGCGATCTCGAGGGCCTTCGTGCGGCCAATACCGTGGATATAGGTGAGCGCGATGATAACGCGCTTGTTGGTGGGGATGTTTACCCCGGCAATACGAGCCACTTAATTCTCCATGCTCCACAGGGGCCGCGATAGCGGGCCCCCATCTCAACGCTCAACACCCGTTCCGCCTAAAACAGCAAGAGCCCGGCTGGCATTCCAAGAAGTGCCTATTGCACACTGTCCTGGGCCATCCGGTTTGCCGAAGCTGACGAGTGAAGGGCGCGCTTAGAATGATTCGCGAGGGGTGTCAACGCTCCTCGCGCAGGAAGCGGTGCACCACCCCCTGCAAACCTGCAGCGGATGGTGATGCACTGTTACCGCTATTTAACCTAAGATAGAGCCGCAGTCAAAACACGCGCGCTCACCGGCCGATGATCTCGCCCTTGCCGGCCTCCGGAGGATTGGCGGGAAGCGGCAGAACTTCTGCGTCGGGCCGCCCTGCTTCAGGCGCGGCCCCGGTTTCCCCGGCACCGTCGGGCAGCGGGAAAGCCGCTGCGAAAGCGCCTCCCAGCTTGGTGGCAAGGTGCTGGATCTGCTGCCCGAGCACACCATCCACTGCCGTGGCCAGTTTCTCGAAAGGCGCCCGCGCATAGCCGCCGACGACATATTCCAGCAGGATCTGCGTGCTCTTGCCGTCTTTCGCCGGGTTGAGCTGGATCGTCAGCGTGCCGTTCAAAGCGTCCGCCTGCAACGGGCCCAGCGCGCCGGTCATGCGCAACGCGCGCGGCCGCTCGATATAGACCACCCGCATGTGCTCGACACTGCCGCGCGGCGCAGCCTTGGGCGAAGCCGGGTTCGGCAGGATTTCGCAGAAGCAGCCGCCGGCATGTGGATCGAGCGACAGGTTCGCCGCGTCACCCGACCAGGTATGGTCCGAATCCCACCACTCGGCAGGCTTGAGCAGCATGGCCCAGGTCTCGTCCGGCGTAGCGGGCACTTCCACCAGATGCCGGACGACGAAACCGTTAGGCGCAACAGCCGCGACTTTCGCCGCCGCCGGCGCGCTTCCGCCAGCCACCAAGGCAAACCCCAGGACGGAGATCAGCGCGTGGGCGAACGGTTTCATCGGCAGCTCCTGCTATAGCCTCAGTCCTGCATCGCCCTTCCCTTGCGGGAACGGCTGTCAGGACGCGAGAATCGCTTCGATCGCGGCCGTCACGTCATCCATGTCGGCCATGCCGTCAACCTTGCTGACAATCCCGCGCGCTTCATAGATCGGCAGGATCGGCGCGGTCTTGGCCCGGTATTCGGCAAGGCGCGTACGCACGGTTTCGGCGTTGTCGTCCGGACGGCGCTTGAACTCGGTGCCGCCGCACTTGTCGCAAGTGCCGGGAACCTTGGGCTGCTCGAACTTGTCGTGATAGCCCTTGCCGCAAGTCGCACAGGTGAAGCGGCCGGTGATGCGCTCGACCAGCGCTTCTTCGTCCACTTCCAGCTCGATCACATGCGCCAGCGCACGGCCGCGAGCGGCCAGGATCTGATCGAGTGCCTCAGCCTGCGCAGCCGTGCGCGGATAGCCGTCGAAGATCGCGCCCGCATCAGGGCCCATGGCGTCCAGTTCGTCGCCAATGAGCGCAGAAACGATCGCGTCGGAAACCAGCTCGCCACGTTCCATGACCGCCTTGGCCTCAAGCCCGGTCGGCGTTCCAGCCTTTACCGCAGCCCGCAGCATGTCGCCGGTGGAGAGCTGGCGCATGCCATGCTTCTCGACGAGACGCTGAGCCTGGGTCCCCTTGCCCGCTCCCGGCGGCCCCAGCAGAATAATGTTCACGCCTTACCCCTCAAAAATGTCTTATCGTTTCCCGGCTGAGGCGCATGACCTCAGCGCAGACGGCCTTTCAGTTTCGCCTTCTTTATGAGGTCGCCATACTGGTGCGCCAGCAGGTGCGACTGAATCTGGGTGATCGTATCCACAGTCACGTTGACGACGATCAGCAGGCTGGTTCCCCCCATGAACAGGAGCGGCAAGCCCGTCATCGACAGGAAGTACTCCGGAACCGTGCAGACGATCGTGAGGTAGATCGCACCGATCACTGTCACGCGCGTCAGCACGTAATCGAGATATTCGGCCGTGCGCGCACCGGGACGGATACCCGGAATGAACCCGCCGTTCTTCTTCAGGTTCTCGGCGGTTTCCTCCGGATTGAAGACGACGGCCGTATAGAAGAAGCTGAAGAACACGATACCGGCAGCATAGAGCAGCATATAGAGCGGCTTGCCGTGCCCGAGATACTGGTTCAGCGCCACCACAACCTTGCCCATCGTCGAATCCGGGCTCAGCGAGTTACCGGCGAACTGCGTGATCGTCAGCGGCAGCAACAGCAGCGAGCTGGCGAAGATCGGAGGAATCACGCCCGCAGTGTTGAGCTTGAGCGGCAGGTGGCTGCGATCGGCCTGCATCATGCCGCGCTGGGTGGCGCGCTTGGGATACTGGATCAGCAGACGGCGCGTGGCGCGCTCGAAGAAGCAGATCAGCAGGATCATCGCAATGATCAACGCGATCAGCGAGACGATCAGCACCGAGCCGGTATCGCCTGCACTGTAGGCCTGACCAAGGTTGCTGGCGAACTTCGGCATCTGGGCCACGATGCCCGCCATGATGATCAGCGACACGCCGTTGCCGATGCCGCGCGAGGTGATCTGCTCACCCAGCCACAGCAGGAACATGGTTCCGCCGACCAGCGAGATCACGGCGCCGATGCGGAACATCACGCCCGGATCGACAACCGCCTGGAGCCCGCTCGAAGCGCCATAGGCTTCAAGGCTCACGGCCAGGAAGTAGCCCTGCAACGCGCAGAGACCGACCGTGCCGTAACGGGTGTACTGGTTCAGCTTCTTGCGCCCGGCCTCGCCTTCCTTCTTCAGCGCCATCAGCGCCGGATGGAGCGAAGCGGCCAGCTGCACCACGATCGAGGCGGTGATGTACGGCATCACGCCGAGCGCGATCAGGCTCATGCGCGAGAGCGAACCACCCGAGAAGGTGTTGAACAGGTCGAGGATGCCGCCCTGCGTCTTGCTGTAGAGCGATTCGAGGATCAGCGGGTTCACACCCGGCAGCGGCACGAAGCTCAGAAAGCGGAAGACGATCAGCGCACCGATCGTAAACCAGATGCGGTTCTTGAGCTCGGTCGCCTTGGAAAAATTGGCCAGGCTGAGCGAGCTTGCAATGTTGTCGGCGCGAGAAGCCATGACTTACAGAATGCCTCGAATTGTCTTGTCGGATTCGGCCTTAGCGACTGGCGCCTGCCTTGTCGAACCCCGGAACGGAACTGGCCATATAGACATTCGTAGGATGTCTGAAAGCCCTGTCCCCAGAAAACCACATGCCGCGAAAGGCTCGTGTCCGGAAAAGCACAGGAGGGCGAAGCGCTATGCGCCCGCCCTCCCGGTTTCTTCAGATCGCGATGCCTATCAGGCCTCGGCAGCTTCCTTGGCAGGAAGGATCACCGAACCACCGGCCTTTTCGACCGCAGCCACGGCGCCCTTCGAGGCACCGGCGACGTTGAACTCGACCTTCGCGGTCAATTCACCCTTGCCGAGCAGGCGAACGCCGTCCTTGCCGCCGCGGGCCAGACCGGCCGCCTTCAGGGCAGCGTGATCGACAGTGCCCGAGATGTCGAGCTTGCCGGCGTCAATCGCCTGCTGCACGAGACCCAGGTTCACTTCGGCGTAGTCCTTGGCGAACTTCTTGTTGTTGAAGCCGCGCTTCGGCAGGCGCATGTGGAGCGGCATCTGGCCGCCCTCGAAGCCGGCGATCGAAACGCCCGAACGTGCCTTCGCACCCTTCTGGCCGCGGCCGCTGGTCTTGCCCTTGCCCGAGCCGATGCCACGGCCGACGCGCATGCGGCGGTGACGGGCGCCCGAGTTGTCGCGGATATCATTCAGTTTCATAGTCTGCACTCGCTTTCGCTTTTGTCGCGCTTGATGGGAAGCGGCGCCCCTAGCGGAAGCCGTTGCAAATGTCACGCCCCCTTTTCAGCGATTCGCACAAAGGCTACCAAAGTCCAATTCCCGCCCGTTTTCCCGGAGCCAACCCCTTGTCCCTTTCCAGCGGCAGCCGCCAGCCTGCCCTATCGTTCGGCCCATGGGCCTTCGCGGTGCTGCTCCTTGCCGCGCTTGCCCTGCGCGCGAGCACTTTCGGGGATCCCAATGTGGGCGGGGACGAGACGTTCTACCAGGCCGTGGGCATCGCCATGCACCATGGCGCGGTCCCTTACGTCGATGTGTGGGACAGGAAGCCCTGGGGGCTGTTTTTCCTCTACTACCTCATCACCGGCATTTCGTCCGCCCCCATCGGATACCAGCTTGCCGCCACGCTCTTCGCCGCAGCGACGGCATGGGTCATCGGGCGTATCGCCCTGCTCTGGACCAACCGCCAGGGCGCAGTGCTGGCAGGGCTCGCCTATCTCATCTTCCTGACGCCATTCCAGGGCTATGGCGGCCAGAGCCCGGTCTTCTATAACCTGTTCATGGCGCTGGCCGTGCTGCTGGCCCTGCACGCCACGCCCACCTTGCGCAAAGGCCTGGTGCCCGCAAGCAGCCATGCCGCCATGCTGCTTGCCGGGATCGCGATCACGATCAAGACCACCGCCTTCTTCGAAGCCGCTTTCGTGGGCCTGTGGTGCAGCGGCGTGCTGCTGCGCTCGCCCTGGTCGAAACACCCTCCGGGACGAACCATCGCCATATGGGCGCTGACCGGCGCCGCGCCGGTTCTCCTCATTGCCGCAGCCTATGCCCTCGCGGGGCACTGGACGATCTACTGGAACGCCATGGTGACGTCCAACTTCGCCAAGCCGACCAGCTGGCCCTCTGCGGCGATCCGTTTCGCGATCATGTTCTCGCGCCTCGCGCCGCTGTCGGTCGTCGCCGCTCTGGCGCTCCCCGAGATTCCGGACGACAAACGCCGGTTCATGCTGCTGTGGCTGCTCGCCGCTTTCGCCAGTGTCGCCTCGGCTTCGCATTTCTTCATGCACTATGCGCTGTCGTTTCTGGTGCCCTTGAGCGTCGCCGGCGCTGCGTTTCTCGACCGCAGGTGGCTCGGCCCACTCGCTCTCGTGGCCATCAGCTGGTTCGCCCTGGACGACAGCCGGGTGCTGGACTTCGCCCATGCCCGCCGTTCCCGCGCCGCCTTTGCCGAACTGACCAGCGCGATCCGCGCGCACGACGACGGCGGCCCGCTGTTCGTCTTCGACGGCCCGCACCAGCTCTATACGATGACTGGCAAGCCGTTCCCCACGCCTCTGGTCTTCGCGCCGCACCTGAGCGACCTGAAGGAAAAGGACGTCAGCACCCTGTCGACGCTCGGCGAAGTGAAACGGGTGCTCGCGATGCGCCCCAGCACGATCGTCGCCCCCCCGCAGCCGCGCGAGGGGCCGCCGAACCTCGAAACCGATGGCCTCGTGCGCGCCTATTTCCACGCCCACTGCAAGCGGGTGGCGCGCGTCTCTGCGCCTGACTGGCTGAACGAGAGCACCATCGATGTCTGGGCCGACTGCCGCAAGCCCCCTGCCCCGAATCGCCGCTGACCGGCCTAGGACCAATCGACATTCAG
>NZ_BCTX01000115.1 GCF_001590985.1 Novosphingobium naphthalenivorans NBRC 102051
GTGCGCTTGGGCTTGGCCGGGGCTTCCTCGGCGGCGGGTTCAGCCGGAGCTTCGGCCGCAGGGGCCTCGGCGGCTTCGGCGTCGGCCTTCTTGCGGCGGGTGCGCTTGGGCTTGGCCGGCGCTTCCTCGGCAGCGGGTTCGGCCGTTACGGCTTCACCGGCTTCTTCGGTCGCGGCGGGAGCAGCCTTCTTGCGGCGGGTGCGCTTGGGCTTGGCGGGGGCTTCCTCGGCGGCGGGTTCAGCCGGAGCTTCCTCCGCAGCGGCTTCGGCGACAGGTTCCGGTGCCGGAGCCTCTTCGGCTGCCGGAGCTTCCGGTTCGCCGTCCTCGCTCACCTCTTCGCCGGCCTCACCGTTCTCGGCCTCGCCTTCGCCATTGCGGCGGCCACGGCGGCGGCGGCCACCCCGGCGGCGGCGCTTGCGCGGGGCTTCCCCGTCTTCGCCTTCGGCCACGGCGGCTTCGGCTTCCACGATGGCTTCGCCATCCGCTTCACCTTCGCCTTCGGCCTCTTCGGTGCCGTCTTCGTCGTTCACGGCAGCCTCATCGGCACCCTGCTCGTCGGCACGATTGCGGCCACGGCCCCGGCGGCGCTTGCGGCGCTTGCGGCGGCCCGCGCCGTCACCTTCCTCGGCAGCGCGATCCTGCGCATCCTCGCGCTCGATCTCGTCCTCTTCGTCCTCCGGATAGTCCTCGTCGTCGACATCCATCGCGATGGGCTCGAAGCGGGGCACGAACTCGTTGCGCGGGCCGGACGACATGACGCGCATCTTCGCGCCTTCGTTCTCACCCTCGGGGATCACTTCCACCGAGACGCCGTAGTGCGCCTCGATATCGGCGAGGTCCGAACGCTTGGCATTGAGCAGGTACACTGCCGCTTCGGTGGAGGCGAACAGGGTGATGATCACACCCTTGCCCTTGGCGGCTTCGTCCTCGATCTGGCGCAGCGCGGAAAGACCGGCGGAGCTGGCCGTGCGGACAAGGCCCGAGCCATCGCAGTGCGGGCACGAGCGCGTGGTGGCTTCGAGAACGCCGGTGCGCAGGCGCTGGCGGCTCATTTCCATCAGGCCGAAGCTCGAAATGCGGCCGACCTGGATGCGCGCGCGGTCGTTCTTGAGCGCGTCCTTCATCGCCTTCTCGACTTTGCGGACGTTGGAGCCGTACTCCATGTCGATGAAGTCGATGACGACGAGCCCGGCCATGTCGCGCAGGCGCAGCTGGCGGGCGATTTCATGCGCGGCTTCGATGTTGGTGGAAACCGCCGTCGCCTCGATGCCGTGCTCCTTGGTGGAACGGCCCGAGTTGATGTCGATCGAGACGAGCGCCTCGGTCGGGTTGATGACGATGTAGCCGCCCGATTTGAGCTGGACGACCGGATCGTACATCGCGGTCAGCTGGTCTTCGGCGCCGTAGCGCTGGAACAGCGGCACGGGGTCGGAGTAGGGCTTCACCTTGCGCGCATGGCTGGGCATGAGCAGCTTCATGAAGTCCTTGGCGGCGCGGTAGCCTTCCTCGCCTTCGACAACCACTTCCTCGATATCGCGGTTGTAGATGTCACGGATGGCGCGCTTGATGAGGTCGCTGTCCGAATGGATCAGCGCCGGGGCGGCCGATTTCAGCGTCTGTTCGCGCAGCTCGTCCCACAGGCGGGCGAGATAGTCGAAGTCGCGCTTGATCTCGGTCTTGGTGCGCTGGAGGCCGGCAGTGCGCACGATGCAGCCCATGGTGCGCGGCAGGCTCAGTTCGGCGATGATCGACTTGAGGCGCTTGCGGTCGCTGGCCGAGCTGATCTTGCGGCTGATGCCGCCGCCGTGGCTCGAATTCGGCATGAGCACGCAGTAACGGCCGGCGAGGCTGAGGTACGTGGTCAGCGCTGCGCCCTTGTTGCCGCGCTCTTCCTTGACGACCTGCACCAGCAGCACCTGGCGGCGGTGGATGACGTCCTGGATCTTGTAGCGGCGGCGCAGAGCCATGCGCTTGGCGCGCATTTCCTCGGCTTCCTTGGAACGGCCGGAATTGCGCCCGCCCTGACGGCGGCCACGGCCGCGGCGCCCGCGGTTGTCGCTCTCTTCGGCTTCGGCGGTCTCTTCCTCGCCTTCGCCGTTTTCGGAAAAGCCGTTTTCGACGTTGCCGTCCTCGATCGTGGCGACTTCGTCCTTTTCGGACGTGTCGACCTCGGTCAGGCCGCCGTCTTCGAAGTCATTGGCTTCGAAGTCTTCGCCTTCACCGTCGACATCATCCTCGTCGTCCTCGGCATCCTCGCTGGCGCGCAGTTCGGCTTCTTCGGCCAGCAGCGCTTCGCGGTCTTCCTTCGGAATCTGGTAGTAGTCGGGGTGGATTTCGCTGAAAGCGAGGAAACCGTGACGGTTTCCGCCGAAATCGACAAAGGCCGCCTGCAGCGAAGGTTCGACGCGAGTCACCTTCGCCAGGTAGATGTTGCCTTTTATCTGTTTGCGTTCGGTCGATTCAAAATCGAACTCTTCAATGCGGTTTCCTTTGAGTACCGCCACCCGCGTTTCTTCCGGGTGGCGCGCATCGATGAGCATGCGCGTTGCCATTATGTGATCTCCATACGCGCCCGGTCCCGGCCGGATCAGCCTGGGAGGCGCGGTTCTGTTCGAAAAGGCCCGATGGACGAAGGCGAATGCCGCCGTATGCGGCGAGAGGCTTCGTGCTGCGGGCGAAGGTAAAGGTGAATTCGGGGCAATCCAGCGCCCCGGATGGTGCTAACGTATCGGCTGCAACGAAGGCAGCGTGCGTGTCTGCGAGAGGAAGATCGCGCGGCGAAATCGAACGCGCGGAGAATTGCGGCCATACCGCCCATGCCCTTTCGGGCATCGGCAGACAAAGCGGCAATTGACTTCTCATGGCTCGCATCAACCTGTTCGGACCCGGAAACGGATTTTCCGGTATCGACGGCCCCGGGTTGTGTGCCTGGCCGGTCCTTGTGTCCGGTGTCATCTGGTGATGCTTGTGCCGGATTGCGAGGGCCGAAGGGCGTCATGGGCCCCGGGATTTGATTGGCCTAGCATTCAAGGCCCTTGACGGCAAGTTACTTGGCCATGGTGCTTTTACCGCCGGGATGGTTACCGGTTTCTTTCCCAAAACGGTGGGAACACACCGGGGCAGGATTGCCGTGTGCGCAATCTGTTCCTAGCAAGGCCGCAAATGTCGCGCATATTGCAAATACTGGTGATCCTCTCGGCGCCGCTGTCGGTGCTGGTCGCGGTATTCGTGCTCGACAGGGCGGCGGGTCTCGCCGGGAACGGCGGGCACTATGTAGTGCGCTTCGATCTGCCGAGCGCCGATGCCCCGGTCGATCTGCCCCGGGTTGACGGACCACCGGATTCCAGCCGGCCGCTGGTGGTCATCGATCCGGGACACGGCGGCTTCGATCCTGGCGCCGGCGCGGACCGCGTGCGCGAGAAGGACGTGGCGCTCAAGATCGCGCTGGCGATCCGCCAGCAATTGCTGGCCGGCGGCGGCATTCGCGTGGCGCTGACCCGCGATACCGACCGTTTCGTGTCGCTGCAGGACCGGCCGGATATCGCGCGGCGGCTCCATGCCGACTTGTTCATCTCGATCCATGCCGACAGCGCCGAGGCTGATTCGGCGCGCGGCGCCAGCGTCTATGTCCTGTCCCAGAAGGGCTCCAGCCAGGCCGCCGAGCGCATTGCCGCGCGCGAGAACGGGGCGGACCGGATCAACGGCGTGTCGCTGTCGCAGACCAGTTCGAATGTCGGTGCCATCCTGCTCGACCTGTCCCAGCGCGGCGCGCAGGCCGGATCGGCGGAACTGGCCGAGCTGATGCTGCGCGAACTGCGCGAGGCGGATGTCGGGCTGCACCACGGCCGGGTCGAAACGGCGGCGCTGGCTGTGCTCAAGGCGCCCGATATTCCCTCGATCCTGTTCGAGACGGGCTATATCAACAATGCGCAGGACTATGCCTTCCTCAATTCCGCGAAGGGACAGAAGGTCATCGCCGATGCGGCGGCGCGCGCCGTGCGCATCTATTTTGCCCGCAAGACGGGCGTATAGGGCCCCGTTCGTGAACGCGCTCGTGAAAGTCCCCGCAAAAGCGCTCACCGCATTTTCGCGCTTCCTGTCTGGCCTTGCCCGAAACCACCGTGCTAGAGGACGCCCGCAATGAGCGACCCGACCCAGAGCAATGGCGCCGGCCCCGGCGAGCAGCCGCCCGAAGACGCAAGCTATCGCATTCACCGCGAGGGTGCGTCAGGCCCGCTCGGCGCGGTGAAGCGCATCTGGCGCAGTTCCAAGTGGCTGCGGCGTTTCAGCTATCTGGGGCTTGCCGGGCTCGCGGCGCTCACCGGCTTCTGGGTGGTGATCACCCGCGATCTGCCCGATGCCCGCAAGCTGCTGGAATACCAGCCCCCGCTGCCGACCATGGTGCGCGGTATCGATGGCGAGATTGTCTACAGCTATGCGCGCGAGCGGCGCGTGCAGCTGCGCTTCGTCGATTTCCCGAGGCCGCTGGTCAACGCTTTCCTCTCGGCCGAGGACAAGACCTTCTGGACCCACGGCGGTGTCGATTTCACCGGGCTTGCCGGTGCCGTGATCGACTATGTCGCCAAGTACGGTTCGGGACAGCGCGCGCGCGGCGGTTCGACGATCACCCAGCAGGTGGCCAAGAACATCCTGATCGGCGATGAATATTCGATCACCCGCAAGCTCAAGGAAATGATCGTCGCGCACCGCATCGAAGGCGTGCTGTCGAAAGAGCAGATCCTTGAACTCTACCTCAACGAAATTCCGCTCGGCCGCCAGAGCTTCGGCGTGCAGGCCGCCGCGCGCGCCTATTTCGGCAAGGACGTGGGCGATCTCGATCTGCACGAGACGGCGTTCCTGGCGATCCTGCCCAAGGCGCCCGAGCGCTATGGCCGCAAGCAATACGAAGGCATGGCGATTGCCCGGCGCAACTGGGTGCTGGACGAGATGGTCAAGAACGGCTGGGTCTCGCGCGCCGATGCCGACGCTGCCAAGGCCAAGCCGCTCGGCCTGATCCCGCGCCAGTCCGAAAGCTACGATGCGGCCAACAGCTATTTCGTCGAGGAAGTGCGCCGCCGCCTGATCGACCGCTATGGCGAAAAGGCCGAGGATGGGCCGAACAGCGTCTATGCCGGCGGTCTGTGGGTGCGCACGTCGCTCGATACGCAGATGCAGAAGGCCGTGCGCGATGCACTGCGCAAGGGACTGCTGAACTTTCAGGGCAATCGCGGCTGGACCGGGGCTGTCGCGCATCTGCGCAATCTGGAGAACTGGCAGACGCAGCTGATCGTTGCCAACAAGACGATCGACTACAAGAACTGGCGCGTCGGCGTCATTCTCGACAAGTCGGACAGCACCGGGCGGATCGGCTTTTCCGACGGCAATATCGCGACGCTGACGGGCATTGCCGACAAGGCGCGCGCAGGGGACCTCGTCGTGGCCGAGCCGGTTTCGGCGGGCACCTGGGCGCTGCGCGCGATTCCGGAAGTTTCGGGCGGCATGATCATGGAGAAGCCTGCCAGCGGGCGCATCCTCGCCATGCAGGGCGGTTTCGATTACGGGCTCGGCTCGTTCAACCGCGCCACGCAGGCGGAGCGCCAGCCGGGTTCGACGATCAAGCCGTTCGTCTATGCCACCGCGCTGCAGAACGGGATGACGCCGGCCACGCAAGTGCTCGACGGCACGTTCTGCGTCTATCAGGGCGCGGCGCTGGGCCAGAAGTGCTTCCGCAACTTCGGCGGCGAAGGCGGGGCGGGCAGCCACACGATGCGCTGGGGCCTTGAGCAGTCGCGCAACCTGATGACCGTGCGGATCGCCAACGACACCGGTATGCCCAAGGTGATCAAGACGTTCCACAATATGGGCATCGGCGATTACAAGCCGTACCTGTCCTTCGCGCTCGGCGCCGGGGAGACCACGGTGGCGCGCATGGTCAATGCCTATGCTTCGCTGGCCAACAACGGCGTGCAATATCCGGCCTCGGTGATCGACTATGTGCAGGACCGCAACGGCAAGGTGATCTGGCGTTCCGACACGCGCCATTGCGACAACTGCAATATGGCCGAATGGGACGGCAAGCCGATGCCGCGCATCCAGCGCAAGGGCAAGCAGGTGATCGACGCCGACACCGCCTATCAGGTGATCCACATGCTCGAAGGCGTGGTCACTCGCGGCACCGCGGTGCGCCTG
This sequence comes from Novosphingobium naphthalenivorans NBRC 102051, assembly GCF_001590985.1. Classification (GTDB taxonomy): domain Bacteria; phylum Pseudomonadota; class Alphaproteobacteria; order Sphingomonadales; family Sphingomonadaceae; genus Novosphingobium; species Novosphingobium naphthalenivorans. The sequence goes on from NZ_BCTX01000115.1 coordinate 6,190, forward strand.
CGCGATCTCAATCTGCCGATCTTCGGCAAGACGGGTACGACCAATGGCCCGACCGACGTGTGGTTCATGGGCGGCAATCAGGACTATGTCGGCGGCGTCTATGTCGGTTACGACAATCCCCGTTCGCTGGGCGGCTGGGCGCAGGGCGGGCGCATTTCCGCGCCGATCTTCAAGGACGTGGTGCTGGCCACCCGCTCGCGCTGGACGCTGACCCCGCTGCTCGCGCCGCCGGGTATCCGCATGGTCCGCATCGACCGCGTGACCGGCAAGCCGGTGATGGGCGCGGAACCGAGCAATGATCCCAAGGCATCGGTGATCTGGGAAGCGTTCAAGCCCGACAGCGAGCCGACGCAGTACGCCGCGGAGGACGAGTTCAGCCGCCGCCGCGATGCGCTCGTCGCGCAAGTCTCGCAGGCGCGCGAGGAGCGCGAGGCGGCCAAGGCGCGGGCTGTCGGCGTCCAGGCGCAGGACTTTGCAGAAGAGCAGGGCGGGCTGTACTGACGGCCGGCGGGCCCGGGGCGGGAAATGTCCGCCCGGCTATCGTCGGTTCTGTCGTGCCTGCACGGCTCTTGGGCCGCGCACGTTCCATGGCAACGCGGTTGCCGCCGTTCTGAGGGGATGGACATGAAGACAGGCACCGCAATGGCGCGCGCGCGGCGCTGGCTGGCGTCGGGGGCGGCGCTGCTGGCGCTGGTCTGCACGGGCCCGGTGGCGGCGGATTCCGCTGCCGTGGCGCCGGCGGCGCATCCGCAGGCCGCGAAAACGGACGGGGCAGGACCTTACATCCGTCCCGATGTGGCGGCCTACCTCAAGAACTTCTACGCCGCGCCGCGGCCCGCGTTCACGCGCGAAATGCTGATGCAGATGCACAAGCTGCCGCCTGCCGCGCTGGCGGCGATGGCGCAGCAGGACCTGCCGGTGGGGGACATGGCGTTCGTCAGGGATGTGACGATGCCTGGCCCCGGCGGCCCGATGGCGCTGCGCCTGTTCGACACGCGCGCTACCCGCGCGCCCGGCCCGGTCGTGTTATTCTATCACGGCGGCGGTTACGTGTTCGGCAATATCGACACGCACGCCGGGATCGCGGCGGAAATCGCTCGCCAGCTCGATCTGCCGGTGATTTCGGTGGAGTACCGTCTGGCGCCGGAGAACCCGTTTCCGGCCGCGGTCGATGACGGCGAGGCCGCCACGCGGTGGATCGCGGCGAACGGCAAGGCGTTCGGGCGCGATTTCACCGGCCTTGTCCTCAGTGGTGACAGCGCGGGTGGCAATCTGGCGCTGGTGTCGGCGGCCGCCTTGCGCGACAGGCCGGCCGCGCTGCCGGTGGTGATGCAGATCCCGATCTATCCCGCGACCGATTTCTCGAAGACCTATCCTTCGGACGAGACTTTTGCCGAAGGCTATATGCTCGATGCGAAAAGCATGGGCGAATTCAGTGCGCAATACGCGGCCGATCCGAAAAGCCTGCGCGCCTCGCCGCTGCTGGGCGATCTGCACGGGTTGCCGCCGACCGTGCTGGTGACGGCCTCGCTCGATCCGCTGCGCGATCAGGGACGGGCCTATGCGGCCAGGCTGGTCGAGGCCGGGGTTCCCACGGCCTATTACGAAGGCAAGGGGCTGATCCACGGCTTTGCGACCTTTCGCAAGGCGATCCCTTCGGCGCAGGACGATACCGTGGCGTTCCTCCGTCTTGCCAGAGCGATGCTCGATGAGACCGACGGCCATTCGAAATGACATGACCGCGCCATGGCGCGAGGGCTTTCGGGGGGCGCGTCTTCGCGGCGCTCCGGGCGGTGCTGGTGACGGCGGGAATGGGTCCGGAATGGGGCATTCCCTTCCATGGTAACCGGGGAATTAACCGGCTGTCTTAAATCGGCGTTACCCGTCTCCGCATAGATTTGCGCAAGATTTGTTAACAGCCGGAGAGCAGTGATGGCCAGGGTGTCCGCGCGTGGCCTGACGCTGCGCTATCTGGCGGCGCTGGGGCTGGTTGCTTTCCTGTCCATTGCCTCGCACTTCGTGGTCAGGGACATGCTGCGCGTCAGCAGGGGATCGGCCGAGATCATCAACATGAGCGGCCGCCAGCGGATGCTGTCGCAGCGTATCGTCAGCCTTGCGCTGGAACTGGACCGGGGCGACGAAAGCGTCCGGGCACCGCTGAAAGAGGCGATCAGCCAGTTCGGCGCGGCGCACCGCAGGTTGTTGGACCTGCCGAACGGAGAGATCCGCAATCCCATGGCCGAGGCGCGGCTCAGGGATACTTATTTCGGCGCTGCGGAAACGGACAAGGCGGTGCAAGTCTTCCTTGCCGCCGCCAGCCGGATCGCGGGCAGCGCGAAGACGGCGCCCGAACCACACTATGGCGCCGATCTGGCGCTGCTGCAGGCTTCCGCGCGCGGCCCTCTGCTCGAAGGGCTGGAGCAGGTCGTCTCGATCCACCAGACGGTGAGCGAGGAGCGCATCCAGTATCTGGAACAGCTGCAGCGGGCGATCGTGATCACGGTCGTCATCACGCTCCTGATCGAGGGCGTGTTCATCTTCCGGCCGATGGTGCGCGATATCTCGGGCTATGTCCGGCAACTGCTGGACCTTGCCGATCGGGACTACCTGACCGGCGTGGCGAACCGGCGGGCCTTCACCGATCTTGCGCGGGCCGAGATCCAGCGCGCGCGGCGGCACCGGCGCCATCTTTCGATCCTTCTCGTCGATGCCGATCAATTCAAGCGGATCAACGACGTCAACGGGCATCTGGTGGGAGACGCCGTGCTGGTGGCACTGGCAAAGACGCTGGAAGCGGGCGCGCGCCGCGAAGATATCGTGGGGCGTATCGGCGGCGAGGAGTTCGCCGTGCTGTTGCCGGAAACCCCGCTGCCGCAGGCGCGCGAAGTGGCGGAACGGCTTCGCCGCACCATGGCGGCGCAGCCGGTCCATGCCCACGGCAAGTCGATCGAAGTGACGATCAGCATCGGCATGGCGAGCGTCCCGCTCGACGTCGCGGACCCGCTGGTAGCGGCCATAGGGGTGGCGGATTCCATGCTGTACAAGGCCAAGGAGGCCGGGCGGAACTGTGTCTGGCCGAAACTGGCGCCGGTCGATGCCGATGGTGTCAGCCACTTGCGGGGCTAGGTCCTGACCCTAAGGGTGTTTCAGTTTTGCAAGGGTGCGATTCCATCTGGAATCAGAAGGGGTTGCTCTCCCCGACGGGAGGGAGAGCGAGCCTGAATTAAAGCGATCTTAACCAAAAGTTAGCGGCTCGGCGGCTAGGCAGAGCCATGACTGCCGGGCGCCAGATAGAGCGGAGACGCGTGCAGCACCCTGCGTTGGTGCTGGAGCATTCCTTTCTCTTCCGGATTCCGCCCCGCTATGGCTGGCCGGCGGCGCTTCTGCTGCTGGGGGCCGTGGCCGCCGCGGAAAGCGTTACCCCGCGCGAGATCTGGTTCGGGCCGGTCTATCTGGCCGTGGTGTGTTTCGCGGCATGGGCCCTGAGTATCCGCTCGGCGTTTCTGCTGGGAACCTCGGTCCTCCTGTTCAAGCTGGCGACCGGGAATCTGGCCTTCTATCCGATGGGCCCCGGACTGGCTCTGGGGAACCTGGCCGTGCGCTTTGCCGGCATCGGCATCGTTCTGGGCTTCATCGGCCTTGCCCGCAAATCCTACGAGCGCGAGTGGCATCTGGCCCGCACCGACCTGCTGACCGATGCGCTGAACCGGCAGGCCTTCTTCGAGCTTGTCCGCTCGGGCCGCTGTTCGGGCGGTTGGTCGGCACTGATCTATGCCGATCTGGACGGCCTGAAACAGTTGAACGATCAGCAGGGGCACGATCAGGGCGACGAGAGCCTGAAGGCCTTCGCCGAAACCGTCCGCCGGACGATCCGCAAGGGCGATGTGCTGGCCCGCATGGGCGGCGACGAATTCGTCATTTTCATGAAACTGCGCGACGAGGAGGCGGGGCAGGCGGTGGCCTGCAGGCTGCACCGGGCCCTCAATACGAGCGGCGAGGACGCTGCCTGCCGCCTCAAGTGCAGTCTGGGCGTTCTGGTTCTGCCGGACGGCTCGCAGTCGATCGATGCCGAGCTGCGCGCGGCCGACGAACTGATGTACAAGGCCAAGCAGTCCCGCGCGGGCGTCGCCGTGGCGACGGCGGTGGTGACGGACGGACAGATCGCCCTGACGATCCAGGACCTCGCTCCTCCCCACGAATCGCAAGTCCGGCAAACCGACCGGACAGGGGAGGCAAGCGGCAGCGCACCGGACCAACCGCGCGCTGCGGCTTAGGGCCAATCGA
>NZ_BCTX01000116.1 GCF_001590985.1 Novosphingobium naphthalenivorans NBRC 102051
GTGCAGGGACCGATAGCTGTCGGTCCGCAGCCGGGGATGAACAAAATGTCTCTGAGCATCCGGGAAGGGTCGACCGCAGAAGCGACGTCGGCGCCCCCTGCTCGGGTGGCTTCGGGTTTGATGATCGACTTTCGTCATCAAAGCACCTTGATGTAGGTAAATTACCTTTTCGCGATCATCAAATGCGCTAGAGAGGGACAGACGATCGTCAAGAATGAGGCTGCGCCGGCTTCATATGATCGGGAGAGTCATACGTGCCCGTCCTGTACCACGAAGGCCGCTTCCCTCCTCAGACCCTTGATTTAGCCACTTTGTTCCCGCTGGTAGGGCCTGCCAATGCGGCAGTCGCTCGCTACGAAGGCGTGCTTGCCGGCATTCCCAACCCGGATATCCTGCTGTCACCACTCACTTCGCGCGAAGCTGTCCTTTCCAGCAAGATCGAAGGCACCCAGGTCACACTCGGCGAAGTCCTCGAATTTGAAGCGCAGGGCCACCTCTTCGACGAAAGCAGCCCCAAGAAGGCTGACGCCCGCGAAGTCCTAAATTATCGGGCCGCCCTTCATGAGGCCACGCGGCTCATGGAAAATCTGCCGCTGTCGCAACGTCTCATCAAGGCCACGCATCAGGTGCTGATGGACGGGGTTCGAGGTCGCAACAAGGATCCCGGGCGTTATCGGGGTATTCCCAACTGGATCGGTGCAGACGGATGCACCATCGAGCAAGCGCGGTTCGTTCCTCCCGGCGCCGACCGTATCGATGCGGCCATGGCCGGATGGGAGGAGTATATCCATGCCGATGCGCCCGACCGTCTGGTCCAGCTGGCCATCGTCCATGCCGAGTTCGAAGCGATCCACCCCTTTCTCGATGGAAACGGGCGCATCGGCCGCCTCATCATTCCCCTGTTTCTCTACAATCACGGGCTGCTTTCGCGGCCGAATTTCTATCTCTCGGAATATCTGGAGGCAAATCGCAGCGAGTATTATGACCGCATGCTCGCAGTTTCTCGCGACGATGACTGGAGCGGATGGGTTGCCTTCTTTCTGCGTGGCATCATCGCCCAGGCCGATGCCAACACGAAAAAGGCGCAAGCCATTCTGGCCCTCCACCAAGAAAAACGCGATGCCGTCGTCGAGATCACGCATTCGCAATACGCCGTCCGCGCGCTCGACTGGATCTTCCAGCGGCCGCTGTTCAAGACCCCGGACTTCATCGAGTCAGCGCAAATCCCCGCCGCTACCGCGAGAAAACTCGTTCGGGACTTTCGCGACCACGGAATTCTGCGTGAGCTTGTGCCAGCCTCCGGGCGTGCTCCCGCGACGCTGGTGTTCTCCGAGCTTCTAAACATAGCCGAGGGGCGGAAGGCCTTTTGAGGCCGCGCACCTCATACACGAATTGCCGGTCCAGATCGATCTTCCGTTCCTTGCCCGAATGCGAACATGGAGGGCGAGCGTCGGAAAGGGCGATTGGGTCCGGGCCCTCGCCGCCAAGTTATCGCCTGCCATTGAAAGAGCGAACCGACCGCACCTGGGAGCCAAAAATCGGCGACTGAACGGCGACAAGGACTCGGCCCCGGAAGCCGACACCGATGCATTCGATTGCCCGCTTTCCCAACATTCTCCGACTATCAGCTGCCGTTCCGAACGGTCCGCAGTCCCGGCCATTGCCGGTATCGAGACGCTCAAAGATCGGGTAGAATTTGGCTACCGAGTGATTAGACATCCCGCAGGGGATGCCGCAGAAGTTCAAGTGGCATTTCGGGATGGTTAGACACTGTATTCCTCTGAAATACCACGATTAAGAGAGTCCGGCTCGGTCCTCCACCCCCGCAACATTCAGCAATAATATCAATCACCTGATCGACCGACGCAAATCGAATGTCTAACTGGCGTGTCTAACCCACAGGTCCATAGTTGAGGGCCCGGCACATCACGAAATGCGCCCGGCCCTCCCATTCAGCGCTATTTCGCTTCGACGTCGTAGCCGCAGTATTTCGCCCACGCATCCATCAGCTTTCGGCGCTTGTTGAAGAGGTCTCCCCTTCGATAAGCAGCCTCGGCTTTGCCCGGAATGGTGTGCGCCAACGCCATCTCGCATACTTCATTCGGAAAGTTGGTGGTTTCGGATGCCCAGTCCCGAAAGGTAGAGCGAAAGCCGTGTACGGTTTCTTCGATGCCCATCCGGCGCAGCAGCATTGGCATCGCCATGATACTGAGCGCGTTGCCCTTCGCTGAATTCTTGAAGATCAAACCGGATCGCGACTTGGCAGGCGTGGCCTTGAGAATTTCAAGCGCCGCCTCGCACAATGGCACCCGATGCTCCCGCTCGGCCTTCATTCGCTCGGCTGGAACGATCCAGATCCGCTGGCGAAGATCGATCTCATCCCAATCCGCGTGGAGCACCTCAGCCGTTCGGGCAGCAGTCAGAATCAGAAATTCGAGAGCCCGTGCTGCGACAGCTGGACGTTCATGAAGTTTGGTCATGAACCGCTTGATACGATTGAATGGCAAGGCGGCATGATGGCCGCGCGAAGATTTCCGCCGTCGAGGCAAGAGTTGGTCCAGATGACCTCGCCAACGCGCCGGATTTTCGCCTTCACGCAGACCGTTTGCCTTGGCAGCATCAAGTACGTTCTCGATGCGTCCTCGCAACCGGTCGGCAGTCTCGGGAACCCGACTCCAATGTGGCCGCAGTACTTTGAGTACGTCATCGGTCTCAATTTCGTGCAACAGCAGCGACCGGATCGGCGCGGCATAGACGGTCAGCGTCATTTTCCATTGGTCGATGTGCTTCGCGTTTTTCCAAGAAGGCGACATCGTTTCCACGAAGCTGTCCGCATATTCGCCAAAGGTGACGTACCGATTTGCCTTTGCTCGCTCAGCCTTGGGATTTTTGCCCTCGCTGATCATGGCGCGATATTCGGCTGCCTTTTCCCGCGCCTTGGCCAGGGACAAGGACCGGGCACTACCGAGGCCCAGCTCCTTCTTGGCACCGCGCCAAGTGTAACGGAACAGCCAGCGGCGGCGAGTGGCATCGACAAACAGAAACAGGCCACCACCGTCGGCGTAGCGGCCTGGCTCCTTGATACCGGCAACTCGAGTGGCGGTGAGGCGATTCAGGGCATGACTGGTCACGATCTTGAACTCCTGTTCAAGACCCCTTCCCGCCATGGGTCAAAGGTTGCTGTGGTATGTCGGCCCCGGATCGGGACCCTCTTTGGGACCCTCTTTTGCGGCGCGCTCAAAGGATCCGGCTCGAGATTACCTGAGACGCCGAAATCCTGCAACCGACAGAAATTAAATGATTTTCTGGACGTCTTGAGACGTTGTGAGCCTGCTTGAAAAAGCGTGGCTGGCGGGCAAGCTGGGAGTTTGTTCGAACCATATTCTGGACCATCTGGAGGAATGGGGCAAGCTTCTCCAGCACTCCAGCCTCGCCCGAATGAAACCCGAAAATGCCAATGAAAAGAAGGATGGAGACGCCCCGTGCAACCGCCATCCTGCGGCTGCACAGAGGCGTCGTAAGGCTTAGCGGGCGGAGGGCGGCATGGCACGAAAGCCATATGACCCTCCGTTTTCGCTCCGCCTTTCTTTCGAGGAGCGAGCAAGGCTAACCGAGCAGGCCGAAGGCCAGCCGCTCGGAGCCTATATTCGGCAGCAATTGCTCGATCAGCCACCTCGCCGCAAGCGTCTCAGCCAAATCGACCAGGATTCCCTGCTGCGCGTTCTCGGCCAGCTCGGCCAGTCGCGCATTGCAAACAACCTCAATCAGCTCGCCAAACAAGCTAATATGGGGACACTGCCTGTCACGCCCGAAACCGAAGAGGCATTGCAGGAAGCCTCAAAGAATATCGCTGAGATTCGGAAGCTACTCATTCAAGCCTTGGGGCTGGAGGTCAGTCCATGATCTTCAATGCCTCCCAGCGCAGCGGTGCGGCGCAACTTGGTCAGCACCTCCTCAAAACCGAGGAGAATGAGCATGTCGAGGTGCATGAAGTCCGTGGCTTCATGTCAGAGAACGTCATGGGAGCCATGAAAGAAGCCCAGGCGATGGCCAAGGGAACGCGCTGCAAGCAATATCTCTTTTCCGTCTCGCTCAACCCTCCCGAAACCGAAAATGTCGCCATCGAGGTCTTTGAGGGCGCGCTCGCCTCCATCGAAGAAAAGCTCGGTCTGCAAGGCCAGCCGCGCATGGTGGTCTTCCATGAAAAGGAAGGGCGCCGCCATGCGCATGCGGTCTGGTCGCGCATTGATGCGGAGACCATGACGGCAAAACGGCTTTCCTTCTTCAAGTCCAAGCTGCGCGAAGTCTCGAAGCAGCTCTATCTTGAGAACGGCTGGGAAATGCCGTCCGGCCTTATGGACAGCAAGGCACGCGATCCGCGAAACTTCACACTGGACGAATGGCAGCAGGCCAAGCGCGCGGGACTGGACGCGAAGTCCGTCAAAGGGATTGCCCAGGAATGCTGGGCGGTCTCCGACAATGCGCAAACCTTCTCCCATGCACTCGAAGAACGCGGCCTATATCTGGCCAAGGGTGACAGGCGCTCCCATGTCGCCGTCACCTATGAGGGTGAAGTCTTCGCGCTCTCACGCCTGATCGGCGTGAAAGCCAAGGACGTGACAGCCCGCCTCGGCAAAGCGGATGGTTTGCGCAGTGTCGATGAAACCAAGGCGCATATCGCCAAGGCCATCGCTCCGCGCCTTGATGGCTGCCTGAAAGAAGCCAAGCGCATGGCGCGGGATGCGCTGAAACCGCTCGCCGAGAAGAAGAAGGAACTGCGTGCGTGCCATACCGAAGAGCGCCAGCGCATGGCCAAAGGCCAGCGGGAGCGTTGGCAGCGTGAGACGAAAGAGCGGGCGAACCGCCTGCGAACGGGCGTGCGGGGCTTGTGGGACCGCCTGACGGGCGATCACGCCAAAATGGTCAAGAAGAACGAGTTCGAGGCCTATCATGCGCTGCGCCGCGACCGCGATCAGCGTCAGGCCATGCTGAACGCTCAACATGCCGAACGTCGCAAGCTGCAACAGCAGATCAAACAGACCCGCGAGCGTCATGCGCGTCAGATACTCGCATTGCATAATCAGGCCGCAAATTACCGCCTTATGCGGGATGGCAATCGGCAATCCGTGCGCAGCGAGTTTTCGCGTAAAGCTGGCGAAGCGCGTCAGCCTCGCGGGCGCAGCGCGCCGACGCGCGGGCTTGAATTGGGGCGATAGTGTCAGGGGGCGCGGTAGGTCATCGGTGCGAAGACGCCGCTCATTCCCCCTTATCTTCTGCTAACAACAAGCGCGCCGCGCCAATGGTGGGCGCGGCGCTCGAATTTTTCGAGCCTGACTCAGAACAGGCTCATCTGCTCATCGGTCGGATCAGAAATCCCGTAATACTCCCGCGCGAAGGCTACCGTCCGCTGGTCCTCAAGGATTGGCGGGGTCAGTGGCCACCCAGCCCATCCCGCCCAAATTTTCAGGCCCGCGCCTTGGTAGGCGACCGACAGGCTATCGCGCCCGCTCGATCCTCCACCAATTCCGAGTTCATAGCGGAGAGCTTCGGCGAGTGCTTCATCGGTAAGGCCCGATTTTACGCGGGCCGCCCATCGTTCCGCCGATCCCACGACGCTGTTTGTTGCGCGGCAGAATGCCTCTTCCGCGTCTTCGCGTGTCAGTGTTTGGGGCGCGCTCATAGCAGCCCCCCGAACAGGTCGCCCTGCTTGCTGGCCTCGACATAGGCCAGCCATTCGCGCGAACGCGCCTTCGCGTCCAGCCATGCGATGAGCCGCGCGATGAGTTTGCTACCGTCTCCCTCAATGGCCTCTGGGTGCATATCGGGTTCAAAATAGTGGGAGAGAAAGCCAGTTTCAGTGATCGGCAATGGAGCGCGGGCTGGATTGATGCTCTTGATTTCGAGATAGTCGATAACGCTCCACTTGCGGGGCGTATAAACCGCCTCAATCTCGATGCCCTGCCATGTGAAAGAATAGGTGTGGGATGGCTTGTCCATGTCAGCACCCCGCGAACACATGGACGGAGTCCCATGCCGTGCTAACCGTGAACACATCGCCGCTCATTTCGGCATCCCGTGCCATTGCTTGCCAGTCGATATAGTAGGCGAGTGTCTGGGGGATTGTGGTCGTGTCTTCCGTCACCTCCTGCACATAGTCGGCAAGTTCCCCGTATGAGCCGATATAGCGATCTTCCAGCGCCTCACGGGCGTCCTCGATGTCGCCGCAATAGTGGTCCAGCACCGCCAAGCCCAATTCGCCATGCTCACCGATAAAGGCGGCAAGGCTGCTCACATGATCGAAGCCCGCATATTCAGAGATGCGGACAGCGCCGAACCCCTCATAATCGTGGATGGCCCATTCCTCGGCCCCTTCAATGGGTGACGCTGCCAGCATGGCTTTCACTTCATCATAAATGGCCCATGCGTCTTGGTCTGCGTCAATCCAGCTTCCATGCAAATATCCGCAATTATAGGCGGCAAGGCACGCTACATAGATGCGCGGTGTTACATCGTTCTTGTTTTCAATCGTTTCTCCCATTTTGTCCTCCGTTTGGTTTGGGTTTCGGGTTGCGTCCTGAAACCCTGCCCATGCGGCGAGCATCGGGGGGCAAGCGGAGCGGGCACGTTCGCGGGGAACCTGCTGCACGGAACGAAGGAACGAAGTGTAGGAAGCTGGGCGGAACGTGATCCGAAGCGCGCTCGGGGCAGCGCCCCAGCCTTACCCGTTAGTGATCGTCACCTTATTGGCGGAGACCACAGGTTCCGTGAGCGACGAGCGAATAGAGCACGGGCCATGCAGGCAACGGCAAAGCCCATGTGCAAACATTTCCCCTGCAAAGGGTCATGTATCTTTCCGATTTGGCGGACCAGTTTCACTCAACTGACCTTCCTCTCATGTTTCTCGCGCCTGTCAGGGCGCGCTGTTCTCCATCAACCTACCGCTTGAGATCAGCCGGAATGATGCAAGGCGTAAAGCCTGCATACGTTTCCCTTTGCTTGCCGCGAAAATCGCGGAATGCATCACCTCTGACATCACGGATTTGGCTTCTCCCGAACGCAGCCCATGCCGGGACGCGAAAACATGAAGGAGGAGACGATGTTCAACCTGACCCGCGAAAATCTGAAGACAAAAACCGACGCCCAGCTCCGCGATCTGTTCGCCCAAGCTTTGCGTCACCAGACAGAAGCATCCTGCCGCACAGCGTTCAACAGCACCACATGCGTCATCCGCATGATCGGTAACGAGCTGGCGCAACGCAATGTGGCGCCGCGCTAAGCGCAGACTTTCCCCCAAACACTTCGCGTTTTGAGCATAGTCTCGCGTGCAAATTGAAACAGAGGGCCAAAATGAATGGTCACATCAAACCCCGTATTCACGGCAAATGTGCGCTTGCAACTGGTCGAGATTTCTCGTTAAAACCCCCCGTTTGCTATCAGGGGGGCAAGTGGTTTCGGATGGCGTTGTCTTTTGAAGTTCCGAATGAGCACGATAGCGCCATAAAGCTCAACAGCGATGATCCAAGAATGCCTCTATTGAGGCAGCAGGAAAGGCAACAAGCCAAACGTCTGAGAAAAATCCGAAAGGGTACGCGGGGCAAACAACACAATTGGTTGCTTTGGTGGGTCAAACCAACTGCTTCTATTGATGAATTTGAAGATTGGCTGTTATCCAACCTCTCATCCCAGATCGGTATCCTGCCTGAATCAGTCTATAAGGTCGCAATTGAGTCCCTGCTCAATCGCGAGATTGATATTGCGCCACCAACAAATGGCCCCTTCGTTTGGTCGATAGACGAGAAACACCGCATAGCAGCACAGCCAGAGATGGGAGTAATCGCATTCTTCGCGCCCCCAGGAAACCTGCGCAAAGCTCTTGATCCCAAGAACCAGAAGACCTCATGGAATTGGAGTTTTGCGGGCTTGCCCTTTTCGGACAAACAAGAGTTTGTGGGCGCAGGTGAGGGCTTTAAGCGACCAGATTATGTAGAGAAGCTGCGCGAAAAGTTCGGACGGGGCGAGAAGGCGGTCATCGGCATCCTGGACAGCGGCATTGATCCCGACTGTTCCGAACTTGAGGGGCGAATACTGGCGACATGGGCCATCACTGACGTGCCCAATAGCGCGCCCAGACCGGATTACAGCCGCAACACTGACGAAATCGGCCATGGGACGGAAACAGCGACTATTGCCGCAGGCACCAAGCATGGGATCGCTGATAAAGCGAAAATCGTCTCATTAAAGCTTCCGATGCGGTGGGAGGGTTCGAGCTACCGTTACCGTCTCTTTGATCTGGTAACGGCCTTCAGCACGCTCCAGTCAGGCGCTGCACCTGCAATCGAGGGAAAGCCAGTCCTGTCATTGATTGACACCCTGCTGCTTCCCAACGGGATACACCTCTCTGGACGCTGGCGGACGGACACAAACATTGCGAATATTGTCGATGCGGTAGCTCGATTTAACAGTGTCCATGATGTCGTTGTCATCGCAGCTATTGGGAACAAAGCGCAATCCGCGTCGTTTCCTGCAACCGAAGCAAATGTATTGTCGGTCGGAGCACTCGATCTTGACGGGAAGCGGTGGGAAAACTCAGGTTGGTCGGTCGGGTCAACGGGGCAAACGATCCCAGTTATCCACTTTCCCGGATGCGATATCGAATGCCTCAGCTTGAACGGAAAAGCGAAACGCTGTACTGGCACATCAATGGCCGCAGCCGGAGTTGCTGGCGTTGTTGCACTTCTTGCACAAAAATCACCAACCAGTCTCGGGCGATGGCAAATCGTCCGAAATAATTTGGCAGAGGAAGAGGACCAATTCGGACCTCTCCCGAAATTTTCTATTTGATTGCCAATTAGATGTAACTTAATATTTATTAAAAGAGGTTTTTATTGGGCGCTGAATTTCAAATTGACGGAAGAATTGCATTGGTTTGCGACTCCTCATTTGCGAGAGCATTTGATGCGAGCGGCAGATCAGTGTTCCCGTCAATTTTGATTGATAATTTGTCGCGCCAATTCGAGTTTCAGGTTCTTGGTCAATTGGAAATGATGCCCGTTGTTTTCATTACGGCCAGACCAGAGCAGTTATCAAAAATGGACGATTATTTGGAATCAGCCTTTGGAGAAAAGGTCTCGATAGAAGGAGATTCCGAAATTGTGACCGACATCAAGGCTTCACCCACTTCGCCTTGAGCGTAATCGTTGCTTTGCTGTGAACTTTGGCGATACCAAAGAACCCGCCTTCACCGCCCGCTTCAATACCGAACTCCACCTCGATTTCGTCCGGATTCCCGATCTTTTTGAACTCGTTCATTGCCTCATTGGCAAATTTGGTCACTTTCGAGAGTGCTTCACTTGGGGGCAGCGCGACGGTGTTGGTGGCTGAGAATGCCTCCCCGGTCGGCTGGTCCGAGTTGTCAATCACCTCAACAAGACTGCCGTCCTCTAGCTTAACCCGCATAGTCAATCTCCCTCACAGCGCAAAGCTTACCAATCAGAATACGCCGCACGATAGATTGTTTTTTCGCTAACTCCCACACGCATTGCGGCTTGCGGCACTAACGACCGAGAAAGTCGAGGAAATAGTTATCCTTCTTGTCGGGAGCGCTTCGCCCTTTGAGAGCCTCGAAATATTTCTCGAAATACCCGACCACGTTGCTGTTGCGGGACAGGAACACAGCGCCGAGGCGCTCCTCGTCGTGAAGACCCCAGCCGAACAGTGCTTCCTTCCCGCCGACTTTGCCTTCGATGATGATGAAGTTGACCAGCGGCATCGGCGTGTCGATGCGGTGGAAATGAAACCGCCCGACAAGCGTGTCGCGGCTCATTCCTTGAAATCGCTTCTTGTAGCTGTCGAACATATGCTCTCCGCATGAAGCGAGATCGGTCCACTCCGTTATTCCGCTTTCCGCGTCCCCGAGATAGCGTCGGTAGAGTTCAATCGTGTCGGGATCGCCCTTCGGCCCGTAAACGGTCTTTGGGGTTTCATTTGCCGCGTAAGCGAAAAGGTTTTTGACCGTGAGCGCGCCTGCGAGGGCGGAATCGAGATAGGCGATTGCCTCCGTCGTACCGCCGCGAAACACTATGCCCGCGTTCTCGGCGATATAGACTTTGAGCTGAGCCGTTGCCTGCTCCGCAGCTTCTTTGGCGGCGGTGCTGTCATCTGTCACGCTTGTCCGCCAGCGCTTTGTTATCAGCGCGAATGAGACGAGGAAGCCCAGCAATATGCCGAACAGTTGGGAGTAGCCGCCCGTCGGGTCCGAGAACGGCAAGCTACCAGCCCATG
>NZ_BCTX01000117.1 GCF_001590985.1 Novosphingobium naphthalenivorans NBRC 102051
TCGATTGGCCCTAGAGCCCGTCAAACGGGAAAGATCAGTGGGCGAGCCCGCGGCGCAGCTGGTAGCGGCCGTTCTGATACTCGTCGAAGATCTGCGAGAGCGACGGGTGATCGATGGGCCCGCCGTCACTGTCGGCCATCAGATTCTGCTGGCTGACATAGGCGACGTAGCTCGATTCCTCGTTCTCGGCGAGAAGGTGGTAATAGGGCTGCTCGCGCAGCGGACGCACATCGACCGGGATCGACTGATACCATTCCTCGCTGTTGGCGAAGACCGGGTCGATGTCGAAAACCACCCCGCGAAAGTCGTGATGCTTGTGGCGGACGACATCACCGATCGCAAACCGCGCACGCGTCAGCCGGGGCGCATCGATGATCCGTCCGGCCTGGGGGGAGAAAAAAGTCGCCCTGTTCATGGGGCCAATATAGGTTTGGCGGCGGGGTGAAACAAGCAAGCCCGTTGATCGATCCCCGCTTTTTCCGAAAAGAGGGGCTTGGCAAGCGCGATCAACTGGGCTACCGGCGCGCTTCGCTCGACCCGGCGGGGCTTCCCGCATTATAGCGATCTCTAGCGGAGAGGTGGCAGAGAGGTCGAATGCGCCGCACTCGAAATGCGGTGTACGGGCAACCGTACCGTGGGTTCGAATCCCACCCTCTCCGCCATTTCCTTTTCACTGCCCGAAAAGTCCTCTAATGCCCTGAAAGGGAAGGATATTTCGGTGGTTCGAACACCCTGATTCCAGTCATACTCCAGATGACCGTTCAAGGTGAGTTGAAGGACTATTCTCTTGTCCTCCAAGGTTCCATTTTCCCAAAGATAACAAGGGTTTGAGAAAAACTCAAAAGCGGTTCGAAAAGTTTCCTCATAGTCTCGTGCGACAGTGCCGCAACGAGCCTGCTTTTCGGCCAACAGGAGCTTGCTGCGCTCCAGTTCAGCGACCTTGCGCTCATAGGCACTGATAACCGTTGCGCTTTCGGATTCGACAATGCGCTCCAGCAGCCCGTCGATCTTCTTCTCGACCGCGTTGATCTTCAGCTTGAAGGCTGACTTCGCCTCACGAACGCCAGCAGCGCGCTTGTCCCAGAATATGCGGCATTGAGTGGAAATGAGCGCGAAGAGGTCGTGGCTGGGTTTCAGGGAGTGCAACAGGGTTTCATAGGCTCCCTCCACCTTGGCCCGCGCGACCGATTTGCCGAACTTCTCACAGCCGCGATGGCGGCAGATGTAATAGGGATAGGATTTGTTCCGCCCCTTGCTCCAGTTTGCAGTGAGAGGATGGCCGCATTCGCCGCAGGTCACGAAACCGCGCAGCGGGAAATCCTCGTGAACGTCCGTGCGTGCTGGTGCATAGACTTTGTCGTTCAGCCGCTCCTGATTGCGCTCGTATGTTTCGAGCGAGATCAACGGCTCGTGCTGCCCCTTGCGCAAAGATACGCCCCAAACCTTGCTCTCGATATATCCAGCATAGATCGGGCGGGTAATGATGCGATTGGCTTGCTCGTTGGTCAAAGTGCCGTGGCGCGTGAGACGGAAGCCTGGACTGTTCTCAAGGAAGCGTTTCACCTCCGCCTGTGAGGCAAAGCGCCCGCTGGCATAGCCTTCCAGCGCTTCCCTGATAGCAGAAGCCATAGGTTCTTCGGGCACAAGGATCGAGCCGCCTGCGGGACTCTTCTGGTAGCGATAGCCGAGCGGCGCATAGAACACCCAATAACCTGCCAGCATACGTGCCCGCATACGGTTCTTCGCCTGCTCGCCGTTCTTCTGGCGCTGGTGCTGCGACACGGATGCCAGCAAATGTTCAACGAGGATGCTGTCGGAATCCTCGCCAAACTCGATGGACGGGGATTCCAACGCGCCTCCTGCCTTGTTGATCTCAGCGCGGAGCTTCAGGTGTGCTTGCAGGCCGCGAGCCAGACGGCTGATGTCATCAATGATGACAACCATGCCTTGACGCCGATGCTTACGCACGAATGCGAGCATAGCGGTAATACCGGGACGGCCCAGCATGGACCCTGACATATCGTCCTGAAAGACTTTGACGACCTCATAGCCCTTGTAGGCCGCATATTCGCGGCAGCGGGTTTCCTGACTTTCGAGGCCGCTGCCTTCGCGGGACTGTTTCTTGGTGGAGACGCGGCAATAAACGACCGCCTTGTTTTCTGTTTTCATTATCATGTCGATACCTGGCCTTATGGGCCGCTAGGTGTGTTGCTCGCGCCCTCGGTATCGAGGTCAACTGTTTCTTTGTCTGAGAACAAATCAAGAATAGCACGTTCGGGATCATCTTGGAAATGCCTATTTGCCCGCGCAGCCAACGAGAGCTGAACGGGGTGCATGCCATAGGACTGATCCACGAAGGACGAGACAATATTGCCGACGATGCGGATCAGTTCATCCTTCTCCTCATCGCTCATGTCGATGCCCGCGATACACTCGCGGCATTCCTCAAATTCCTCGGGCGTAAGAAGCGACACCTGCGTTCCCTTTCGCCGCCCGCAAGCGGCCTTTGTTCATACCTAGACGCAGGTTTCAGATACTCTGGGCTCAAACCCCTTCTGGGGGAAACGCTCTCCTTTTTGCGTCCAACAACGCAATCCTCGCTATCACAATTCCATTCTATCACCTCAAGTTTGTATTATGCAAACTTATGGAAAAATTGGATATTAGTGGGAATGCAGTTCGACCAAGTGTTTGCATACAATCGTATGCACTTGGCAGGTTCACAATTTCCCCAAACGGGCCAATCACACGCCGCCACTGTGTAACTCGCGGACATCGCCAATCTGGTCCTTCCATGGCGCAACCTCGTAGAACGGGAGACGGTCACATACGACCAGTTGCGGCAAGCCTGCGATCTTGATGATCTGCTTCCCTGAGCCGATTCCACGGATGTCTTCGGCTTGCAGGACAGGGCGGCGGCTTTCGCCGCGATTGGTGCCAGCGCTCTCAACAGCGCCGCCACCGATATTCTGACCTCTTGTGACAATGGTGCGATTTCCCGACCACCGCTCGACATCGCGCATAAGCGACGGGTCTTCGACGCCTGTCATGTTGAAGATGGCCGCCTGATCTTCGATCTCGCGCACTGCATCGCGCGACCAGCGCCCCTCCATCGAATAGCGCCCCTGGGCGAAGAGCCAGAGCTGAATGCCTTTGCCGCGATAGAGCCTGAGTGCCTTCATCACGGCGGGCGCAGGCGGGAGTTGCGGAAACTCATCGAGGATGAAGCAGGTGCGAAGCTTGCCCCGCTCTCGGGCAATCGCTTCGATTGCGTAGTTGATGACGAGACTGACCCAAGGCGCGGCCACGCCGAGCTTTTCTGAAGGTGTAATCAGATAGACCGTGCATGGCTCATGCTTCAGTCGCCCGAAATCAAATTCATGGGCGGAGGTGGCGCGGTCGAGCGTTTTGCCGATCTCGAAGGCCGAGAGCGCTTCGATGGCGTCGGAACGATAGGCCTCGAATTGTTTCGGGGCATCGGCATAGGTTGCGCCCATCGCCGCCGCTTTGCGGGCGATGCTCTCAATCCCGCAGCTTGCCATCATCTGGAACTCATGCGCCATTTCTTCGTCGGAGGAATTCACATACCGCCACAGTCCACCGAGCGTGCAGCGTTGCGGGGCAAAATGTGCCGCATATTCCATGTATCCAGACATGAAGCGCACCGATCCTTTGCCGACCCAGCTACTCTCGCCCTCATTGGGCTTGAGAGGGCGCACGGTCTGCGCGATCTCGTCGGCCTGCGTGTCGATCTCCCCGCCATCGCGGACGATCTCGACAAGCACCTGCAACGGATTGATCCGCGTGTTGGGAAGTCCGAGGAGGTTGAAGGGGTTGAGATAGATGCACCTTTGACCGAGCACAGCCTCGCGGTGCTCGCGCGAGGCAAAGCAATTCTCGCCATCCTTCACGTCCACGACGATCAGGCTGCGGTCGCGCACATGGGCGAGATTGGGAAGAATAAGATCACGGCCCTTGCCAGAGCCCGTCCGCGCATAGGTGAGGAGTTGCCCGTCTCCGTTGAAAAACAGCATGCGGCCCTGCTGCGCGCCCAGAAACAAGCCGCTGGTCTCTAACAGACCAACGGCTTTCAGATCATCCAGGTTGGCAAGCCGCCCATCGCCGAGCTGGCCACTCGGCGCTGCGATGGACATCAGATATTGCTGCCAAGCGGCTCTTTGACGGGCTTCCTCTTCTCGCTGAGCCCGATCCATCTCCCGCGTCATGGAAAACAGACGCGGGAGAAATGCGGCCATCTGTTCGAGCCGCATGGGATTATTCCCCTTCCTCGCTTTGCGCGTCGCGGCTGATCTGTGGCAGATCAGGAAAGCTGATCGGTTCCATGCTCTCGATATCGGCGCGAACCTGCGCAGGCGGCGGGAGACCCGTGTCCCAGCCTTCGACCGAGACGGTGACGCCATTCTGGACCGCCGAGGTCAGCTCCCCCTGAAGCTGGCTACCGACCTGATCGGCATAGTCGAGCGCGTCATCGCCTCCGCCTGGCTCAATGACATTCGCCGCGCGGCCCCAGAGTCGCGCGAGATTGACCACCAACATATCAGTGCCCTGCTGTTGGCGGGCGATATCGGTGCGCTGATGCACATAGTCCTGCTGGAGTTGCGCGGTGGTCTGCGCGTAAATCCGAGTGCGGTCATAAGCTGCCTGATAGTTGGTCAGGATACCTTGGGCCGCTGCGCGATATTGCTCCTGCTGCTGGGCAACGCTGACTTTGACCTCTTCGGCCCAGTCGGCAAACGCGGCCTGCGTTTCCAGATCGTGCGCCTTGATCTCGGCAGCATAACGACCGCTGTACGAACCTGTGAGGGTCGAAGGCCGATATTCAGGCGGTGCGAACATCTCGGCACCGTAGAGCGCCGCGCCGCAAAGGATGATCCCGAAGAACATACCGGCCCCTGCGGAAATCCGCTTCTTCTGAGGCGGCATGACGATTTGATACGGTTGGCCTGCCGCCTGCGGCGGGACCACGGCCATCCCGCTTTGCTGAGGGGCTTCGCCCCCGTAATCCATCGAATATTGCTGGTTGCTCATGACTTGGCTCCTGTCTGACGAAATGTCGCCAGACAGGAGCCTGAATTTGGGTGGAGGCGTGGGGGAAACCCACGCCTCAGGATTTAAGCAATGACCCGCGCCGCCACCGTTGGATGACGAATAGCAAGCGCCAGATAGAGCAGGCGCAGGCGCGGCAACGTCCGCCTTTGCGGTGCCTGTCGCGGATGTTGGACTGCAAACCGCAGGAACGAGCCAAGCCATGAATTGCTTGGGTCTTCATCGGTTCGCAGAACTGTATCGACACAGATTGAAAGCTGGTCGATGCTCCGCCCCTCGCAATCGAGAACGATGCCATCGAACTCCCAGACGATATCGGTGAGCAAATCGGCAAAGCCACGGCGGCTGCACGGCAGCAGTGCGCGATAGGCTATAGCGAGGCGGTGAATGGCTGCCTTGGTCAGCAGCTTCTCGGGTGATGGGATGCGAACAACGCCATCAGGATCATTGTCGTTCGCGGCGAGCGCTTGCAGCGTTTCTGGAGAGAGCCAGTCAGTCAACTTCGTCCCTCCCTTTGCCAAGGGCAAGCGTCGCAACGCGGCCAGTATTTCCAGACCCAGTGGGCACATGAAGGGATGTTCCGACAAGTCGGAATGTCGTTATCGTTCTCTGCTAGATAAACCCGCCGATCAGCGGTCAACTCTCCGCGCCGAAGGGCGCGTCCATCGCGCATAGCCATCGCTTATGCTCCTGTCCTACCCGCCGAAGCGGGATCGTGACGACACTCCACGATTGAAGCGCCGGAACGAGGGATGGCCATCTCTCAGTGATGGGTATGCGTGATTCGATACGTCAGGTCAACACACATCGTCAACGAACGCAATTTATTGGTCGGGAGTGCGGCGGTACAATGCGCCCGTGGCCCGAACAATCTCATCGCGGTGGAACCATTCGCGCTGGGCAAATTCGTCGTTTACCTCCCAGTTGTTTCGAACAGCAATCTCCGCTGGCAAATCATTATGTCGTAGCCAGTTTTGCAAGGCTGTATAGGCCCGCTTGTCATGCTGCCTCAGTGTCGGCTTGGTAAGTCGGCCGCTTGCAATCCAATCGCCCCAGACATCGTATAGAAAGGGGATGATTTCATCTTGCCGAGGGACATATTTCCGCTCTGGCACAGGTGGGGGATTCAATTGGTGATATCGATTGAAATGAGCCTTCAAAAGGCTTTCAACCACCTGCGGCAAATCATCGGCCAAATGGGGGCTTTCACTTGCCTCTTTCGCAACCGACTTCATAAGATCAATAAAGCGCTTCTCGTAATTCTCCACAGATTCATAGTTTAGTACTTTTACCGCTAAATTTCTATAAATTTTTGAAAACTCTGGACTTCTTTTGTCTCCAGCAGCTTTTCTCTCCTCTATCGCTTTGCGAACTTCTTCGGCACGCTCATTGCGCCAGCGGGTTTGAGCGGGATCGCCCCAGTCCGCCGTAAATTTCTTCATCTCTTCTTTCGTCATCCGACGACCAGCGTCACCATCTTCCGATGCCTTATCAGACTCAGGCAAACCTGCTTTTGATGTCTGCCGAACGCTCTTGGTCTTTGCTGCCATCTTAATGCACCTCAAAACACATTCCGACTTCATAGTTTGTTTTTAGGCTTGCTGCAATCAGTCGTTCTGTGTCCATGACGGCATGTGATTTCTCCTGCCGCAAATTGGCTCACCGTTTTCAGTCATCCCGATATCGGCGGCTGAAATTCAGTCACCCTCTGCCCCCGTCCGCTTCGCTGAAGCCGACAAGCCCCGGCCCGCACCACGACACTGACGTGCCCCGTGTTGGGGCGTTGCCCGCGCGAAGAACGGCGTGGGCCGCAGGTCTCCATCAGCCGTCCGAATGGTCGGGCGGCGCAACTGAAAGGAGACCATCATGGGACTTGATATGTACGCCCACTCAATACCGACCGACGAGAATATACCGCCTGTCGATTTCGACATCAAAATCCTCGACGAACGCCCAGGCGATTGCCCGCGCATCCATTACTGGCGCAAGCATCCGAATCTGCACGGATGGATGCGAGAACGCTACGTCGACAAGGGCGGCAGTGATCCAGACTTCAACGTCAGCACGCTGCAACTCACGCCCGAGGATATCGGTGATCTGGAAAGCGCCATCAAGGCGGGCGATCTACCCGATACGTCAGGCTTCTTCTTTGGCGTGACCGATGGATCGGAGATTGAAGACGATCTCGCATTCATCGCTAAAGCCCGCGAGGAATTCGCGAAGGGTAATTCCGTTGCCTACTTCGCCTGGTGGTGACAAATATGAGGGGCGATGTTTCCATTGCTCCTCATTACATTCCGGACTTATTGCTGCTAAGCACATGATTCTGAAATTGGGCGATAGACCAAGAGTGCCAATGCAGAGGAGCAAAAATGATTGGTTCGGGAATCTTTCTGGGGGCAGTCATATTTTCGGCTGCGATACTGATGTCGGTCGCTGTAATTTATAGCAAGGATAGGCCGCGCGATTACTATGTCGCCTTGTATGCCGCTGGTCTCATATTAGCGGTATTGGCGGTATTTGGTGGATACACCTTAATTACCTCTGAGAAGCAGAATACTGCGTCAAGCTCACAGACTTGATATTTGACCGACAAAGCTAACAAAAATGCGGGGCAATATTGCCATCGCCCCGCATCGCCTCTTCGTACCTTCTCAGGTCTTACGTGGTCGCCCGACCTTTTTGGGTGCGCCTGGACTTGCCTCTCGGGGCGTTGCTCCGCCTGGTGCTTTTTGCGTCATAATCGCAAATCCGAGCAGGATCCCGCCAAGCGGGATCAGCTCGATGCACGCACCAATGGCAATCGCCGCAATGGTCGCTTCGGGATAGAGCGCCAGATATGCCATGTTCGACACCACGGGCATTGAAGGGATTGGAGCGTCCTTTAGGGCTGCGATATCATCGAGCCCTTCCGTCAGCTCTTCAGCCATCCCGTCAAAATTCTGCGTAATGGCAGCGGCTGCGCTCGTGGGCAGGCCAGCAGCCAGCCAATCCTTGCGCATCGCATCCGCGACCGTCTGCATGGCTTCGACTGCGAGCGCATCGTTCACTTCCCGCGTCAGTCGCGCATAGTCGCTACCGTTCTTGCGCACGGCAACGAGCTTTTCGTGCCGCTCCATGTCAGAGTCGATCACGCGTCGCGTGTCGATCAGAAGACGGTCGAGCCTTGCGAACAAACGAGAGAGCTTCGCGCGGCTCGCGAAAATCGCCGCACGGGCATTGGCGCAGCCGTCACGGATGTTGGCGAGCGCAGTCGCCACCTGTCCCACATTGCCGCCTTCGCCGCTGTAGATGCCCGTGCCGACTTCCTGAACCTGCATGTTGGAGGCCGAGTTGACGCAATCATTGAGAGCGGGAATGCGATTGGCAATCGAAGCCGCCGCTTGTTGCCTGACCTGCTTCGCTTCCGACTGTTGAAGCAATGTGTATTCCATATGGGCAACTTCACCCGATGCGGAGGCCAGCACTGAGGAAGACGCACCCCCTAGCAGCAAGGCCATTGCGCCGAAGGCCGCAAAGAAGATGCCCATTGCCTTGCCTCGCTTTGATGGCGGCAAAGATGGGATATGCATCAGTGCAATATAGGAGCCGTAGGAAAGCCCCGCAGCAATTGCGACGGCAGAGAGAATTGTCTCCAGCCACGCGAGCAGGGTCATATCCCCAGACGGAGCGACGAGGTTAGCGATCCACACGGCTGCAAAGATGCCAGAGATCACGTGAAGGATCATATTGAGGGCAAGCAGCCCCCGAACGCTGGACGGTATCGAATTGGGCTTAGCCATAGTGCCCTCCTTTCTGGAGGGTGGCCTGCCAGCGATCTACATTGTCTCTGGGGGGAAGAGCAGAGCAATCAGACCAGATACTTGCTCGCAACAGAAAGGCCCTATAGGTGCATTTTGCGTAACCATGAGGGGGCTATATGAAAATCGTAGGCGCTGGCTTAATTGTTCTCGGAATACTCTCGCTCTGGTTCGCTCACTTTTATCCGATAGGGTCTGGCAACCCGCTGGAGAATCAGCTGCAACTCCTAACCGAACTGATGTGGTGGCAGCTCGGCCTTGCATTGATGGTCATGGGGACCACGCTGATCGCTGCCGCGTCCATCGTTTCGGCAATAAAGACCAGCCGCGAATAAGGTGAAAAGCTAGAAAGAACTCATTCGGCGTGAGCGTACTTGGTTCACTCGGACTCCTGCTGGAAGGCCCCGCCGTTCCGCTTCAGATCGAGAACGGCGCGCATAGCAGCTTCCCGCGCTCGATCAGGGCCGGACGCTTCTCCGATCCCGAATGCGCCAAATCCGCCATCTTTGAGGACGGCCCTCTCGTCGGCAAAATCGACGGCGGGCAGGCGATCCTGCATGATGTCAACCAAGGCACGGACAACATCGGCCATGCGGTTAAGCGCAGGATCGGACATGATGGCAGCTCCTATATCTGGGCTAATTGAGATATCACGAAGCAAGCCTGTCAGACCACAGGATACGGCACGTTTCGGAATATGGTCTCGGGGCGAGAGTTGAGATCACCTATGCGGCTTATGAGCCTGTTTCTGTCGTTAGCACGTTCCGCAAGGTGTGCCTTTGTATTACAAAACGAAAAATTTTGATTTTTGTTTTGTCAAAGGCAGACCTTGGCAAGGGCGGCCCGCTGCGCGCCTCCCGTTGCATCCCTCCCGGCTATATGGCGCTTCTCCACCACCTTTTTCAGCCTGACATTGGGTCAGCCAGAACTGGTGCCGTTTCAGCGCCATCGGGGAGACTTCGGCTCTCCCCGCCAGACATACGGACGCATGTCTTCCCCCATCGACAGGGGCGTGCCTGCCCCTTTGAACCCAGCCGCCTCCAGCGCGGCGAAGAAGCATTTCATAGCTCCCCTCGACCCCATCGACCATTTCATGGAGACCAACCGTCCGCCGATTGGATGCCGCCACAGGATCGCCCGTGAATGCGGCTATGCGAGTGTGGCGCCTTACGACCTATCGCGCAGCTTGCCGCTACCTTGCGAACAGGACACCCAAATTGTCTTTGCTACGCACTGATAGCCTCGCTGGCCGGACTTCCCCAGGCGAATGGAGCCAGACTGCGGTGTCTTGGCCATCGCAAATTGGGAATACCATGACTTGTC
>NZ_BCTX01000118.1 GCF_001590985.1 Novosphingobium naphthalenivorans NBRC 102051
CGATTGGCCCTAGAGCATCTTGCGGGAAATCCGCACCCCTTCCGCTCGTCCTGAGCTTGTCGAAGGACGCTGGCGCTGCGCGAGGTCCCCCTTCGACAAGCTCAGGACGAGCGGACCTTGATCCCGGTTTCTTGCCTTTTGCGCTAAGGGCTGGCTTCAGTCGCGAAGCCAGTGGCGGGCAAGCGCCATGTGCAGCCGCATACCGAGTTCGAGGACCTCGTCGTTGAAATCGTAATGCGGGTTGTGCAGCGGCGGCGGATTGTCCCCGCGTCCCTGCCCCAGCCAGATATAGGCCCCCGGCCGCTGCTGCAGCATGAAGGAGAAATCCTCCGAAGTCGCGGCGGGTTCGGGCGCCAACTCGGCATGGCCGACAAGCCCCGCCACCGCCAGCGCATCGGCAGCGGCATCGGCATCGTTGATCGTCGCGGGATAGTAGCGGTCGTAATCGAGACCGGTCTGCACTTCGAACGAGGCTTCGATGCCGCGCAGCATCTGCCTCATGCGTTCCTCGATGCGGTCCTGCACCATGGGATCGAACGTGCGCACAGTGCCGCCCACCATGACTTCGGCCGGCAGCACATTGTGCGCATGGCCGCCCGCGATCTCGGTCACGGAGAGCACGGCGAAAGCCGAAGGCGGCACATCGCGCGAGACGATCGTGTTCAATTGCTGCACCAGCGACGCGGCAGCCAGAATGGCATCGGGGGTGTCCTGCGGGATGGCCGCATGGCCGCCCTTGCCCGTGACTGTGATACGATACTTATCTGCCGCGCCCATGATCGGGCCGGGCCGGGTCGAGATCGTGCCCGCGGGCAGGCCCGGCCAGTTGTGCAGTGCATAGACGCGATCGCAGGGGAAGCGTTCGAACAGGCCTTCCTCGATCATTTGCCGAGCACCGCCCTGCCCTTCCTCGGCAGGCTGGAAGATCAGGTGAAGCGTGCCCGAGAACTGCGGATCGCGGGCCAGGGCCTGCGCGGCGCCCAGCAGCATCGCCACATGCCCGTCATGCCCGCAGCCGTGGAAGCAGCCCGGAACCGTGCTTTGCCAGGGCAGGTTGGTCTGCTCGTGGATCGGCAGCGCGTCCATATCCGCACGCAGGCCCAGCCTGCGTGTCCCGTCACCCGCGCGGATCACGCCGACAAGGCCAGTGCCGCCGATGCCTTCGTGCACTTCGATCCCCGCCGCGCGCAGCACTTCGGCAATGCGCGCGGCCGTGCGATGCTCGACGAAGCCCAGTTCGGGATGGGCATGGATATCGCGCCGCAGCGCGACAAGCGGCTCGATCAACCCGGCGAGATCGTTCAACGGATAATCCTCACTGGTCCCCGAACAGGTTCTGAATCGGGAAATGATGCTTGATGAAAGGCGACTTGATCACGACGTAGCTGAAGTACTTCTCGATCCCGTAGTCGCTTTCCAGCATATCCTCGATGATCGCCTGATAATGCGCCACGCCGCGCGCGACGAACTTCAGCAGGTAGTCGTAGCCGCCACTGACGAGGTGGCATTCGACGATCTCGTCCAGCTTGGCGATGCGCGTCTCGAAGCGGGAGAAATCGCCCCGCCGGTGTTCCGTCAACGTCACTTCGGTGAAGACGGTAAGGAACTCGCCCAGCTTGTTGAGATTGATGTGCGCACCGTAACCGGTGATATAACCGGCCTGCTCCAGCCGCTTGACCCGCGTCAGACAGGGGCTGGGCGAAAGGCCTACGGCATCGGCCAGCTCCACATTGGTGATGCGGCCCGACTGCTGCAGATTGGCCAGAATCTTCAGGTCGATCCGGTCGAGCTTGGGTCCTGGCAGCATCTTGTTATCCTTCTATGAGCTCAGGGTATTACGGACATCAGCCTGCTCGAAAAGCTGGTCCAATGCCTTTTCTACGCGTTCGAAGATCATGTCCATCTCGTCTTCGCTGCAGCACAGCGCAGGCGCGAAGCCGATAACCGCATTGCCGAAGCAGCGCACGATCACGCCGTTCTCCCAGGTCAGCTGCGAGAGCCGCCCGCCGATATCGAGTTCGGCGGGAAACCCTGCCTTGGTCCGCTTGTTGGAGACCAGTTCGATTGCGCCGAGGAGGCCCCTTCCGCGCGTATCGCCGACGAGCGGATGCTCGCGCATACGCTCCAGATGCGCGGCGAAGCGCTTGCCGGTCTTCACCCCGTTTTCAAGCAGGCCGCCCTCCTGGTAAAGCCGCAGCACTTCCAGTGCGACGGCGGCGCTGACCGGATGCCCCGAATAGGTGAAGCCATGGCCCACCGGCAGAGCCTCAGGCGCACTGTCGGCAATGGCCTGATACACGTGATCGGCCATCAGCACCGCCCCCATCGGCGCATAGCCGCTGGTCAGTCCCTTGGCGATCGTGAGGAAATCGGGGGAGACATCCTCGTCCTGGCAGGCGAACATCGGGCCGGTGCGGCCGAAGCCGGTGATGACTTCGTCGACCACCATGAGGATGCCAAGCCGCGTGCAGGCCCCGCGCATGGCCTTGAGCCAACCGCGCGGAGGGACGATCACGCCGCCCGATCCCTGGATCGGTTCACAGAAGAACGCAGCGACATTGCCGGCGCCGATTTCGGCGACCTTGGCCTCAAGCGCCGTTACACTGGAAGCGATCACGGCCGCATCGTCATCGCCTTCAGGGTGGCGATAGGGATAGGGCGAAGCGATGTGATGCTGCCAAGGGCGCGGCAAGTCGAAGCCGCGATGGAAATTGGCAAGCGCGGTCAGCCCGGCGCCGGTGCTGCTCGAACCGTGATAGCCCCATTCCATCGCGATGAAGTGCTTCTTGTCCGGTTTGCCGATCGCGTTGAAATAATGGACGATGTAGCGGATCGCACTGTCCACGGCATCCGAACCGCCCAGCGAGAAATAGACGTGATCGAGGCCTTCCGGAGCCAGCGCCGTCAGCTCGCCAGCCAGGCGAATGGCCGGTTCGTTGGCGAAGTGGAAGTACCCCGTGGCATAAGGCAGGCGGCGCATCTGATCCGCGGCCGCCGCGACGACACTGTCCTGGCCATAACCGACATTGACGCACCACAGGCCTGCAAAGGCATCGAGGACCCGCTTGCCGTCGATATCGGTGAGCCACATGCCGTCACCCGAGGCAAGCACGCGCGCGCCGTGCTTTTCATGTCCGCGGAAAGACGCGACCGGATGGATCAGGTGATCGCGGTCGATCTCGATCAGGGAGCGGTTGGAACCGGCGGGCTTTGCGTCATGCTGGCTGTTCATGCCGCCAAAGCTATTGCGGTTGCGTGGCGAGTTTATCCGAAGTTGGCGGCCCTGCAGAGCATCAGGCCTGCATCGCGCCAACCTTCCGGCATATTATGCCGCCTGCGCAATCACCCGATTGCCGCCGCTATCGCCTTGCCGCATTCGACCGTGCGGGCACTGCCCTTGAGATCGCCGGTACGTCCTGCCGGAGTGGCCAGAACAGCCTCGATGGCCTGCATGATCGCGCCTGCCGCTTCGGTTTCGCCCAAGTGCTCCAGCATCATCGCGGCCGACCAGATCTGGCCAACCGGATTGGCGATGCCTTTGCCCGCGATATCCGGCGCGGAACCGTGGACCGGCTCGAACAGCGAGGGATGGGTGCGGTCGGGGTTGATATTGCCCGAAGGCGCCACGCCGATCGTGCCGGTGCAGGCAGGGCCAAGATCGGACAGGATATCGCCGAACAGGTTGGAGGCGACGACCACATCGAAGCGGTCCGGGTTCATCACGAATTGCGCAGTGAGGATATCGATGTGGTACTTGTCATGGCTGACCGAAGGATATTCGGCGGCGATGGCCTCAACGCGCTGATCCCAGAACGGCATGGTAATGGCGATGCCGTTCGACTTGGTGGCGGAAGTCAGGTGCCCCCGCTCGCGCCGCTGCGCGAGTTCGAACGCGAAACGCAGCACGCGGTCGACGCCGTAGCGGGTCATCACCGTTTCCTGGATCACCACTTCACGGTCCGTGCCGGGGAACATGTGGCCGCCGACCGCACTGTATTCGCCCTCGGTGTTTTCGCGCACCACCCAGAAGTCGATGTCGCCGGGCTCGCGCCCGGCCAGCGGGCACGGCACGCCGGGCATCAGCCGCACCGGGCGCAGGTTCACGTACTGATCGTATTCGCGGCGGAACTGCAGCAGCGAGCCCCACAGCGAGATATGATCGGGCACTGTATCGGGCCAGCCGACCGCGCCGAAGAAGATCGCGTCGGGGCGGCCGATGCGTTCCTTCCAGTCCTCAGGCATCATCGCGCCGTGCTCGGCATAATAGTCGCAGCAGGCAAAATCGTGCCACTCTTGGTCGATCGTGAAGCCGAACCTGCTCGCCGCCACCTCCAGCACGCGCATTCCTTCAGGCATGACTTCCTTGCCGATGCCGTCACCGGGGATGACGGAAATGGCATAGCGGCGGTTGCTGCTCGTATTCATCTCAGGCCCCTGCACTTTCGAATTCGAGGCCGCCGATGTGGAAGGCCTTGGTTTCCAGATATTCCTCGATGCCCATATGGCCGCCTTCGCGTCCCAGGCCCGATTGCTTGATACCGCCAAAAGGCGCCATCTCCATCGCGATCGAACCGGTGTTGAGCGCAACCATCCCGGCTTCCAGCGCTTCGGCTACGCGAAACGCCCGGGAAATGTCGCGGGTGTAGAAATAGCTCGCGAGGCCATAAGGCGTGGCGTTCGCCATCTCCAGCGCCTCGGCCTCGCGGGTAAAGCGGAACAGCGGCGCGACCGGACCGAAAGTTTCCTCCGAAGCGAGACGCATTTCGGGATTGGCATCTGCCATCACGACCGGCAGCATGAAATTGCCATCGTCGCACCCCTTGCCGCGCGCGATCACGCGTCCGCCCTTGCCCAGCGCATCCTCGACATGAGCGATCACCTTGCCGACCGCCGCCGGGTTGATCAGCGGACCGATCGTCGATCCCGGCTCCATGCCGGGCGCCGCATGGAGCGCCTCGACCGCCGCACCCAGCTTCTCGGCGAATTCCCGGTAAACCCCGTCCTGCACGAAGATGCGGTTGGCGCAGACGCAGGTCTGGCCGGCGTTGCGGAACTTGCTGGCCATGGCCGCCCGCACCGCCAGATCGATATCCGCATCCTCGAACACGATCAGCGGGGCATTGCCGCCCAGCTCGAAGCTGAGCTTCTTGATGGTATCGGCAGACTGGCGCATCAGCAGCGCGCCGACCCGGGTCGAGCCGGTGAAGGAGAGCTTGCGCACCACCGGGCTGGCCGTGATCGCCTTGCCGATCGCGGCGGGAAGGCCGGTAACGACATTGATCGTGCCCTTGGGAAAGCCTGCCCGCATGGCCAGCTCGGCCAGCGCCAGCGCCGTGAAAGGCGTCAGTTCGGAAGGCTTGATGACCACCGGGCAACCCGCCGCCAGAGCGGGCGCGCACTTGCGGGTGATCATCGCCGCCGGAAAGTTCCACGGCGTGATCGCCGCGCTTACGCCGATCGGCTGGGTCAGGACGATGATCCGCCGGTCGCGTTCGGGCGAAGTCACATTGCGCGCGCCGGTGCGGCGGCCTTCCTCCGCGAACCACTTGATGAAGGTCGCGGCATAGCGGATCTCGCCCTGCGCCTCGGCGAAAGGCTTGCCCTGCTCCGCCGTCATGATCCGCGCCAGATCGTCGAGATTGGCGAGCACCAGCGCGTGCCAGGCTTCCAGCAGCGCGCAGCGCTCCCCGGCGGTCATCGCCCGCCACGCCGGCCAGGCCGCATCGGCGGCGGCGATGGCGGCTTCGGTTTCCGCCTCACCGCAATCCGGAACTTGGCCCAAGACCGATCCATCCGCCGGATTGACCACGTCGAGCGCCCCTGTTCCGGCCGCGGGCAGCCATGCGCCGCCGATCAGTGCGGCTTGCCGGAGAAGTCCCGGATCCCGAAGGTCGATCATCATCCCAGTGCCTGCGCCGCCAAACCGTAGATCCTCGCTTCGCTGCCGCCCTTCGGCGCCGGGCCGAGCGCCATCGTGTGCACGCGGCCCACACATGGCAGGCCGAGCTTCTGCAGCCATTCGGACAGCCCGCTTTCCAGCGTCACGTCGAGCCGGCAGAAGGTGTTGGTGTTGAGCCCCAGCCAGTGCGAAACCAGCGCCTTGGCCCCGCCCAGATCGGGCGCGACCACCGGCGCGATCGACCAGCCCCGGCCGAACCGGCGCAACTGGGCAAATCCCACCGGCTGATGCTCGCGCGAGAGCACGACCGTGCTGCCGCACTCGGCCAGCGCATCGAACAGGGCGTGCCGGTCCATCCCGCTCGCCTTGCTGTAAAGATCGCCAAGACCGTCACCCGACGCGCCCATCGGCCGCACGCGCTCGCCGGGCAGCAGCTCGGCCAGCGGCACGGCCGGGACCGAGCCCTGATGCTGCAGCACCGTGCCGGTCACTTCGAAACCCAGCTTCTTGTAGAGTGGCAGGCCTTCGTCGGTGGCGTTGAGCACCACGGTGCGGCCCGCAAGGCTTTCCAGCATGGCCTGCATCAGCTTGCGGCCGATGCCCTGCCCCTGCGCGGCATTGGTGACGATGACCATGCCGAGCGTCGCCATGTCCTCGCCGAAGCGCCAGCCCATGATCGTCCCGGCAATCCTGCCGTCCAGCAGTGCGACAAGGCCCTCGCCCCATTCGAGGAACTGCGCCCAGTCCTCCTCGCGATGCGGCCAGCCCTGTTCGCGGGAGAGTTCGACAGCGGCGTCTATGTCTTGCGCCGTCATGGACCTCAAGGTCACTCGGGCATCCACGTCAATCGCCATCCGAATTCTCCTGATCAATCACTCCGATGCCGGATCGCTGTCCGGCGCCCCCTCCTCATGTTCGCGATCTAGACAGGCCGCAAAAGCATGGGGTGCCGGTTTTCGGAATATTTTGGAAGATTCTCTCGCCGTTTCCGCATGGCGGGCCAGCCGATTCCGCCGCGTCGGGCTAAATTGCTTCAAAGTCAGGTGGAAATTTCAGACATGAGCGAACTCGAAATCGACCGCATCAGGCCCGGTGCAGCGGCCAACTTCATCGGCGGCCACGCCGTGGTGGGCAAGGGCCGCACCTTCGAAGTGCTGCGCCCCTCCGACGGCCAGCTCCTCGCCCCGCTCCACGCGGCGGACGAAGCGCAGCTTGCCGAAGCGGTGGAGAATGCCGCCCGCGCGCAGAAGCAGAGCGGCTGGGCAACGATGGAGCCGCGCGGGCGCATGAAGCTGCTGCACCGCTGGGCCGATGCGATCGAGGCCGACGCCGCATGGCTCGCCCCGCTGGAAGCCGCCGGTTCCACCCGCACGCTGGCCGAAGTGCGCGCCTGGGACGTGCCCTATACCGCCGGCTGCATCCGCTTCTTCGCCGAATTCGCGGACAAGCACGGCGGCGAAGTCGCCTCCACCACGCCGGACAAGCTGGGCCTGACGATCACCGAGCCTTACGGCGTCGTCGGCGCCATCGCCCCGTGGAACCTGCCGCTGGTGATGGCCGCATGGAAACTCGGCCCCGCGCTTGCGGCAGGAAATGCCGTGGTGCTTAAGCCTTCCGAGCTCACCCCCTTCTCCGTGGTGCGGCTGGCCGAGCTGGCGGTGGAGGCCGGGATCCCGGCGGGCCTGTTCAACGTGGTGCAGGGCGGCGGCGCGGACATCGGCGACGCTCTGGTGCGCGCGGAGCAGATCGGCAAAGTCAGCTTCACCGGCTCCACCCGCACCGGCCGCGCGATCATGACCGCCTGCGCCGAGACCGGCCCCAAGCCGGTGACACTGGAGCTGGGCGGCAAGAGCCCGCAGATCGTCTTCGCCGACGCCGATCTCGACAAGGCGAGCGCGATCGTCGCCAAGGCCATCACCCTCAACGCCGGGCAAGTCTGCGTCGCCGGATCGCGCCTCTTGGTGCACGAAAGCGTGATGGAGCCGGTGGTGGAGCGCATCACCAAGGCCTTCGCCGCCCACCGCATCGGCGCGACGTGGGACGCGCGCACGACGATGGGCCCGATCGTTTCCGAACGGCAGCTTGAAACGATAGACGGCATGGTCAGCCGCGCCCTTTCAGCGGGCGGCGAAGCCCTCACCGGCGGCACCCGCGCCAGCGCCCCGCAGCAGGGCAGCTTTTACGAGCCCACCCTGCTCGCCGGCCTTTCGCAGGATGCCGAGGCGGTGCAGGGCGAAATCTTCGGGCCCGTCCTCACCCTGCAGACTTTCGCCGACGAGGACGAGGCCCTCTCCCTTGCCAACGGCACGCGTTACGGCCTCGCGGCCGGCGTCCACACCACCGACATCTCCCGCGCCCTGCGCGCGGTGCGCGCGCTGGAAGCAGGCACCGTCTGGGTCAACCGCTACGGCCGCAGCGACGACCACATGCTGCCCACCGGCGGCTTCAAGCAATCCGGCGTGGGCAAAGACCTGGGCCGCGAAGCCTACCTCGGCAACTGCAAGAGCAAGACGGCGCTGATTGGGGTTTGAGGGGATAACCCAAAACCTCCCGTCGCCCCCGCGAAGGCGGGGGCCCCGCTTTTTTGTCCGCCCTCACGGCGAAGTCACGCGATCAAAAAAAGAGCGGGATCCCCGCCTGCGCGGGGATGACGAGAGAGTTAGCGGTTACTCGCCTGATCGCACTTGGCATACCGTGAATGGCCACAGTACCAATGGCCCCAGCGGTATGCTATGAGCACATTCATCTTCCCCGGCCCGAGAATTTTTTCAGGCTATAGGCTCGAAAGACACAAATCTTTGCAGCTCATTTACATGGATGAAGCTAGCATATCTCGGGACGATATGACGTGGTGCTTCAATCGCCGCAGCCACTGTGACGACACCCACCTCAACGCAATACTAGAATCCATAGACTGCCCACATCTCATCTATTGCCAATTCACCGCATGACGAAGAAGAAAGACAAGCCTTCTGTGGACCTTTCAAACTTCGACTTTGACGAAGCCTCTGCTCGCTCTATTCACATAGACTCTAAAGAGATTGAGAGTGCTTCCGAATCGGTGAAGCGCGATGACGACGAGGCGCGTGAATATGTCAAAGAACGCCGTGACAGTATCGAGCGCGGAGCAAGACGAAGCAGAAAACGCTTCCGTCTTTGATTTTCTATATCACGATAGCAGGCGTGTGGCCTCTTATCTTTCCCAATTCGACAATAGCGGCTTGCTGACGGGCATAACGCAATCAGAAGGTGTCTCAAAAGGCTCAAAGCGAGGAAAACGTATTGGGTTTGGTGGCAATACACCACTAGGCGGCGGAAACATCGAACTCGAAATCGGCCCTAGTGAAGCAGGAAGCGAAAGTCTGGTGCGGGTCTATGATCCTTACTGGGCGAATGCTCTGCAATTTCTCGACGTGCTAGAAGAGCGTGGGATGATTCAACGCAATCTTGACGAGGCTACGATCGGGCAATTCGTGCTGGTTACGGGGTTTCTGAGCATTCAAGACCTAGGGATGATGAAGGAGGCTTGGAAGTCTTCGTCAATTCAGCGAAAAGTAAAATCAGGCGTTGGCGGTGGTAAAAAGATGAGCAATATGACCGCTGCACAGAAAGTCGTGGCAAAAGAGGAGGCTGAAAATATGGAGCTTTTCCTCGACATGATTCAGATCATGCCTCACTCAGTTCATGCACGAATGCTTACGAAAGTAAATGATGCAGCTAAACTTGTATGGTGCGTCCTCAACCAAGACAATTTAGTCACCGCAGCCAGCGACATAGCCCTCACTTATGGTGAGATGATGTCGGGGGACTGGTCGATTATCGGCATTCTAAGTGCATACCCTGAATATCTGACACCAGACCTAAATGGCTCTTTTGATGAGAATGATCTCGGGCTGACTGAAAGCATCATCGGCCAGCTAACGAAAATGCTAGCACCCGTTGTTCGTGTATCCCTTGGACGACCTTCGGCAGCCTTCGCCGTCACACCTCTGCTCATTTTTCGCGAAGTCAGTTAGGGGCAGGCACGAATATCAGCTGCGCCTACCCCCACCCTACCCCACAAACCATTTTCCTACACGCACCCCGCAGCGGTAAATTGCCGCCATGCCCCGGCCAGCCTCCTCCCCGCAGAACCGCCGCCTCTGCGCCATGCGCAAAGTGACAGGTCATCGCTCACAAGGTGACACTTCGCGGCCTAGGGCCAATCGA
>NZ_BCTX01000119.1 GCF_001590985.1 Novosphingobium naphthalenivorans NBRC 102051
GGGATACCGCCGGTTCGACAGCTACCTGCTCAGCGAACCGAAGGCGACGCCGATCGTGTCGGCTCTTGGCCTGCCGCCCACAGCCAGCGATTGGCTCGAACAACGGGGCCGCGAACTGGACTGGCGGCTGAAGAAATTTGCCCAGCGCCTGAAGCGCGACGCTCTGGAAGGTGTGCGATACCGCGATGACCGCCTCCAGATATCACCCGTTCGCACCATCGCGATGCCTGACGCCGAGATGCTGGCCGACCGGCTTGATGCCATGATGCCACGCATTCGCATCACCGAGCTGCTGCATGAGGTGGCGCAGGAAACCGGCTTTCTCTCGGCATTCACCAACCTGCGCACCGGCGAGCCGTGTCCCAATGAAAACGCCCTGCTCGCCACCATTCTCGCCGATGCGACCAATCTCGGCCTGTCGCGCATGGCGGCCGCGAGCCAAGGCGTCACGCGCGATCAGCTGCTGTGGACCCATGACGCTTATATCCGCGACGACAGCTACCGCGCGGCGCTGGCCGTCCTCATCAACGCGCACCACCGCCTGCCATTCTCGCGGATATGGGGCGACGGCACCACATCGAGTTCCGATGGCCAGTTCTTCAGGGGCGCGAAGCGCGGCGCGTCGGGCGGCGACATCAACGCCCGCTATGGCGTCGATCATGGCTTCAGCTTCTACACGCATGTTTCCGATCAGCGCGCGCCCTACCACGTCAACGTGATCTCAGCGGCGACGCATGAGGCGCCCTATGTCCTCGACGGCCTCACCAGCCACGGCACCGATCTGAAAATCGCCGAGCATTACACTGACACCGGCGGGGCGACCGATCATGTTTTCGCCCTGTGCGCCATGCTGGGATTTCGCTTCTGCCCGCGCTTGCGCGACTTTCCCGACAGGCGGCTCGCGCCGATCGCGCCGGTCACGGCCTATCCGTCCCTCACCCCGCTGTTGGGCAAGCGCATCCGCACCGACATTATCGGTGAGCAATGGGACGACGTGCTGCGCCTCGTAGGGTCGATTAAGGCCGGCCATGTCGCGCCATCGGTCATGCTGCGAAAGCTCGCCGCCTATGAGCGGCAGAACCAGCTCGACGTCGCGCTCCAGGAAATCGGCAAGATTGAGCGGACCCTGTTCATGCTGGACTGGCTCGAAAATCCTGATCTGCGCCGACGATGTCATGCCGGTCTCAACAACAGCGAACAACGCCATGCCCTGACGCAGGCGATCTACACCTTCCGCCAGGGCCGCATCATCGACCGTAGCCACGAGGCGCAGCAATATCGGGCATCCGGCCTCAACCTGGTCATCGCCGCAATCGTCTATTGGAACACGATCTACATGGATGCCGCAGTCCAGCATCTACGATCAACATCGGTCGCGGTGCCTGATGATCTCCTCGCACATACGTCCCCGGTAGGTTGGGAGCATATTGCTTTCTCGGGCGATTTCCTCTGGGATCGCGCAGCCGCTTCTGCTGGCCGCAAGGCCCTCAATCTGCCGCCGGATAGTCGCGCCGCCTAAGCGTTCGCTGATTGTTCGCCCTTAGCGTTGTTTAGCGTACCTTCCACGCTATGCCCTCTATCTGTGTTATATCCGATATCGGGAAAGGCCGGCGCATTGGGCGTGTAGCCCGAGACCGTTCCCCTGAAGACGCGATAGGCGTTCGCGATCGAATCCCGATGGTCTGAATAATCGCCGATCAATGTGAACTTGGTGCTGTCGCTAGGCTCCCAGATCAGCTTGGAACGCACGGCGATGTCATGATCGAGTTTCTGAACATCCTTGCCGTTGAAATAGTTCGTGCCCCAGCCATCGCCTTGATGGGCCCCCGATACGGCCAGGTCCATGAACAGGTTCGACGTGATGGGGCCGGCGACATATCCGTTGCCGGTCACGCTATTGTAGTTGCCATAGCTGATATTGAACTCGGCTGCTGGCGTCGAAGATGGATCCCTCGTCGTGACCTGGATCAGTCCCCCGGTCGCGTTCCGGCCGAAGAGCGTGCCTTGCGGTCCCTTGAGCACTTCGATCTGGGAAATATTGTTGAGCGTCAGAAGCGAAGCCGCCGGGGCCGCATAATAGACGCCATCGATGTAGAGTGCGATCGGATTCTCGATTCCGGCGCCGAAGCCGTTGCTGCCGATGCCGCGCAGGCTGCTGGTGAGATAGCCGGCGCTATTCGTGACGTTGAGCGTCGGCACGGCTATCTTCAGATCGACAACATCCTTGACACCGGCGCGCGAGAGCTGCGTTTCGGTGACGGCGCTTACCGCGATCGGAACATTCTGAAGGTTCTGGGACCGCTTCTGAGCGGTGACGACGATATCCTCGATCCCGTAGGATTGGCCGGTGGGAGCAGCCGGGGTTCCAGCCGGTTCCGGGGGAGCAGTCTGCTCAGGCGCCGCATTGGCCGCCGGTGCGGTCGTCTGGGCATATGCAATATTGGAAACAAACGCGATCGCGCTGGCGCCGAGCACCAGATACAACTTACCCGTCATTCAATCCTCCCCTATGGATGGCAGTCCACAACGCGCCCTTTGAAGGGCGTCATTTTTAGATTTTTAGCGGAAACCCGAGCCGATTATCCGGCGACAGCGACGATCGGCTGAGCTTCCATGCTTTCATTCTCGTGCCGCGGTTTCAGAAGGTCGGCCATCACACGCCGAGCCTGCACCGCAGCGGAGTCGCTGCTGAGGAGGAGCGGTTTCATCGACCAGAATTCCCGGCCGGCCATGCGCTGGTGCACGGCCGCGATCATGGGTTCGTCTTCCGTGGTGAAGGCCTGCATCACCGCGGCCTCGATGCCGGCCGTCACTTCCGCGCTGTCGATCGCGAAGTTGCGGAACATCTTCCAGTGATAGTAGCTTGACGTTTCGGTTGCGGGGATCACGATCTGGACGCTTGAGAGAATGCGTCCGTCCTCCTTCTGCCCCCCCGCGGTTACGATTCCGGCATCCATGTAGAACGAACCCGGCGGATCCCAGCGCATGTTCGCCCAATAGTCCACGGTCTCATCGGGCGTCGCAGCGCCGGTTGCGGTGAACACGAAAGCAGGCGGAGCGCCGGGAATGAGCCGGTCCGAGAATATCCGTGTGCCTTCCTTGCGCACGGAAGTCACGTCCTTGGTACCCTGCTGAGGGCCGAGCGTTCCAGGATGGAGATAGGCAGCGTGGCTGAGGTCGAGGAGATTGTCGACGATCAGGTCGCAGGGGAGTGCCATGGGAATGGTATGGCTGCCGGTAAAGGCGTAGGTCTCGTCATCCAGCCAGGGAAAGTCGGGTATCCCCGCAGGGTCGGCGGCTGCCTCTTCGCCCATCCAAAGCCAGACCAGCCCGTTCTTCTCGATGAGCGGATAACGGCGAAGGTGCGACGCGCGCGGAGTGGCACCGTTGCCGTGCGGGTTATAGACGCACGCACCGCCCCGATCGAAGCGGAGCCCGTGATAGCCGCACTCGATCGTGTCGCCGTTGAGTTTGCCGAGGTGCATCGGAGCGAAGCGATGCGGGCAGGTATCGCTCAGGGCGATCGCCTCACCGGCCTCTGTGCGATAAAGAACGATATGATCGCCGATGATGGTCCGGGGAAGCAGCTCGCGCTTCACATCCTGAGTCCAACCGGCAGCGTACCAAAGATCACGGACGAATGCCATTATCAGCCGCTCCTCAATCCCCGAGGCGCAGCCTGACGCTAAGCCTCTCCTTAAGGTCCGAATATCGTTTTAGGCGATATGTCGGAATGATGTTTTGTTTATTTCTGGAAGGGCTAACGCGACGGCATAGGGGAGTCAAGCGTCGTTTTGACAAAACGCAAAGAACGAACGCCTTGCAGGCCTATGCTCCCAGCGTTAGCGTGATCGGCCCGGAAAAGGATGACAAGGTGTCGACGTCTGCAATTGCGGCAAAGTCCAAACGTGCCAAGCCACGAATTGACGTGGAACGTCGCGCGCAAATCGGGGCGGAAAAGCGTGCCCGAACCCGGCGGGTTGTTCTAGATGCGGCATTCGCGCTCCTGGGGCGTGAGCGAGGGCTAATGACGAGGATTGAGGAAATCCTTGATGTAGCCGATATATCGCGTGGGACGTTCTATAACTACTTCGACAGCATGGAAGAGCTGTTCGATGCGCTGCAATATGACCTGAACCATGATTTCAACACTGTCGTGTTGCAGCGCATCAACGACATGCCGTTTGCCGCTGAACGGGCTGGCTTCGCGATCCGATATTATCTCCAGCGCGCTCGCGAGGATTCCAAATGGGCCTGGGCGATGGTGCATATCAGCGCGGGCGGGATCATCTTCGGAGCCGAAACCTATCGCCAGGCTCAAATCACCGTCGAAGAAGGAATCGCGGCAGGCGAATTCGAGCTGACCGGCCCGAATTCCGGTAGAGACATCCTTCTGGGCACCACGCTGGCGGCCATGGTCACGCAACTTCGCAACCCTCCGTCCGATACCTATCCCGCTTCCGTAGCGCGCCACGTCCTTCGCGGGATGGGTGTCCCGAAGGACAGGGTTGAGGAAATCATACACCGGCCATTGCCAGAACTCGGCCTCCCGTCGGTGGCTGACGCAGACTAGGTGCTTCGGCTGAGGGCTATAGTGCGTACCACCCGCTGCGCAAGCCCACGGCACAGAACCTGACGATCGGCGCAAGGTGTGCCGGCATTTGTTCTCTTCGCCTGCTCAACTGCATTCGGGGCGAGGTGAATTGCGGCACCGGCATTCATGGGTGCAGTGAGAGCTTGCTCGACTATAGTCTGCGCGCGAGTCGACGGTGCTTTGGCTTGACGGTGGAGCGCTGACGGCGGTTCGGCACCTCTTCCGCCTTCCGCCCTCGGGTAAGGCTGGTGCCCTCCATCGGAGTAGTGATGATGCGATTTTACGTTGACGGTACAGTCATGTTGCGCCCCTTCTCGAAACGAGCGCGCGTTGCGCGTCTTTGCGCGATCGTCGCCGCTGGGGCGGGGGGTGCTCTCCTGATCAATCCGGCACCGGCGCAAAGCCAATCCCTGGGTATTTGGCGCAACCCCAAGGATAGTGTGCATATTCGCGCGGAACCGTGCGGCAGGTATATTTGCGGCGTCGTCGTTTGGGCGAATGAAAAGGCCAAGGCGGATTCACGGAAAGGCGGTGTCGATCCCCTGATAGGCGCCCAGCTTTTTCGGCAATTCTCGGAAGAGCGACCCAACCTTTGGCGTGGATCGGTTTTTGTGCCGGATATTCGTAAGACCTTTTCCGGAACGATCACGATCGTTGACCAGCACACGATCAGGGCAAGCGGATGCCTCATCGGGCGAATCGGCTGCAAATCGCAAATCTGGACACGTGTCGATCTGTGAGCCGATTGGCCGCCTTGTCGCGACTCGCACGTCTTTGCCGGATAGCCTGAGCATATCGGGGGTTTGGCGCAGCGGCGCTCCCTCAACATTGCGACGTCCTCTTCGCTTGGCGTGGAGTAGGGGTGTCCAGCAATAAGCTACTGAATAAATTAGATAAATACATCGAATTTCCAAGGGGCAGGCGCAACGCGCTTGACATCCGCCTTCGTCTTGATAACTCTCGAATTAAACAGAACATCAAAGTGAGATTTGATGCATTCCGAGAGAGGACGAGGATGGTGTCTGGCAGCCTGGTTAATGCACCGCGAACCGAGATCACTGACATAGTGGTCACAGGCGACGACGCGCGAGACATTCAGAATCTTTCGGCTGCGTACTTCCATCGGGTCGATCGGCCCGATGAGAATGCGGTGGCGGACCTGTTTTCGGATGATGCGCTTCTCATCCTGGGAAACCTTCGCATCGAGGGACGCCAGGCGATCGCCGCCTTCTTCGAGGCTCGTAACCAGGAGCAGACGGAAAGCGGCCGGGTTACCCGGCACGTTTCGGGTGGAATCGATCTGACCGCAGATGATTCCGGCCTTGTCCGCGGCTTCTCGACGACCGTCGTCTATGCCGGGAACGGCGCGCTGCCGCTGCCGGCCGAGCCGCCGACGACGATCTGCGATTTCGACGATGTCTATGAGCGCAGTTCCGGGCGCTGGCTGTTCAAGGAGCGGCGAGGCACCGTGATCTTTACCAGTCCACGCGCGGCGGCGTTCGCCAAATAACCAGATGAACAGACGGAGATGATGTTATGACTGATCTGACGGGTCGTTCCGAAGCCTATGTCGCCTGCGTTCCGCACGTGCCGATCCTGTCCCTTCAGGAAAGGGAGGTGAACCCCGAACTGTGGCGGGCCTATGAGGCGAGGATCGCGGAACTCGCAGCGTTCGATCCCGATGTCGTCATCGTCTTCGGCGGCGATCATTATTCCAATATCCGCCTGAACCTCTCGCCGACCTTCATCGTCGGCCATGCGGCGGAGGCCATCAACGATTGTGGTGGCGTACCGGGCAAGCTGGATGTGCCGAAGGAGCTTTCCACCAAGCTGGCCGACTTCCTCGTCGACAACGATTTCGACATCGCGGTGTCGTATGACATGGGTGTCGACCACGGCTTTTCCAACGCGCTCGGCTTCTTCTTCCACGGCAAGCTGGATGCCCGTCCGGTGATCCCGGTTCACATCAACTCGCTGAGCGATCCGCGGCCGAGCTTCAGGCGCTGCCGCCAGCTCGGAGAGGCGATCGGCCGCTGGGCCGCGAGCCTCGGCAAGCGGGTCGCCTTCATCGGTTCGGGCGGGTTGTCGCACCAGACCAGTTTCATCTTCCCTCAATTCGACACCGCGCCTGACGAGAAGGTTCGCGATTTCATCGTTCACGGCGGCTCGCCCGACGGCATCACCGACGAGAAATGGCATGGCGACATCGACGCCGGCATGAAGAAGCTTTCGGCTGAGATCATCGCGGGCGAGTTCAAGGCGCCCTGGATCAACAAGGAATGGGACGAACATTTCCTTGAAGTCTTCACCGCAGGCGATCTCAGCCGGTTCGACAGCTGGACCGATGCCGAAGTGCTCGACAAGGCCGGTTACGGCGGCGGCGAGATCCGGATGTGGATCGCGGCGGCGGCGGCAGGCCTCGCGGCGGGGGCGCCTGGCCTCAAGACCGATTTTTATTCCGAGAATACGCCACTAGCCATCGGCGCCGGTATCGCGCATTCCGAACTGGTCGCGGCCTGATGTCCACCAATCCGGTTCTTCTGCTGCACGGTTGGGGCGGCTCTTGCGCTGCGACTTACGAGCGCAACGGCTGGCTCGCCCAATTGAGCCAAACTGGCCGGCAGATCCTTTTGATCGATCTGCCCGGGCACGGTCCACGGGGCGGCTCGCACGATCCGTCGGCCTATAGCGACCTGGCAGGAGAACTGGGGCGGCTGCTGCCGGATGTCCAGCTCGATGTGATCGCCTATTCGTTGGGGGGCAAGGTCGCTCTGGAACTGGCCAGCCGCCGACCGGATCGCTTCGGCAGGTTGGTCATCGGCGGCGTGGGAGACAATATTTTCCTCCCCGAGGAGCATGGGGCAGCTCTGGCGGACGCCCTTGAGCTTGGCCTTTCGCCCGACGCTCCCGACCCGGTACGCGCTCTGGTCGAGTATTCGCGCGCCAGCCAGTCCGACCCGCTGGCACTCGCGGCCGTACTTCGCCGGGCGCCGAACCCGGTCGCCGATGAAGCCCGGCTGTCGCGCATCGAGGGGCAGATCATGCTGGTCAACGGCTCGACCGACACGTTCGTCCAGCCGGATACCCGGTTGCGGGCAGCTCTTCGCGAGCATGTCTATGTCCCTTTGACGAACGTCGACCATTTCGCGCTGCCCAGGAACGTGACGTTCATGACGAACGCCATAAAGTTCGTGAGCGGCGGCGTGACCGATATCTCGGATAATCAAGAACAGATTGCAGCGATGCAATAGGAGAGGCTCATGGAATTCGTTCGTAACACTTGGTATGCCGCTGGCTGGAGCGAAGAGATCTCCCGAACCATGCTCCCGCGGACTTTCCTTAACGAGCCGGTCCTCCTCTATCGGAAGGAAGACGGAACTCCGGTCGCAATCGCCGACCTCTGCCCGCATCGCTTCGTGCCGCTCAGTCTGGGCAAGCTGGTTGGCGACACCGTCGAGTGTCTCTATCATGGCCTGGCATTCGATTGCACCGGCAAGTGCGTCGACAACCCTCATGGCAATGGCCTTATACCCAAGGCGGCCAGGGTCCGCAGCTATCCGCTCACCGAGCAATATGGCCTGGTGTGGATCTGGATGGGCGATCCGGTACTTGCTGATCCGGCGCTGGTTCCCGACTTCGTCTGGCTGAACACGCCCGAGAAATATCGCGCCGTGCATGGCACGATCAATCTCAAGGCCAACTATCTTCTGGTGATGGACAACCTCACGGACCTGAGCCACGCCGGCTTCGTCCATGTGACCACGCTTGAGCCGCGCGAGCTTGCCAAGGCGTCCTACGAAGTCATCGAGGAAGAAGGGCGCGTCTGGACCAAGCAGTTCGTTCCATCGATGCCGGTGCCGCCACTCATGAACATCGTGAAGGGCTTCACCGGTGTGCTGGATCACTGGCTCGAGATGCGCTGCGATCCGCCGGGCTGTATGATCACTTATTACGGGTTCACCACGCCGGGGCGCCCGCGCGAGGAGGGCTGGGGCACCTACAATCCCAACATCATCACGCCCGAGACGGACAACACGACCCACTATTTCTGGGGTTCGGCGCGCGACTTCGATCTCGACGACGAGGAGATCACCCAGAAATTCGAGGTCGGCGCCGCCTATGCCTTCGAGCATGAGGATCGCCCGATCATCGAGGCGCAGCAGAAGATATTGCAGGGGCGCGAACTGATGGATCTGAAGCCGGTACTGCTCCAGAACGATCAGGGGTCGGGACGTGCCCGCCGGATCATCACCCGCAAGATCAAGGAAGAGCGCGCGGCCGCGGAAGCGATCCACGACCTTGCCGAGCAAGCGGTCGCCGCAGAATGAGCGCGCAGGAAACCAGCCAGGCCGTGCAGCCGCCCAAGCTCTACAACTGGAACGATATTCCGCGCGAATTCGTCCGGCGCGGGATCGAACGTGCTGGTCTCGGCGGCGAGAATGTCGTCCTTCAGTTCGGCTGGGTCGAACCTGGCGCCGCGCTGCGCCCGCACCAGCATGATCATGAACAGATCGTGCTGATCCTCGAAGGCGAGTGCATCTATCATGTCGGCGGGGTGCCGCATCAATGCACACGTGGCAGCTTCGTCCGGGTGCCGCCCCATACCGAGCATTATATCGAGGTGACCGGTACCGAAACGGTCCTCAACCTCGATATTTTCGCCCCGGTGCCGGAGCCTTACGCTCATCTGCTCGCCCATCAGAAAGCGGAATGGGGCGCGTGACGAAGCGCGCTTCCTTTGCCGGACTGATCCGTTCCGGCGCACCAGCGACAGGAACCTTCCTGAAAACCCCGGCTCACCAGACTGTCGAACTGATCGCCCAGACCGGGCTTGATTTCGCGGTCCTCGATGCCGAGCACGCGCCGTTCGATCCATCCCAGATCGACACCTGTATGCTCGCATCGCAGGTGGCCGACCTGCCAGTGCTGGTGCGTGTGCCAAGGAACGCGCCCGACACCATCCTCTCTGCTCTCGATATGGGCGCGAC
This sequence comes from Novosphingobium naphthalenivorans NBRC 102051, assembly GCF_001590985.1. Classification (GTDB taxonomy): domain Bacteria; phylum Pseudomonadota; class Alphaproteobacteria; order Sphingomonadales; family Sphingomonadaceae; genus Novosphingobium; species Novosphingobium naphthalenivorans. Next base: position 9,583 of record NZ_BCTX01000119.1, read on the forward strand.
CGGGATTTTCGTGCCGCATGTCGCGTACCCCGATGACGCGCAGCGCGCGGCGGCGGCGGCGCGCTACATCGGTGGAAAGCGAGGCTTCTCTCCTTCGACGCGCGCGGGCGGCTACGGCACGCGCGGGCTACGTCCTTATATGGAAGCTGCCGACAAGGAGGTCTGCCTGATCCTTCAGATCGAGGATACCGAAGCGCTCGATCATCTCGACGCAATCGCGTCGGTGGAGGGTGTGGCGGGACTCTTCGTCGGCCGAGCCGATCTCG
>NZ_BCTX01000120.1 GCF_001590985.1 Novosphingobium naphthalenivorans NBRC 102051
AACTCTCAGCGGAAATCAACATCCTGGGGAACAATTTGGCAAGGGGAATTTGCGTTTCGCGTGCCGGTGTTGACGAGCAAAATCGCAGGGCCATTTGGGCGCGAGGTGTCGAAAATACTGATGTCAGACACTACGCGATCGCCAACTGGTAGCGTGTCGATTTGAGCATTCCTGTTTGTGTCAGCGCCCCCATCGCGACGAGCTCGTGCAAGTCGCGAGTGGCGGTCGCACGCGAGGTGCCGGTGATCGTGATGTAGTTGGCCGCGCTGAGGCCGCCCGTGAAGCCATCGATCCCTTCCCTGAACATGCGTGCGATGACCCGCGTCTGCCGCTCGTTCATTTGGTCGCGGAAACGGTCGTAGAATTTGATCTTCGTGAGGAGGAAGTCGATCAGCGCGAGGCTGTGTTCCTGCGCGTCCAGTACCGTCTGTGCAAAGTAGGTTAGCCAGCCGGTGATCTCGTTTCGCTTGTTGGCTGCCTCCAGTGCGTCGTAGTACGCAGTGCGGCTGCGCTGTATGACCTGTGACAGGGCAATCAGGCTGGGCTGGCCGATGGCTTGAGAGAGCGCCTTTTCCGCAAGTGCGCGGGCAATTCGTCCATTGCCATCCTCGAATGGATGGATCGAAACGAAGTAAAGATGGGCGATCCCTGCGCGGGTCAGTGCGGGCAAGGGGTTCGGTCCCCCTGGCCTTGAACTGGTGAACCAGTCCAGGAAGCCTTGCATCTCTTCCGGCACATCTTTGGAAGGGGGCGCCTCGAAGTGAACCGTGGGCTTGTGAATGAGCCCAGAGACAACCTGCATCGCATCCTCGTGATCACGATAGCGGCCAACGGCGTCGATATCGCGGCGTCCACTGACGACCATTTCGTGCCACGCGAAGAGCGTTTCGTTCGTTAGCGGATCGCCAAAGTCGCGGTAGAGTGCGATCATCATTTCTGCGATGCCACGTTCGGCAGGAGGAATTCTTCGATCGCTGGTTTCGAGACCGAATTCGCGGCGTAGCGAACTTTGCACGCTGTCTCGATTGAGCAGTTCGCCTTCGATCTCCGAGGTCTTGAGCGCCTCGCCGGTCATGATGTCTACGGTGATAGCCGAGCGGTCATCCTCGGTCAGGTGCTTGACCGAGCCAATCAGGATTCCAGATTGTTGCAGAAATTGGCCTTCAAGCGCCGCCAAGGGCACACTTTCCCAAATAAATTTCGGCCAGTCTGGCTGCTGCCAATTCCACTTCATGAGTTATAAAAGTCCAATTTATAGCTCACCACATAACGAAATATGATGTATAAATCTAGTATTTATGCATCACACCGGCTTATGTACCCCCAATGTCTGGCGGGCGCTGCGCCTTGGATTGGGACATTCGCGACAGTCGGGTTCGGAGCACAGCAACGTCCGTTCCAGACGCTAAGGATAGCAAAGGTTCCATTCGTGGCGCCCCCTATTCTGGACGCTAACGAGCCAAGTTGGGCATTCTAATGCCGGCAAGATCATTGGTTCGGCCCCGTCAGACGTCAACGATGTGTCCACACCCCGGCTCACCGGCTCATTGCCAGATCAGAGACCACCAGACTGAAACAGTTGGTCGATCGCCTTTACCACAAAGCGCGCGGACAAGATTGCGCCGGGCTTCTGCAAGGCGTCACCTTTAGCTTCGTCAGCATGATCGACAACCGTTTTTGCAGCGAAACACTTGACGCCACCATGGAGGGCGGCAGCACGGTGGATACCGTACACTTCCATGTCGATTCCGCCGACCTTCCCGTGCTGCGCCGAAATCTCCCGAGCATAGCCACTCGCGGCGATGACAGCTGAACCGGAGGCCGTTGGCAAGATCTTTGCGCCAACGTGAGGGACCTCTACTTCATGAGCCTTGGATCTGAGGCTGGTCAGTGCCGGATCGGCTATAATCATTTGCTGCAGGTTTACCCGCAGTTGGTTGTTCAGCGGCTCTTGATAGCTGCGCAAGACAAAACCGTCAGCGTTCCATTTGCCGGCCTGATGTTCCCAGCAGATGTCCGAGATCAGCAAAGTTCCAAGCTCTGCTTCGTCTTTCATGCCGCCACAGATGCCTGCCATGCAAATGAGTTTGGGCGAGAACAGATCGAGGGCCCTTGTTGCTACGATACCGGCATCAACCAGCCCCATGCGTGGCTGGACAATACAAACGCCTGTCAGATCGCCAATGCGAAAGTTCCTAGCATCAAGCCCATGGGCGCTCACTAGCTCGCCAAATTCGAAGCCGGGGTGGTTAACTCCTTCGAATGCCGCGCGTTCCAGTTCGATGGCACAGATGATGACAAAATCACAAGTCGTGTGAAAGGCAACCTTCTGCATGCAGATATTGAGGCATCTTCGCCAGTCATCGTCGAACCGGATGAGAAAGATACCAGACTGAGTGAATACGTTCTGGCGTTCCGCAACGACATCCTCGAACCTTGAAATGGCGACGATTGTCGTCAGCGCATTCTTGGTGCTGTTGGCCATTTCATCGATGATTTCGTCAGAAACATCTATTTCATCCTCACCGCGGCGGCGCGGAAGAAGCAGATCGGTGACGATGAGATCATATTCCTGGCCATGGATCTTGCGTACGGCATCGGCGAATACGTCCGCGACGTCCAGCACCACGCCGTTGCCAAAGAATGAGCGAATTTCAGCACAGATTTCAGCCGACTTCGAGGTATCGTCCTCAATCACCAGTACTCTCACAGCCCTCATGGAAGCGCCTTCTTGAGTGAATCGCGCCAAGTATTCTCTTGCGCATTGAACAGAATGACGTCGATCACGTTTGCGCCCAATTCAGCGTTCAGAGCCTTTCGCGCCTTGTCCAATAAATGAAACTTTCCGTTGAACTCGATGTCGGGGTACTGGGTAAGGATGATTACAGGGTCGGACCGGCCATCGTAGCTTAGCTCCAACAGTATCTCGAGCCCACCGGATAACTGCGAGATCGGCTGAGTTCCGCCAGCACGGTTCTCGTGGCTCGGAAGCGCCATATCCAGCAGGATCACGTCATAGTCGTTTTCACGCAGGAAGCGCACGCCCTGCTGTACGGAACGGGCGGCTACAATACGCGCCTGCGGTCGCGTCTCCGTCACCTGGCGCGTAACAAGATCCTCTTTGAACCGGTCGTCCTCTATGAGAAGCACTTCCACCCCATCACTCCTCCGGTTCATGATCGGGTGTACTTCATGTCAATGACAAAGCGCACCGAATTGCCGACATAGCTGTGCCTGAATGCTACGATTTCCTCCACATCTCCGACCATATCGCGCAGCGTGCGTATGCCGCTATTTCGATTATTAAGTACAGCGTCGCCGATCTCCGCAATCATCGCGCCATTGATGCGCGCAGTGTCCCGGTCACGCGCCTCGGGTCGCAGGTCGGATTGCACGGCCACTGACACCTCGATCCCATTCTGGTCATCGACGACCGTCGACACATCGATGCTGAGAGTGCCGTCACCTTTGCCATGCTGTGCGGCATTGCCAACCAGAATGTAAAGTGCATCGTAGAAGAAGTGGAACCGATGGCCGATGAGATCGACCTCAGGCTCACCTGTGATCACGACTTCTGGCCGAAAATTGGGAAAGCGGTGTTCCACTTCCTCGCGAACTGCGTCGAAGAGCAAACCGATACTCGCGCTGGGGCTCTGATTGGTCGGCCTGGTGAACCAGGAGCGCACGACCTCAAATTTCTGCTGCATGGTCGTATTGATGAGACGAATCCGATCTCCGAGCTTCCGGTCCAGATCAGTGCGATCGCAAAGGTGGTCCTCCACGCGCACGACGAAATCCCTCTGGAGGTCTTCGACCGCTCCACGAGTACGCTTGAGGTCGCTTTCGAACAGTAGCCAGCAGTAATCGTGGATACGCGCGGCGACCTGACTGACCTGCTGCGATCCCGCCAGCGACCTCGCAAGATCCGCCAGCATGACACCGGACAGCCGGGTTTTGTCGGCATCGTCGATGCTGGCGATGATGAGCCCCCTTGATCGTTCCTTCGGGTGATGAACGTGGATGCGTTCGGCAGCCATCGTCAACACGGCCGCGTCGAAACGATCAAACCAGCGCCTGAGGAAAAGCGAGAACGCAGGAGCCGAATACTGGAATTCATCAACAATAGCATCGATCTCAGGTTTGAGTTCGACAACAAGGTGCCCGTGAAGCGTCCCATGTCGCACCCGACGGCCGATGAATGCCGTAACGCCGTACTGTTTGTTGTTACAGAATTCCTTGAAACAATCATCAAGAAGGCCTGCCAGGCGCGTGAGGGGGTCAAGCGCGAGCTGGACCTTGTCCTTGAGATTGACCACCTTGTCCGTATCCGACAGGATCTGATCCGCATCAAGCGCCAGTGCTCTCAGTTCAGAAGACTTGTTCTCCTGAATCCAGCCCACGAAGCGAAGCGGATCGACGTAGATCCGTGTCTCTTCGATCGCGCCGCGCACCTTGCGGAGGCGCAATGCGAGCCGATGGGATCGGGCAAGAAACTTGGCGTCCTCGTCGTTCGCCTTCTCTCCCCACCATTCCAGTATGCGGGCATGGGCATTAGTAACATCATCGGTCTGGTCGAACAGATCGTAGAGTTCGGTGAGGAAGGCCTCACTGAAAATATTGTAGAAGTGTCCCGAGACATGATTGCGTTCAGTGTACAGGTACTCCAGCAGCGCCACGATATCGCCGTCAAATCTTTCACGTACCACGGCCTGCAGAGCGCGGCGCAGCGCATGACTTGAGACCTTGCTTTCCTCGACTTCGTTGCGCAATGCCGTGCGCAGCAGCTCGTACAGCGCGTCGTCTCGCCGGGTCGGCAGAAACCGGCTGAGTTCCTCGATCGAGAGCAGCGTCGAAATGTCGATTGTCTGGTCAAGCACCTGCCAGAGCGCCTCTCCATCGAATTCTCCAAGTGTCCCGTTCTCGATTGACGAGAGGAGTGCTGCCGATCGATGAAATCCGCCTGCTGTCTTCGGATCGATATCAGTAATTGTAGGCCGCAGTGGTCCTTCGAATAGCATGTCGGAAAGTTGTTTGCATGGAGCGGCCATCAAGGCGGCATTCGGTGTCAGGACGGGAAAGCGGCCGTCGAGGCGATCGCCGATCGCTCGTTCGGTGCGAAGCCTGTAATCCAGAAGGTCGGGGTATTCGCTCCATGCCGGTAGGTGAGAAAAGAGGCTCTTGTCAAAGAAGTGATCGGGGATCCCGATAGCCCTGAGTAACAGTGGAAACACGGGCCGGTCAAAGGTCCCGCGCCAGGCCACTCTCAGCTGGGGCGGTATACAGCGTTCGATACGCTGGTCGCTTTCCCCGCAATACCGCAGGATATCGACCGAGCGGAACGCCCAGGCAAGAGAGTCAAGCAAGCCAAGGCGACCGTAAGCCTGGGCCCGCAAGGCGAGCACGACAGTCGAATGGTTGCAGGGCTGAAACAGATCACCAACGATCGATGCGTCGTAGCGGTCTAGCTTGTCCTCTACCGCAAAGTTGGAAAAAGTGCGCCGCGTCCTGATGTAGTCACGTTCATGATCGATCGAGTCCTCGAACGCGACCGCAATTGCGTGGCGTTTCGGTGAATTGAAGGGGGAAATCGCAGCACCTACCTCCGCGCGCTGTTCCCCGGTCCCACTCACGGCGTGCCGCAGGCTCATTGCCTTTTGCGCGACCAGATAGGAAATTCCGAACTTGCGGCGGTACTCCGAGAAGGCCGCATCCACGCGTGCATGGTCGAGCGAGAGAATGGCCTCGTTCAAACGGCCGACAAGCTCGACAGCTTCAAGGAGATCGGGGATGTGGCGTTCAAGGCGAAGCCCGAGCTCGACCAGCTCGATTTCCAGCAAGGCATCGTTGAAATAGGGTGCTTCCTCAATGTCGGCCATGGTCCTTGGGAAGGCAACGGTCTTGGGAAGTTCGCGCGCTCCGGGGTGATCGCGCAGTATGGCGAGAACAACCTTCGCGTCTCGACTGCTGCATTCGCGGCGCAGACGTTCGATTGTTTTTCTGGCGATGGTAGCGTCCTGGGCCGAGAAGACACCTCGAATCAGGTTCCTGATCTTCCGGTCACTTATTGATCGCAGAAGGTTCCCCTGCGCCAACCAGCGATCATTGCCCGAGTACTCGTCCAGACGCGCAGAAAGAAAATCGCTTTCCATGGTCCAGTTCACTGCCCTGCCGATTGGGCGCTTAGGGGGGGCGCGACGACTGCGGTCGGTTGGCGCGCTTGCTCCCTACACCCTTCAGCGGCGCCCACTTTCGATGCCTTCAAGGGCTTGTACGCATTTGCCAGTCTCCAACCCGACAGGCCAGTCGCCAGCAGACCAATCACTGCGGCGCCGGCAAAAGTGACGCGAAGCGAACGTCCAAATGTCCAGACTGGAATCAGGCTCCCGGCAGATCCCTCCCTCGTTTGCCCTTCATCGACAAATAGCCGCGCCTGCTCCGGCAACAGGTGGGCTTCAATCCATTCCTGGGTTCTTTCAGCATGCTTAACGAGGACGGCAGCACGCTCGTCGATCTTCCAGAAGACGAACGACACGAGCACCAGTACCATGCCGAGGAAAATGCCGATATAAGCGACGTTCTCCCCCCCCTGCAACGTGGCGCCTAGACCCGCAGAGATGAGGCCTGCGAAGACTGTGAAGAAATTGAACATGCTCAGCCTTTGGCCTGCGTGGATTTCGAAATACTTCCAGGCATGCGCGCTCGCGTTTTCGAGGTGCTTGAGGTCATCGTCTTTCACTGAATGGATCCCTGACTAACTCGAAGCTTCTACCTACGCAATTGAACGAGCCGGGGGCAATTCGCCGGGAGAATGATCACTAAATTTTCTGTGCGAAACCTCTGCGGATACAGTGCATTGCGTAGCGCCACCGGCAATCGGGCCGCGGATCGAATAGCTGGTCGCCAGATACCCCTCCCGTCGGCCGACCCGTGTTGCCCTCACCCCCAGAACCGACCCATCGAGCGGACCGGAGCCAAAATTCAGATGTTCGCGCTGAGATGCGGAACTGCACAGACGGTTGCCGAGCGCGATCCAAGTACCGCGCGTTACCACGGCATCGAGATACCCCGTACCGGCTATCGCCCTCCAGCCGGAAAGGATTGGCCGTGGCTCTCATCTTCTTCGCCGACTTTTGCTTCATTTTGCATTGGCAGGACGCCTCGCATGAACGATTTTGGTTGTTTTGGCCCAGCAGGACTCGAAGTACACGGTCTTCAGTGCTATTTGAAATCCAATATGTTAGTGGCGTTACTTGGGGATTTTCGTGGAACTGAGAAGTGTGCGTATCCAGAATTTCCGATCCGTCGAGGAATCTTGCGAGTTCACCGTCGAGCATCTCACCTGCCTCGTCGGTAAGAATGAAGCAGGCAAGACGGCCGTTCTTCAAGCGATAGCTGGCCTCAATCCCCATCCAGCTACACCGTTCCTTTATGAGTTGGAACGCGACTACCCCAAGCGTTACTTAGCTCGCTATGTGGAGCGGCACGGCGGCGAAGAAGCCGAAGTCATAAGTTCGGTCTGGGACCTGTGTCCGGAAGAGATCGATAAGTTGAAAGGCGAGTTCGGTCCCGAAGCAGTCATCGACAAGTCGATAACTGTGTCCCGCTCTTACAACTCGTCCTGTACGGCCTGGCTAGTTCCTATTAACGAAGCCGACGCCATTGCGTTCCTCATCTCGCAGCGCAACTATTCAGCTGCCGAGAAGAGCCAGATTGGCAGTCCCGCGACGACTAAGGAACTCATCGCAAAGCTCACCGGACTTGAGGCGAACTCCAAGCACAAGGCGTTGCTCGACCTAGTGAACGCTTACCCACAGAAGTCAATCTTCCATAAGGCGCGAGCGATCCTCGAGCCGCACTTTCCCCAGTTCATGTATTTCTCAAACTACGACCGCATGAATGCGATGGTGCACCTGCCATCTCTCAACAACTGGGCGAACGACAAGACGCTCTTCAGCACCGATCAGCACCGTGGTGATCGGCTATTTTGGGAGTTTCTCGAATACTCAGGTGTGCCGCTCTCTAATATTTTGGGCACGACGACCTTCGAAAGCTTCAATGCAAAACTGCAGGCTGCATCGAACGTCCTTACAGAGGAGATCCTTGAATACTGGACTCAGAACCAGGACATCGAGATCCGTGTGAGCGTTGCAGAGGGGCTTCCCGGCGATCCGGCTCCCTTCAACTCGGGGCCCGTCGGTCGCGCCCGTATCTACAACTTACTCCACAAGGCTGACACATCGTTTTCGGAGCGGAGTGCAGGTTTCACATGGTTTTTTTCATTCCTTATCAAGTTCGATCGCGTGAAGAAGGACGCCACGGGTAAGGTCTTCCTGCTGCTCGATGAGCCCGGCCTTACGCTCCATGGCCTCGCCCAAGCTGATCTGCTCCGCTACTTCACCGAGAAGCTCGAACCGCACCACCAGATCATATACTCGACCCATTCCCCATTCATGGTACCGCACGACAATATCATGGCCTCACGAATAGTGGAGGACCTCGTGGAGGTCGATGCGCGTGGGCGGCGCACGCCTACGGGCACGATGGTACGCGAGGACGTGCTCAAGGCCGACAAGGACTCCGTATTTCCTCTCCAAGGAGCTCTCGGCTACTCACTAACCCAGTCGCTCTTCATCGGAAAGCACACCATCCTCGTCGAAGGGCCAGGCGACATTCTCTATCTGCAGGCGCTCTCAGCAGAGCTACTCCGCCGTAAGCGTGCCGGTCTTGATCCGAAGTGGGTTATGTGCCCAGCTGGCGGCATCGACAAAATCCAGTCGTTTGTCTCCCTCTTCGCAGGCAACAGCCTCGATGTAATAGCGCTCTCCGACTACACCAAGAAGGACAAGACCAAGCTGGAGAACCTTCGGAAGTCCGAGGTTATTAAGGAGGGGGGCGTGCTGTCGATCGCCGACTTCGTGGCCCAGGAAGAGGCTGACATCGAGGATCTCTTCGATCCGGAGCTGTTCTGTACGATCGTCAATGGAACCTACGAACTAAAGGACGAGCAGACGCTTGATCCAGCCAAACTAAAAGCCGCTGACGAGAGCACCGAGCGTCAGGTAAAAAGAGCAGAAGCGTACTTCAACGTGCTTCCAGAGCCAACACCGCTGTACAGTCATTTCACCCCAGCTTCCTGGCTGCTGATGCACCCCGAAATGCTCACTGGCAGTGCAGAACCAGTCCTCAAGACGCTTGAACGCGTTGAGTCCCTCTTCAAAACGCTCAATGGGCTCATCGCCAAGTAAGCGGCCGGACGGTGGACATCCTGAGCTGATCTGCAGTCGCGTCCTCTGTGCTGTGGCTGGGAATGGTGGCTCTCCTTTCTCCATGAGCCCTCACCTGGCGGCCTTTTAGTGGCCAGTCTGGGCATCTAGATAGGAAAGCAGACGGGCCGCAGCTCATAACGAAAAAATGACTGCTGAACGGCCGGGAAGGGTCGGGTTTATAAAGATATTTTCTTGGACATGTGCGGTGGGCTGATCCAGACTTATACGATGAAATCCAAGGGTAAA
>NZ_BCTX01000121.1 GCF_001590985.1 Novosphingobium naphthalenivorans NBRC 102051
TCTGCGTAAGCCGCTGCGTGAGCCGACACCGGCAAAAGCAGCGCTGCCAATGCGCCGACCAAACGGAAGCGATTCACTTTACCCCCTGATGTCTTCGGATTGTAGCCACCGCGTAAAGGGCAGAGCCACAAATTTGAACCTAACATTCTAGACACACATGATTTTCTGAAGAAATGCAACCGGGCCGATTGTCACCATTCGCCAAGCCTGCAACAAAGAACGCATGTTGCAAAGCTCCAACGCCCTGCTGGCCTGCAGCGACTGGATTGTCGGCACACTGACTGGCGCTTTGGGAGTCATGTTAGCCGTCTTGGCGATCGCTGGCGTCGGCTTTGCCATGCTACAAGGACGCCTCGCTGTTCGTTCTGGTGTGCGCGTAATCCTGGGATGCTTCGTTCTGTTTGGCGCCCCTGTCATTGCCAAGGCCTTGAGCGGCGGCGTCGGTCAGGCGCCCGCGCAAACAGTGGAGGTGTACAATGCGCTACCATCTCCGCCGATAGCCATTCCGGCCCCTCCACCTCCAAACACCGACCCTTACGCCGGGGCGTCGGTGCCGATGTAAGAAAAAACTTGCGGCCGTATCAGCTTCACGCACCGGTAGTCGTGACATTGGTCCGGTTGTCCGCCTTGTCGATCGTGTAAGTTGTCGTCTCACCGTTGTTCACCGAACCGGAATGGACCACTTTGATGAGGCGTCCCTTGGCATCATATGTGTAAGTGACGGTTTCTGTGGCGTGAGCCAGACCCGGAAGGGCTAAGCTCGCGATCAGGACAAGAGCCGTGGTGGCATTGCGCATGAACTTCTCCTTCAATGATATTTCAAGCTAGTCGAGCCGGTGAATTTGGCAAATCACCTCTCGCGTGATTGCAGAATTTTAACTCAGGTCATGCGCCCTGGAAGGCGAGACCACCTCAGACGACACGGTGGCCGCCGAGACGTCTTTGTTATCTTGATGCTGCCAAAGCTGGCTGCTGGCTCCAAATCGCTAAGTGCAGTATGCTGCGCCTACACCTCAAATTTTCCTCAAGATGATGGCTTCCTGATGCGGATCGTGCATCGAACAGGTTGCCCTGTATTGGCAGCAGCCTGTTCACAAGCATCTATGGTTTCGCTGTTCTCCCGACGTACTTCTGCAGCGACCACGATGGTCTGCCATGCCTGCGGACTGTTGGCGCGCATGAGTCGGGAACCGGCTTCCCACAGCGTCGGCTCACCAATGATATGTGCCGCCATCGCTTCAGGCATATGCCACCCCTGCGGCAAGGCGCGCAGGATCACACCGGGAAGGACCGACCACAGCAACATCCCCGCGAGCAAACCGCCGCCCGCCGCCCATGCAAGGCGGCGGCGCTGCTCGCGCGCGGCCGCAATTACGCCCGCCAATCTTTCCATGTCTCTCACGGCACCGTCGATCCGCCCCCGCGCCTGCGCAATGACGATACCGTCCTCCGCACGAGCTTTCGCACCGGCTGCGGAAATCTGCCGGGCCATTTCATCAGGTGTGAGTTCCATCGCCGGTCTGCGGGCAAGCGTGTTCATCGCCTCACGCACTTTGCCCAGTTGGGCTTCGATCTTCCCCAGTGTTTCGCTGTAGTCGGGCGCGGCATCGCGTCTGGCGGCAAACCCGGCGATGGCGGCTTCGAGCAGGTCCACCTTTTCACCGAGGCGCGTGAAGGCCCGTACCGCCGGATCGGCTTCGGGGGATGGCATAGGCAGATTGTCCATAATCGTTCCTCCTAACGGCTGAGGCCCTGGCTGCGCCCCATCTCGATCCCGACACTGCCCGCAAGGTCGTGGGCAAGCTTGCGCCCCGTATCGAAGTCAATGCCGAGGTCCTGACGGCGGGGTTGCAGCAGCGACTCCACCTGCGCGTCGCGCTCCAGGCTCTTGGCCATGCCCGCCATCTGCTCGGACACCTTGCGCGAGCCCCGGAAATCGCCATCACGCTGCAACTCCTCGCGCTGCTGGCTGAGCTGACGCCACCCTTCGACGAAGCGGTCGGCGCGCAGCTGCGGATCGGCGCGAACTTCAGCTTCAAGTTGCATCGCGCGGATAGCCTGGCGGGTGCGGCCAGCGGCGGCTTCGGCGACCAGGGCAGGATTGCGGCTGTAGGCCGCCTCCATGTCCGCTGCTGCATGCTTACCAGTGGCGTTCAGCGCCTCGCGGGCCTTGTCCAATTCGGCCGTCTGGTGCGGCAGGACAGGCAAGCCTTTGTCCTGCATCCTGCTGACATTGGCGATGGCACGGGCATGGCGCTCCGCGGCAATCTGCCGCATCGGATCACGCGCGGCCTGGATGGCCTTCGCCGGATCGGGAGGGCGGAAATCGGCGAAGGCTCCCCTGAGCGGAGCCGAAGAAATGGAGCGAGGCCGATCGGGTGCGACCGGCGCTGCGCGATCGTGCCCTCCGATGGCAAGGCGCAGGCCGTCGAACATCCCGCGCGCTTTCTCCGGCACCTTGTGGATGATCTCTGTCACCCGTTCGCGCAAGGTGATGCCGCGCCGTTCGGCGAAGGTCTGCGCCGGATCGCGGCGTTCGTAGTCGCTCGCCATGTCCTTGGTCCGCTCGCGCGAGAGGATGCGGACAAGCCGGTCTTCGTCCTTGACGTCATCGCGGCCGTAATGAAGCTGCAGGCCGTCACGATGACGGGACAGACCGACATAGGCGCCGTGTCTGTCCATGCCCGGTGTCGCCAGCACATGGCCGCGATCAACCGTCATGCCCTGCGCCTTGTGGATCGTGGCGGCATAGCCATGGTCCAGATGGGCATAGCTTTTGGTGTCGAACGCCACGCTGCGCCCGTCGTCGGTGCGCACGGTCATGCTTTGCAGATTCACCTGCTCGACGGTGCCCAACGTGCCGTTCTTCACGCCGAGGCTGCGCTCGTTCTTCAGGAACATCACACGGTCGCCGTCTGCGAAGTGACGATCGCCACGCTCGGTCTTCACCAGAGCGTCCTTGCCCAGTTCACCGGCATCGCGCAGGCGCCCGCGCGCGGCCTCGTTGAGTTCACGCACCTCGTCATTGGTGTGGGTAAGAATGATGCGGGTCTGCCCCGGTGCGGCTTTGCGCTCGCGGTCCCAGCGATCGACAAGTTCGCCCCGCGCCTGTTCACGCGTGGCAGCGGCATGGACCATATCATGCTCGCCGTAGGCCCGGATCGCTTCGCCAGTGCGGCCAGTTGCCAGGTGGCGGGTTGCATCCTGCTGCCATCCGGCGCGCTGGCGGCGTACTTCGGTGATCTCGACACCGCCATGGCGCTCATGGATAGCGCGGAACGCTGCACCCGCTTCGATGGCCTGGAGTTGCTGCGGATCACCGACCAGCACGACCTTGGTACCGGCCTCCTGGGCGTGGGACAGCACGCGCTCCATCTGGCGCGAGCCGACCATGCCCGCCTCGTCGATCACCAGCACATCGCGCGAGGTCAGAAGATCGCGGCCTTGGCTCCAGCCATGCTCCATGCTGGCGATGGTGCGCGAGGCGATGCCAGAACCATTCTCCAGTCCCTCGGCAGCGATACCCGACAAGGCGGCGCCGCGCACGTTGAATCCTGCATTCTCCCACGTCTCGCGCGCCACCCCCAGCATCGCACTCTTGCCGGTCCCGGCGTAGCCGACGATCACACTCAAATCGCGGCTATCGGTTGCATGTTCGAACGCCGCGCGCTGCTCGCCCGACAGCACAAGTCCGCCGTGCTCCGCACGCGCCAGCGCCGCGTCCCGGTCGCTTTCCGACACGCGATGCCGTTCGCGCTCGGCCATGAGGTCTGTGGCACGTTGCAAGCGCTGCTCGGTCTCGATCATCTCGCGCGACGTGAACCGGTCTTGCCCGCGCCCATCCTGGCCCAGTTCGATCAGGTCAGGCGAGCCACGCACCGCACTCATGGCGGCATCGAACTGGTCCTTGCCGTCGCTGTGGCGGTGGACGAACATAGCCATGTCGCGGGTGGTGAACGTGGCCTGCCCATGCGTGATTGCATCGAGCGCGATGCGCGGCTCGGCGATGATCCGCTCGCCATTCTCCCGTGCGATGGCCCGGTGATCCTCGATCCGCTCGGCTTCGAGGCCTTGCGTTCCCATGCGCGAGGCCGCCGGGCCAATCTTGTCCTGCGGCGCGAGGTCAATGCCCTGATCAACAAGACTGCGGTGATCGATGCGGGCATCGATGTCGAGTTCGGCCAGGCGCTGGTTGACGTGCTCTTCCCAGCGCTCGCGCCATTGCTCGACCACCTCGGTGCGGTTCCAGTCGCGGACCTTGGCACCGAAACCATCCTCGCCCACTTCCCGCATGGTGAGCATGACATGGGCATGGGGCTTGGGCTGGCCATCGGCGCCGATATCCCAATGCACATTGAGATCGGCGATCATGCCCTGGTCGACGAACTGGTCTCGCACGAAGTCGCGCGCCAGCTCGATGCCCTGCTGCTGGTTCATTTCCCTCGGAATCGCGAATTCCACTTCGCGCGCGAGTTGCGCATCCTTCCGTTTCTCGAAGGCCTCGACATCGTTCCACAGCCGCTCGCGGTCGCGCCATGCCTCGGGCGCGTTCTCCGGTAGCAGCACTTCGCTGTGAACGACGCCCGATTTGCCCGTGAAGTCATGTTCACGGTCGAGCCGCTCGTCGTGCAGGCGTTCACCGGCCCGATAGGCCGCTGCCGCAACGGCACTGCGGCCCGACGCGCGGCTGATGACTTTGACCGAGAGGTGGAAAATTGCCATGACGGCAATTCAGTTACACTTCACGAGCGACGTCGGCACGACGTATAAGCGCGCCCTTCCCAAAGAAAATCCGGGAAGGGACCGGTTCGTTTCAGACCGTCCCGGCGACTCTACTGCGCCGCCGTCAGCGCTCAACTATCATGGCTCCATCACGACAGGAATGGAGACTGTGATGCGCAAGCCGCGAGATTTTGATTCGGAACTGAAGGCGCTGGCCGACAAGGCGAAGCAATTGAAAGACCGCCGCATACGTCAGCTCGGTGAACTGGTCGTTGGCACTGGTGCCGATGCACTCGATGCCGACGTCCTGGCAGGCGCGCTGCTTGATGCGGCAGGTATGAAGGACGCGGCCAGGAAGGAGGCCTGGCGCAAGAGTGGCACGGCTTTCTTTCTCGGCAAGGCGGGAACACCTGCGGCGGGACCTGACCGCAACCCGGAAGGCACTCTGCCGCTCAGTGGCGGCGGGGCATCGGCTTGAGGCCGTGAAAGCACGAACCGACATGCGTGGCTGGCAAGTCAAGCGCCGCGAACGCACACGCCAGTTGATTGAGCTGGGCGGGCTTGTTGTGAAGGCCGGTCTCGTCGAACTCACCGACGATGATCGCACCGCGCTTTACGGTGCGCTCCTCGCGGTCGCCAACAAGCTGCGCGGGGAGGAGCGCGGCCATGCGCTTGCCTTGTGGAAACGCAAGGGCAAGCGCGCGTTCGAGGCCGAGCAGGATGCCGCGAGAGACACATGAGCGGCGTGGGTCCTGCACTGCACGAAGACTGGCCGATCGCTGATGTTCAGGGACAACATTTGAGCGCGCCTCGGCAGCATGCGTTGCTCACCTCGGATTTCCAGGCGTCGGGGATCGATCCAGGCCGTTTCGGGTTCTACGACCAGCCTGCCTTTCTCGCGCGCGAACATGCCAATCCCGGATACCGTGCCCGATACGCGGAATGGGTCGCCACGCGGCCCCTATCTCCCGGATATGAGGCACACGTTCGCGCGACGGTCCCCAGGCTCGCGCATCTGCTGGCGACCACATTCGCCGCCCATGACGCGCAGTGCCGTTGTCTTGCCGCCACCGCCATGATGACGCGGATGCTCGATCGCCTCGGCGTCTGGAGTTTCGGCTTGCTGGGATCGGTCATCATCGAAGCGCCCGCGCAGGGATTACGGCGCGCGCTCCATACGGTCGATTTCAAGTCCGGCCCACGCGGTGTTGCCGGGCACGCATGGGTAGTCGCTCCCCCGTTTCTGATCGTCGATCCTTCGTTGGCGCTGCAGCGCTGGGAGCCTGTGGTCGGGCCGCTCATTCCCGACGTTGTTCTCGCCAATTCTCAGGCCCCGGTTGTGCAACCTCGCGTGGAGGATTGCATCAGCGAGCGCGTAAGGGAAATGTTCGCACGGGCGGAAGGCTGGCACGATCCTGCTCTGCATTATCGCCTCGACTTGAGGCTTGGGGAATTTTTGCGAACGTTCCCGGCGCGGGATGTCGTGATGCCTGACATGCGGATGCGCTTTGTTCCGGTCACCATCGAGCAATCTTGCGAAACGTTGGCGCGGATCAAACTGTACGGCGAGGGACCGTCTGGAAGGGCAATCTGGAACAGCATCGTGGTGCCTGCTTTCGCCATGGAGCCCCTGCCATAGAGGCAGCGAAGCTCGGACTGCGTTCGTCACCTGTGCAGGCAACCACAGGGTCGAGGCGAGGCGGAATGCGAAGAATGACGGTGGCGCATCACGGAACCTGCAGGTCCACTGTCCCTTCCGCTGGCGCCGGATATTCCAGCGTCGCGACCATCGGTGGGCGGTTCTTGTCGCAATAGCGCACGGTGATGGTATCGCCGCGTATCGCGGGGCACAGGCCCGAGCCGTAAAGGATGTCCGCCACGGCGTCGAAGGTTGTCGCTTTGGCGCGGTAGGAGCCGGTCCAACGCACCGCCCAGATATCCTCGTTCGCCTCGATCCGGTAGCCCGCCCGGTTGGCGATATCGCCGACTGCGCCCAGCACCGTGTTGGCGCGCACGTCGAAGTCCAGCACGGCGGAGGGATCGGCAGGTTCGGACCGGACGCGGCGTGTAAAATCAGCCGAACGCGCGTGCCAGACCGCCGTTTCCGCACCGGCCAGAAAGAGACACAGCGCGATCACCGCGATCGAAGTGCGCTCGCCCCAATGGGCGGACCAGCCGGAGTGCCGGAAATCGCGAACGGGGAACAGCCGGTTCCAACGAAATCGCGATGGCACGGCGCGGCGGGCGATTTTCGATGGCCGTTGACGTGTTGTCGCACGGCGAACGGCCATGGGAGCCGTTGTGGTTGCCATTCGCACCACAGGCGGCGGAAGCATCGGCGCTGGTATGTCAGAGACGAGCGAAGCCTGATGATCCGCGCAGGTCCAAACGACGTGCTCGCGCAGCATTTCCACCCGGCCGAACGCCCACGCCAGTTCCTCCGGTGAAATCCGGTAGGATCGCCCGTAGCGCGCCTCGACATAAGCCCGGCGAATGCAACCGAACGCCCGGCGCTCGAAACGGGTGTCTCGCGGCCATACACCGCGCAAACGCACGTCCAGCGCTTCGGCCGCCTCGCGTAAGTCGTCCAAAGCATGTGTGCGCGGACCGTGAAGGCGGACCGACCACAGCACGCATTGATAGAAATACTCGCATGCCTGATGCAGCAGCAGCGCCGCCATCGGCGCATTGCCCCGGTCCCGGTAGAAAGCCGCGCCCAGCAGAAAATCGCATCCGCGCATATGCCAATGGATGAATTCCGCCGCGCTGCGCACGCTGCGTTCTCGTGCTGGCAGGCGGCGCGGCGATGGCAGCCGAAACCCCGCCGTCTGGTAGAGCGCAACGCCCTTCTCGGCGATGCTCACGAAATGCGGGATACCGTCGATGAGCGCATTGTTGATTTGCTCCAGACTTTGGACGGTCAGGCGCACCGGGCGGGTAATTTCGCCAAATTCCCATGCGCGCCGAAGACGGTCATGCACCATACGCCAATCGCGTTCGCTGCGGGCGAGCCTGGGGTGGTTGACAATCGCCAGCAGGTGGTACGCCGCGCCCGACTCAACCTGTTCCCAAGCCATTTCGGAATGAGGACCGTGCAGCAGCAGCGAAAGAATCCGGCCTGCCCGGTACTGCTGTGACAGCCTGCCCTTAGCCGTCTCCGAGAACGCCTCGAACAGGATCGCCGTCACATGGCGAAGTTCCTCCCGGACGGATGATGGCAGATGATCCAGATCGGCGCGCAGCATCATGACCGGATCTCCCGCTGGCGGCATCGAAAGCCTTTGGGGCGCGGATGACCGGTCACGTCATGCACGCGGTCCAGCAATGCCCGTATAAGCGGCCGGACCCGATCGGGCGTGAACCCGCCATCATCCAGCGGTGGATCGCCGATCAGGTGCGCATAACCCCATTTCCAGTAGGGCGAGAGGATGGCCGCAAGGCGCGCCATCTCGGGGCAATCATGGCCAAGTCCGGTGGCGTTGGCATAGGCCAGAGCCTTTGCGATATCCTGACGGATATGCGCTGCATTCCATGCATCAGGAAAACCGACGTCCAGCAGATGAGCGCATAGAGCCAGCGTCGCGGCGGCGCCTGCCTGATGCAATGTCTCCCGGACATGACGGGCAAAGAAGCCAGCCTCAATGGCCCAGAAGGCGACTTCCGCGCTGTGATAGCGGTCCCGGCTGAGTAACCGGCCCGCCCTCGTTCGCATCAGGCATACCTGCTCATCGCCATTGCGTTCGTAGAGCGGCGCCAGCGACTTCGTCCAAGGCGACACGATAGCCGATGCGGCAACCGGTGCGGCGGTCAATCCGCGCAGCAACGCGCGCCGGGATGTGGCGCCGTTCGAGTCGCCAAGGAAATAGACTCGCCGTTCCATGATTGCACCTCCGCTGGCTGCGCCTTCGGGCCAATTCGAGCTGCCCGAAGTATATCCGATATCGCTTATAGCGCCGGGAGGTGCTATTTGGCAATAAGCGATATCTGTTACTGAACTTGCGATTGAAAGGGCGTCATGTCTGGCTACGACGTTTCCATGGGAAGACCGCCGCTTAGAGTGAAAACGACTGTCGTTCGTCTGCCGGAAGGCCTGGCCGAACGGATAGACCGTCTCATGGGCCCCAATCGGCGCGCCAAGTTCATCAGGGAAGTTGTGGAGCGCGAGGTCGAGCGGCTGGAAAGCGAGTCCGCCGATCTGAAGGGCAAGCCATAGCGGTTATTTCCGGACATGCTCCCGACGCTTTCGTTTTGGCATTTGGGAAGCCAACGGGAATTCTTGCAGCCGATGGCAGGGGCGAATGTTTGCGCCACATCCCCGGCTTTACCTGCGAATGCCGATAGGCACTGAAGTACCGGAACCGGCACTTCAGTGCCTATGCTCTTGTTCGCAAGTATGTCCGGCGGCACCATGGCGTCCAGCGGGCAGACTGGCGAGAAGGACGGTCAGTCATGTTTCTGCTTTTTGGATCGAAGCAACGGTCGAAACGCCGCCACGAATCACTTCCCCACGCGTTCGGGAGGGACGCAGGGCGGTCCAACCGGTGCCAGTCCTCCTGTGGCGGGATGCCATGGGAAAAAATCTGCCGCCTCGCCAGTGTACGCCTGCGCACGTCAGGGAACGTCTGAGAACGACTGAGTTCGCCTGAGCGCACCGGCCACAATTCCGGCACTCTTGCGCGGCGTGCCGCTGCTGCCGATGATGCCCTCAGGGGAGCCAACCATCCGTCAGGGAAGGGAAATGCATCCCCATGTCCAACATTGAAAAAATCATCCGCCTCAACACCGTGCTA
>NZ_BCTX01000122.1 GCF_001590985.1 Novosphingobium naphthalenivorans NBRC 102051
GGAGGTGTCAGTCTAACGCAAAACGCTCTCCGTTGGTCAAACCGCTCCCGACCCTGGCCGGATCTCAGGCCGCAAGCGACTGCCACTCGGCCAGCGCGGCCGAGCGGCGGGTCTTGTAGGTTTGACGGTCGACGAGGTGGCGTTCCTGGCTGAAATGGTTGTGGATCGAGGCGTGAACCGAGGCAAACTTCTGTAACGACTTCATCTGGCGAAAGCGCTGCATGGCACGTTCGCGTCGTCGAAACGGCAAGTGGGAATTCTCAGCGCGATTATTCAGCCAGCGTCCGGTTTCCTGGCGATCGAGATTGCCCAGTTCCCGCATCGCCGCCGGATACGAGCGCAACCCGTCGGTAACGATCTTGTCCGCCTTGCCATGGCGCTTCAAGGCCTTCTTCATGAAGGCCAAAGCCGCAGATTTGTTTCGTTTCCGGGTAATGTAGCTCTCGAGCACCTCGCCTTCGTGATCAACCGCACGCCAGAGGTAGACCATCTCGCCGTTTAGCTTGACGTACATCTCGTCGAGGTGCCAACGCCACTGCCGAAAGCCTCGCATCCGGCTGACCCGCTGCCGCCGGATATCCGCTGCAAATAGCGGACCGAAGCGGTTCCACCATTGCCGCACGGTCTCGTGACAAACGTCGATACCACGCTCGAACAGCAGGTCTTCGACGTTCCGCAACGACAGCGGGAAACGCACATACAGCAGCACCGCAAGCCGGATCACCTCAGGCGACGACTTGAAGTACCGAAACGGGTTCGCAGGCCGGGTCATCCGGCAACGTTACCAGCTACCTGCTCCCCACGCGACTTTCCTCTGACAATGCCTTCCGACATGGTGGCGAAGTATCCCGACTACGTTATCCGCCTCTTGCGTCGTCTTGAAACAAGCGTCATCTAGGACCGAGGCAGGCTACAGCGGCGCCACGCGCTCGACGAATTGAAGCGCGGTCGCTGGCGCACCTTCTTTGCACCAGGCCAGTCCAAAGCGGACTTGGGACAAATGCTCAGGTATCCGCTTTGCATTGAGTGGGCGGAAGAAGACTCCCTTCATCCGCAACCGTTCGGCGGAAGCGGGCAGGACGGCCACACCCTCGCCGCAGGCGACGATCCCGACAACGGCTTCGGTCGTTGGAACTTGATGAGTTATTTCGGGATTGAAGCCGGATAGCCTGCACAGCGCGAGCAAGTCGGAATGGAAATTGAAGCCTCGTGTCGGCTCATAGGTGATGAACTTGCTGGTTCGCAGGCTGCTCATAGCCACAGGTCCGCTTCTCGAAAGAAGCTCATGACCCTCCGGCAAGGCGACGACCAGGGGTTCACTGTGCACAAAACGCGTCTCGATCAATTCGTCGAAGATCGGAAGCCGCAACAAGCCGATGTCGATAACTCCCGACCGCAGGGCCTCGATCTGACTAAGGACAGGCATCGCAGAGAATTCCAGATCGACGTCGCTTGCGCTCGACCGGAAGCGCCTAACCAGCGAGGGCATCAGCGAATAGACTGTTGATCCACCAAAGCCGATTTTCAGCGCGCCCTTGAGACCGGCCGCAGTCCTGCGCGCACTTTCGACGCCCTTCTCCAACGCTGAGAGGGCAACGCGGACATCGGCGATTAAGGCCTGTCCGGCGAGTGTCACGCGCACAGAATGGGTATCTCGCTCGAACAATTGCAGGCCCAACTCCTCCTCAAGCTCGCGGATCGCGCGGCTGAGCGGAGGCTGCGAGACGTGGCAGCGAGCGGCTGCTTTGGTGAAGCTGAGCTCCTCGGCAACAGCCACAACGAAACGCATCTGCCTGAGGTCCATGCTTATACTCCATAGGTATGACCGAGTGTCCTATAATGTATTTCCGATACGACAGAAAGTAGCAGATAGCTCAATCGCAACCAGCGGGAGCGACGATCTGTGAGTGCTCAGATTCCAAGGCTATCTTTCGAACAACTGGCGCCGAACGTGCAGGACGTATTGCGCGCGAGGGTTGAGAGACTTGGCTATTTGGGAGAGTTTTTCCGGTGTGCCGGGCACCAGCCGGATGTCCTCGCCCCGTTCATGGAGATGACCGAGAACCTCAAGAAGGCGCTCCCGGACCGCCTGACCGAAACGGGGGCGCTCACAGTGGCGACCTTGATGGAGAACCGGTACGAACTGCACCAGCACGAACGGCTCTCTAAGAAGCTCGGGTTTGGCGAAGACTGGGTTGCCGCAGTCGAGCAGGTCGATCCAGACAACGCTGTCCTGCTGTCGGACGCGGAGCGCGCCGTGCAACGCTTGGCTGTTGCCCTGATTGAGCGCCGTGGAAAATCTGTCGAATCCGAACTGGACGCTGTCATCGACCAGATCGGTGTCGAGCAAGCGATGGCTACCTTGTTCCTGGTCGGTCGATACATCACCCATGCCTTGATCGTAAACAGTCTCGGCTTGGTGCCACCGGTGCCCTCGATTTTCGAGGGAGGCGGCCAATGAGCGGAGGAATCTGGATCTCCGAGGCCGAAGCAGTTTCGGTCATGTCGCTACCCGAATCCATCGAAGCTTTGCGCGACGGTCTCCGGCAGGAAGCTGCTGGACGTGCAAGCAATATGGTTAAGACCCATGCGACCTGGGCTAACGGTTCGACCTTGCATGCGATTGGTGCCGTTTTCGAGGGCTTGGGAATTGTCGGGACAAAGACCTGGGCTCATACGGCAGGCGGCGCAATGCCGTTGCTTATCCTGATCGACGCGAACAACGGCAGCGTCCTTGCAATCATAGAAGCGTTCGCACTTGGTCAGATGCGAACCGGCGGGATTAGCGGTCTCGCGACAGATCTGATGTCGCGAGAGAATGCAACCCGAATGGCCATGATCGGGGCGGGAAAGCAGTCGATCACGCAGGTGGCTGCAGTAGCTGCGGTTAGAAAGCTTGAAAGAGTGACGGTATGGAGCCCAACGCCCGCCAATCGCGAGGCGCTGGCCGCGAAGGTCGAGGCAAGCTTGGGGATCGAGGCCGTCGCTACCCAAGCCCTCGATGAGGCGCTCGATGCTGCTGACATTGTTACGCTGGCGACCCGGGCACGGGTCCCGTTTTTGACCGCCGATGCCTTACCCAGTGGGGTCCACATCAACGCAGTTGGGGCAATTACCCCCGAACGCGCCGAATTCGAACCAGCCTTGCTGGCGCGCACGACGCTGTGTGCCGCCGACAGCGTACCGCAAGTGCGAAAGTTGAGTCGCGAATTCCAAGAGAGCTTCGGTCACGACGAAGACGCATGGGCGCGGCTCCGACCGCTCTCGGACCTCGTGGCAGGTGGGGCGAGCCGCCCGGAAAGCACCGATCTTACGCTCTTCAAGGCGATGGGCATGGGTATTTCCGACCTGTCGCTAGGCATCGCAATCCTCGAGCGCGCGCGCAGCGCTGGGCTTGGGAAGCCGCTTCCCTCGATCACCCGGCAAGCACCCCGATTGACCAAGAATTGAGCCTTTCCTGAGGAGAAATACGATGAGCGACTTTCGTACCGATTTTGCCGATACCGTCGGAAAATTCGTCGACATAAGCGGACAGAACTATCGGCAGAATGAGCCGTGGGCGCCGGCGATCATCACCAAGGAACAGATCGACGAGGAAGTTGAAAGGCTCGCATCGATTGCCCTGCCCGAAAACGGACGTCGCAGCTCGTTGATCGTACATCCTCGCGCAAACGCGCAGTCGCCGGGATTGGCGACATCGGTTCAGGTAACTCTCAACGTGCTGAAACCGGGCGAGCGGACCGAGCCTTTCCGGCACAACGCCACCGAAGTTAACTTCTGCATCCGAGGCGAAGGTGTAGCCAACGTCGGTGGGCGCCGCATTCCGTTCCGCCAGTACGATGTCTACAATACGCCGTCATTCGTCCCCTACTGGCGCGAGAACACCGGCACCGAACTGCAGGTCTTCTTGACCTATACGAATGTCCCGCTTCTGCAGTTCATGGAAGTTCACCACTGGGAAGCGAACCCTCCCTTGCTCGCCGGTCTCGTC
The DNA here is from genome assembly GCF_001590985.1 of Novosphingobium naphthalenivorans NBRC 102051. Classification (GTDB taxonomy): domain Bacteria; phylum Pseudomonadota; class Alphaproteobacteria; order Sphingomonadales; family Sphingomonadaceae; genus Novosphingobium; species Novosphingobium naphthalenivorans. The sequence continues at coordinate 3,992 of NZ_BCTX01000122.1, forward strand.
CACGACGATGAAGATGCAATAAATCCCCGCCGGAACAGCCCTTACGGGACATTCGAGATCGGTGACGACGGCGCGATGCTCATGCCTTACGAGAAGCTGATAAATCCGCCTTCGGTTGAGTCAAATGCCCTACATTGGCCGTGGGAACGCGTGGAAACTGAACTCAAGAAGCTTCAGGATCTCGGTCAGGATTACGTGGGCCGCAGGCTCTACCTGCTTTACAATCCGATGACCGGTCGAACCAACGGGACTACCCCGAACTTTTTTGCGACCATTACCATCCGACCGCCGAAGATCGTCGATCGGCCGCACCGTCACGTTTCGGAATCCATCAACTACTATTTCAAGGGTTCCGGTCGCAGTACGGTTGCCGGTAACGTCTACGAATGGAAGGCTGGCGATCTGATGCTGTCAGCACCCGGCTGGGCGGTACACAACCACGCCTCGTATGACGATTACGTCTACGAACTGACCATCCAGAACCAGCCCTTGACGATTGCCATGGAAGCGCTGCTTTGGCAGGAAAATCTCAAGGAACCGCCTGCTCTGCTCGGTGCCCAGATGGGCTTCGACACGAACCGCAAGTCTGCAGCCTGATGGGCGCAGTGTCCCGCGTAACTAGCGGCCCGACCGGCCTCACCCTTCCGGGTGAGGCCGTGCACGCTGCTGCTCTCGCGCTCGATGGAGCAGAACGCACTGGCAACCAAATTCGTTTACTCAGCGAAGACTACCCGACCATCACGATGGATGATGCCTACGCGATCCAGGCCGAATGGGTTCGGATGAAGCGAGAGCGCGGCGACCCAGTGATCGGCTGGAAGATTGGCCTAACTTCGAAAGCGATGCAGTCCGCTCTGCAGATCGACATACCAGATTCTGGCGTACTTCTGGAGTCGATGGCATTTGCGAATGGCAGCACTATTGCCGCGGGTCGCTTCATTCAGCCGAGAATCGAAGCTGAAATCGCGTTTGTGATGAAGCGAGACGTGGCCGCTGATGCGACGCCCCAGGAGATCGCCGAGGCCACCGACTACATCGCACCTGCGCTGGAAATCCTAGATACGCGGATCACTCGGACTGACCCGCAGACTGGCAGAATGCGGACAGTCTTCGACACGATTTCGGACAACGCAGCCAACGGCGGGATTGTCCTTGGTGATCCGGTCCGCAGTTTCAGACCGGAAGATCTGCGTTGGATCGGCGCAATCGTTTCGCGCAACAACGAGATTGAAGAAACCGGTCTTGGTGCTGGCGTGCTCGACAATCCGCTGCTGTCGATGGCCTGGCTTGCGCAGCGGTTAGGCGCATATGGCCAGTCGATCGAGAAGGGGCAGATCGTCTTGTCTGGCTCGTTCATACGTCCGATCGAAGCTCCCGTCGGCAGTCATATTGTCGGCGACTTTGGCGCCTTCGGTCGCGTTGAAATATCCTTCACATAACAAGACGGGAGAGCAGGCATGAATGCCTTCAAGCAGGCCATTGCCGAGGCGAAGACGCAAATTGGAATGTGGCAGGCGCTAGCAGTCCCATATACCGCCGAGATCTGCGCCGGAGCGGGGTTCGATTGGCTCCTTATCGATGCGGAGCATGGACCCAATGATATCCCACTTGTCCTTTCGCAATTGCAGGCCGTTGCTGCCGGCACCACCGAACCGGTGGTCCGCCTTCCTGTTGCCGATCCCGTCCTGGTCAAACAATACCTGGACATCGGCGCAAGAAGCTTGCTGGTCCCGATGATCGAGACGGCGGAAGCGGCCCGAAGCATGGTCCGCGCAACACGCTACCCCCCCCATGGATCCAGGGGAATCGGTTCGGCCATAGGACGCGCCAGTCGCTGGAACCGCACACCAAATTATCTCCACGAGGCGCACCTCGAGATTTGCCTGCTGCTTCAGATCGAAAGTCAAGCTGGCCTCGATCGGCTTGAAGAGATTGCTCAGATCGAGGGCGTTGACGGCATCTTTGTCGGTCCGTCGGATCTAGCTGCCGACCTCGGCCATCTCGGCAATCCAGGCCATCCTGAGGTGCAAGCTGCGATTGAAGATGCCCTGGGACGGATCGCGGCATGCGGTAAGCCGTCAGGAATCCTCATCGCCGATGAACGTCTGGCCCGGCGCTACATTGAGCTGGGAGCATCTTTCGTCGCTGTTGGAACGGATGTGACGGTCCTGGCTCGCGGTGCCGAAGCCCTCGCGGCACGATTCAAGTTGGATGCGAATAGCCCAAAGCCAAACACTGGTAACGCGGCGGTATACTGACCAACCTCGTGGAAACGGGGACGTTCGACAGATTCTAGTCCACATCCAATCAGGATTTCTTCATGCGCATCAAATCAGTGTCGATCAATCCAGCCAACGGAATGGAAATTGCCTCTTATCCGGCCATGGATTCGTTCGAACTGGAAGCAGCCGTGGCGGAGGCTGATGCAGGATACCAAGCCTGGCGCTCGCTCGCAGTGTCCACTCGAGCGAGGCTACTGGACCAGCTCGGCGAGACGCTGAAAGCGAAGCGAGATCTGCTTGGAGCCCTGATTACGGCTGAGATGGGGAAGCCGATCTCAGCCGCGCTTGGTGAAGTCGACAAGTGCGTGAACCTTTGCGCGTGGTATGCAGCCAATCTCGAGCACCTTCTCGCCGCCGAGATATCCGAGCTTGGAACGGACGGCGTGGCCACGGTCCGCTACTTGCCGTTAGGCGTCGTTCTCGGCGTAATGCCTTGGAACTTTCCGATCTGGCAGGTGCTGCGTGCGGCAGTTCCAATCATGGCGGCTGGCAATGGCTTTGTTCTGAAGCACGCTGATAATGTCCAGGGAAGCGCATTGGCGCTTGGGGAATGTTTCGCAGATGCCGGCTTCCCAGCCGGATCATTTAAGGTGGTCAACGCAAGCCGCGACGCAATCGCCGGCCTATTGAGCGACACCAGAATTTGCGGTGTGAGCGTGACAGCAGGAGTCGCGGCGGGCGCGGCGCTCGCGGCCGAGGCGGGCAGAAATCTCAAGAAGTCGCTGTTGGAGTTGGGTGGTTCTGATCCGTTCATTGTCCTGGCGGACGCAGATCTCGATCGCGCCGTTACAGCTGCCGTAACCGCACGCTTCCAGAACTGCGGACAAGTGTGCATCGCAGCCAAGCGCATTATTGTTGAACGTCCCATTGCAGACGAGTTCACTCATCGATTTGTCGCCGAGGCATCTAAGATCAAGGTTGGGAATCCCGAAGACCCTGTCACAGAAATGGGGCCGATGGCGCGTGAACGGTTGCGAGCTGAGGTTCATGACCTGGTTCAAGCCAGCGTGGCCAGGGGCGCCCGGATCTTGATTGGTGGTCTCATTCCCGAAGGCCGGGGTGCATTCTATCCGCCGACAGTGCTGGTTGACGTGACGAACGACATGCCGATTTGCCGCGAAGAAACCTTCGGACCAGTTGCTCCGATCTTGGTCGCAAACGACGCCGAGCACGCCATCTCGCTCGCAAATGACAGTGACTTTGGGCTGTCTTCCGCGCTGTGGACCCGCAACACTGGCCGAGCTGCCAACTTGGCTGCACGAATAGAAGCGGGCGCTGTTTACATAAATGGCCTTTCTGCCTCAGATCCAAGAGTGCCGATCGGGGGCATCAAGAATAGTGGCTATGGCCGCGAGCTCTCTCACTTCGGGTTGAAGGAGTTCTCAAACGCCCAACTGCAGTGGATTCGCCAAGCTTGATTGGGAGGTGAATCTTTCACTTTTTAACAAGTTGGATAATCAACTGAGAGCGATATGAAACGGGAACTTCAAGAGATCCATCTTCTGCATTTGTTCGCCAGCGCAAAACTCGCAATCATGGGAATCGGCGACCGTGCAGTTGAGTTAACTTAGCCCTTCTAGTGCCCTAACGACCACTTCATCAGCAAGTCAGATGATGCTGCTCGATTTAAACATCGTCATGACAGGCGCGGAATTCACAATTGCGAGAAACGGGTGCGGTTCACGATCGACCGGTCCAGCCAAGCTTACCCGCATGTTCCGCTTGATCATCTCTTCTAGCAAGATCTGGATCTGCAATTCGGCGAGACGTGCGCCCACGCAGCGGTGAATACCATATCCGAACGACAAATGGCGCCGTGCGTTTTGCCGATCGACGAGGAACCTGTCACCGTCAGGGAAGACATCCTCCTGCCGATTGGCAGAGATATACCAAAGCACGAGCTTGTCACCCTTGCGGATCTGATGTCCTCTGAATTCGACGTCTTCCAGCGCTGTGCGCCGCATATGGATCGCGGGGCATTGCCAGCGAATGATTTCACTAGCCGCATTTGGGATGAGCTCCGGATTGGAGCACAGCTTGTCCCATTCGTCTGGCCATAGACTGAAGGCTTCAACCATTCCCGACATCGAATTGCGGGTCGTGTCATTTCCGCCGACGATCAAGGTTGCCATGTTGCCCATGAACTCGGCGGCATCCATTTGCGCCAGATCATTGGAGTGGATCATCATGGACAACAGATCTGAACCGGGCGCGGCTGCAGAGCGCTCTTGCCAAAGCTCGTGGAACCGCGACGCCATGGCGAACAGATGAGCGACGCGCTCTTCAGGGCGGTTGGCGATCATATCAAGCGAGGTGATCGCGTCAGACCAGAGGCGCAGCTTGTGCCGTTCTTCCCATGGGAAATCGAACAGGATGGCCAGCATATCAATGGTCAGGTCTGTCAGTCGTCAGAACATTTGGCGCAACTCGCGGCGTAAATTAGCGGAGTGCGGGCCTCGTCTGGGGGTTGATGTTACGCGGCGAGCTTGCGGTGCTGCAAGCGCCGATGTTCGATGGTCTGTCGCTTGATCCTTTCACGCTGTTGGATGATCGCCGGAGCCCTGCCGAAGTAGGCGTCGGCGGGCGTCACATTGTTCAGGCTCTCGTGGTAACGCTGGTGGTTGTAGTGCTCGACGAAGGCCTCGATCTGGGCCTCGAGGTCGCCGGGCAGGAAGTAGTTTTCCAGCAGGATGCGGTTTTTCAGGGTCTGGTGCCAGCGCTCGATCTTGCCCTGGGTCTGCGGGTGTAGCGGGGCGCCGCGCACATGACTCATCTTCTGGGCCTCGATATATTCAGCCAGTTCGCCGGCGATGTAGCTGGGGCCGTTATCGCTGAGCAGCCTGGGCTTGTGGAGTACCGTGGCGCTGTCGCAGCCCGAGGCCTTGAGGGCGAGATCCAGCGTATCGGTCACGTCCTGGGCTCGCATGTTGGTGCACAGCTTCCAGGCGATGATGTAGCGCGAGAAGTCGTCGAGCACGGTCGACAGGTACATCCAGCCCCATCCGATGATCTTGAAGTAGGTAAAATCAGTCTGCCACATCTCGTTGGGCCGGGTGGTCTTGGTGTGGAACTGATCGGCGGCCTTGATCACGACATAGGCCGGGCTGGTGA
>NZ_BCTX01000123.1 GCF_001590985.1 Novosphingobium naphthalenivorans NBRC 102051
AGGTCCGGCGTCGGAGACTGTCTCTTTTGCTCGCGATGAGTGACGGGCCGACCGCCGCGCTAACCCAAAGAGCTGGCGGTGGTCGGCCCGTCACTCGCGTCGCGTAGCGACGCCTGATTGCCGGATGAACCCGCTTGGCCTCAATTATCGCACTCCATCCTCGAGCAGATCGTTCCAAAATCGATTTCCCTGGCGAAACGAAGGCTGGGCTTGTAGAAGGCCGGAGAACAAAAGGGGGCCTTATGGCGCGGCGCGTTTTCTTCAGTTTCCACTTCGCGAACGATTTTTGGCGCACCCAGCAAGTGCGTAACATCGGTGCTCTTGAAGGGCAGTCTCTTTGCACCGCGAATGCGTGGGAAGAGGTCAAGCGGAAGGGCAAGGCCTCGATCGAAAATTGGATCGATGACAACATGTACGGCAAGAGCTGTGTGGTGGTGCTTGTCGGCTCTGAAACAGCAAACCGGCCTTGGGTAATCCGCGAGATCGTTAAAGGCTGGGATGCCGGCAAAGGAGTGGTCGGTATTCGGATAAACAAACTTCTCGGCCACGACGGGAATTCGTGCACGGCTGGTAGCAATCCGTTTGACGAAGTGGGCTATGGAAATACCGGGAAAAAGCTATCGTCTATAGCGAAGCTGGTCACCCCTTCCGGCACAGATAGCAAGGCAGTCTATGATTCGATCAAGAACGGAATCGAGAGCTGGATTGAGGACGCGATAGCGATCCGCTCAAAGAACTGAGATGGCTCCGTGAGTTCGGTCTATATCCGATAATAGAGTGTCGATTATGATCGAATACATTACAAAATCCGAGCTTCGGAATTTCGCTGATAAGTTAAATGTTAGCGAACAGGCCAGCCTCAGAAAATCTGCTGCTTCCCGTAGCCTCTCAGGCACCACATTCCTTTCGCACTCAAGCAAGGATGATGATCTGGTCGTTGGCGCTATTCGTGTGTTGGAAGGGCACGGAGCCAGGGTCTATGTCGATGAAATCGACCCGGAAATGCCCCCATACACGACGGAGGAAACGGCGGGGCTGTTAAAGAGCCGTATTCGCCAGACCAAGCGCTTTGTCCTTCTTGCAAGCAAGAATAGCAAGGACAGCCGTTGGGTGCCCTGGGAGTTGGGCGTGGCCGATGGTTATAAAGGGCTGACGAAGATCGCGCTGTTCCCGGCATCCGACAGCTCGCATGAGCAAGCGTGGGCGTCGTGGGAGTATCTGGGATTATACCGACGCATCGTCTGGGGGGATCTACAGGGTCATCAAAAGCGCGTCTGGATGGTCCTCGACGAGAAAAGGAACACAGCTACAGAGCTTAGCGAGTGGCTCTCTGGTGAATAACGAGTTCCCGTTCCGTTTAAGCAGTGGCAGGGGGTTGCCAAAATCGCTTCTCAACGACATCCGGTTGGAGAGTTGGACTTTCGAAGCGCTCCTCTCGGACGGAAACGTCAAGGTGGCGGTGAAATAACGCAACGTAGTCCCGGTCTTCCACTAGGTCGGGCGATAGAGGTTCAACCTGCGCCCCAACTTCAAGCGTCGCGCCGCCCGTGGAGACTACTGGAATCACTGTAGCGTCCGGTTGCAGGCGTCGAAACATTTCATATTCCTGTACAATCCCGCCCATACCCCCGATGAAAACTGCCGCTTTGAACTTGTGTTCGGAAAACATGCGCTCACGCATGGCCAGCAAGCTCTTCTCCCGATCCTTCTCAATCTCGTCCGTATAAACCACATTGTTGAATCGTTCATTGTCCTCGGGATACTCGTCCTTGAAATGGCGAGACTGGTAGAGCCGGACCCAGTGTCCGTAATTTATTCCTATGTCTTGCGAGACCACCCAGATCATTGGTGTTATTGCGGGTTGACCACCCCAAACAAGCAGCCTGCGTCCTAGCGTGACGTGCACCAAAGCGGAGACTGCGGCTGTAATCGCGACACTGTCAGCGGTCGCCGCATATTGTGGGCCTCGCTTCGGATCCGGCACGCCTGCCGAAAGAAAAATGGCCTCAGTCATGGTCAGTTCTCCCATGCCGCAAGAGCCCATCCGGCTTCGGAAACTTTAATCGTGCGGACCGCGCGAATATGCTCCCCAAGCCATCGGAGATGAGCATTCCATGCATCACGGATGCCGATATGATCGTAGACCAGTACCGGTATCTCCTGCTGTTCCGCTCGTCGCGCCTTATCGGCCACATCGTTCAAAATTTCAGCCGTGGGGATTCCGACGATCGGATATGCCCAGATCTTTTCGCCGTCCAGCAACCGCACGGCGACGGCCCGATGAGCGCCGACGCCTTCCACTGACGCACCAATTTTCTCGACGTCAGCGCGCAGTTTGCCGGTAATCGACATATATCGAGATGCGATGCTGCGGCTTCGTAGCCGCTCGACCTCCAGGACGATTGTATCCGCCGTTTTGGCTACTATTGGACCATCCGGCCCTTCGAGTTCCTCCGGATCAAGATATATAGTCTCTGCGAGATCGGTCAGCTTGTTTGGCGTGTGCTCAGGCCAAATTACACGAAGGACCTGGATCTCTTTCGCGCGTGCTCTTCCTATTTCCTGTCGAGTCCAGCGGCTATCGAAATAGGTAGGCGTGTCGAGCATAACCATAACATCAGAATCGACGAGCCTATGCCAAAGCACATCCTGGAACGGATCGCCGGGCCTAATGTCGTGCGTGTCCAAGAATACGTCGAATCCGCGGGACGCAAGGAGATCGTGAAGTTGCAACGCTGCTGCTCGGGATTCCACGCGCCGATAGCTCACAAAAACCCGTCGCTGTCGACGAAGTAAACCCACGCATTCCAGCATTGCTGAAGCGAGTTCAGTCATATTTGGATCGTCAGCGCGCCGCGTTAGCCCATTTATGGGCTGGAGAAGCGGGGGGATGTGAGCATTGAAGTCTGCGCCAGCGGCAATCGTTGGAATGATGGGCGCACTGGCCCGGATCAGGTCTTGGGCCGCTTCGAGATCTTGCTGGGCATTTCCTCCAAAATACGCACATGCGAATGCTGCTGGCTTGTGCCGCTCACCCAGCGTTTCCGCATTATGCACAACTACATCGTCCCCCAACGTCAATCCGAAGTCGGAAACGATATCAGTGAGCGTCGCTGTCAGTGTTGCGCGCTCCTCTGGCGTTGCGGTACCAAGTATGGCCAGTTCATAGATACTCATTGGTGTCAGCGACCGGCCGCTTTTGCCGCGGTTTCGATCCAAGCCGGCATGTTGGCATAGCCGTTATCCCGGACCCAATCATATGTCCCGTATAGGTTCGACAGCGGAATATCTCGGCCATTCTGCTTTACTGTGAAATAACTGAGAGGGTTGGACCCCTGTCGATCAGTTCCAAGCTGCGGATCTTTTACGCTATGGATGTCGATGGCCAATAGGCCTTTCCCAAGCTCGTAGCTTCTCTTGATCTCGTGCCGGACCCATTCGCGATCATACGTCTCTGCGCCGAACAGCACCACAGTCACGGACGTGCCTTTGAGCTGCTCCTCGATCCATTTTTCTATGCCGCCCGCGCGTCTTTTTGCCTCTTCGAACTCTGCCTTGTCATAGAAAGGCTGCGCTTCGCCACCTGGACGAACCACCCAGGAATTGCGGACTTGCACGACCCGTCGAACGTCACGGTCATAGTGAAAGCTAAAGAATACCCGACGCGCCACCGCTTCCCCCCTCGATCATCGTTCGCTCATATCAAGGCGGGCGCCAGGTGTCAGCAGGCACCGTGAGTGCTTGGGGTAGGCTGGTCGCAGCGACACCTTTCGGCATGGCGAGGAAAGCGCCCATTCCATCGAAATGCATCGGCCAAATCGAGCATGTTGCGCTACTTTCGAAATCGCACCTGTGCGGGCGAGGGAGATGGCCCGTGGTATCAGTAATTCGGGCTGCCTCTGGCGTGCCCAATGTCCCCGCTGGCTTCCCGATTCTGTTCGACGCCGACATGGCGATCATCGAGCCGGCCTTCGTCTGGCTCGTGGAGCACGCGGAGCTAAGCGGCCGTGCCCACGCCTCCGAAACCGTGCGGACCTACGGCGAGCATCTCCACGACTGGTTCGACTCGCTCGAACAATCGGGGATCGAATGGCGCGAAGCCGACGAACGCGTCATCGCCGCCTATCGCAACCGGATGCTGGAGAATCCCAGCACCCATACCGGGCGGCCCTATGCCCGGACCACGATCAATGCGCGTGTCTCGACCGTCTGCCGCTTCTATGGCTGGGCGCTCGATAAGGGGCTGATCGACTACTGCCCGTTCCGGTTGACCGAGAAGATGACGCTGATGCTCGACGGCGCCTATCGCCCGGGCTTGCAGCGGCGCCAGGTCAACGAGCTGATCGTCTCACGCCCCGAAAAACTGCCGCGACCGCTGCGCGCCGACGAACTGGCACGGCTGTTCGCGCATCTAAGGCCTACCGCCCGACTTGCCGCGCAATGGGCGCTTGGGGCGGGTCTGCGTCGCAAGGAGCTTTGCGCGCTCGCCGTCGACCAGATCCCAGATAGCTGGCCACTCGACCTCGACAGCGATCCACTTGTCGGCGTGCCGCTCCATATCACCAAGGGCGACCGGCCAAGGACGGTCTATCCGCCGCTTCGGCTGCTCGATCATACCCACTGGTATGCGGGCGAGTATCGCGCCCGGATCGTCCGCCGTATCCGCCGTTCCGACCGGGGCTATCGCGCGCCGCCCAATCTCCTGCTGAACGAGCATGGCCGCGCCATGACGCGAAAGCTCCTGACGGCGCAGCTCGCGGAAGCGTTCGCGGCCGCGGGACTTCAGGGCACGCTGCATTGGCTGCGGCACACCTTCGCGATGGCGATGCTGGCCCGCCTTCAGATCCAGGCCCGCACCAATCCCGATCTCAACCCGCTCAAGGTCGTGCAGGTGCTGCTGGGCCATGCTTCGATCACAACCACCGCGATTTATCTGCGCTGCGTCGAACTGCACGAGCGCGATCTGAGCGAAAGCCTCGCCTATCTTTATGGCGAGCTGATCCCCGCCGATGGCTAGGGGCCGCCTCGATCGGACGCTAAGACTCGATCCGGCACCGGCTAACCATCCGGCGCAGGTCGCCGAAATCCAGTTCCGCGACGAATGGGGTAAGATCGTCCAAAGCTTCAACCCGGCGCTGTTCGGAATGCCGGACGATATCAGCGCCGCCATCGCCCGGGCTTTCCGCGATCATGATGTGGCATCCAGCGCTGCGACCCGCACCGCGCACTGGTTCGCGCTGCGCGTGTTTGGGAGGTTCCTGCGCGAAGACGCGCGTGTCAGGCGCGCGGCAGACCTCGACACGGCAACGATCCGCCGGTTCATCACCTGGCTGGCGATGCCCACCAACGGGCGCAGGCGCGGCGTCCGCTCACAATCCGGTCAGCTCGGTATGATCCGGCCGGTCCTCAAGCGCGCGATCGCGGACAATCCAGGCTTGTTCGCACCGGGCTTCGCCGTTCCCAACAATGCGATCCCGCTCGCCGGCGTCCAGCGGCTACCGCAAGATCGGCTGACACCTGCCGCAATGCGCGCCCTGCTGGCAGTCTGCTATGCCGAGATCGACACTGCGTGGGACAAGTTCCAGCACGGGCAAGCTATCGTTGGTCTTCCGAATGTGCTCCTTCATGGCGGCCGGACCGCCGAACGGGATCGCTGGATCTGGAAGCTCCACCGCCTTGGCCACGGTATCCTGCCGAGCGACCGAGGCTTGGACCTTAACAAGCCCGATCGGCAGAGGATCGCCGAGGTAGGCGGGTTCCGCGAGCTCGAGGGTTATCTCCACCTCACGACCGACACGCTGGTTGCGTTCTATATCGTGCTACTAATCCAGACGGCGGCCAATACCGGTCCGCTGCGCCAGATCAAGCGGGACTGCCTCGTGCCGCATCCGCTCGAGCGGCATCGCGTCATGGTCGAGTGGGTGAAACCCCGCGCCGGCAGTAAGGTGAAGCGCATGCAACGGCGCTCGTTCGACAATCGCCGACCCTATGCGGCGTCGCGCCTGATCGAAAAGCTCCTTGCGATGACGGCGCCTCTGCTGCCGCATGTGGAGCCGTCCAAGCGCGACCGGCTGTTCCTGCACCGCTTCCTCATGACGACAGGACGCCTCGAGCGCGAGCATCACGCCGGTCATATCGTGCAGGCCACGTTGCGATCGGCAATGTTGCGCTTCTACGAGCGGCACAATGACGCGATCGCCTCCTGGAACGCCGCGCATCCCGGCAAGTCTCTTTCCCTGCTTCCAGACTTCTCGCCCAAGCTGTTCCGCAGCAGCATGGCAAGCGCCCATTACACAGCGTCACAGGGCGATATCATGGCGGCCAAGGCGGTCCTCAATCATGCGAATGTCGCAACCACCGATATCTACGTCGATGGCGAGGCCGTCCGCCGCCTCGAACGCGATACGATCGCCCGGCTCCAGTCGCTGATGATCACATGGGTCACCGGCGAGACGCCCTCCCATGACTCACAACATCAAGGGCCGGATACCAGCGTCCGGGTGACGGCGCTGTTCGGTCACGACTGCCTTTGTCCGATCGACGGCGGGCACGCACGGCCTGGCCGCGTGTGCCCGAAACTGGGAGGCTGCCTTGCCTGTCCGGGCCTGATCGTCCCGATCGACCCGGATCATCTGGCGCGCATCGTCCAAGCCACCAGGCATCTTCAAGCGGCGCGGGAACGCATCGACCCGATCCGGTTCAGCCTCTTCTATGCGCCCAGCCTTCGGGTGCTGACACAAGACCTGCTGCCGGCGTTCCCGCGCGAAATGATGCCGGACGCGGAACTGCTCATACCCGCCTTGCCGCCGCTGCCGGACCTGGAATAGCCTCATGGCCTCCGTCCCGAAATCCACGCCTACCCAGCTTCCGGCGCCATTGCTCGGAAACGAAGGCGTCCCCGCCGCCACGACGTTCAACTGGGGCTTCGAAATGCCGGACGGGAGCCGGTTCGGAGACGATCAGTGGACGCCGCTCCGGCACGCCGCCGAACTGTTCCTGCTCTCGCTGCGGGCCGATCCGCCCGAAGGGCGGATGCCACTTCGCAAGGAAACGGTCGACGGCCACTTCAGCCACATCCGCTTCCTCGTTCGATGGATGGCAGTCGAGAACGTCCGATGCTTCAAGGATCTCGATCAAGACGCCGTCGACCGGTTCGTGGCCATGTTGCGCGCTCGTCCCGGCAGGAACGCTTCACGGCTCTCCCTCAGCACCGCCGAAGGCTATCTCGGCACGATCCGCACGTTCCACATGCAGCGCGACAAGCTGGACGACGCGCCGCTGATGGCGCCGCCTCGCGCCGGTTCGGTTGGGAAGCGGCACTGGAAACCTTATGGCGGCCATCCCTATACGCCCGACGAGATCGCCGTGCCTCTCATCAGCGGCGCTATAGAACTGCTCGGTGACCCAGCGGACCAGATACTCGCGCTGCGCGACCGTCTCGAAGATCTGTATGAGCAGTTCCGACCACAGCATCAGGGGCGAAGGCTCCACTGGCATATCAGACGCGCCATGTTGGCTGAGCCATGCCCCTACGCGGATCTGTATCCGAATCCGGAATGGCCGCTGCGCCGCCTGACGTTCATGCTCGATCGCCTTGGCGACGCCTGCTTCGTAGTCATCGCCTATCTCGTTGGCGCGAGAGCCTCCGAAATACTCAGGCTTGAGGAGGATTGCCTCGAACGGCGCGCGGCCGATGGAGACGGCGAGGAACACGTCTATCTGGTCGGCACCATCACGAAGACGTCGCTGACGGAACATGGGGACATCCATCGCTGGCTCGCGCCCGAGCCGGTCCAGCGGGCGATCCACATCCTCGAACGTCTCTCCGCTCCGCTTCGCGAACTTAGCGGGAAGAGGAACCTCTGGCTTCACCAGCTCGGCCGGGGACGCTCGCCGCTTCCGACGATGATGCCCGTCGCCCGACTGCGATCACCCATGGTCAATATCCGCTTGAACGAGCGACTTATGCCGTTCCTTGGCTTGCCGGAACACCAAGGCGGCACCTGGCACCTGACCACCTATCAGGGCCGCAAGACGTTCTCGCGGTTCATCGGTCGGCGCGACCGCACCGGCCTGACGGCGCTGCAACGCCATCTCGGCCATGTCCACCGCGCGATGACCGACCGGGCCTATGTGGGCACAGACTTCGAGCTTGCCGAGTTGATCGACGACCAGGCCGCCGAAGAAAGCCGCAAGGCGCTGGAAGACCTGCTCCTGGCGCCGAACGTCGCCGGGAAGGCGGGCGTCATGCTCTCCGAGCGATCGCCGTTCCGCGGGCGCACGCGGTCGGGCGACGTCGATGGCTATATCACCGAGATCCTCGCCGAAACGGATATGCGCCTCGGCGTGTGCGACTGGGGCTACTGCCTCTACCGCCGGGAGACCTCCGCTTGCCTCGGCGGCGAGCGCGAGCCGAACCCGGTGCTTCGCACACAAAGCACCTGCTCGACTTGCGCCAACTTCGCCGTGACCGAGCGGCATAGGCCGGTCTGGGAAGTGCGCCTTGAACGGAATACCGCATTGATCCAGCGCGATGACCTCGATCGCGAGAGCCGAGCACTTGCCGAAGCCCGCATCCAGGAATCTCGCCGTATCCTCGACCAGCTCGACGAAGGAAATGCCGGTGACGTCTGAATCTGACCCATCCACCCCGCAGGCCCGTCGCCGGGCGAACACCAATGCACGCCTGCGCGAAGCTCTTGGCGTCCTCGCCAAAGACCCATCCGCCGCGCCAACGGTCGCCGGTCTCGCACGAGTAGCCGGGGTCGGCCGCAACATCATCTATACGCACCATGCCGACGTTCTCGACGCCCTGCGCAAGCTTCAATCGCAACGTGAGGGCGCCACTGAAACGGCCGCCGGCGAGGCCGATCGCACACGCGCCACTCTTCATGACGCGATAGCCACGAACATCGCCCTCGCGACACATAATGCCAGCCTGCTGAAACGCGCTGTCGAATCCGAGCAGCGCGCGGAGCGGCTCGAACGCCGTAACGCGCAACTTGTGCAGGAACTCGATCGGATACGCCGGTCCGTCCCCATCCGCACCAACGCCGAAGCGCCCGATCCCTCCGCTGCCTGAAGGCGGTCACGCCCTAATCGGGCGTCTTGGAAGGGGAGGAGGACTGGAGATGGCGGAAATACGGGCTTTGCGGAGCCAATAAGACAGGTCAATGCAGACCTAATGC
>NZ_BCTX01000124.1 GCF_001590985.1 Novosphingobium naphthalenivorans NBRC 102051
GCGCGATCGCACGAACCATCGATTCGTCGATGTCGACGTGCTTGATCTCGACATTCGAAACCTTGATGCCCCAGGCATCGGTCTGGCCATCGAGTATTGCCCGGATGTCCGTGTTCAGCTTGTCGCGCTCAGCGAGCATCTCATCAAGATCGTGCTTGCCAAGGACAGAGCGCAGCGTGGTCTGCGCGAGTTGGCTCATAGCGTAGATATACTGCTCCACCTGGATGATGGCGCGCTCCGCGTCGACCACATGGAAATAGATAACGGCATTGACGTGAATTGAGACATTGTCACGCGAAATAAGGTCCTGGGTTGGCACATCTAGGACGATCGTACGCAGGTCGACGCGAGCCAACGTCTGTAGAAATGGAAAGACGATAATTAGTCCTGGGCCTTTGACGCCGGCGAAGCGGCCGAGGGTAAAGACCACAGCTCGCTCATATTCGCGCAGGATACGAATCGCGCTCGCCAAATACACTGCGACGATGGCAATACCCACGATCCAGACGATAGAGTTGCCTGTCAGGGCAATCGAATCGGCTGTCATAATACGTTCCTTTCCCGAGTTGTTCGTGAGGCCTGTCGTTGCCCACGGTCGCGCAAGCTAGGGCGCCGCCCTGGAGAAATCTTTGATGGAGATTGAACTCCAAGACTGCCCAACGTCATGACTCCGATCGGCGTTCAGCAGGAGCGACCGGAAAGTTTGCGAACCGACCGAAGCCGGAAGTCGCCCGACGATTTCAAGCCGGACAGGACACGAACTGATCGCCTTGAACTACTCTTGATCCACAGCGAGAAGAATGGGTCCGGGTCGGCGATCTTCCGTGCAGTCGGGGCGCGTGGCATCAGGTGCAAGCTTGGGGTCGTTGAAAAAGTCGCACCGTTCTGATTCATGTGTGGACGACCCCTGTTGGGCAAGGGGAAAATTGACGCGTTGATCTGAGCCGGGTCAGGTTCATTCATGTGTCCGGCCTATTCGCGCGGCGCAAAAGGCCGCTGGCCATGATGGTGTCGGTGGACAGGATCCTCATCACTGTGGCGCGCTATGATGCGCGGTGAATCACTCAGGTTGTTCCCATCCCCGGCAAGCCCCGGATAAGCATCACGCGTGTCGTTCTCTCCTGCCCAAACTGGTTTACGCGTTCAGGCGATCTTCGGCCCTGCGCGATAATTTTCGTTCCGCACCATGACCGCCCAGGCGATCCGCGCCATCTTGTTGGCGACCGCGACTGTCACCAGTCTCGCTGGCTTTCGCTCGAGCAGTTGATTTGCCCAGATGCTGATGGTCGTTGCCTTGCGGCGGGTGTAGCGGACGACGGCGGTTGCACCGACGACGAGGAGATGGCGCAGATAGCGATCTCCCATTTTCGATATCGCGCCCATCCGCTCCTTGCCGCCAGAAGAATGTTGCTTTGGCACGAGCCCCAGCCAAGCGGCGAACTGGCGACCCGACCGAAAGATGCTGGCGTCGCTGACGGTCGCAACGAGCGCGGTGGCGGTGATGAAGCCGATACCGGGAATCGTCTCCAGGCGCTGGCACGCGGCGGTGGCGCGATGCCAGGCCATCAGTTCGATCTCGATCTGACGTATCTGTTGGCTCAATCCATCGATCATGCCGGCGATCAGCAGCAGCGTTTGCCGCGCCAGTTCTGGTATCGCTGCGTCGCCCGCTTTGAGAGTGTCGATGAGTCCGCGGACATGAGCGCAGCCTTTAGGCGCCACGATCCCGTACTCGGCCAGGTGCGCGCGTAGCGCACTGACCTGGGCGGTCCGCTGCCGGACCAGCAGGTGGCGCGCACGATGTAACATGAGCACGCTCTGGGCATCCGCCGACTTGATCGCAACGAAGCGCATCGTCGGTCGCCTCACCGCTTCGCAGATCGCTTCGGCATCGGCCGCGTCGTTCTTGTTCCGCTTCACTAATCACGAGGTGCCCATAATGCGGAGGAGCGCTGCCTGATTGGCAGATTTCCGCCGTCTTAGGGACCGGTTGCTTTGCATTATTCCGTGCCGAACCTCTGCGGGTCAATCGACCAACAGAGGAGCCGCCAATGCCGGATAACCGTCACGAACTCATCGCTGCGCTCAATTTCTCGCTTGTCAGCCAACGATACAGCCCGGTCGTGGTGAGGAACTACTGCACCTACGCATCGGGATTTCTCGATGATCTGGAACAGCGGGGCATCCCGGTCTCGAACGCGACTGACGTGCAGGTTGAGCGATATCTGCGGCACGTGATCGCTCTGTTCGAAAAGCAGCGTGGTCGACGCCCCAGCGCGCGCTGGCACGAGGTTCCACGCTCCGGCATTCACGCGCTGCTCCGGCTTGTTCACGGCCAATGGCCACCAGCTATCGAGCCTACTTGCGCGGCCGATGAGGTCCGATTTTCAATCTGCGCCGAATACGAAATCTGGCTGCGTGAGGAGCGTGGGTTGGCTCGCGCGAGCATCGCAGCGTTAATATGGGAGGCCCGGAACTTCCTTGCCTGGCAGTTCGATCACGGAATCGACGGCTTGGCGGGTCTGAGCGTCACTGACGTTGACCGTTATATGGATTTGCGCGCGCCGAAACTGACGCGCTGCTCGCTGAAGTCCGTGGCGGAACGGCTTCGCTCACTGCTACGCTACCTCCACATCACAGGTCGCGTCGCGACGGACCTGTCGGGGCACGTGATAGCGCCAATGCTATATGCATATGAAGGAGTACCTTCGGTCCTCGACCGCGGACAGATCATCGCCGTGCTGGAGAGTGCCAAGAGGGACAAAACACCGGCAGGGTTGCGGGACCATGCAATCCTGCAACTCCTTGCGATTTATGGATTGCGGTCAGGCGAGATCCGCCATCTCCGGATCGAGGACATCGACTGGCGAACGGAAACCATCCACGTTCGTCACAACAAGACGCGAGCCAGCACATTGCTGCCTCTGCTTGCGCCGGTCGGCGAAGCGGTACTTGCCTATCTGCGTTCTGGGCGTCCCGAGACCGACACCAGGGAAATCTTCATCCGCACGCGTGCGCCCTATCGCATGCTCGACAAGCTCTACAGTGCGGTTCGCCGGCGGCTCCGTGACGCTGGCGTCCAACCGCCTGGTAAGTGTGGCCCCCATATCTTCCGTCATGCACGCGCGGTCGAAATGCTGCGGGCCGCTGTTCCTCAAAAGGTCATCGGAGACCTGCTCGGACACCGTTCGACAGGATCGACAGCGCCCTACCTCAAGCTTGCGACCGAAGACCTCAGGGCCATTGCGCTCGACGTGCCGGGAATGGAGTTGCTGCCATGAGCGCCCGCTGGCCCGATCCCGACCGCGCGATCATTGACCGCTTTGTTGCGAGCCTTGATCTGCACAGCACGAAAAGCCGAACCGGCTACGCCCAGGTCTTGCACGGCTTCCAGGATGTCGCCGAACGTTACCACGTGCTCGATCAGGAGGTGCTGCTGGTCTGGCTTCGAGAATCGGCCGTGCGCCGAGCGTCGGCCACGCTCTTGCACCGCACCCGCATCGTTGATCGGTTCCTCGAACGCCTGGTGGAAATCGGCGCGCTCCAATGCAATCCCGTCGCCGACCTGCGCGATGAATGCAGTATCAAGCAGTGTATGCCGATCTGGCAGGCCTTGGCGTCGCGAGATCCGGATCAGGCTCTTGCCGAACTGCGCCAGCCCAGACCGTTCGGCAGCGTGCTGGGCGAAATGATGGTCGAGCATGTCGCGATGATGCGGCGCAGAGGATACAAATACACATCGCAGCCCCTGTTGCTCCTGCGGTTCGACCGGTTCCTGCAGTTGCATCCGGGACCGGAAGCCGAACCGTTTAGCGCCATGATCGATCGATGGGCGGCAACGAATGTCACGAGGCACCACGTGGAGGAATGTGAAAAGCTCCAACGCGTGTTCGCGAAAATCCTTCGTCACCGCGACCCGTCGATACCTATGCGGCGACCGGATCCAAGACCGAGGAAGGAGGCCGCGAAACAATGGCGAAAGCCCCATATCTACTCGCCTGCCGACGTGCGGCGGATGCTCGATGTCGCACGAAACTACCCGTCGCCGCGGGCACCACTTCGCCCGCAAAGCATGTACACCATGCTGCTCCTCGCCTATTGCGCGGGCTTGCGGCGCGGCGAGCTTGCCCGTCTCGATCTTGGTGACGTCGACCTGCAGTCGGGTACCATCACCATCCGGCAGACGAAGTTCTTCAAGACCCGCATTTTGCCGCTACCCGACAGCGTTTTAGTGGAGCTTCGGGCCTACGTCGATGCGCGGCAGCGGGCCGGTGCATCACAGGACGCGCGTTCCGGTCTGTTCTGGCACGAGCGCGGCGATGGCCATTACACGCCGGAAATGATCACGTGGCTGCTCTCCGACGTCATACGCCGCGCCGGGTTGAAACCATCGCAAGGAAAAGCAGGCCCGCGCGTGCATGACCTGCGTCACTCGATGGTCGTGAATAGAATCCTCGAATGGTACCGAACGGGCACCAATCCGCAGGATCGCCTGCCGTTCCTCGCGACCTATCTCGGCCATCGGGATATCAACTCTACCCTGGTCTACATCACCGTGACGCAGGAGTTGCTGCATTACGCAAATGAGCGGTTCCGGGCAGTTGGCGCACAATGCCTCAGCCTGGGACAGGAGGCGCAGCCATGAGCAAGGCCGACCCGTTCCCGAACCTGCTGCGCGCGTTCTTCTACGAATGGCTGGTCGAGCAGCGTAACGCGTCCATCCATACGGTTCGATCATACCGTGACACCTGGCGTCTGTTACTGCGGTTCATCGCGCAGCGTGCTGGAAAGAAGGTGGCTACGATCACGCTGGCCGATCTGGCCGCCAGCGAGGTTGCCGCGTTCCTCGGTCACGCCGAACACGAGCGCGGCGGTACGATCGGCACGCGCAACTGCCGGCTTGCCGCGATCCGGAGCTTCTTCCACTTCGTGGCCACCAAGGATCCCGCGTCGATCGCGCAATGCGTCGAAATCCTCCATATCCCGATCAAGCGGGCTCCGCTGGCGGAACCGAGCTATCTGGATCCGGCGGAAGTGACGGCGATCCTCGCTCAGCCAGACCGTTCGACCGTTGAGGGCATGCGCGATCATGCGCTGCTCTCGTTCCTCTACAACAGCGGCGCACGAATACAGGAATCGCTCGACCTGTGCCCCGAAGCGATCCGGTTCGAAAGCCCGAACTGCGTGCGCCTAATCGGCAAGGGGCGGAAGGAACGTATCTGCCCGCTCTGGCCGGAAACAGCCATGTTGCTGAAGAAGCTGCTTGAACGGCAACCACGGGCGCCGGACCAGAGACTGTTCGTCAACCGCTATGGGGAGCCGCTCAGCGCCTCAGGGGTCCGCTTCAAGCTCGCCGCCTACGTGAAGGCAGCGGCCATAACCGTGCCATCACTGCGGGCTAAGCATGTTACGCCCCACGCCTTCCGACATGCCACCGCCGTGCATCTCATCTCAGCGGGCGTCGACGTTACAGTGATCCGAAGCTGGCTCGGTCATGTGAGCCTTGATACGACCAACCACTATGCCCGGGCCAATCTGGAAACAAAGCGAAAGGCACTGGAGAAGGTTGCCGTTCCGAACATGCGCGGCGGCCAGCCATCGTGGAAGCGCGATGCAAGTGTGCTCGCCTGGCTGGACACGCTCTAAGATAATGCGGAGGAAACATGGACAGAAACGGCGGAAATCCGCCAATCAGGCAGCGCTCCTCCGCATTATGGGCACCTCGTGATTAGTGAAGTTATGCGCACCTTCGCATAATTTTACATAGGCCTTCACATAAGCGGGCGGCATCAGCTTCACCTCATGGCCCAGGCTTTGAAGCTGTCGCGCCCAGTAATGTGCAGTCGCGCACGCCTCAATGCCAATCAGGCACGGCTCAAAGCCGCCAAGCACCGCCAGCAGCTGATCCCGCCGAACCTTCCGGCGCAATACCGGCTGCCCGGCGTCATCGACCCCGTGAAGCTGGAAAACGTTCTTGGCGATGTCGAGGCCAATCGTGGTAATCTGCATGCGGACGGCTCCTTCCCGTTGATGGTCGCTGACAGCATCATCCTGGCACGAATCGATGCCGTTGGGTCGGGGGCCGTCCACCTCATCACTGTGTCGAGGCAGTGGGAGATGGCATCATGCTTGGTCGCAAGGAGCGGGGTCAGCTTGAGCTTTTCATTACGGGGTCGCTTCGTCAGCTGATCCCGGACGATCATGTCCTGGCGCGGGTGGACCGGGTTCTCGATCTGAGATGGCTGCGCGACGAGGTCAGCGACCTTTACTGCGCTGACAATGGCCGTCCCGGTATCGATCCCGAGGTTGCGGTCCGGCTGATGCTCGCCGGGTTCCTGCTTGGTATCGTGCATGACCGCCGGCTGATGCGCGAGGCGCAGGTGAACCTGGCGATCCGCTGGTTTTGCGGTTTCGCGCTACATGAGCCGTTGCCCGATCATTCTTCGCTGACGCGCATTCGTCAACGCTGGGGGGCAGAGCGTTTCCGCCTGATATTCGAGCGCACGGTTCAGGCCTGCGTCGCGGCCAGGATCGCGACCGGGGAAGTCGTCCATATCGACGCCTCGCTGATCCGAGCCCATGTCAGCTGGGACTCGCTGGCTGTTCGACATGTCGAGGCGGTCACCGAGGCGAACGACGAAACGCTTTTCGACGATCGCAAGAAGGGCAGGTCAAAGAAGGTTTGCGTCACCGATCCCGACGCGACCATGGCGACCAACGGCCGCAACCGCCGACTTGAGCCGGCCTACAAACAGCACACCGCCGTGGACGATGCCGCCGGCGTCATCGTCGATGTCGAGGTTGCGACCGGTGAGGAGAACGAGGGTATGGCTGTGGCCGCACGGCTTGATGCCATCGCCGCAACGACCGGCGCGGCGATGGCGGTTGCCACAATGGATGCCGGTTATGCCTATGCCAAAGTCTTCCGCGCGCTTGAGGATCGCGAGATCGAAGGTGTGGTTCCGGCCAAGGCCGAGCCGCCGCCGGGCAAGGTCATTCCCACCCGTCGCTTCAAGTTCGATGCGCGTCACAACATCGCTCGCTGCCCGAGAGGCAAGATCCTGCACCCCAGGGGCAAGCTTCAGCGCGGAGCGTTTCAGCATTTTCATGCCAATGCCAAAGATTGCGCGGCATGTCCGCTCAAAACCCGCTGTGTCAGCCCGTCACGTTATGGCCGTGTGGTCGTGTTCAATGTCAATCACCCATCATTGCTACG
Source organism: Novosphingobium naphthalenivorans NBRC 102051 (assembly GCF_001590985.1). Taxonomy (GTDB): domain Bacteria; phylum Pseudomonadota; class Alphaproteobacteria; order Sphingomonadales; family Sphingomonadaceae; genus Novosphingobium; species Novosphingobium naphthalenivorans. The sequence goes on from NZ_BCTX01000124.1 coordinate 7,217, forward strand.
GGCGCGGCGTAAACGGTTACGGTGGGGTGAGCGAGAAGAACGGCTCTATCAGCGTAACCGTTGGCGGGTCGAAGGCGTCCATGGCGAAGCCAAAACCTGGCATGGTCTTGCGCGTGCCGTGCGGCGCGGCCTCGATAACATGCGCATCCAGGCATTCCTCACCGCCACCGCGATTAACCTCAAGCGGCTCGCAGCCGCCCTGATTGCGCTGATTTACGTGGTTTTGAACACCCATACGCGCCGGAAATTGCTGAACAGCTTCGGTATCGCTTGATCGTGCGGTCCAGTCGCAAAACTCGTGACATTGGCAGGCCATCCGCCGCAGATCGACGATAACGGGGCTTTTTCAACGACCCCAAGCTTGCACTTTATCCTGGCTTAAACCAGATCCGTGATTGGCGTCGCGAAGTGATCGCTATGCCCGGTCCGGACGGTCTCTATGCGCGGCTGTCCGATTGATACTTGTTCAATTTCGCGCTTCGTGAGGGGGTAGCCAAATTCTCTAACCTAGATCAAGGACCGCTTGGCCTCGGCATGAGATTCCCAAACTGAGTTGAGCTTCGATCGCGAGGCTAACCCAGACCAGACCCCACAGGGAACAACATGTGCACCAGATCGGACGGAATTGACACCAACCGGCTTGCCCGGCACAGGAATCTGGATGACGGGGAGAGCCGGAGCGCGAAGCTTTCCAGGTTCATTGCCATACCCTTGGCAGGATTCGTGCTGATCGGGCCAATACCGGCGATTGCCCAGACCCAACCCTCGATTACCGATCTGGAAAAGCGCGTGGAAGCGCTGGAAGCGCAAGTCAGGCAAGCGGCGCAAGCCGAGCAGGAACTGCAAGCTCTCAAGGCCCAACTTGCCCAACTCGAAAGCAGGACAGCGAAGGCGGAAAGCGATGCCTCGCAGGCCCAGAGCACGGCAAATCAGACGCAAAGTGACGTGACGAGGGTTGCTGCGGTCAATCGTACGCCGCCTGACGACAATTCGCTGATTCAGTTTCAACTCACCGGCTCGGTGGTCGCTGATTTTTCGGCGAACGACGCCCCCGGTTCGCACAGCTCATTCGGGGGAGCCAAATTCCTGCCGATCTTCCTAGCAAGCTATGGGGACAGGCTATTGTTCGAGGGACATATGGAAGTGTCTTCGACGTCGGACGGTCAAACCGACACCTCCCTCGAATATGCCCAGTTGGACTTCCTGGTGAACAAATGGCTCACGGTCACCGCCGGCAAGTTTCTGACGCCCGTTGGCCAGTTCCAGCAATCATTGCACACGCCCTGGATCAACAAGCTGCCAACGCGGCCGGTCGGTTTCGTCGAAGACGGCGGTGATGAGCCCTTGTCCGATATCGGCATCATGGTTCGCGGCGGTTTTCCGGTAGGTTCCATGAAGGCGACCTATGCCGCCTTCGTCGGCAACGGGCCGCGCATGGGCGATGCTGGACCGGTTCTCAAAGGTTTCGGCGGTGACGACAATTCCGACAAGGCCTTCGGCGGGCGTGTGAGCATCTTTCCCATACCCCATCTCGAACTCGGCCTGTCTGGCATGCATGCACGGATCAAAGGAATGCAGGCCGTGTCCGGCACGGTTTCGCAAGCAGACTATGCGCTGATCGGCGGTGATTTCGCATTCACGAAGGGCTATTGGGATATCCGCGGTGAATATATCCATTCGCGCCTTGATGCGATCACCAGTGCCTTGACCCCGGGTGATCTCCTGCCAACCGACATTCCCAGGACGACATGGAACAACTGGTATGTTCAGGCAGCCTATCGGCTCGCCGGGATTTCCGACAATCCGATCGTCGCGAAGATTGAGCCCGTCGTCCGCTACAGTCAGCTTCGCGTCAATGGCTTCTCCGGCTTCCAGGAGAATGAGGAAAAGCGCTGGTCAGCTGGGCTCGACTATTGG
>NZ_BCTX01000125.1 GCF_001590985.1 Novosphingobium naphthalenivorans NBRC 102051
CGCCGCTCTCGAGCGGTCCGGTTTCTTGACCCGCCGCAGGCATCCCGGGAATCACGTTTACGTCTTTCCCTTGACCAAGGCTGCGCGGATAGCGGCCGGCAAGGTCCCGAGCCTGCCTTATCCCGCGCTCGACCGCACCACGACCCGCGGCGATGTCACCGCGTTGCCGCTGCTCCGCCTCGCAGCGTGAGCCATCCTCGCGGGCCAACCCAATCTGGTTTCCGCTGCGCCGGTAAAACCCTCAGGAGAATGTCATGGCAGACTGCATCACCGACAACGGCTGGACGCTCCATTACACCATCGGTCACAAGCTCGCCGCCAAGGTCAAGTCCGGTGACCTGGTTCACCTGCCTGGTGATCGCGGCGACTTGCTCGTTCTCGGGGGGCGAGCACCGCTGCGCGCCGAGGACAGTGGATGCGTGATCGTCCGCAACGCAGTCAACGGAGCCGCCGACACGTTCGAAGCCCGCCCAGGCGCGTTGGGTCTGGTCTGGATCAGTGCCGCCGGCGGCTGGTCAGAGTCACCGGAGGATGCCCAACTTCCCACCCGCTACAACCAGGAGGCCGTCCAACGGCAAATCGAGCGCGACCGCCGCCGCCACCGGATCAGCAAGAAGGAAGAGCGGCTGATCCATGCCTTACTGAAAGGTCGTGGGGGTTGATCGCCTGCTAATCGTTCGCCTCAGCCGGGACCATGATCGACAAGCTCCAGGAACAGCAGCGAATGCAAAGCGAGAGGAGCCCCGATCACACAATCTCGAAAGCTCTCAGGACGCTGAAACACCAAGGCAAAGCCACGGTTCTCAGTCCCCATGTCGGTAATCACGCGCACAATATCCCGCTGATCATGCGCATGGGTCTCGTCGATTGCAAACAATCCCGACGGCACGTCCTCAGGCGGAACAGGCGCCGTGCGCGCCGATCCCGACCGCGAGTTATCGATGATCCGAAGCGGGGTCAGCCGCTCCAGCAAACAGGTCTTACCGGCACGCGACGGCCCGATGATAACGAGGATGCCGCCCCGATCCATATACTTACGCAACTGGCCGTGGAGTTCCAACCAGTCGGGACAGCCCTGGCGATGACCGGGCGCTCTGACTCTATGCCACCACCAATGGCTGAATGGGACGGGCACACTCCTGATTTCCATCCAGGCACCATATACCCGCGCAACGGCGTCGTTGCTGACATAGGGACCGGAAGCGATCAAGCGTCTCGGGCGTGCCGCCATAATCTGCCAACCATGCCGGCGCTGCCAATGCCACGTGCGATGCTCCTTCCGGCCCGGTCGAATATATGTCCCAATAGACGGGGCCAAACGGATTTCATGGATACCGATCGAGTTAGCCTCGTGCCGGTTCTGCTCATGTCCGACCGGGCCGCTCAACTCCGGCCTTCCGAGCCGCCGCCAAAAGATCTGCATACGGTAGCCGGATCCGGTCGGGCTGCCCTTTCCTGCAAGGACTATCACCATGACCAGCTATCCCGAGTTTCGCAAGATCCTCGACGGCGTCGCCACGCGCCAGCAGATGTTCGAGCTATTCAACGCGTGCCCCGAGGGGTGCGATGAGGATTGTATTCGCGGCACCCATTACACCGGCCGTTGGTTCGAGATCACGGAAGACGATTACGAATCCATGTTTGAGGTTCTGCCGCCGATTTTCCTCGGCACAATGATGTTCGCGATGTCGGAAGCCAAAGCCGGCACGATCCGGTATGTCTTCTTCGCGATCACCATCCTGGGCCGGCAGCGCTGGTTCCACGGTTATTGCGACATGGCAGATCGCAACAGCCCCCATCTGATGCGCGCCGCTATCCTCGCTTCCGAAACCAACGCGCATGACGGCTTCATGACCCGCGAGGAAAAACTGGAAGCCATATGGGAGAATACCGATCCAGACTTCCGCGGGATCGCCTCCGATTCGCCCGCTGATGCTTGGCCCTCCGAGTATCATGGCAGGAAAACCATCGTGATCTACGAGGCAGCCCGCGGCACCGTCCTCAAGCTGCTCGACCATCTTACCGACTTCGAGATCGAGGAGCGCCTGTATCTCACCCGGCCAAAGCGCCTTGGGACGTGCGCCGCTTCTGCCGACGTTCTCCCACGCTGACGCGCCCTGCGCCATCCATTCGCCAGAGAACCGCTGTTCGCGCTTTCAGTCAAGCGATGCCACCTCAAGAAAGGCACCCGAACGAGATGGAAAAGTATTTGATCTGCTACGGCGCCGAGAACGAATTCTGGCTCTGCGATGCCGATGACAAGAACCACGCTCTCGAACAATTCGAAGCTGCCCAACTCGACGGCGAGGTCAACCACGTCTTTCTGTGCGAGGAGATCTGAGGGTTTGAGCGCACGGTCTCGCCCCTCGCATTCCCCGAATTGACGGAGGATCCCATGAACGATGACGAATTCGACGAACTGGTCGATGACGCCACCCACGCCGTCAACGACCTCATTCCCGATCGATATCTCGACAGCCTCTCGCCCGACGAGCGCTCGAACCTGCTCGTCCAGATCAACGATGCCCTGACCCCGATCCTGCGTGACCTGATCGGCTGGGAGCCGGAGGACTAACCCATGAAAATCAGAAAGATCACGCTCGAAGTGACGATCTTGCTTGAACGGTGCGACGAGGCTCGTTTCAGCACATTATCGCTCGCTGAGATCGCCCAGGAGATGGACGACGGCGCCTTCATCGGCGCCATGCCCTCCCACCTGTCCGAAGACGTCCCGCTGGACCGGCTCGAAGAAGAACTCCTCGCGCTCGGAAACGACGGCAGCTTTTTCGACTATCTCAGGGAGGACTGACCCATGGGCAAGCGCCATCACGTCCATGTCTACGCCACAGTGCGTGTCAAGGTCGCCGTCGATGCCGACGACCATGCCCAGGCTATGCGGCGGGCGGACCACCTGCTCTTCGACAACGGCTTCGCGGTCCGCCTGACCCCCAATGCCGATGCCGTCGTCGACGCTGAATATGCGGACGAGGTCACCGGCTATCTGGTCGATGAGGCAGACGATCCCGAACACCTCCGTTCGCGGTCCTACGGCCCCGACTATGAACCTCAAGCGGGCGGGAGGTGACCGCTCAAAAGGTCAGGATCGTGCAGACATTTCGCGTCGGGCGCTAGAATATCGTCGACGTGGAAACGCCTGATCAGGCGGACGTGGCCGACCTTCAACGGGGACGCGAGGCTCCCAGCTTCGGCGCCCCTCTCTGGCAATCCCGATGGGGCCTGGAACAAGAAGAAGTCCTCCCTGGCTAAAGCGCCTCGCCCGGCAGCACGGAAGCTATGTCCAGCGAAGGGGAGGAGGGGCGGGAGCAATGGTCCCGCATCGGGGCATTCGGAGGCCCTCCCATGATCCCTGCACACCCAAATCCCCTTTCACCGGCCGTCGATCAGCTCGTGCTCGATGCCGTGCGGCGCGAAGCCTGGTTCGCCTTCAACCTTTCCGGCGGCAAGGATTCATCGATGGCCGCCCTCGCGGCGATGCTGCTGCTCGACCGCTTGGGCCATCCACGCGAGCGGCGCATTGCCGTCCACGCCGATCTCGGCCGCGCGGAGTGGGACTCCACCCCGGATATGGTCGCCGCGATCGCAGAATTTCTTGGGCTGCCGCTGATCTTTCTCCGTCGCAAGGCCGGCGACATGGTCGCCCGCTGGGAACAGCGCTTCTACAGCGGCAAGCTGCGCTACCAGGCCCTCGAAACCTACAATCTAATCGGTCCGTGGTCCTCGTCGTCCCTGCGCTTCTGCACCTCGGAACTGAAGGTCCAGGTCATCGGTCCCGATCTTGCGCGGCGCTTCCGTGGCGAGACCATCGTCTCGGTCATCGGGCTTCGCCGCGACGAGAGCACCAGCCGTCGCGACACCCCTGTCTCCTGCCTGGACCACCGCTTCGCTAAGCCGGGCAACCCGGCCGGGACCCGGATGATCCGCTGGCACCCCGGCGTCGACTGGACGGCCAAGGATGTATTCGACGCCCACGCCGCCTACGGCCTGCCGCTGCATGAGGCCTATCGGGTCTATGGTGCCACCCGGCTCAGCTGCCGCTTCTGCGTCCTCGCGTCCCTCCATGATCTGACCGCTTCGACCTGCGCGGAGTCGAACCACGATCACTATCGCCAACTCGTAGCCATGGAGGCGAATTCGACCTTCTCCTTCCAGCCGGGCCGCTGGCTCGCTGATGTCGCGCCCGATCGACTTCCCGTCGCCATGCGACCCGCAATCGCAGCCGCCAAACAGGACGCCGCCCTTCGACGCCGTATCGAGGCAGACATGCCGGCGGGCCTACGCTTCGTCAAAGGCTGGCCACCCCGGCTTCCAACCCTCGCCGAGGCACACGAGATCGCAACCGCCAGAGCCCCTATTCTCGCGCGCCACAGTCTCGCCAACCACTACCCAACCGCATCTGCGGTCCGCGAACGCTTCGCCCAGCTCCTGGCCGCCCAGGAAAGGCGACGGTCCTGTTCGGCGAAGGGGAGCGGGCGGGATGCAGCGAGCATCGAAAGGAGGCTCGCCACATGAAGATCGAACTTCGCAAGCTCCGGATCGCCAAGCAGCTGTCCGAGGAATCCACCGCTTATTCCGCCGAGATCTGGATCGACGGGGAGCGCGCCTTCCTGGCGAGCAACCGCGGCACCGGCGGCTGCGATTTCTACCAGCCCGTCGGACGCCACACGGTCCAGGACGTCGATGCCTGGCTTCTCCAGAATCGGTCCACCGTCGCCTATCGCGGACTCGGCGTTCCGAACGACCTCGAAACCGAGGTCGCCATGCTCATGGATGGCATCGAGGTGACCAAGCGCCTCAAACGGCTGATGCGGACCAACATCGTCGCCATCAAGGACAATGAGGTCGTCTCCTATCCGCTGAAGGGCCAGGATCCCGAAAAGCTCAAGGCCGCGCTTCTGGCCCGGAATCCGGCGCTCGCCATCCTCGACACCGCGGACTCCGAACGCATGGACCTCGCGGTGAGCCTGATCGTGGCCGCCTGCTGACGACCCGGCGACCCGCCTTCGCAATCACCATCCATCCCGGCCGCTTCCGGCGGGCGGGCCCGCTCCACCAACGGGGAGGTTCCTGCCATGGACTTCTATCTCGTCAACGGGACGCATTTTGCAAATCCCGCGCAGCCGCGCCGCCTCTTCGCCCATCCACTGCGGGCGGCCGAAGCTGCGATGGACCTGGTCAACTGCTTGCGCGCCGATCTCGATCCCGTCGCGCTGCCACCTGCTGTCGCCGGCAGCTGGTTCGAGGCTCTCTCCGAGGCGCAACGCTATCGCCTGGCCTCCCAAGGCATTCCGGTCGCCGGCATCGCCGAGTGCGATCTTCCCGATCTCGCGGAATTCGACGTCTGGATCGAGGTCCATAGCGTCGATATCTCAACCGGACGACAAATCACCGCTCAGGCGACCTTCGACGAGGTCGAGCGCGACGCCATTCTCGCAGCGCTTCGTCTATTGCAGGCGCGCGGCTGTCCGACCGAGCTGCTCGACATCGCAACCAACGGCGAAAGCCACGCGATCCTGTCGGACGATGCGATCGACATCCTCTGCGAGCGCCTCAACACCGCGGGCTACGGCCGACTTCCTCGGGTCGTCGTGACACTCGAGGGTGGCCTCGTCTCCGGCGCCGTCGCGGACCAGCCGGTGAATCTCCTCGTCATCGACTATGACGTCGAAGGCGCTACCGACGATGAGATATCGGAGATCCCCCAGGACAATGGCCGAACAGCCGGAGCAATCGCGAGCTTCTGGACCGGCGCCGCGATCACCAACGACCCGGCCTGGATCGACGCGGCGATTGCGGCGCTCGACGGTGCGGGGGACGCTTGACCATGCAACGCTTCTTCGTGACCGCCCGGTTCTGCACGCGCAGCGGCCGCGCCGCCCAATGGTCCGGCACCATCTCCGCTCCTGATATCGGCGCAGCCCTCAAAGCTGCCCGGGAACGCGTTGAGCGGCGCCACCGCGGCGCGACCAAGCTCGACATCCGAGCCGTGGCTGGCCCTGTCGTGCCGAGTCCCGACCCCGCGCAGGGCAGGACGGACTGATCTCCTTCCCGCCTCAGCCCTTGTCCTCATCCCATCCGCCGAGAGCCGCCATGACTCAAGCCGATATGCTCGCGCTCCTCCGGGAGGCACTCGAATTTCTGAACGACCACCCCAACTTCGGCCTTCGCCGCGATCCGCGCCGAACCAGCTATAAGCTGGCAGCACGCATCGACCGTTATCTCACCGTAACGGCCGCAACCAACACCAACCATGCCGCCGTGGCCGTCGCCCGGGTCCGCTGGGCCGAGAGCGCCTCGGTCCGTATCGACGCCGATGAGCTGGAAACCCGAAGCGATGTCGAGGGCCACTGGGTCCGGGGCTGGGTCCATGTTGCGGCCGACTGGCTCCCGATCGACAGCGAACCACCCATCGCCATCGATCCCGCCGTCTATCGGGCCGCAGTGATGAAACTGCCGCCCATCACCCGCACCATATTCCTCCTCCACCGGGCTGACGGACTTTCCTATCGCGCCATCGCCGATCGGACCGGCCTCCCGATTGAGACCGTTGAGCAGCAGATCGCCCGCGCGCTGATCCTGCTCGAACGTAACCTCCGGCCCGATGAACCCATCTCCTGAGGATCCTCGACCGCCTTCCCAACATCCTGCAGCAAGGAGGCCCCTATGATCAAAGCAGCTGAACTGAAGCGCTGGCTGGAAAGCCTTTCCGAGGATGCCGACATCGCCATCGACGACGGCGGCCTCGCACTCGTCGAGCTGGACGAACACGGGAATGACACTGGCGCCTATCTGGAGGTCGGCGGCATCCCCGACGAATCCGACTAGCCGAGCCGGTTCGGCCGCGATCGGCGAACCCAATCCACTCTTCATATTCCGCACGATCGAACGCGCCGTCGCCGAATGCCGCGTGGATCGCAATGAGATCATGCCGCGGTCTGAGTCAGCTCACTCCAATTTCCGAGACGTGCTCGATCCCCTTCGGGCGAAACAGGAGGGCTAAAATGAAACACCGAATCAAAGTGGTGCAGGTTCTTCGGGTTGAAAAGTCCACCATCGTCGAAGTCGATGCCGATAGCGTCACGGACGCGATCGAGGCGATCGGTTTGGGCAAGGTAGACTTGCCTTCTGCCTCTGACGACATCGGCAACGTCTGGGCTGTCGAATGTGAAAGCCTTGAGAACGAGGAATATTTCCCCGCCTAACGGGCGCCGCTTCGGCGCGTCACAAGACAGGAGGCTGCTCATGCTAGCGCGAGAATTGTTTGAAGTCGTCGCATCGGATGAAGGCTGGACCGACGCCACGCAAGTCGAAGTTCTCCTTCAATACATCGAAAATCAACAGTCGTGCGCTGCGTTCGAGGACTTCCTCGCGCAGCTCCGCACAGAATAATGGAGGCAACTCCAATGAGCGCACGTATCTGCCGTGGCCTTGTGCTGAACGTCCCTGAGATCTTCGCCGACAGCCGCTTCCAGGAGTGGCTCAATAATGACGAACGCAAGTTCACATGGCACCGAGGAGGACCGGTCGACGAGTGGTCGGATGTCATCGTTCTCATCGATCCCAGCCTAACCGGCGAAGGCAGCGACTCCGACATGCCCGCCGAAATATGGAATCGGATAGTCGACGAATGCCGACGGGTTTTCAGCCCGGAACTATCCCCGGCCCATCACTATATGGTCCGATTAACCAACCTCGAACGGTAAACTGACAGACACGCCTCCAGGCCAACCGCATCCAAGCGGAGCGGGGAGGGGGAACGGATCGCGCGAACCGCAGTGGGAGCGCATCCGTGGCCCAATATCCGATCGACCTTCGCCAACTCGGGCCGCTGACGCCCGACCCAGCCCTGCACGGCCAGCTAACAGAGCGCCCACCGGTGCTCGCAGCCTGGGGAGGTGGCGTGAACTCCACCGCCATGATCATCGAACTGGTTGCTCGCGGAGAGCCCCCCGATGCAGCCCTGCTTGCGGAGATGCCCGAGCGGCCGGAAACCCTGGAATATATCCCGATGTTCCGGCGCTGGATGGACGACCATGGCGTCCCCAACGAGACTGTCAGTTATACCCCCAAACGCTTCAAACATTGGCCGCCCTACTATAATCTGCTGGAAAATCTGCTGACCAACGGCACGCTGCCGTCGATCAGCTTCGGCCGGCACTCTTGCAGTTT
>NZ_BCTX01000126.1 GCF_001590985.1 Novosphingobium naphthalenivorans NBRC 102051
CCGTGCGCGCCGCCGTGTCGAACCGCAGGCAGCCCGCTTCCAGCACAGGTTGCGCGCGCGGGCCGGGGCGGCGGAGCAACGCGCGAATGCGCGCGGCCAGTTCATCGATCTCGACAGGCTTGACGACATAATCGTCGGCGCCGGCGTCAAGCCCCGTGACCCGGTCCTCCAGCGCGCCGCGCGCGGTCTGGATGATCGCGGGCGGCATTTGCCGATACTGGCGACGGTTCGCCAGCCAGGCGACGCCATCGCCGTCCGGCAGGCCGAGATCGAGTATGATCGCGTCATAGACCGCGCCACCCAGTGCGCTGTCCGCATCGGACAGGGTCGTGGCGATGTCGCACGAAAAGCCCCGGCGCTGAAGGCCGTCCGCAACCAGCTTCGCCAGCCGGTCATTATCCTCTATGACAAGAACGCGCATCTATGCCGGCTTTCCTAGCACGATCCCGCCTCAATTCCCGCCCTGCAATCTGACCAGTCCCGCGCGGGGATCGAAAGAGGCCGTCTCAATCCCGGTCATTATCCTCGCCTTGAACGGCTGTTCCACCTTCGATTTCATGCCCTTGCTTTGCCTCGCCGTGCGACTGCGCACTGAACGCCGCGGAATCGTAGCGCAGGATGCCAAACACCGTCATCCCGATCACCAGGACGGCCAGCAGCACCGCGACGACGGCCGGCCGACGGGCATCGTGGGCGCCAGGGTGCAGAGCGACGCTCTTGCGGCCAGTAACCATGGCGCGCGCGAGATTTTCGCGGGTGAAGACGGACATCAGGACCACCGCTGCGACATGAACGCCGATGAGCGCCAGCAGGCCATAGGCAATCGCCTCATGAAGATCCTCGTCGGCCTGCCCCGCGTCGACCTGGATGCCGGTCCACAGCACCGCGCCGGTTGCAATGAGCATGGCCAGAACAGCGAGCGCCCCCAGCGGATTGTGCCCGATCGTGCGTTGTGGATGACCCGTCACAAGTTCCCGGACGTGGGACAGAAGGCGTGACGGTCGCACGAAATTGGCAAAACGCGCATGCTCGCCGCCGATAAACCCCCAGACAAGACGAAAGACAAGCAGGACAGCGGCGGTCCAGCCTGCCGCCATGTGCCAGTCCGCGATTCCGCTGTCTCCTTCCGAGGACAAAAAGGCAATCGTGATCGCCGCGACCAGCAGCCAGTGGAAAAGCCTGAGCGGGGCATCCCAAACCCTGAAACTATCACTGTAGCTCGTTTTTGCCATGAGCATCATTTGTCTCCTTGGCCTTTGGCCATAAGAGAGATTGCTGACGGCGCGCTGACGAACGCGGGGCAGCGATCACGTCAGACAGCCGCTCCGAACAGGCTGCCCACGCCTGCCGTCAACGCCATCGCCAGGGCGCCCCAGAACGTGACGCGGACGATCGACCGCATGACAGGGGCCCCGCCCGCCTTCGCGCCAAGCGCCCCGAGCAGCACGAGGCACAGAAGCGAAACGGCGACGACGAGCGGTATCAATTGCTGTCCCGGCGCGGCGGCAACCACCGCCAGCGGCATGATCGCCCCGGCGCTGAACGTCGCGGCGGATGTGAATGCCGCCTGCAACGGCCGCGCCGTGGATATGTCGGAAATTCCCAGCTCATCGCGGGCATGCGCCCCAAGCGCATCGTCCGCCATGAGCTGGTCGGCAACCTTGAGCGCAAGATCGGGGTCCAGGCCGCGCGCCATATAGATGTCCGCCAGTTCCTGCCGCTCGAGCCCGGGCTGCGTTGTCAGTTCCGCCGTTTCGCGGGCGAGGTCCGCCTTCTCGGTATCGGCCTGCGAGCTGACCGAGACATATTCGCCGGCGGCCATCGACATGGCGCCGGCGACAAGCGCCGCGATGCCGGCAACGAGGATGCCTGATCGGTCCGTTCCCGAAGCGGCGACGCCGACAATGAGGCTTCCTGTGGAAACGATACCGTCATTGGCGCCAAGGACCGCCGCGCGGAGCCAGCCGATACGTGATACCGCATGTCGTTCGGGGTGAGCGTGCAAGCGGGTCATGGGTCCTCCAGCCAAGGGTCGGCACAAGACCATGACCGCATTTGCTGACCAGCTCCTGACGCAATGTGATTTCCGGCGCTAATTGAAATGGAAAGGCAGGACGCAATCGAGCGTTCCCACGCCGAGACTTTCAGGCGGGCGCGGAAAGGGCGCCGCCAGGCGAACCGTGCGAAGGGCGAGCCGGTCAAGCTGCGCATTGCCGCTGGATTGCGCGAGCGAGATCTCGCGCAAGGCGCCGTCAGCACCGATGGAAAAATTAATCAGCGCCTCACCCTCAAGATGAAGGCCCGCCGGGCGTCTGGCGGCAATCCATTCCCACAACCGCCGAAGATAGGCCGCACGCGCAGTGCTGAGCGTTGATGACGCAGCCTGCGGCGAAGCAGGTTGGGGATGCGGCATGTCGACGTTCATGCGGGCAGGCAAGGGCGACGGTGCGACAGGTAGCGTCAAGGCAGCCTGATCGGAGGCAGGCCGGTCGGGCGACGCCTGCGGCCCTTGCCGCGCGCGTGTCGCTGGCGTTGTACTGGGGGGCGTCAGCTGATTTGCCGGTCTGGGGGCGGCTTTCGGCCGGCGGGCAGACGGCTGTTCGGTTTCGAGCGAAGGCAGCGTCATGATCGTGACCGTGCGGGGTTCCTCCCGCCTTTCGGGGATTAGACGCGGACTGTGGCTCCACAGGCCATAGGCCGCAAGAACACCCGCATGCAGGGCAAGCGACACGAGGAACCCGAAAGCCCTCGTATCGCTCGCCTGGGCCAGCCGGTATGCTGGACTGGCGGCCATGCCTCAGAATTTCGCAGTCAGGCCGATGTTGAAGGAGCGGCCACGACCAGGCACCGGCCGCAAGTCGCCGGTCGCCTTGTAATCGCCGAGCGACATGCCGCCCAGCGGCAGATCATAGCCCTTGTCGAACAGGTTCTGGACATCCAGGCCCAGCCGGTAATTGCCCCAGGCATAGCCGGTCCGAAGATTGACGAGCGCATAGTCGTCCGTTCGGGGTTCGTTGCGCGTGGCGTCGACCCGGTTCTTGTCCGCCACGACCGTCAGTTCGACCGCGCTCTCCCAGCCCCCGAGCCGATGCTCCAGCGCAAACGTCGCGTTGAACGGCATCTGATGGTAGAGCGACCCGCCGTCGTCCAGATTGCGCCCGCGCAACCAGCTTGCCGTTGCGGTCAGTTTCGCCGTGCCGGCCGATGACGACTGCCACAGCGCAAGCGAACCCGAGACATCGACGCCATATAGCTCGGCTTCGCGGTTGGCGAACCGAAGCTGCACGAACCCCGTCGGCGTGCCCATCATATTGGTGAAATCGGCCAGCTTCACGACATCGATATAATCATGGACGCGCGTGTAATAGGGTGCGATCCTGAGCGTCCAGCCATTGGCGCCGGCGCCTTTCAGACTGACCGCGGCACTTATCGTATCAGCCCTTTCGGGCTTCAGGGTGGGATCGCCGACATAGCCGTTGCCATCACCGAACCAGCCGATCATCCGGCTCGACATCGAACCGCGTCCCCAGCTGTAGCGCTCATAGACGCCCGGTGAACGGCTCTTGCGCGCATAGCCCAATTCGAGCGTCGCCTGATCGCTCGGCGCATAGCGGACAAGGGCCGTGGCGCTCCAGTTGCTGTCATGCCGTTTGCGATCCGCGGCGTTGAACGCGGTGGCCGCCATCGCGTCGGCCATATTCATCATCGAGGTGGAATAGGGCTGGACCTCGCCGGTGTTCATCCAGACCTGATCGTTGCGCACGCCGACCAGCGTGGTGAGCTGCGGCGTCCACTTCGCCTCCCATTCGGCAAAGGTGCCAAGCCGGTCGCGCTTCGCGCCGTTCACATTGATATAGGTGTTGGGCCCCATCATCATGTGGCCCGCGACCGCCGGCCAGTAATCATTGAGCCATTGGTGGTGGAATTCGCTCCCGAGACGCAGCGTGTCGCGATTGGACAGCATAATGTCGCCCTTGAGCGTATAGCCGGCGCTATGAACCTCGGTGTTCATGGGCATGCCGCCGGTCGCGGTGCCGCCCTTGTCCGCCAGGAAGTTCATCCGATGATCGGTGTCGCGATAGAAGGCGCGCAGGTCCAGATCGCCCCAGTCGAAGGCGCCCTTCCAGTGACCGTTCAGATACCAACTCTTGTTGGATGTCATGTCCATATACTGGTTGGGAAAGCCCTCGTACGGCGAGAAATGGTAGCCGCCCTTCAGTTCGAACAGCCCGATATCGGTCTGCGCGGCCAGGCTCAGCGCATGGTCCGTCTTCTTGTATTCAGTCGAACGGACGGTGCCGTCACGGCCGCCGCCCTTGTAATTGTCGGACTGGGTGAAGGAACCGGCATAGCTGAGGCTGAGCCGGTCGCTTGCCGCCGTGATCGAAAGTGCGCCGCCGAAGCCGTCGCCGTTACTGCGGTAGAAGGTGGACAGTTCGCCCGTCAGCAATCGTTTGCCCGCCTTGGCGAAGCGCGGTGTCAGGGTTTCCACCGAAATCGCGCCGCCGATGCTGTCACCGCCCATGCTGACCGGCGTCACGCCCGTGATGACGCTGATCGCGTCGATCGTCTGCGGATCGGTGTAGGACAAAGGCGGGTTCATCGCATTCGTGCAGGCGATGTCGATCGGCACGCCGTCGACCAATATGGTCAGCCGCTGGCTTTCGAGGCCCCGGATCACCGGCAGGCTGGAAAAGCCACCGGCGCCGAAGCTGCTGCCCCCCGGCAGGCGGCCGATCAGCGCCGCCGTATCGCTTGTTCCCGATTGCAGGGGTGCGACCTTGTCACGCAAAAGGATCTCGGACGACACGGGACCGGCAGGGCGATCCTCGGAATCGATCCCGATGGACGGAAGAACCTGTGTATCCTGCGCAAAGGCACTCGCGGCCGACAGGCCATAGAATATTGCAGCCGCGCTCGCGGCTTTGGAAATGACAGACATGGATGGATCCTGATCCGGGCGCGCGGCGGTCCGCGCGCCGTTGAAAACGAACGGCGAAAGGGATCAGGCGGCTGTTGGCGGTCCTATTGGCGGAGGCCGCAGAAATGGCGAGGCACCGGGCAGGGCGAAAGATAGGCCAAGAAAGCCCATCGCCAGGATGAAGGCAATGGCGAGCGCCAGCAGGATCGGGTCGGCGGCGGCGAGCGCCGGCGACGACAGACCCGAGAAAGCGCAAGGCATGTCGGCCTGCTTGTGATCCGCGGGATCATGATCGCCGGACCTGCCCGGAAGCTCCATCATGACCGTTTGCGGACCCTGGCCCGAGCAGAGCTGGACCAATATCGTACCCGAAGAGACGGTCGGCATGAACCCGGCCGGCACCAGCACCTTCAGCATGAGCGCGGCCCCGGCCAGCCAGATGGCCAGCCAGCGATGCCGGGCAAGGAAGGAGCGGATCATGGTCACGGGAGCGGTCTTTAGAAATCGGTCCTGCTGATGTCGAGGTGACAAGTCGGATTTTTTCGCATACATCGCCTTGACTTAGCGCATCGCGAACAGCTCCTGATGGAAACGTTTCGCTACCGGAAAGCCCAGCGCGGCAAAGTCCCGGCGCAGCGTTTCACCAAATCCAAGGGGGCCGCAAAACCAGAGGCTCGCCTCCCGCCATTCCGGCACGGCGGCGCGTATTCGCTCGCCATCGAGGCGGCCATCGCGTGCATCGACCAGAACATGCAGGCGAATATGGGCAGCCGCCGCATCCGCTTGCAGCTTGCCCAGAGCCTCCTCGTCGACTTCGGCCGTGCAGTGGAAGAGATCAATCTCCGCGCGCGCGCCTTCGGGACTCTGGGCCAGATACTTCATGCGGGCGATGAACGGCGTGATACCGATCCCGCCACCGATCCAGATCTGACGGGCGCTATCATCGTCGAATGTGAAGCATCCATAAGGCCCCTCGATCCTGATCTCCTGGCCGACATGGAGTTTTTCGGGCAGGCGCCGCGTATGATCCCCCAGTCCCTTGGTGATGAAGGTGATCCGCCGCTCATCCTCGCGCCAGGCGGACGCGATGGTATAGGGATGCGGCCCTTCGGCCGGGTCCGACACGGCAAAGGCGAACTGGCCGGGTCGGTGGCCGGGCCACCCCTCCCCCATGTCGACGATGGTCTCGAGCGCCCGCACGCCCGGATAATGGTGGATGGCGGCAATCCTGCCCGGCACCTGCCGGTCCCGGCCTGCGCGGCGCGACAGAATGAGGATCGCCGCCCCGGTGCCGCAAGCAAGCAGCGCCGCCAGCGTGAGGCCGTACGGAGACAGCCAGTAGCTGAACGTCGTCAGGATCACGGCATGAAAGACCAGCACGAGATAGGCCAGCGCCAGAAGCCGATGCGTTCGATAGAAGAAGCGGTAGGGAATGCGCTGGATGAGCGCGACGGCGATCAGCGCAACCACGGCATAAAAGGCCCACTCGCCCAGACCCTCCGCCGTGTGGCGGAGACTGGCGAACAGGGCCTCGACAGGATTGCTTGCGGGCGGTTGCGGGCCACGCGACGGTCGTTCGAGCCAGCCCCACCCCACGGCCCATTTCGGACCCTTCGCCCACAGCCAGTGCGCGATGGCCGTGACCAGTGCCGCGATGCCGAGCCATTTGTGGAGACGATACATCTTGTCCAGTCCGCCCAGCCCATGTTCGGGCCAGCGGGGGCGGATGGCGAGCATCATCGCGACGCTCATGCAGGCGATCGCCAGCGCGCCGCTATACTGCACCGCCGCGCTGCGGATCGCGAAAAAGCCGGACGACCGGAATATGGACAGGTCCGCAAGAAGCCACAACATGGTGACCAAGGCGGCCAGGCCCCAGAATGTCAGTCGCAGGTTGCGCATTTCGATCCTTGTCCGGCCCTTGCGTCAATTGTTCCCTTCGCCCTGTAGCGATCGGCCCAGCTGTGGGATTGATTTCGGACAAGAAGGCAGAACCCCTTGCTCGGCGCATGCGAACATCGCCGACAAGTCTGACGAAAGCCTGACGAGCATTACCCAAATTCGATAGTGTCAGGCCTCGCAGCGTGACATATTTCACGAAATGGGTGCACCATCGGCAGCATAGGTCCGGCTCCGGTCGTATTCGTGGTCGCCCGCTTCGTCGACAAGATAGCCGGACACTTCTTCGGCGTAGTCCGCTTCAAGCACTCCTGTAGCACTCGGAATCAGACGAACACCGAAACCGTTGGCAAAGAGAAGGCGATCTGCCTCCTTCATTGCTGCAAACTGGTCATGTGCGGTCACGCCCAGTTTGACGCGCACGGTGGCATAGACGTGAACGAAATGGGTTGGCGCAGACATGCTGATCTCCCTTTGAGGCATTGGAATGATCGCGGGTGACAGGCCCAGATGCCTTGGCGCACGGCCGACATCGTCAGCCCCGATCGAGGCCGAAGTCATCAGCGGGGTTCGATGACGTCCCGCAATATAGTGCTGAGGGCATCATTGATCGCGTAAAGCACACCGCTATGGGCAGTGTCGCCCATGCCGTCGAGATAGAGATCCGGGATTAGATTGTTGACTGCATGCGTCGCATCATCAACGAGTTGATCGAATTCGTCCTCGGTCATGGGGCTATTCCTGACCAGGAGATGCGGACAGGCTCTCAACCTGTATCCGGAAGGTGGCGCCATCATTGAGCGTCAACCCGATCTCGACACCGTCTTCATTTTCACAGCTGGAGAGGATTTCCACGTCAGCACGGGTTCCATGCACAGCCGAGACGATATGATGGTGGTGATCCCCTGACGGCCGCCCTCCCACGTCGCATGCCTGCATGTGGGTCTCGAGCAACTCGCACAGCACTGCGGCGACTGTGCATGCTTTCGTCATGGACGATCCGTCAGTCATCTGCGTGCTCCATCCTGTCGTCAAAGAAGGTGCCGTCGTTGCCGAGCGCGGTGAGTTCAGCCTGCAGGGCATGGGGTGGGACATCGTCGGCGGATGTGATGGCGAAGGCGCCAACCATGTCACCGAAGTCCATTTCCTCGCCGATACGGGCGAGGCTCATGGTCGAGAGGCGATCCTCATCGCTGTCATGCATCAACAGCGTGACGCCAATAGTCACCTTTCGGA
>NZ_BCTX01000127.1 GCF_001590985.1 Novosphingobium naphthalenivorans NBRC 102051
CTAGGCGTTGGCGGCCAGGCGCGGTCCCGACGCGGGGGGCTCCTCGCGGGGGATGCGCCTGCTGGCCGCGACGACGCGGTTCTTGCCCGCCTGCTTGGCCGCGTAGAGCGCGGCGTCGGCGCTGGGCACGACGTCGACGGTGTTGCCCGCCGTATCGGGCACGCAGGCCACGCCGAACGATGCGCTGACCGGGGCGCCGTGTATTTCGGATAGGCTTTCTATGCGCATCCGCAGCATTTCGGCCTTGGCGGCCGCGTCCTCGATCCCGCAATCGGGCAGGATCACGACGAGTTCCTCGCCGCCATAACGGGCAACCACGTCGGACGGACGAAGCGCGCCTACCAGTTGCCCGGCAACATCGCGCAGAACCGCATCGCCCTTGGCATGGCCGAACTCGTCGTTGACGTGCTTGAAGTTGTCGAGGTCGATCATCAGCACCGAGGTCGCGCCGCCGGTGCGTTCGCCCAGGCTGATATAGCGTTCGAGCGAATCTTCCATGAAGCGGCGGTTGTAGAGCCCGGTCAGCGGATCGCGCAGCGACTGGGTGCGCAGCTTCTCGCGCAGGGCGATGTTCGAAAGCGCCAGCGACATGGAATCGGCCAGAGCCCGGCCCACGCGGCGGATGCCCATGAGCTTGTCGAAGGCGTCTTCGTCATCGCAGGCGAGCACCAGCAGGCCGAAGACCTGCCCCCGGGCCATCATCGGGATCTCGACGGAAGCCGCCGAGCCGATCGGATGCATACAGCACAGGGTATTGGTGCGGGTGTCGTTGATATGCGGCTTGCCCCGCTTGAGCGCCCAGCAATTGCTCGGGAGGATCGTGGAGGCCGGTTCAAAATCGCCCTTTGCGCTCCAGGACTTGGCAAGATCCAGCCGGTCGCGCGAATTGTTGAAGACATAGAGACCGCCCGCGAAGCCGGGGAGGAGCCGCCGGGCCGTCGCCATCAGGACCGCGCCGGCATCATCGTGATCGTCGGCTGCCTGCAGCATGTCGGTCATCGAGAACAGCTCTTCGATCTGGCGGCCGCTCTCGCGTGCCCGGTCGAACAGGCGAATGTGCTGCTTCATTTCAGCCATGGCGTGGCGGCCGGCGATCATTGCGGCGGCAAGAATGAGGAGCGAGCCGGCAAAGGTCACGCCCCCGGCGATATAGGCGCCGCGTCCGGAAAGGAGCATCGAAGCCGCGGCAGCCGCAGCATTCAGGACCATGACGGCATGCAGCGCATGCCGGATGCCCGGGCTCTGCCAATTGCCGGGAGTCAGGATTTCCTCTTCACCCACCGCTTTCCATCCTTTGCGATGGCTGTGCAGGTTAGTTGAAAGAAGTTAATGGAACGTAATTAGTTACGCATTTCACCGGAGGCGCCTGTATTGTGGCGCATTATTCTCATTATCTATTCAGTAAATATCGGTTTTAAACGGTAATTACATTTCTGTAATCGCGTGAGGCCGAGGGCGGGCGTTTGCTGATTTTTACAGGCCGGTCATGCAGCGTGCAGTTGTGTGAAAGAAAAAGTTAGCCAACGCAGAGCCCGGAAATCCGTCTTCGGCCGCAAAATCCATTCGCATCGGGCTGGGCTCTTCGGGCGGCTGCTAGCACGCGCGGACAATGCCCTGCTCCGAAGGCGGGGCCTAACAAAGATTGCATGTCCGGCTCAGGTGCGCGCCGGCTGGCCTCTCTCCCGGCCATCCGGGAGAGCGGGCCACGCGCCATCATTCGGGCGGATTGGCCTTGAGCACGACGTTGCGGCCCGCTTCCTTGGCCTGGAGCAGGGCATTGTCCGCTGCGCGCAGGGCTTCGCGGGCGTCCGGGAAGGCATGGACGTCGGCGACACCGGCGGAGAGCGTGATCTGACCGAACGGCACGTCGGTCGAGCGGTTGATGAGCCTGCGGGCGGCAATCGCCTCGCGGGCCTCGTCGATGAGGGCCCAGGCTTCCTCGATCATCTTGTTGCGCAGCAGGACGACGAATTCCTCGCCGCCGTGTCGGGCGACGTGGCAGGTTTCGTCCGTCATCGTCGCGAGCGATTGCGCTACGGTGCGCAGCACCCGGTCGCCGGCTTCGTGGCCATGCTTGTCGTTGATGCGCTTGAATTCGTCGATGTCGCAAAAGGCGACGCACAGCGGCTCGCCGTTGTCGCGGGTGGCGGTGTAGTCCTGATTGTAGCGGGCCTCGAACGCGCGGCGGTTGGGCAGGCCGGTCAGGTGATCGATCTCGGCGTCGGCGCGGGCATCGGCGAGCTGCTTCTGCAAAGTGCGCGTCTCGCGCTCCGAGCGGCTCAGTTCGCGGGCCACTTCGCGCGTGCGATCCAGCATGTGATGGGCCAGCGCCGTGATCTGTTCGATGACGTTGCCGCTGGTGTCGATCGTTTCCAGATCGCCGACATGCGCTTCCAGGGCGTTGTTGTAGTCGGTCGTGGCCGTGTGTGCGACGCAGGCGGTTGTCGCGAACGCCTCGATCGTCTTTTCGAGGCGCACGATCAGCGCGTGGATCTGCGCGGCACCGCCGTCCGTGGCTTCCTCGCGCATGATCTCTTCCAGCCAGTCCAGCGTCAAAGGCAGGCCTTCGGTCACGCGGGCGGCCGCGATCGCGGCCAGCCTCGGCTTGGTGCCGGTGACGATGTCGTGCGCCACTTCGAGCGTGAAGGGATTGACCGGAAGATCGTGCGTGATGAGGAATTCGGAGATGGCCGCAAGGCTTTCCAGCTGCTGATGCCTTCTGTTTCCCTGTTCGGCACTATCGTGAACCTGCGCCATGGCGGCTGCCTCTGCCGGTAGAACCGGCTGGGCGCCCTCGCCAAGCGCTTCGGGTTTGCCCCCGCCGAAGCCGAGCCAACGCATTATGCCTCCCCGGGTCATGCTGGGATCGTGTGCCGTCATGTTACGGTTAACGGCGGCGGCGCCCCGGTTTTAAGATTGGGCGTCACATAAATCGTGTTTTACAGGCCGAATTAGGTCAGTTGATTACCATTGTCTTTTCAAAGACATCCGGAGACGGTTCAAGAACATCGTAAATATCCGGCCCGGCCGGTTTACACTTCGCTGGGGAACCGGTGCCGCTGCCTGGCCTGCCGCGATTCGCAGCACGGCGGGCGCGGTGCCGTTACTGGCCCTGCGGTGCGGGGGCCGGAGCGGGGGCCGGAACAGGGGCCGGAGCAGGCGTTAGGGCAGGAGGCGGCGCGGCCACGCGGCGGGCGCTTGCGATCCTGACTTCGTTTTCGAGGATATCGCCCTTCATCACGCCTTCGCCCTTGGTGGCCGATCGCGGCATGTTCCAGATCGCGCGCACCACGTCCATGCCGCTCGCGACGTGACCGAAGGCGGCAAAGCCCGCGCCGGGGTCCTGGCCGGTATTGCCCTTTTCGGCATCGAGCGCGGGCATGTCGGAGATCAGGATCATGAAATCGGCGGTCGCCGTGCCGGGGGCGAAGCGCGCCATAGAGATCGTTCCGGCCTTGTGCAGGATGCCGGTCTGGTTCGTGGATTCATGTGCGACCGGCGGCAGCAGCTTGGCCCCGTCGCGCACGCCGCCCTGCAGCAGCCCGGCGGGCTCTTCGCTGTAGCCCAGGTGCATGGCGCGGTAGAACACGGCCCCGTCCATCCGCTTGCTGTCCACGTATTTGAGGAAGTTCGCCGTGGTGAGCGGGGCGTGGGTCTTGTCGAGATCGAGCGTGATGACGCCCGCGCTGGTGGTCAGCGCGACATAGACATGTTCGACCGGCTCGGGAGCCGGAGCCGGAGCCGGAGCTTCGGCCGGAGCCATGTCCTGCGCGGTCAGCGGCGGGGCGGTGCAGGCCAGAGCGGCGGCGAAGCCGAAAGCCCGCCAGCCATGCCGTCCTGCGCCGCGCATCGTCATCGCTCCGGACCGTTTCAGCGGACGCGCGGGCCGCCGAAGGGCAGGGGCGGAGGAGGACGGCGCGCGCCGCGCGGCAGCTGCGCCTGATAGGCCCGGCCGCAGTGCTCGACGCAATAGGGGAACCCGGGGTTCACCTTCTCGCCGCAGAAGTGGAAGTCCGGCTCGCCGGGGTGGCCCATCGGCCAGCGGCAGATGCGGTCGTTGAGGTCGAGCAGGCTGGTCTTGTCGGCAATCTCCGGGCTCGGCTTGGCCGGAACCAGGCGGCGCGGCGGGGCCGGCGGGATCGGCGCCTGCTGGTCGCCGGGGCCCTGACGCAGGAAGCCGCCGGGGCCGACCGAAATGATCCGGGGCTGCGGCTTCGCAGGCGCTTCGTCCGCGGGCGCTGCAGCCGCGGCGGACGGAGCGGGCTCGGCAGCACGCGGAGCGGGGGCCGCCGGAGCGGGCGCGGGCTTGCGTTCCGGAGCCGGCGCGGGCTCGGCCGCGCGCGGCGCTGGTGCCTCGGGCGCCGGCTTGGCCTTCTTGGGGGCCGCCGGGCGCGCGGGTTTCTCGTTGGCCTTGACCGGGGACGGGCGTGCCTTGAGGCCAAGGCGGTGCGCCTTGCCGATCACCGCGTTGCGGCTCACGCCGCCAAGCTCTTCCGCGATCTGGCTGGCGGTGGCCCCGCCCTCCCACATCTTGGTCAGCTTCTCGATCCGCTCGTCAGTCCAGCTCATTCCCGTTCCATTTTCCTGCCGGGGCTAAAGAATCACCCCGAAATTCGCGATGCCCGCTTGCCTCGCAAGGCCGCAGCCGATAGTCGCCGGTCCATGGCCGATCAAACGAATTCGACCGAACTGCTGACGCCCACCGCGCTAGCGCAGCCTCGCCGGTTTCCGGCAAAGGGCGAGCCCCTGATCCACCAGGTCAACTGGGAGGGGCTCAAGACGCTCTATATGAAGGAGGTGAAGCGCTTCTTCAAGGTGCAGACCCAGACGATCTGGGCTCCGGCGATCACGACCATGCTGTTTCTGGTGATCTTCACGGTTGCGCTGGGGCGCGGCGGGCGGGAAGTGCTCGGCGTCAACTTCGCGACTTTCGTGGCGCCGGGACTGATTGTCATGGGCATGATGCAGAATGCCTTTGCCAATTCCAGCTTCTCGCTGCTGGCGGGCAAGATCCAGGGAACCATCATCGATTTCCTGATGCCGCCGCTCAGCGAAGGCGAACTGATGCTGGCGATGATCGGCGCCGCGGTGACGCGCGCCGTGCTGGTGGGACTGGTGCTGGCCGGCGCGATGCTGCTGTGGCCGGGTGTGAACCTGTCGGTCGCGCATCCCTGGGCGGTCGTGTGGTTCGGCCTGATGGGCGCGATTTTCCTTGCGCTGCTGGGCTTCCTCACCTCGATCTGGGCGGAAAAGTTCGACCATAACGCGGCGATCACCAATTTCGTGATTGCGCCGCTCTCGCTGCTGTCGGGCACGTTTTACGTGATCGACAATCTGGCGCCCGCGTTCCAGGCGATCAGCCGGGCCAATCCGTTCTTCTATGTGATTTCGGGCTTCCGCTTCGGTTTCCTGGGCGCGAGCGATATCGGCGATACCAATCAGGCCGTGCTGCACGGCGCGCTGGGGCTGGGCGCGGTGAATGTGCTTTTCGCCCTGACCGTCTATCTGGTCCTGCGTTCGGGCTGGAAACTCAAGAGCTGAGCCCTCTTTTCGGCTGGTGCCGGGAGATGCGCCAGCCCCGTAAAGCCGTGCTGCGCGTTAACACAAAATAATCCCTCTGAGCCCTAGGGATTCCGCGTGTCTTTCCTTCGAATCAGGAATGCGGGCGGCGAATCCACGGCGGCGAATTTCACGCCGCATATCGTGCTGGCCGCTTTGGGCATCGCCGCGATCATCGTCGCGGTGCTGATCTGGTCGGACCGGGAGGTCGACCGGATCGCGCTGGAGCGCGATCGCGCGATCGGTTCGCTGGTACTCGAACAGAGCGTGGAGCGCATCGCCCATGCCCAGGAAGCGGCGACCGTCTGGGATGCCGCAGTGCTGGCGCTGCGCCAGCGGCCGCTCGATTTTCGCTGGATCGACAGGAATATCGGCACCTGGTTTTACGGCTACGCCGGTTTCGACGAAGTCTATATCCTCTCCCCTTCGGACGAGCCGCTCTACGCCATGCGCGAGGGCAAGCGGGCTGTGCCCGAATCCTATATCGCAGTAGAGGATGTGGCAGCGCCCATGGTGGCCCGGCTGCGCCGCACGCGCGAGGTTTCCCGCCTTGCGGCCGGCGAGGGTACGATGCTCTCGCCCGGTCAGGAGGATTTCACGGTCCTGCGCGGCCGGCCGGCCATCATCAGCGTCAAGCCGGTGATGCCGGACACCGACGCCGTCGTGGAGGAGGAGGGGCACGAGGCGGTGCACATCAGCATCGTGTATCTGGACGACGACTTTTTCGCCCGCATCGGCAGCCAGTATGGCCTGGCTAATGTGCGCTACCAGATCGCTCCCAGCCTGAACCCGCGCGAATCCTCGATCCCGCTGCGCACCCATGGCGGGCGCACGATCGGCTATCTGGTGTGGGAGCCTTTCGCGCCGGGCAGCCAGGTGACGGAGATCGTCGGCCCCACGCTGGTGCTGGTGCTGCTGCTCTCCACTGCGGCCATCTACGTGCTGGCCAGCCGCCTTGCCAAACGGAACTCCGATCTGGAGGAAAGCCGCCTGCTGGCCCACCATCAGGCCACGCATGACGGTCTGACCGGGCTGGGCAACCGCGCCATGTTCGAGGGCCGGTTCGACGAGGCGCTGTCGCACGCGCGGCGGCACGGAACGATGCTGGCGCTGCTCTATATCGATCTCGACCGGTTCAAGCAGGTCAACGACACGCTCGGGCATCCTGCCGGCGATGCGCTGATCCGTCAGGTGGCGCGGCGCCTGGTGGCCGAAGTGCGCCGCTACGATGTGGTCGCACGGCTGGGCGGCGACGAGTTCGCGATCCTGATTCGCGAGCCGGAGGATCGCGCGGTGATCGACCGGATCTGCCTGCGGATTGTCGGGCAACTGGAACAGCCGTTCAACGTCTCGGGGTCGCAGGCCTATATCGGCGCGAGCATCGGCGTGGCGATCACGCCCGACGATGGCCTCGACCGCACCGAACTGACCCGCCGGGCGGATATCGCGCTCTATCAGGCCAAGGCGGAGGGGCGCAGCCGCTACGTGCTGTTCAGTTCCGGCATGGACGAGGCCGTGCGCACGCGCGAGACGACGGAACGCGAATTGCGTCAGGCTCTGGCCGATTGCGATGCCCAGTTGCGATTGTACTACCAGCCGGTCTTTTCTGCCCGCACCGGGGAAATGACGGGGGTGGAGGCGCTGCTGCGCTGGCAGCACCCGGAAAACGGCCTGATCACGCCCGAGGCCTTCATTCCCGCGGCCGAGGAGACCGGGCTGATCGAGATGCTGGGCGCATGGGTGCTGCGCCGCGCCGCGCTGGATGCGGGCGCCTGGCCGGACTTGCGGGTTGCCGTCAACGTCTCTCCGATCCAGGTCCGCAACCGCAAGTTCGCCGATACCGTGCGCGCCATTCTCGCCGAGACCGGGCTGGCGCCCGAACGGCTCGAGATCGAGATCACGGAAACCGCGCTGATGGCGGCATCCAGCGAAGTCGCCGCCTCGCTGAAGGACTTGCGTGCGCTCGGGATTGCCTGCGCGCTCGACGACTTCGGCACCGGCTATTCCTCGCTCAGCCATATCCGCGACATTGCGGTGGACCGGATCAAGATCGACCGTTCGTTCGTCCAGGCTGTGCACACCGCGTCCGGCGCCGCGCTGGTCGAGGCCATCGTCGGGCTGGCGAGTGCAAAGGGTGTGCATCTGACCGCCGAAGGGGTCGAGGACAGCGCGCAATACGCTTTCCTGAGCCAAGTCGGCTGTGATGAAGTGCAGGGCTACCTGCTCGCGCGCCCGATGCCGGCCGATCAGGTCACGCAGATGCTGGCGGAAAAGCAATACATCCTGCCGCCGCAGCACGACGGCAATCACCCGGCAGCAGCGATCTAGGGCTAGGACCAATCGACATTCAG
>NZ_BCTX01000128.1 GCF_001590985.1 Novosphingobium naphthalenivorans NBRC 102051
AACGGCTTGATCCGCGAGTATCTTCCCAAGGGCCTGGATTTGGCGCCGATCTCCCAAGGCTACCTCAACGCAATTGCCCGACAATTAAACAACCGCCCGCGCAAATGCCTCGACTTTGAAACCCCAGCAGAGGTCTTTGCGAGGGAAATCATGAACTTTCAACCCGGTGTTGCACTTCAGAGTTGAAACCGCCATGCGAAATCGATCGCATCTGTTTTTCCCATTCTGTTCCATATAACAAAAGGAGACAATGATGATCAAAGAAGCCATTTCCCTCGCAGGACTTGGGATGCTGATGCCCAGCACCGCATATGCCGAGGATTCCCGTTGGTCATATCGCATCGGCGCCACCAACGTAGCCTTCGATGCGAGCGCCAAAGTTTCGATTGACGGAACAAGGGTTCCGGGTGGAAGCGCTGACGCTAGTGACAACAACGCTTTGACATTTGACTTCGGCTACATCATTAACGATAACTGGAACGCGCGATTAATTGTTGGCATTCCACCCACCACAAAAGTGACAGGCGCAGGCACGCTGCCTCCGATTTTGCTCGGTCGTGTTCAATATGCTCCTGCGGTTTTGTCGGCGACCTACAACCTGCCGCAGATGGGATTGATTCGCCCGTACGTGGGGGCGGGGATCAACTACACCCGAATTCTGAAAAGCAAAGATGCCAATCTGACCTCATTCGATGCAGATCATGCGTGGGCACCTGTGCTCCACATCGGCGCGGAAGCCGACATCAACCGCGACTGGTTTGTCAGCTTTGATCTCCGCAAACTTTATTTGAAAACAGATGCATCTGGGTTTCTTGGCCCGCAAGTCGCCACGGCCCGCGTAACATTGAATCCGTTGTTGACCTCGATTGCGATTGGTCGGAGATTTTGATCGGCCCACTTTGATTCCCAAGTTCTATTTACACCACCATTTTTAAAGGATATTTGAATGACAAGAAAGACCAGCAAAGCGACGCGCCTGACTGCAGAGGATATTCAAGGCGCATGGGTCATTATGCCGACCCCGTCCACGCCGGATGCCTCGGACTGGCGCAGCACGCACACGGTTGATCTCGACGAGACGGCCCGGATTGTCGAGGAGTTGATTGCGGCCGGCGTCAATGGCATTCTGAGCCACGGCACCTTTGGCGAATGCGCGACGCTGACGTGGGAGGAGAAGCGGGATTTTGTTTCAACGGTCGTCGAAACCGCCCGTGGTCGAGTGCCCTACTTCTGCGGCACAACAGCCTTGAATACCCGTGAAGTTATACGCCAGACCCGCGAAGTGATGGACATTGGTGCCCAAGGAACCATGCTCGGCGTGCCGATGTGGGTGAAGATGGATCTGCCCACCGCCGTGCAGTTTTATCGCGATGTGGCGGAAGCGGTGCCAGATGCTGCCATCGCTGTTTATGCCAACCCGGAGGCTTTCAAATTTGATTTTCCTCGCCCGTTTTGGGCCGAAATGTCCAAAATCCCGCAAGTTGTTACAGCCAAGTACTTGGGCATCGGAATGCTGGACTTGGATCTGAAATTGGCTCCAAATATTCGCTTCCTTCCGCATGAGGATGACTATTACGCTGCGGCCCGAATCAATCCTGAGCGCATGACCGCCTTCTGGTCCAGCGGCTCCATGTGCGGTCCAGCGACTGCCCTCATGCTTCGTGATGCGGTGACACAGGCCAAGACGACCGGTGACTGGACCAAGGCCAAGGCCATTTCAGATGACATGCGCGCTGCCGACGCCACACTGTTTCCACGCGGCGATTTCTCGGAATTCTCGAAATACAACATTGGTCTCGAAAAAGCACGAATGGACGAGGCGGGTTGGCTCAAAGCGGGGCCGTGCCGGCCACCCTATACGCTGGTACCAGATGAATACCTTGCAGGTGCTCGAAAATCAGGCAACGCCTGGGCCGCACTGCATACCAAGTACGCCGAGGAATTGAAGAAAACCAAAACGGCAACCGGCTCGAAAAAGAAGTGAGGCGAGGCCAGGTCCTGAGTCAGATATCTCCGATCAGCAAAGCTGGCTGATCTGGGCGTCCTCTGGATTGGAGGAATCGGCGAGTATCAAATATGCGAGTACGCCGTAAAAGCGCCAAGAGCGCGGGATGTGGCGCTTGCCCTGAAGCAGCTCCACATTTCTGCCGTCTTTTTTTGGGAGAGCCTGAGCATGATGGTTGATTTTTATTTCGATTTTTTGAGCCCCTTTTCGTACCTGGCAAACCACCGTTTGTCGGTGCTAGCGGGGCGTTATGGATTCCCCATCCAGTATCACGCCATTGATTTGGCGCGAGCAAAGACGGCCATTGGCAACATCGGGCCGTCCAATCGGGATCTCAAGGTCAAGCTTGACTACTTAAAGGTGGATTTGCAGCGATGGGCCGATCTCTATAGGATTCCGTTGGTTTTCCCCCCTAACTTCAACAGCCGCCGGGTGAATGCCGGACTGTATTACCCGGCAGCCAGGGAGCGAGCCGCTGAATATGTTCGCCTTGTTTTCGATTCGGCTTGGGGGAAAGGGTGGGCACTGGATGCTGATAGCTTGCTGGCTGAGGTATGCGACAAGCTAAACTGGGATCTCGGTGAATTTGAAGATTTTTTGAACAGCGAAAATGCCGCCAAGGCATACGACGAAGAGACGCAGGCGGCCATTGACCGAAAGGTTTTCGGGGTTCCCACCGTGTTTTGGGATGATCAAATGTGGTGGGGAAATGACCGCCTTTTCATGCTTGAGAGCAGGTTGCAAAAGGAAACGCAACCATAAATTCTCAGTGCATCGATTTTTCTGATTTTTCAACCACGCCTTGATTTTAAGGAGTCTCATGAAGCTTTATTACAGCCCCGGCGCATGTTCATTGTCGCCTCACATCATCCTTCGTGAAGGTGGATTTGACTTTCAGCTAGAAAAGGTTGATCTCGGCACCAAGGTGACTGAGACTGGTGTTGATTACAAGACCGTCAATCCCGTGGGCAGTGTCCCCGCTTTGCAAATGGATGATGGGCAGGTGCTCACCGAAGGGCCGGCCATCGTTCAATACCTCGCTGACCGTGTGCCAGAAAAATGCCTGGCACCGGCAGCTGGCTCGCTGGAGCGTTACCGACTGATGGAATGGCTGAATTTCATCTCCACCGAATTGCATAAAAGCTTCGGAGCGCTGTTCAGCCCGGTGTTTCCACAGGATGCCAAGCCAGTCATCAAGGCCCAATTGGAAAGCCGTCTTGCCCATACCGAGCAGATGCTCGGTGACAAGGTTTGGGCCATGGGGAACGACTTTTCCGTGGTGGACGCCTACTTGTTTACTGTGCTTGGCTGGGGGGCTTACGTGAATGTGGACCTTTCGCCTTGGCCCGGCCTGCAAGGCTACCTCAACCGCGTGGCTGAACGTCCAGCAGTCCGGGCCACATTGTCGGCTGAAGGTTTGATCTGATTTTTTTAGAGAAATAAATAAAGCATGGCCAGCCTCCATGAGCGGCCAGCCATGCCGCGGGGCAGCCGTGGGCAGCGGCCTCGATCAAATTTCGATGCACACAGATTACGAGCCCCTTTTTCCGACTGCGGTCGGATTCAGAAATTGCCGATACTTGCTTTGGTCTGATCGAAGCGTGAGGGATATCGGCTTCCCCTATCCACATGCTTGATGAAGAGGAGCGTATCACCATGAGTCACGAACTTGGCCGACTGGAAGACCTGCCGCAGGACTACCGAGACGAACTCAAACAACTTAACCTGGTGCCGCTATGGCCCAGCCTACGCGCGGTGCTGCCGCCCAATGTCCCGACCCGCCAGACGCAGCCGACTTACTGGTCCTACCAGACGCTCAAGCCGCTGCTGCTCAAGGCCGGTGAGCTGACCCCCATTGAGAAGGCCGAGCGCCGCGTGCTGGTGCTGGCCAACCCCGGCCACGGCCTGGAGAAGATGCAAGCCAGCGCCGCCATATACCTGGGCATGCAGTTGCTGCTGCCCGGCGAGTGGGCGCCCAGCCACCGCCACACCCCCAACGCGGTGCGCATGATCGTGGAGGGCGAGGGCGCCTACACCACCGTGGATGGCGAGAAGTGCCCCATGAGCCGGGGTGACCTCATCCTCACGCCCACCGGCCTGTGGCACGAGCACGGCCACGACGGCAACGAGCCCGTGGTGTGGCTCGATGTGCTGGACCTGCCGCTGGTGTACTACATGGAGGCCAGCTACCACATCGACGGCGAGCGCCAGCAGGTCGACCCCGGCCGGGGCGACTGCGCCTGGACCCGTGCGGGCGTGGTGCCAACCCCCGTGTTCCAGCGCAGCGACAAGCGCTATCCTCTCTTGCGCTACCCTTGGGCCGACACCCGTGCCGCCCTGCTGTCGCTGGCGGCCGACCAGCCTGAGCAGGAATGCGTGCAGGTCACCTACGTCAACCCCGAAACGGGTGACGACGCCGAGAACATCCTGGGCTTCTACGCCCTGATGCTCAAGCCCGGCCAGACCCTGCGCCTGCCCGTGCGTTCGCCCGCCGTGGTGTTCCACCAGATCGAAGGCCGCAGCGAGGCGCGCATCGCCGAGTCCACCTTCGCCCTGAGGGAAGCCGATACCTGCTGCGCCCCCGGCTACACCGAGGTGACGCTGAAAAACCTCTCAGCCGACCAGCCGTCCTTCATCTTCATGGCCGACGAATCGCCCCTGCACCGCAAGCTGGGCGTCTTTGAAAACCGCGGCTGAGCCGCCGCGAAGCACCACACAACAGGAAAGCAAGTGAGCAACTACCTCTGGAACCCGCCTCCCGTCCAGTCTCTGCCCGTTCGTGGCAAGACCGAGCGCTTCCCCATCAACCGCATCTTCTGCGTCGGCCGCAACTACCACGCCCACGCGGTGGAAATGGGCCGTCCGGTCGACAAAAGCGTCGAACAAGCGTTCTACTTCACCAAATCGCCACAAACCCTGGTGGAAAGTGGTGCGACCGTGGCCTACCCGCCGCGCACCAGCAACTACCACTACGAGATGGAGCTGGTGCTGGCGATCGGCAAGCCCGGCTTCCGCGTCAGCGAAGACCAGGCGCACGAGTTGATTTACGGCTACGCCGCCGGCCTGGACATGACCCGGCGCGACCTGCAACTGGTGGCACGCGACAAGGGCCGCCCCTGGGACACCGGCAAGGACATCGAGGAAGGCTCGGTCTGCTCCGAGATCGTGCCGATGCAAGGCGTGGTGGTGGAGCAGGGCGCGATCGCCCTGGAAGTCAACGGCCAGACCAAACAGTCGTCCAACGTGGACAAGCTGATCTGGAACGTCCGCGAGATCATTGCCGACCTCTCCACCTACTACCACTTGCAACCCGGCGACCTGATTTACACCGGCACGCCCGAAGGCGTGGGCGCCGTGGTGGCGGGTGACAAGATCATCGGCCGTGTGGAAGGCATTGCCGAGATCAGCCTGACCGTCGGCCCGGCCGAGTGAGCCTGCACGCGATGAAGCTGTACAACTTCTGGCGCAGCGGCACGTCACACCGGCTGCGCATCGCGCTCAACCTCAAGGGCGTGCCCTACGAGTACCTGGCCGTGCACCTGGGCAAGGAAGAGCACCTAAAGGACGCCTTCAAGGCGCTGAACCCACAGCAGTTGGTGCCCGCGCTGGACACGGGCGCGCAAGTGCTGATCCAGTCGCCGGCCATCATCGAATGGCTGGAGGAACAGTACCCCACGCCCGCGCTGCTGCCGGCCGACGCCGACGGCCGCCAACGGGTGCGCGCGCTGGCCGCCATCGTGGGCTGCGACATCCACCCCATCAACAACCGCCGCATTCTGGAGTACCTGCGCAAGACGTTCGGCGCCGACGAGGCCGCCATCAACGCCTGGTGTGGCACCTGGATCAGCGCCGGTTTCGATGCCTACGAAGCACTGCTGGCGGTCGACCCGAAGCGCGGCCGCTACAGCTTTGGCGACACACCCACGCTGGCCGACTGCTACCTGGTGCCGCAGGTGGAAAGCGCCCGCCGCTTCCAGGTGGACCTGACGCCCTACCCCCTGATCCGCGCAGTGGACGCGGCCTGCGGCGAGTTGGACGCATTTCGGCGCGCCGCGCCAGCTGCTCAACCTGATTCGGCTTGACGAAAAATACGCCGCCTTCGCCCTAATAAACAGTTCGTAGCCCTGCCCAGTGACAAGTATCAATGAGCAATAGTGAAAATGTAAGGGGAAAGATTATGAAACATATTCTGACCCGACGAGCAGCCCTGAGCACTTTGGGCTCCCTTGGAATCGGGGGCCTTCCGGGCATGAGCTTGGCGCAATCCGGCCCTGGCGTGGCCACGATCGTGATTGGACTCGCCGCAGGCGGAGCGACCGATATGGCTGCCCGCCGGTTGTCTGAGGGAATGCGCGGTGCCTATGCTTCCAGTGTGCTCGTCGACAACCGCACGGGGGCGGGTGGTCGAATTGCGATCCAGCATGTTAAGGCCGCGGCACCAAACGGCGCGACACTTCTGCTGACGCCTGCATCCATGATGACGCTATACCCTCACACGTACAAAGATCTGGGATATGACCCGGTCAAGGACTTTGTGCCGGTCGGTATGGTTTCGACAAGCGAGGTTGGGTTTGCGATCGGGCCCGCTGTCCCGGAATCGGTTGGTAGCCTCAACGACTACTTGGCCTGGATCAAGAGTAACCCTGATTCTGCCACGTTTGGCCATGGTGCCACCGGCTCTGGACCGCATTTCTTGGGCGAGCTGCTCGGGCGGCTTTTGGGCGTGAAAATGGTGCAGACAGGCTTCCGCGGTTCCCAGCCTGCGATTGTGGACCTGTTGGGGGGGCACATCCCGGCGGTGGCCGCGCCCTTGGGTGAGTTCCTCCCTCACATGAAGACCGGCAAGATCCGGGTGCTGGGCGTGACTGGCGCCAACCGCTCTCGTTTCCTGACCAACGTCCCGACCTTCAAGGAGCTCCACATCGCCTTGAGTGAGATGACCGAGTGGTTCGGGGTATTCATGCCCGCAGGCACGCCCGCGCAAGCGGTCCAGCAAGCCAGCGCTGCCATGAAGTCGGCTGTTGCAAACCCGGAACTGGTCAAGGCCTACGCCATGATGGGCATGGAGGCTGGTTGGAGTTCGCCTGAAGGCTTGTCCGATCGATTGAAAAACGACATCAAACGCTGGCAAGCAGTCGCTGAGAAAATTGGTTTTACCGCGCAGTCTTGAGCAGAGGGGGGGCACCATGATCAAACGCCGTGAGTGGATGAAAGCCGCGGGATTTGCCACCTTATCGCTCGGCACTGTAAGAAGCGTCAAAGCCCAACCGGTACCAAAATTACTCAAGATCATCAACGGCTTCCCACCCGGAGGAGTCGTCGATGCGGTTGCACGCCGGGTGGCAGAAGGATTGGCGGTGACGGAACCCGGGGTTAACGTGATCGTTGACAACCGTGTCGGAGCGGGTGGGCGGATAGCTGTGTCCGCCGTCAAGGCAGCCGTCGACGATGGCAGCACCTTGTTGTTCACACCAGACGCCGTGCTGTCCTTGTACCCTTTCGTCTACAGCAAGTTGGACTACGATCCGTTCGCGGATCTGGCTCCCGTAGCCACCGTAGCCACTACGACTGACGCCCTTGCGCTGGGTCCCTTGGTACCGCCTTCCGTGCGTGGGCTCCGGGATTTCCTGGCCTGGGCCAAGGAGCACCCTGAACACGCAAGTTTCGGATCTCCCGGTACCGGTACACCATTGCATCTCTTGGGGGCGCTGGTAGCCAAGGAGGCTGGCGTCTATCTCAGGCACGTGGCTTATCGTGGCGCCGCGCCTGGAGTTACCGATCTGATCGGTGGGCAGATTGCATGCATGGCTGCGCCTACGGGGACGTTCTTGTCTTTCC
>NZ_BCTX01000129.1 GCF_001590985.1 Novosphingobium naphthalenivorans NBRC 102051
CCGCGGCTATTGTCCGCGAACAATGAAGCGCTCCGCTACTTGAAGTGCATGCGAAATAGCTTTTTGCGTGCGGGGAAATCGATCGCGAAGTCGGGGTTCCGGGACATCGCGCCCATGTTCCGAAACACGGGTGGCAACCCGTGCGATGGAAAGTTCGACGTTCACAAGCCGTACGAAAATCAGAAGGACGAAATAGCCGGCATTCTGTATGTCGGCAAGGATGATCGCGAGGGGCTTCTTGCGCTTTTCCTGAGTTTTGCGAACCTCGCGGATCGCCTCGTTCGCGGTCGTCAATCGATCGCCTGGAACGCGTCGTCGACGATTGTTCCTCGCTCCGTCTTCCCGTTGAGTTGGCGGATAAGGATATCAGGATTATCGCTGTCGACAGAGAACAGGGGGACATTCTTCTTGGTTCGCAAGACAGTGCCGGGCCGCGCAAGCCGCCTGGCGACGCGTTCGAGGGCTTGCGTGCTCAGCTTGACATTGCGCTCGACCGAGGCGCGCGGGGGGGCTGGAGCTGTCACCGTGACGTCACCGAAACGCACGCGGCGGGTCTTCGCCTTGGGTACTTTCGGATCGATTACGGATTTCGTTGCCAACTTGGCCTCCTTGCCTGGACGGTCGCTATCACACTCATAGATATAACCCATGAGCGAGCAATCGATAGAGGTGGGGCGGCCGGGTGCCGAATCGCGGCGGCGGAGCAGCAGGGGTAGATCCCGATCAACTGCTCGCTTCCGTGCCGCATTCCGATCAGGCGACGAGATCGATTGGCCTTGGCGCTTCCTGCTTCCAATGGGTGAGACCGTCGCCCGCGCTCTTCGCTCCGAAAGTGACCATGCCCTGTACCAGGGAGGCGACGAGCTGATCGACTTTAACCGCTGTCGGATCCGCGGGCGCGGGAGCTAGCGCCTCTGCGAGCGGATCTTCAGGCATGAGCCTGGCGATGGCTGGCGGAGATTCGAGAACGCGAACGAGATTGCGCCGGCGCCATGCGAGGCTGCCGATTTGATCGCTATTGTCGTCACTGGCTGCTTCCAGAGCGGAGGAGAGCGCGTCTGCCGCCTGGAAAGGATCAATCGCGTTCGTGCCGATGCCGTCCACGCTCGCAGCTAGCGCGTTGGCGTCCGGACGCTGTTCGTCAGCAGGCGTCGCGGCCGGCGCTGCCGCGGAGACGTAAGTGAGGGCGGCGTCGACGAATTCGGCGGTCGTGCCATCGCTGCGGGTAAAGCTGCCCTTGTTGACGATCACGGCGTCACCCAGTTGGTAACGCGCCTCGTTGGCGGTGCCTTCAAGATTGATCGACTGGACGCCTGAGCCTCCGAGCGTCGCGATCTCGCCTTCGTCGACGGCTCCATCGCCGTCGCGATCCTGCCAGACCCCGAACTGCGCAAAGCGGTCATCGGCGGCCGACAGAATTCCATCACCATTGCTGTCGAAAGCGCGCAGCCCGGCAAGGTCGCTGGCCGCGCCGGGGACATCGTTCACGAAGGTGAACTCGCGGGCGTCGGTCAGTGTGCCATCGCCGTCGCGGTCGAGGAACAGCATGCCCTCGCCGGTTCCCATCCAGCTCGTATCGTCGGTAAGACCGTCGCCGTCCATGTCGTAGCGGGCATTGCTGGCCGAGGCGGCGATCGTGGTCACGCCGCCGCCATCGAGATCGAGAATGACAGGCGCAGCCAGGCCGACCTGCTGTCCGTCCTTGAACTCGGCTACCTCGACGCCAACCAGCGTGTCCGTTCCGTCGTTGCCGTCTTCGCCCACAGCATTGTCCACGATCTGGATGTTGCCGCCCGTCGCGGTGATTGAATAGGAGGATGCAAGCCCGGCGAAAACCGCGACGTCCGTTCCGTCGCCGCCGTTGATCGTGTCGTCCCCGCCGCGGCCGGAAATCCGGTCGTTGCCAGCGCCGCCGCTCAGTACATTGGCTGATCCCGTGCCTGCGATCACATCGTTGCCAGCGCCAGTCTCGACGTTTTCGAAATCATAGACGCCATCGCTCTCGGTTCCGGAGGTCGCCGAGTTGGCGGCGAGGTCGATCGCCCATGGCGATGCCGATGCCGCATAGGTCAACGTGTCGATGCCCGCTCCGGCATAGACCATGTCGTTGCCGGAGCCAGGCGCAATTACATCGTCGCCCACGTCGCCGGTGACCATATCATTGCCCGCATCGCCGTAGATCACGTCGTTTCCGTCGCCTGCGTAGATGTAGTCGTCGCCATTTCCGCCGGACATCTGATCTGCGCCCGCGTCGCCGGTCATGGTGTCGTTGCCGTCACCACCTTCGACGACGTCGTCGCCGATCCCGCCATAAAGCTGGTCGGTTCCCGCGCCGCCCGACAGTACGTCGTTGGCATCGCCGCCAGTGAGCGCATCGTTGCCGTCTCCGCCGTTGAGGACATCTGCTCCAGCGCCGCCGTTTAGCTGATCGTTGCCAGCGCCCCCGAACAGGGTATCATTGCCGCCTTCGCCGTTCAGGATGTCGTCGCCCTCGCCTCCATCGAGGAGGTCCAGGCCGTCGCCGCCGTTCAGCCCGTCGTTTCCGTCGCCACCGAGAAGAGTGTCGTTGCCGCTGCCCCCGTTCAGGGTGTCGGCACCGGCACCGCCGTCGAGTATGTTGGCTGCGCTCGTGCCTGTCAGTGTATCGCTTCCAGAGCCCGCGCGGACGTTTTCGACATTCGTGATCGTGTCGGTCTCGCCGCCAGTCACGCCTTGCGCGGTAGTGACCGCGAGACTGATGCTGAGGTTGCTCGAATAGGTCGAGTAATCGACCCAATCGACACCAGCTCCGCCATTGAGGCTGTCGTTCCCGGCGCCGCCGATCAAGACATCGTCTCCCGCATCGCCGGTGAGGGTGTCGTTGCCCTCTCCGCCCAGCAAGGTGTCATTGCCATTGCCGCCGGCGATGACGTTGGCGGCGGCGTTGCCGACGATCGTGTCGTCGCCTCCATTGCCGCTGATCCGGGTGATCGCACTCAGCGTTACGCCGGTGAAGTCGAGGCTATCGGCATCGTCGCTGCCCGCGATCGTAACGCCGGTATAGCTGCCGCCCGAGATGGTCTCGATGTTGGAGAAGGCGCCGAGCCGGATGACGGCATTGTTTGCGAGCGCGGCGATGGTGTCGGTGCCAGCGCCGCCGTCGATCGTGTCACTGCCCGCCGCCGAACCGGTGAACTGGAATATGTCGTTTCCGTCGCCTCCCAGCAGGGTGTCATTTCCGGCAGAGCCGAGGATCGTATCGTTTCCGGCAGATCCGGTGATCGCGTCGTCTCCCGCCCCGCCGTCGATCTTGGAGATCCCGACCAGGGTCGAGAGGCTGAAATCGAGCGTATCATCATCCGCCGAACCGCGGATATAAACGCCCGAGTATCCGCCTGCCGTGATGCTCTCGATTCCGGAAAGGCTGGTGAGGCCGATGGCAGTGTTGTTGGCGGTCGCGCTGATCGTGTCGACCCCCGCTCCTCCGGTGACCGCATCATAGCCTTCGCCGGTGCCCTTGACCTGGAAAAGATCGTCGCCGAGCCCGCCGTTCAGCAAATCGTCTCCCGCGCCGCCAATGAGTGTGTCGTCGTCCTCTCCGCCGTCCAGGGCGTCGTTGCCGGCGTCACCGTGGATCTTATCCGCTCCGTCCGATCCGACGATGATATCGTCGCCGTCGAGACCCTTGATCGCTGAAATCCCGGACAGGGTGACGCCGGTGAAATCGAGCGCGTTGCCAAGGTTTGTTCCGGTGACGGTTATGTTCGAATAGCCATTCGCCGAGATGGTCTGCAGTCCGACCGTCGAGCCGATTCTGAGCGCCTGGCCGTTGATTCCGGCCGTGAGCGCCGAGGGCTGGCTGACGAAGAGGAAGTCGTCGGCCGTAAGATCCATGAGCGTGACGTCTTCGATGACGATCGCCGGACGGCCCGCGATCGCAATTTTCACATCATCGCCAACCTGCGACATGAAGGGCGTAATATCGGCGAATGAGGTGAGGCCGTCAGAGCCGTTGAGGAAAACGAGCTTGTCGGCGCCGTGATGGAAATCGCCGATCGTCGCCCAGAGCTCTTCCCACGCCTCGGCTTCCAGCATCGCCGAGTCGAACACGAAATAGTCATATCCAGCCCCACCGAAGGCATAGCCCTGTGTGCCGAAGAGCTCGATGACGGGCAGGCCCTGAAGCGAGACTTCGACGTTGGCGCCATGTTGCGCCATGTGAGCCGTCAGATCGGCGAAGCTTTCGACCCCGGCGGTGCCGTTGACGATCCCGATCCGGTCGATGCCGTTTTCGAAATCGGTAATCGTCGCCCACGTGTCGGCATCGGTGCCGGCGAGCAACGAGAAGCCGTCGAAGATGAAGGTGTCGGCACCCGCGCCGCCATCGCCAGACCCGCTGTATGACATGAACTCGAGGATGTCGTTGCCGTCCTCGCCATGGAGCCCGATATTCCAGCCATCCGCGGTCATGTAGTCGTCGCCGCCAAGAGCCCAGATGTCGCCATTCTGGTCGCCGCGGCCGACGACGCGGTCGTTTCCTTCGGTGAACAGAGTCCACTGCGATGGACGTAGTTCGGGCCCGGTCGGCAACATGCCCACTGTGAGCGTGAACACGTCGCTCGTCGCAAGGCTGCCGTCGCTCGCGGTGATGCGGATAGTGTAATCGCCAAGAGCGCCGGCGGCGACCGTTCCCGTGAGGTGGCCATTCGCGAATGTGAGCCAGGACGGAAGAGCCGTGGACTGCCCGCGATGATTGGTCCGATTGCATAGTTAGCTGATCCGGATTTCTGATGCCAGCCTGGGCGGGAGGCGGAGCGTAGCGGAGCCGAGCGGCCAGGCTGGCATCTTGACTGTTTCCGGGGCTGGAGGGCGGTAGCCGAGGCTGCTGTGTGGGCGCAGTCGGTTGTAATGCTCGCGCCACCAGCCCGTGACGCAGCGGACCTCCTCCAGGCTGTAGAAGATCTCGCCATTGAGCAGTTCATCGCGAAGGCGGGCATTGAAGCTCTCGATATATCCATTCTCCCAGGGGCTGCCGGGTTCGATGTAGAGGGTGGTGACACCGAGCCGACCCAGCCACTCTCGCACCGCATGGGCGACGAACTCGGGACCATTATCGGACCGGATATGTTCAGGCGGCCCATGCTCGATGAACAGGTCGGCCAACACGTCGATCACGTCGTTGGACCGGAACCGTCGCAGCGGCACCATCGCCAGACATTCGCGGCTGAACTCGTCGATGATATTGAGCATCCGGAACTTGCGTCCGTTGCGCGTCTTATCCTCGACGAAGTCGTAAGACCACACATGCCCGCGATGCTGTGGCCGCAACCTTATACACGACCCATCGCCCAGCCAGAGCCGACGTCGTTTCGGTTGCCTCTTCGGCACTTTAAGACCCTCCCGCCGCCAGATGCGTTCCACTACCGACAAGCTGACCTGCCAGCCTGCATGGCCGAGCAAGGCATGGATACGGCGATAGCCGTACCGGCCATAATCCCTGGCCAGCGCGATGATGTCGGCCGTCAGATGCCGTTCGTCGGCATCATCCTTGGGACGATGTCGCTGCGTTGAACGATGCTGAACCAGAACACGGCAGGTCCGCCGCTCCGATACCGGAAGAACCCGGCGGACCTGCTCGATCGCTTCACGGCGACGGGAGGGACTCAAAAAGTCAGCTTCGACGCCTCTTGCAGGATCGCCTTGTCCAGCGCCAGATCCGCAACCAGCTTCTTCAGCTGCGCATTTTCCCGCTCCAGATCCTTCATCCGACGCACCTGGTCGACCTTCAGGCCACCATATTCCTTACGCCACCTATACAGCGTCTGTTCGGCAATCCCGATCTGCCGACAAGCCTCGACGGCGGTCCCGCCTCGACCGACAATCACATCCACCTCACGCAGCTTCGCGATAATCTGCTCCGGCGTAAATCGCTGACGTCCCATACATTTCTCCAATTCTCATGCCCAAACGGGCTCTCTTCAGAATTGGACCAATTTTCTCAAGGCAGATCATGCGACGGGAAGATCTGATCGGACGGATCGGCGGAGACGAGTTCGCCTTGCTGGTGCGCGTGCCAACGATCATCGAGGGGCAGGCATTCGCCCGGGATATTCATGCCCGTCTGTCGTCCGTGCTGGCGGACACCTCCTATCCGGTCACCTGCAGCATGGGTGCGCTGCTGATCCCGCCTGATGCGAGCGGCAATGCCGCCGAACTGATGCACGCGGCCGATCTCGCGATGTACTGCGCCAAGCGCGGCGGGAAGAACGCGATCGAGATTTCGAGGGCAGGGGAAAGCAAGGGCGAGGTTGACCGGCAGCGCCTTGGGGAACAGCGTGAGGGGTTCGCATGAAGGACGGGCCTACTCTACAGCAAAGAGCCGCTGGTCTCATGCGGATCGCGCTCTCGATGCTCGACGAGGCTGGGGAGGCCACGGCGGCAGCGCAGGTGCAGGCGGCGATCGATAGCCTCGGGCGGGTCGACCCGGCAGAGCCGGATGAGGGTTTGCTTGCCGAAGCTGCGGCGCTGTCCGATCCGACGCTCATAAGGGCAATGGGCGGTGCCCTTTCGGTGCTGGGCGTGCTCATGGCGCGCCGAGGAGAAATCGGGGTCGATGAGCTGGCGAACATTCTCGGCATCTATGCGGTGACCACCGCGGAATCCGCACGTAATGAAGGATTGATCCTGGGATATTGGGCCGGGATGCTCCGCGACGTGGCGCAATGCATAGATGGCCAAAGCGGCACCAAAGAAAAAGTAGCGGAGTAGGTGAGATGATGGGGGCGACAAACGGCTTAGGGAACCGCGAACTTGGCGCGGCGCTCATCGTTGAAGATGAGCCTTTGGTCCGCGCGATGGCGGCCGACATCTTCATGGACCAGGGATACCGGATCCATGAGGCGTGCAATGCCGCCGAGGCGCTGACGATCCTCGAGGGTAGGGACGACATCCGGGCCGTGTTCACCGATGTCGAGATGCCGGGCGAGATGAACGGGCTGGCTCTCGCGACCGCTATCAGAGAGCGATGGCCCGACATCATTGTCCTCGTGACCTCGGGTCGGGTCTGGCCCGGCGATGGCATGATGCCGATCGGCACGGACTTCATCGCGAAGCCCTATCGCTCGAGGGACATCGTCAGCAAGATCGAAGCGCTCGCCCGGCCTGCATAGGACCGCACGCGACCTTCTGACACCCTGATCTCAACGC
This sequence comes from Novosphingobium naphthalenivorans NBRC 102051, assembly GCF_001590985.1. Taxonomy (GTDB): domain Bacteria; phylum Pseudomonadota; class Alphaproteobacteria; order Sphingomonadales; family Sphingomonadaceae; genus Novosphingobium; species Novosphingobium naphthalenivorans. The sequence goes on from NZ_BCTX01000129.1 coordinate 7,186, forward strand.
TTACCGGCCAAATGAACCGGTGAGCTTGGGGCCCGCCAATTCGTTCGCGGCGCAGCCTCTCGCGAAGGAGTAGCAGACCCCGGGCGCCCGCGCGCGGATGAGGACAGGCGCCGGAGGCTCGATTTCACCGCGTAATCCCGCAACATTTCCTGAAGCGGACGAACGGCGCCCGCTCAGTGTCGGCTGGCCGCCAATGCTTCGCCCTTCCATTTGGCGAGAGCGCGGACAAGCTTTTCCGATCGCGCGGTGAAGTCGCCTTCGAGCAAAGCGTTCGCGTCCGCCTTGCGGCCTTCGAGCGCATGGGTGAGGACGTCGGCGGCCGTGCTGTGGAACTCGGCATGGAGACGTCGGACCACCTTGTAGGGCATCCCGCTCCTGACCTGCACGTCCATCGTCGGGCTGTGCAGCCATTTGCCCAGGGCGCATCGGTCGTCACAGCGTACCTCCGAAGGCCTCGCGTCGCTGCTTCCCGTGGCGATGGCAGTGCGCAGCCTGAGCTTCCAGGCTCCGTGGGCGCCAATCGCGTCGGTAATATTCTGGACAAAATCGCTGGACATAGCTCCTCCGTTCTCACGCGGCAGCCATGAAGCGGAACCAGTAAG
>NZ_BCTX01000130.1 GCF_001590985.1 Novosphingobium naphthalenivorans NBRC 102051
TGAGGAACAACTGTTCCTCAGTGTCGTATCGCTGGCTGAATTGCGGCATGGGATCGAACGGCTCGATGACGGTGGCCGAAAGGCCGCGCTCGACGTCTGGCTGACAGAGCAACTGGCTCCCCGCTTCGAGGAGCGTTTGTTGCTGGTCGATCCCGGCACGGCCGATCAATGGGGCCGGGTGGTGGCTCGGACGCAATCCGCAGGACGGCCCATGGGCGCCATGGATGCCTTCCTTGCCGCACACGCACTCCAGCATCAGCTTACGCTGGTCACGCGCAATGTTTCCGACTTCGAGGCGGCCGGTGTTCGCCTCTTCAATCCCTGGACCGAAGGGAAGCAATCATGACCCGTGTCGCGCTCTATGCCCGCTATTCCTCGGACCAGCAGAACGCGGCCTCGATCGTCGATCAGCTGCGTATCTGCCGAGAACGTGCTGAGCGTGAAGGCTGGCAGGTCGTGGACACGTATGAGGATGCCGCGATCTCTGGTGCCAGCCTGGTCCTGCGGCCCGGTATCCAGGCGCTCATTCAGCACGCGCGGGAAGGCCAGTTTGATCTGGTGCTAACCGAAGCGCTCGACCGTGTCTCTCGCGACCAGGCCGATATCGCGACGCTCTTCAAGCATCTGCAGTTTGCAGGAATTCCCATGGTTACCTTGGCCGAAGGAGAAATCAGCGAACTGCATGTGGGCCTCAAGGGCACGATGAACGCGTTGTTCCTCAAGGACCTGTCGAAGAAAACGCACAGAGGGCTGCGCGGGCGCGTCGAGAAGGGCTTTTCTGCGGGTCCGGTTGGATACGGCTACCGTGTGGTGCGGCGCCTCACCAGTGAGGGCGAACTGGTGCGCGGAGAGCGTGCGATTGATCCGACCGAAGCGCACATTGTTCAGCGTATCTTCCGCGAGTTCGCCTCCGGCAAGAGCCCGCTCGCAATCGCGCGTGATCTCAATGCGGAGAGCATTCCCGGCCCCTCGGGCCGTCCCTGGCTTGACACGGCGATCCGGGGCGATGAGCGGCGCGGCGCCGGTATCATCAACAACGAACTCTACGTTGGTGTGCTGGTCTGGAACCACAAGCGCTACGTCAAGGATCCGGGTTCCGGAAGGCGGGTTACCCGGCTCAATCCCGAATCCGAATGGATCAGGGCGGAAGTGCCTGCCTTGCGGATCGTCAGTGACGACCTCTGGCAGGCGGCCAAGCATCAGCAAAAAGTGCTTGCCGAGCGCTACGCATCGGTCCGGCAGGCAGCTCAGGCCAGAGCCATGCACGCCCATGCGCTGCGCAGGCCTGCTTATCTTCTTTCCGGCCTGCTCGAATGCGGGGTTTGCGGCGGGACGTATGCCATCGTCGTTGGCGATCGTTACGGCTGCGTCAATCGCCACCGCAGTCACACTTGTACCAACGGGCGAACCATCAGGCGCGCGGAGCTTGAACGCCGGGCGCTTGCAGGCATCGCCGAGAAACTGGTCTCAGCGGACAAGGTCGAGGCGGCGGTGGCCGCCTATGCCGAACACATCAACCGGGAGAACCGCGAACGGCGCATTGAGGCCGAAGCGAACCGGCAGGCGCTTGCCCGGGTTGAGAAGGCCATCGCCGGAATTCTCACCGCGATCGAGGACGGGTTCTATCAGCCGTCCATGAAGGCCCGCATGGCTGAGCTGGAACGCGAGAAGGCCGAGATCACCGCACGCATGGTGGAGACGCCCCGCGACCTTCCCGATGTCCATCCTGGAATTGCCGAAATCTACCGGCGCAAGGTCGCACGCCTGGTCGAGACGCTCAACGATCCTGACACGCGTCTCGATGCTTCAAGCGACATCCGTTCGCTCATCGGAAGGATTATCCTTAATCCCGGCCAGAAGCGCGGACAGGTCCATGCGACGCTTCACGGCGAACTGATGGGCATTCTTGACTTCGTGAACGGTACGTCGCAGCCCGGGGCTGGCCGAGTTATAACAAAGGTGGCCTCGGGTTCGCGGGGATGACGAATTGTGAGGTGAACGTAATTTCCACCACAGACCGCATTAGCTGTCTTCCAGCAGGAGCAGTTCGGTTTCCACGGTCATGCGGGGAACCGGCAGCGTCTCGTGCACGACGGACGTGATCGCGGCATCGGCGACAAGCTGGCCGGTGATCGTGAATTCGTGATCGGGCAGGGCCTGCACATAGGCCTCGCCTCGCTGCACGGCATCGGCGCCCTGGAAGGCGAGGCCTATGGAGTGGCGCGATCCCGCGAACGTCGCGCTGGACCAGGGGTGTTCGGCATGATGCCGGAATTCGGCCTGCGGCCCCGCCAATTGCAGCACTTCGGTCAGCAGTCGCAGCCACGGGCCGCGCTGTTTCGGCGGGATCGTCGCGGTCGGAAGGCGTGTATCGCGGTCGATTGCGTCACTGTGCATGGCAGCTCTCCTGCTCGCCGGTGAGATAAGTGCTCATGAAGGCCTCGACGCGCGCAGCGGTGCCGTCGCGCGGGATTCGGCCATTGCGCAAATCGAATACGAAACGCGGGTCGTGCGCGGCGAGGCGTCCGAACTTGGTGCTGGGCATGTCCGTCTGGCGCAGGAAGCGTTCGATCTGGCGCAGGAGCATCTGGGCTGGTCCTTCCGGTGAGTCGGGGTTTAAATGTTCTCTAAATGTTCCAATTGAAATCCTACTTGTCTAGGAAATTTCCTTCACGTATCCGTTACAAGATGGAAAGCTCCGATCCCCGCCGGAATCTGATTGCGCTCGCCGAGGCGCGAAAGGTCAGTCTGGCCAAGCTTTCCCGCATGATCGGCAAGAATGGCAGCTATCTTCACCAGTTCCTGTACAAGGGCAGTCCGCGCAAGCTGGAAGAGACCGACCGGGCGACGCTGGCCCGTTTCTTTGGTGTCGATGAGGCCGAATTGGGCGCGCCGAAGGATAAATACCATGCTCCTGTCGAAAAGGACTGGATCGACGTTCCACGCCTGACGATCGGCGCTTCGGCCGGAGGCGGCGCAGTGCCGGAAGGTGAGGGGGCTTTCGACTCGATCCGGTTTTCCGCGCGCTGGCTGCGGTCGATGGGGCTGCAGGCGGATTCGCTTTCGGCCATCGCCGTCACCGGCGATTCGATGGAGCCGACCTTGCGCGATGGTGACGAGATTCTCGTCGATCGCAGTGCCGGTGCGTTGCGCGACGGCATTCATGTCGTGCGCCTGGAGGGCAACCTGCTGGTCAAGCGTATCGATACCGGCCGTCCCGGCCTGATCGTCCTGCTCAGCGACAATCCCGCCTACCGCCCGATCGAATGCGAGGCGGGAGAGGTGCAGGTGATCGGCCGCGTGGTCTGGAAGGGTGGGCGTATCTGACGGCGGAGTGCGGCCTGAGTGGTTGCATTCGCCGGGCCCTGCCGCCATTTCGATTCGCATGACCGAAACTTCCCAGCCGATGCGCGTCGGCATCATTCCCGTAACGCCGCTCCAGCAGAACTGCTCTCTCTTGTGGTGTACGAAGACCATGCGCGGCGCGCTGGTCGATCCGGGCGGCGATCTGCCCAAGCTGAAGCAGGCACTCGAAAAGACCGGCGTGACGCTGGAGAAGATTCTCGTCACCCACGGGCATCTCGACCATTGCGGGCAGGCAGGCGTGCTGGCCAGGGAAATGGGCGTGCCGATCGAGGGGCCGCAGGAGGAAGACCGCTTCTGGATCGCCCAGCTCGACGACGATGGACCGCGCTGGAACATGGAGGCGCATACATTCGAGCCCGACCGCTGGCTGGAGCAGGGCGACAAAGTCACGGTCGGCGAACTGGAAATCGATGTTCTGCATTGCCCCGGCCACACGCCGGGCCATGTCGTGTTCCATCATGCGCCCAGCAAATTCGCCATGGTCGGCGATGTGCTGTTTCAGGGCGGGATCGGCCGCTGGGACTTTCCGCGCGGCAATCTGGAGGATCTGGTGAATTCGATCACGCAGAAACTCTGGCCTTTGGGGGACGATGTGACGTTCGTCCCCGGCCATGGCCCGGTCAGTACTTTCGGTCAGGAGCGCCGCACGAATCCTTTCGTCAGCGATGCGGCGCTCGAACGCGGCCTGCCCGGTTAGACCTGTCTAATCAGAAGCGGCCGAGCGCGATCATCACGGCGATCGTCGAAAGGCCCAGCAGGGTAAGTGTCGTCACCAGGAAGCCCACGGCGCGCAGCGGGTTGGTGTCGTCCCTGTCCATGCCGAACGCATGACTGATGCGGGCCAGCAGATAGACCGAGCCGACAATGGCGAGCCAGGTGCCGCCTTTTCCGGTCATTTCGATCGCGGCGACCAGGAACAGCACGAAGGGCGTGTTCTCGACGAAATTCGCTTGCGCGCGCATACGTTGCATCAGCAGCGGGTTGCCGCCGTCTCCGTGCAGAATCTTGGCGTTGTAGCGAAGCTTGCCGGCGCGAAACGCCAGCCAGACGTTCATGACGGCAGCCGCCGCGGCAAGGCTGAGTGTCGTCTGCAGAATCATGGAATTAATCTCCCGTTGGGCGGCGCCGTACATGAGGCAGGGAGGAACGGGTTGCAACTCGTGAGAAATCGGTTATAGGCGCGCCTTCGCAAGCCGCCGTGCCCGCAAACGGTCACTGGCGGCGTTTTTGACAAATTACAGTTTCAGGAACAGGTGCCGAAATGGCTGTCCCTAAGAGAAAAACGACCCCGTCCCGCCGGGGTATGCGCCGCAGCCATGATGCCCTCAAGGCTGAAGCGTTCCACGAATGCCCGAACTGTGGCGAGCTGAAGCGCCCGCACAACCTCTGCAACGCTTGCGGCCACTACAACGGCCGTGAGATCGTCGCGGTCGAAATCTAAGACCCCTAAGACGAGTTTCGGAGAAAGCCCATGAGTTTGCCGCGTATCGCCGTTGATGCGATGGGCGGTGACGAGGGCGTGCGCGTCATGATCGAGGGCGCCGCGCTGGCGCGCCGTCGGCATGACCGCTTCAAGTTCCTGCTGGTGGGTGATGAGACGCGGATCAAGGCCGCGCTCGAAAAGCACCCCAACCTGCGGGCCAGTTCCGAAATTCTGCACACCGACGACGTCATCAGTGGCGAAGACAAGCCTAGTCAGGCTCTTCGCCGCGCCAAGACGACGTCGATGGGGCGTGCGATTGCGGCCGTCAAAAGCGGGGATGCCGGTGCGGCTGTAAGCGCCGGCAATACCGGCGCGCTGATGGCGATCGCCAAGCTGACGCTGCGCACGATGCCCGGCATCGATCGCCCGGCCCTGGCTGCTTTGCTGCCGACGCTGGGCGATAATGACGTCATCATGCTCGATCTCGGTGCCAACACCGAGTGCGACAGCCGTAATCTCGTGCAATTCGCGATCATGGGCTCGGCCTATGCCCGCATTGCCACGGGGCGCGAGGAGCCGCGCGTGCGGCTGCTCAACATCGGCACTGAGGAAATCAAGGGTACCGACCTGCTGCGCGATGCGGCGGCGACGCTGAAAGAGGCGGCGGGCGACCTGTCGATTTCCTTCGACGGTTTCACCGAGGCGGACAAGATGTGCCGCGGCGATGTCGATGTCGTCGTAACCGATGGGTTTTCAGGCAACATCGCGCTCAAGGCGGTCGAGGGAACGGCGCGTTTCGTGGGCGACCTGCTGCGCCGCAGCTTCTCCAGCTCGCTGCGCTCCAAGATCGGCTTCCTGATCTCGCGTCCGGCGACCGAACTGCTCAAGCATCATCTCGATCCCAATAATCATAATGGCGCTGTTTTCCTGGGTCTCAACGGCATTGTCGTGAAGAGCCATGGCGGCGCGAATGCCACGGGCGTGGCCAATGCCGTTGCTGTGACCGCGCGGCTCCTGGAGGAAAATGTGACCGAGCGCATCTCTGCCGACCTCGCCCGGGTGGGCGGGGACAACTGGCGTATGCCGCGCACGCAGGAAGAGCGCGCCTGATGATTCGGTCGGTTCTTCTGGGCACGGGTTCGGCACTTCCGCGTCAGGCCGTCAGCAATGCAGAGCTTGCAGAGCGTGTGGATACCAGTGACGAGTGGATCGTCGAGCGTACCGGCATTCGCAACCGCTATATCGCCGGTGAGGGCGAGACGACGTCCAGCCTGGCCACGGAAGCGGCGAAAAAGGCGATCGAGGCTGCCGGTATCGAAGCCTCGTCCATCGACCTGATCGTGCTTGCCACCGCAACGCCTGACCAGACCTTCCCCGCCACCGCGACGACCGTCCAGAGCAACCTGGGCTGCCGGGGCGGCATGGCGTTTGACGTTGCCGCCGTGTGCTCCGGTTTCCTCTACGCGCTGGGCGTTGCCGATTCGATGCTCCGCTCGGGCATGGCGAAGCGCGCGGTGGTGATCGGCGCCGAGACGTTCAGCCGGATCCTCGATTGGGAAGACCGCACCACTTGCGTCCTTTTCGGTGACGGGGCCGGTGCTGTGGTTCTTGAGGCTCAGGAACAGTCCGGCGACAAGCCGCGCGGCGTTCTGGCTACCCGCCTTCATGCCGATGGCGCGCACAACCAGCTGCTGTTCGTCGATGGTGGTCCTTCGACGACCGGCACTGTCGGCAAGGTGCGGATGAAGGGACGCGAAGTCTTCCGCCATGCCGTGGTGAACCTGGCCGAGGTTCTCAAGGAAGTGCTGGAAGAGACGGGGCTTACGACGGCCGATATCGACTGGCTGGTGCCGCACCAGGCCAATGCCCGCATTCTGGACGCGACGGCCAAGAAGCTCGACATGCCTGCTGACAAGGTCATCATGACCGTGGGACAGCACGCGAATACATCGGCTGCATCCGTTCCGCTGGCACTGGATCAGGCCGTGCGCGACGGCCGGATTGTCGAAGGCGATCTTGTCATGCTTGAAGCCATGGGCGGCGGTTTCACATGGGGTGCCAGCCTGATTCGAATGTAATCGGGCGCCTTCTGTGCGCGGTCACTCGTAATATTGTACCAAGTATTGCTTTTTCCCTGCTTTTTCCTATGATCGCTCGACTAGGGGTTGGCGCTCGAAGGGGAAAGCGGGCTACATGCGCTCCACGGAAACATTGACGAGGGCGGAAATCGCCGAGGCCATTCACAGGAAGCTGGGGCTTTCGAGGTCGGAGTCGCTTGCCATGGTGGAAGCGATACTCCAGCACATGACCACGGCGCTCGGTGACGGTGAGAACGTCAAGATCTCGGGCTTCGGCACATTCCTGTTGCGAGACAAGGGTGAGCGAGTCGGTCGCAATCCCAAGACGGGTGTGGAAGTTCCGATCACGCCGCGACGGGTGATGACGTTCCGGGCCAGCCAGATGCTCAAGGACCGTATTGCCGGAAGCTGATTGGCGGAGGCATTATGAACGGATTGCCGGAAGGTCTGGAATTCAACGACGGAAAGGCCGCGGACGCCTTGCGCACGATCGGTGAGGTCGCGCAGGCGCTGGGTATTCGTCAGCACGTTCTCAGGTATTGGGAAGAGCAGTTTCCCGCACTGCAGCCGATCAAGCGCAGCGGTGGCCGGCGGTACTACCGCCCGCAGGATGTGGCGTTGATCGTCGAGATCGACCGGCTCGTGCACCGCGAAGGCTATACGCTGCGCGGTGCCTGCAAGGCGGTTGCCGGAAAGTCGGCAACGCCCGTCCTGGCCGCAGATGCGGTTTCTTCACCGGTTTCAGGTTCGATGGATCGGGGTATCCGCGATCAGCTCGTGGCTATCCGCGGACAATTGGCCGAAGCGCTCGCTACGGCCTAGGGCCAATCGA
>NZ_BCTX01000131.1 GCF_001590985.1 Novosphingobium naphthalenivorans NBRC 102051
TCTCGGAAGCCGAAGGTCTGCAAGATCCAGTGGTTGCCCTCGAAAGCACCAGTAAAATGCTCTCATGAGGGGCAGCTTATTCAGATGCGCCGGTCCAAAGCTGACTGTCGGCTAGGTTCCAAGGCACGCCCTTATCTGCCTTTCTCAGAGCCGACCTTAACAGAGCAGCTAGCCTCGCTCCCCGTCTCCTCCGCCTTCTTCGCGCAATCGACGAACTTGGCGCGGTCCTCGTCCGACACGTGCAGGAAGTAAGCCACTTCCTCCCAGCGCTTTTGATCGTAGACCTGCATCAAGCGCTGACCAGCAGTCCAGCCATCGCGATTCATGGTTTTGACCGCAGCCTGTTCCCGCCAGAGCCAGCTGTCGGGTACGATTTCCAGCGCAATCCGGGACGTGAGATACATGAGCGCCAAACCAATCGCGACGCCCATCGCACCGCTATATAGCAACCAGCGGTTCTGCTTCGCAGCTTCCCGCGCCGAAAAGACGACGTCGCGAATTGATCTGACCTCGGTGTTCAACTGCTGACGCGCGCGGGACCAGGCCTCCTGCTCGATCTCCCTTGCGCCTCGCGCGGCCGCGTCAACCTGAGAGGCGATATCTTTCGGCGTCAACGCCATCGCGGGGCGCAGGTTCAGCGTGTTGATTGCCTCGCGCAAGCGTTCGAAGCGCTCATCAATCCGGGCGAGGTCCGCGCTGTAGTCGCGCTCCTGCAGATGATCGAAGCGCGCGGCAAAGCCATCGATCGCCGCTGACATTCCGGCGAGACGGCGGTTCATGGCCTCGAACGCGGCGGTTGCGTCTTGATCGGCGGGTGGGTTGGTTTCAGTCATGCGCGAAGGCTACCGCTCAAGCCCGCGTGAGCGCGAGCGGCTGATCCAATCCTGCATGTCCCGAGACAGGGTACTGCCTTCGCGGGGCTTGAAGCCCAGCTCATAAGATCTCCTGTGGAGCCGGGACTCCAGTTCCGGATCGCGATGGAAGCTCTTCGAGAGGTAATCGATTCGCTCGGCCGCGCGTTCGGCGCCGAGAGGATCGCCCATCTTCTGCATGCGCAGGAACTGGCGGGTGCGGGTCTGCCATTCTTTGATGAAGCGATCCGCCCGCTCATCAGCCGCAATGCGGATCTCGCTTTCCAGCCGCATCGCCTGGATGGCTCGGGTACTTTTACCCTGAGCGGCCTCATCGATCAGCGACGGGTCCTTGTTCATGGCGGCGTACAGGTCCTCTGCCGCGTGCGGGCGCTGCGCATCGAGGCTTTTAGCCGCGCGATCGAGGGCATGCACCTGGCTGACAATCGGATTGAGTCGCTGGCGCTGCATCCGGTCGATGTCGCGCAGGGCCCGACCGTAGCGCGCGACGGCGGCGTCGAGTGGCTGGGATTGTTGAACTGACGGCTCCGGCTGCACCTTGAACCGCATGCCGGCAAAGGGATTGCGCCGAACCTCGGGTTCGTTCTTCGGCGCTGGCTCGGGCTTGGGCACCTGCTCGCGCGCGCGGGTGTAGTCGGACACCATGTCCTTGCCGCGCTCGCGGCTGAGCGCGCGGACAAGCCGGCTGCGCTCGGCAAAGTCGTCCTTCCCGTAATGCAGGTCGACCTGCGTGCGATGCCGCGACAGCGCGACATAGGAGGCATGTCGATCGAGCCCCGGTGTTGCAAGCACATGGACCCGGTCGACGGTCATACCTTGCGACTTGTGGATCGTCGCGGCGTAGCCGTGATCGACGTGAGCATAGTCCTTGAGGTCAAAAGCAACCGACCGCCCATCATCGGTACGCACGCGCATGGTGGCGGCGTTGACATGTTCGATGGTGCCGAGCGTCCCGTTCTTCACGCCAAGGCTGCGCTCGTTCTTGAGGAACATGATGCGGTCGCCGGAGGCAAATGCCCGCTCGCCGCGCTCGACGGTCAGGCCCACGTCCTGCCCGAGCATCTGCGCGACGCGCAGGCGAGTGCGCGCGGCCTCGTTGAGTTCGCGCACTTCATCATTGGTGTGCGTGAGGATGATACGGCTGGCGTCAGGATGCGCTTGCCGATCCGCGTCCCAGCGATCGATCAGATTGGCGCGGGCTGCTTCGCGCGTCTCGGCGGCATGGACATGCCCCGCGTTCTCGTACGCGGCGAGCGCCTCGCCGGTTCGCCCGATGGCAAGCTGGCGCGTTGCCTCGCGCTGCCATTCTTCGGATTGACGGCGAATGGTGGTGATCTCGACCGCACCATGCCGCTCGGCGATACTGCGGAAAGACGCACCTGCTTCGATCGCCTGAAGCTGCTCGGGATCGCCGACGAGCACGACCTTGGCCCCGCGCTTCTCGGCTTCGCGCATCACACGCTCCATCTGACGCGTGCCAATCATGCCCGCCTCGTCGATGACGAGCACGGACTTGCTGGTCAGCAACTCGCGTTCCTGTCCCCACTGGTGTTCGAGGCTGGCGAGCGTTCGGCTGGCGATGCCCGAACCCTGTTCGAGGTTCTCGGCCGCGATCCCTGAAAGCGCTGCGCCGTGGACCGAGTAGCCCGCCGAGTGCCACGCTTCGCGCGCGACCCCGAGCATCGCGCTCTTGCCGGTCCCGGCGTAGCCGATGACACTGCTGATCCCGCGCGCATCGGTGACATGCTCAAAGGCGCCGCGCTGCTCGGGGGAGAGCACCATGCCGCGCGCCTCGGCGCGCGTGAGGGCGCGGTCGCGATGCCGGTCGGGCACGCTGTGATGGCGCTCGGCATCGAGCCGGATTGTTTGCCGTTCGAGCCGCTGCTCGGTCTCCAGCATGGCGCGCAAGGTGAAGCGGTCTTCACCGCGCCCGTCCTTGCCCAACTTCACCAGCTCGGGCGAGGCCTTCACCACCGCCATGACCTGGTCGAACTGCTCCTTTCCCTCGCTGTGGCGGTGGACGAACATGGCAAGGTCGCGGTTGGTGAAGGTCGACTGCTGGTGGGTGATCGCATCAAGCGCGATGTGCGGGGCCGCGAGCAGCTTCTCGCCGTTGGCCCTTGCAATGGCGTGGTGCTCGTCGAGGCGTTCGCTTTCGAGGCCTTGTTCGACCATGCGCGAAGCGGCCGGGCCGATCTTGTTCTGTGGCTCCAGCTCGATGCCCTGCGCGTCCAGCGAGCGGTGATCGACGCGCGCGTCGATATCGAGTTCGACCAGCCGGGTGTTGACGTGCTCGGCCCAGGCCTCGCGCCAGTGCGTGAGCAGTTCGGTGCGGTTCCAGTCGCGCACCTTCGCGCCAAAGCCCTCTTCGCTGACTTCGCGCAAACCCAGCATCACATGCGCATGCGGCTTCGCCATGCCGTCCGCTCCCATATCCCAGTGCACATTGAGATCGGCGACCATGCCCCGGTCGACGAACTCGCGCTTCACGAAGTCGCGCGCCAGTTCGATGCCGTCGGCCTGTTTCATCTCGCGCGGGATGGCGAACTCGACTTCGCGCGAGAGCTGCGCGTCCTTGCGCTTCTCGGCGGCCTCGACGTCGTTCCACAGCCGTTCGCGGTCATGCCATTCCTCGGGTGCGTGCTCGGGGAGCAGGACTTCGGAATGGACGACGCCCGCCTTGTTGGTGAAGTCGTGGCTGCGATCGAGCCGCTCGTCGTGCAGCCGCGAGGCGGAGCGGTAGGCGGCGGCGGCCACGGCGGACGATCCGGCGGCCCGGGAAATGACTTTGGCCGAGAAGTGGTAGATCGCCATGGCGACATACCAATTACCCCTAAAAGCGCACGTCGGCACGACGTATAAGCGCGCCCTCGAACGATTTCATCGCACTCGGGAACACGAAATCCCAGGGGATTTCACGCTATTGAGGGGGGCTGAGACTCCCGATAGCTGAACGGTCCGACTTCCTCAACGAAAGGACGGAGCATGCGCAAACCCAGAGACTACGATGCCGAGCTCAAGGCGCTGACCGACAAGGCGAAGCAACTCAAGTGCCGCAAGGTGACCCAGCTTGGTGAGCTGGTGACCGCGTCCGGCGCCGATGCTTTCTCACCCGAAGAACTCGCGGGCATTCTGCTCGATGCAGCCGGCAACACAGACGCAGCACGAAAGGAGGCATGGCGCAAACGGGGCGCGGCGTTCTTTTCGGGCGAAGGGAAGGCAAAGGCTCGCCAGCGAACTGAACGCGAGCCGCGCCGCGCTGCACCGGAACCTGGCAGCGCGCAACCGCTGTTCGATGGCCCAGGCTCGGCATGACACACGCGAGTGGCAGGTGAAGCGGCGTGAACGTACCCGCCAGCTTATCGAACTGGGCGGGCTGGTCGTGAAAGCCGGGCTTGTCGAGCTGACCGACGACGACCGCGCCGTGATCCTTGGCCTGCTTGTCGAAGCGGCCGCCAGACTGCGAACCGAGGATCGCGAACAGGCGCTGACGCTGTGGAGGCGACGGGGCAAGCGGGCCTTCGCGCAAGACGCCACCATACCGCAAACAGACGCGCACTAAACGGCCCGCTACTGAACCGGCCTTGGCGTAAAGATTCGCGTCTGGTAACGTGCAAGGGCGCTGCGCAAAGGGCAGCGCCGGGACTGGTAATCCCGCACACGAAGCAAGCTCGGAAGACGCAGTTTTCCGGGGTGCCGTCGCGTATGTCCAAACCTTCGGGTGAAAGGCGGCGGCGCATGTCGTGTGCATGTTACCAGCTCCGGCGGCTCCCGCGCCTAGTGTGCGGGAGTTCGGGACTGGTCCGCATGATGTCTCGCCTCTTCCGCTCCACCGCTCAGATGCGGACCCGGAGGTGCCGATGGACAGCTTTGTTTCTGTTGCTTCACCCGATGAGATCGCCGCTGTTTCCGCAGCGCTACGTTCCTTGCCAAACGACAATTCCGCACTCGCTGCGCTCTGGAAGATTTACGGGGCCCAGCCCGTTCGGTTGCTGCGCACCCAGGAAGGCCGAAGCCTTAGCCGGGCACGCTACGAACGGGCGCTGGAATTCATGCACGGGCTCGAACCCAATGGCCGCAGTGACTGGCCCTATTTTCTCTACACCACCGGGATCGTGACGCAGCTGGCGCTGTCTTCGCATCTGCTCGATGTGGGCTTTCCGGACAGCTGGTGCGCGCGGCATGTCGGCCTGCATGTCGACCGTTCGCTGGCTTACGCGAACGTCACGGCGTTCGGCTACGATTGCCCCGAGACGGAGCGGTTGATGCAGGTGCTCTCGCCGTACTGGAAATGGAACCAGCAGAATGTGGCTGGCGGGCCGTTACCGGATGATGGCGGGTTCACGCCGGACCTCGTTCGCGCGTTGGTCTGCGGGCTTGTCGATCATGTGTGCCATGTGACGGGGCATGCGCGATCGCGGGGAAGGGCCGGCGGCAGGCCTTCTTGAGCTTGGGAGAAAAAGGCGCGGAACCGTTCTGTTTCGCGCCCTTGTCGGTCGTTCCTGGCCTCATTTGACGTTCCAGGAAGCCGACGTTCTATTCAAGGAGACGACGGTTGCTTCTCCGATAAAGCGTCCTTCCCAGAGATAGAACGTGCCCGCACGTTTCATTTCGTCGGCCGCATCCTTCGACAGAAACACAAAGCCTATGCGCCGTTCAGTGCCTGGTTCAAACGGCACGTCCCCTAGTTGTAGCCTCGCATCCCACCCAGATTTTGCGGTATCCTTAGACGTAAAACACGGACACCCGAATCCTGTTCTCGCCGCCATTCCCTTTCCCCCTTGATGGGTCGGGTAGAGCCTCACGTCTGCGAGTAAATCAGCGGACCTTGCGTGCCAATTGTTATCCATCACTGCAGGTCTATTCTATGAGTGAGCGCCTGAAAAGTCGCCCGGTGCCGTCGAGTTGATTCGCGTTCGCGTCGGCCATCCGGCGACCGCGGAGGTTATCCCGAAAGTTGCCTTTGAACTGCTTGCATCTTTTGACTGCGTCGGAGTCGGACGGTTGGTTGCGGATTCCGACGATCCCGGTCGGCTATTCCAATCTGATCCCGGCCACCATTCCGATTTGATCCCGGTCGGGTAGAAGCCAGATCGCGGTTGATTAATGATCCTGTCCTTGTGGGTTGGTCAAGCGGCTACTGGCACTGCGGTGCGGCGCATGGATTCACCGCTAAGTTCAAGCCGATGGGCATTGTGAACGAGGCGGTCCAGAATGGCGTCGGCGTAGGTGGGATCTCCGATCAGATCGAACCAGCGTGCCACGGGGAGTTGGCTGGTAACCAGCGTGGATTTACGGCCGTATCGGTCCTCCAGGATTTCGAGGAGATGATGGCGGGCATTGCCATCCAGGGGCTCAAGGCCCCAATCGTCGATGAGCAGGAGTTCGACCCTGGCGAGGCTTTTCATGCGCGCGGCGATCCGGCCATCCCCCTTGGCCAGGGCCAGTTCGTCGAGCAGGCGGGGGAGCCGGGTGTACAGGACCGAACGGTTGTCGCGGCACGCCTTATGACCGATGGCACAGGCGAGCCAACTCTTGCCGATGCCTGTTGGTCCGATGATGGCGCAGTTTTCGCAGGCGGCGATCCAGTCGCCCTTGAGCAGCATGTCGAAGAGCCGGCGGTCGAGGCCGCGGGACGTGCGGTAATCGACGTCCTCGGGAACGGCCCGGTGCCGTAGTTTTGCTTGGCGCAGGCGCAACGCCAGACGGCGGTCATTGCGGTAGGTCGCCTCGTGATCGAGCAGTAGCGCCAGCCATTCGGCGTGGCCGAGGCTGGCCGCCTCGTCATTGGCGGTAAGTTCGACGAAGGCCTTGGCCATGCCGTCAAGGCCAAGCTGGCCCAGTTGCTCGAGGGTGGGATGTTTCAGCATTCTCACGTCCTTTCAGTGGTAATAGTCCGAGCCGCGGATGTTGGTGTGCAGGATCGCCTCGCGCTCCGGGGATTTCGGCACCGGCACCTTGTCGAGCCCCTTTTCGAGGATCGATTTGACCGAGGGGTAATTGCGCGCCTGGATCTCCAGCGCGCGCAGCGCAGCAGCTTCCAGGCGCTCAGGTCCGAAGCGCTTTGCCAGGCCAATGATCCCGAGGCAGGAGCGGTACCCCTGCTCGGGATGCGGCCTGGCCTCGATGATCTTCTCGACCAGCAGCGAGAGCATCGGGCCGATCCGGGCGGCTTCCTCGCGGATTTTCGCCGGCGTCCATTCGCCGTAGCGGCGGTGACTGGAGGGCATGTGCTCGGGGACTGTGGTATGTCGGCCATTGCCGGAGGCGCGCATGTGTACGGCAATGCGCTCGGACCCCAGAAAGATTTCGACCGTGCGGGCCGTGAAGCGCACCTCCACCTCGCGGCGGGCAAAGCGGTGCGGCACCGAGTAATGGTGCCGCTCGAGCGCGATGTGATAATCGAGGCCGACCCGGCATCGCTTCCACTCGGCATGAACCCACGGCTCGGCGGGCAGCGGCTTCATGTTCGGCACGTCGATTTCCTCGAACATCTGACGACGCGTCTTGCCGAACTGGCGCAGCACCCGGTTGTCGTTGAGATCGGCCAGGCATTCGGCAATCGCGGCATTGACCTGGGCCAGGCTGTAGAAAATCCGATTGCGCAGCCGGCCCAGAAGCCAGCGTTCGACAATGCCGACGCAAGCCTCGACTTTCGCCTTGTCTCTCGGGCGCCTCGGCCGTGCCGGGAGCACCGCCGTGCCGTAATGGCGCGCCATGTCGGTGTAACTGCGGTTGACCACGGGATCGTAGAGGCAGGCCTTGATCACCGCGTGTTGATTTCCACTGAGAGCT
>NZ_BCTX01000132.1 GCF_001590985.1 Novosphingobium naphthalenivorans NBRC 102051
CGCGGGGGCGACGAGTTATGAGGTGAACTTCGTTTCCACTACACTAGCGTGTCTCGACTTCGCTCGACACGAACGGGGGCATACAAGGCTTCCCGCTCAGAGGCCGAGCCGCAGCATCGCGCAAAACCGGCCGCCGCGCCGTTCGAACGCCAGCGATCCGCCATGCACCAGTGCGACCCGCTCGGCGATGGCAAGGCCCAGTCCCGCCCCGTCGCCGCCACGCGCGCTGTCGCCGCGCGCGAAAGGGCGCAGGAGCTGCTGGGCCTGCGCGGCGTCGAACCCCTCGCCCGCATCGCTCACCACGATTTCCAGCACCGCGCCCTCGGTCCGCGCGGCCACGGCCACCGGCCGCGCGCCGTGGCGCAGGGCATTGCCAACGAGATTGCCGACGGCCCGGCTGACGGCATGGCTGCGCAACGGGACGCGCAGGCCCCCGGGCACCTCCACCGCAACCGCGCCTTCGGCATCGCTGTCCCGCGCCACGGCTTCCAGCACGGCGCGCAGATCGCACGGCTGCACCGGCTCGTCCGCAAAGCCGCGCGCGAAATCGAGGAACTGCTCCAGCATGGCCTCGATCCGGTCGACCTGCCGCGTGGCAGTCGCTTCCAGTTCGGCATCGCTGCCCTGCATCATCTCCAGGCACAGCCGCAGCCGGGTGAGCGGCGTGCGCAAGTCATGGCTGACCCCGCCGAGCATCAGCGAGCGTTCCGCCTCGTCGCGCGCAAGGCGCTCGGTCATGCGGTTGAAGGCGCGGGCGACGGCGGCCACTTCCTCCGGCCCCGAGATGTCGAGCGCGGGCAGCGGCTGGCCCTTCTTCGCGTCGTCCGGCCCATAGGCATCGACCTCCGCCGCCAGCCGCCGCAGCGGCGCATCGAGCCTGCGCTGCAGGATCAACCCGCACGCCACCGCGACCACGAATGCAACGCCCAGCGCATAGATCAGGCTCAGCAGCGCGCTGCGCCCGGTCGGCGGGGTGAGGCTGATCCACATGTTCCGGCCGCCGAGCCGGAGATGGAACCACAGCCGGTTCTGTTCGCCGGTCCGCCAGGCCAGTTCGGGATGGTTCGACAATCGCTCCGTGAGAGCCTTGATGAACTGGCGTTCGATGAAGTTGGGAAACCGGGGACGTCCGGCCGGTTCGGCATCGCTTTCGCGCACCAGGATGTCGCCGCCCTCCTCGATCGCGTGGATCAGGGCGTCGCGGCGAGGTGCGGGGATTTCCTCCATGACCTGCGAGAGGGCCACGATCATGTTCGCGCTGACATTGGCGACGCGGTCGATCTGCGGACGGATCACGAAGGCCAGCACCAGCAGCCCGGCGATCACCTGCCCGGCCAGCACGACGCCCACCATCAGCGCGACATTGCGGCGCAGCAGGCTCTTCGGCACGGCCCTAGCCACCCGCAGCTCCGCCCGCAGCTCCACCGGCACTCCCGTCGCCGCCTGCCGTCAGCACATAGCCGACGCCCCAGACGGTGCGGATGAAGCGCGGATCAGCGGCATCGTCGCCGATCGCCTTGCGCAGCCGCGCGACCTGCACGTCGATCGCCCGGTCGGTCACTTCGGCATCGCGCCCCAGCGCCCGGTCGATCAACTGCGCGCGGCTGAGCGGGCGGCCGGGACTGCGGGCGAGCGCCGCGAACAGCGCGAATTCGCGCGAGGAGAGCGTGAGCGCCTGCCCGTCGCGGTGAACCGTCATCGCCGAAAAGTTCACCACGAACGGCCCGATCCCCGCCGTCTCGTCGCCGGACAGCGTGCGTTCGGGCCCGATCCGGCGCAGCAGCGCGGCCACGCGCGCGACCAGTTCACGCGGGAGGAAGGGTTTGCCGAGATAATCATCCGCGCCCATTTCCAGCCCGAGCACCCGGTCCACCGGATCGCCGCGCGCGGTCAGCATGATGACCGGCACTTGCTCGCCCGCCGCGCGCAACCGGCGCAGCACGGCCAGCCCGTCCTCGCCCGGCATCATCAGGTCAAGCACGACGACATCGGCCGGTTCGCGCTGGAGCGCCATGTCCATCGCCCTGCCGCCATCGACCGCGCGCACGGCATAGCCATGTTCGGACAGGAACCGCTGCAGCAGGCTGCGCAGTTCGGGATCATCGTCGACCACCAGGATTCGCGCGGGCTTTTCACTCATGTCCTGCTTCCTGCCACCACGCCCGCCCCCCGGCCAGCCGCCAACCTGTGACAAACCGTGACACCATGCCGCGCCTGTCGCGTTCTGCCACGACTTGAGCCTGGCGCGACATTCCCGTGATGCATCCTCCGGCCAGAAAGGCCCCCGTCCCCCGGACACCCTGAGACCGGACACATCATAGGGAGTAAGCATCATGACGAAGTTCCGCACCGCCCTGACCGCCGCCACCGTGCTGGCCGCGCTGGCTCTTGCCTCCACCGCCGAAGCCAAAGGCACGCTGCGCGTTCGCGGCAGCAATGGCCATGGTACTGTCACCGCCGGACAACGCGGCGTGGCCGGACGCGCCGGCGGCACCGTAGTGGCCGAAGACGGCACTGTCACCCACGGCAGCGGCGGCGGCTTCCTCGGCGCCAACGGCGCGCGCGGCGCCCGGGCCTCGACCACGTCGGTTTCGCCCGACGGCACGGTGAACCATCAGGGCGCGGCTTCGACCAGCGGCGCGCGCGGCAGCGCCTCCACGCAGGGCGGCTTCACCCGCAATGCCGACGGCACCGCTTCGGGTTCGCGTTCCACCCAGGCCACGAATGCCTACACCGGCAACAGCTATTCGGGATCGACCACAGTGGACAACGGCACGGTCAACCACACCGGCACCTGCACCAATGCGGCCGGCGCCGTGATCCCCTGCCGCTGACACGATCCGACCCCGCTCAGGACTTCCCGACACGAAGTCCTCCCTCAGGCACGGCCGGACGCATCGACCCAGTCCCCGCCCCCCGCGCGTCCGGCCGTGCCGCCTTTTGGAGAGACCCCATGGCTCTTTCACGAATTCTTCCTCTCAGCCTGGCGCTGGCCGCGCTGGTTCCGGCCGCTGCGCAGGCCGCCCCCCCGACCAAGCGCACGTTCGACGGCAGCCAGGCCATCGAGCGCATGGAAGCGGCCGACACCAATCACGACGGCACCGTGACCCGCACCGAGCTGGTGACCTACCGCAATGGCGAGTGGCAGCGGCTCGACCGCAATGGCGACGGCTATTTCAGCGCGGACGACCTGCCGCGTTTCCTGCGCGACCGCTGGAACGGCGACAAGCTGAAGCAGATGCGCGACACTTACGACCGCAACCGTGACGGGCGCATCAGCCGCGCCGAGTTCACTTCCGGCCCGACGCCCGCCTTCGACATGGCCGATGCCAACCACGACAACCGCGTAACCCAGGCCGAACTCAAGGCAGCGCTGGCGGCGGTGCGCAACTGAAGGAGTGCGGGCCATGCGTCTTGCCTTGCAACATCCCTGGATCCTGGCCGTCATGCTCGCGCTGGTGGCCGCGGAGATCCTGTGGCGGCGGCGTTCGGCGCTGGGCTATGACGGGCGCGCGGCAGTCGCCAGCCTTGGCGTCGCGATAGGCCAGACGGTGTTCCGGCCGTTGACGGGAATCCTGCTCGGTTCGATCCTGTTCGCGCTGGCGGACGTGTCCCCCCTGCACTTTCCGGCGGACGACGGACGCACCTGGGCCGCCGGGTTCTTCGCGGTGGAATTCGCCTATTACTGGTTCCACCGCTTCAGCCACACCGTGCGCTGGATGTGGGCCACCCATGCCGTCCATCACTCGGCGCGCGAATATGTGCTGCCCAGCGCGATCCGGCTGGGCTGGACCGAGTTCTTCTCGCTGGGCTGGGTGTTCTTCGCCGCGCTGGTGCTGATCGGCTTTCCGCCGGTGGTAGTGCTGGTGCTGCTCGGCCTGAACCTGATCTACCAGTTCCCGCTGCACACCGAAGCGGTGGGGCGGCTGGGGGTACTCGAATGGGTGCTCAACACCCCCTCGCACCACCGCGCCCACCATGGCAGCGAGCCCGAGTTCCTCGACTGCAATTTCGGCGGGGTACTGATCGTGTGGGACCGCCTGTTCGGCACCTTCCGCGCAGAACCGGAAGGCCGGCGGCTGCGCTACGGCCTCGTCCACGAACTCAATTCGCGCAACCCGGTCCGCATCGCGCTCCACGAATGGGACCGGATGCTGGGCGACATGCGCAGGGCCCATGGGCTGGGTGCGAAGCTGAAAGTGGCACTGGGCCGCCCCTGACGCGAAAGGGTTCCCCTTCTCCTGCGGGAAGGGGAACCCGGCCGGTGCCATGGGGCCCGGTTCCATGGGGATAGTCCCGGACCTTTACGAGCGCAGTATCTCCGCTCCCGCTTGTGGAAGCGGCCTGTTTTCAGAAGCTGACCGTGAAGCCCCCGACGACCCGCGCGCGCGCCAACCGATTGTGCGTGATGTCGGTGTCGTAATACGTGACCGAGGCCGAAACGCCCGGCAGCAGCTTGTACGAAAGGCCTGCATTCCAGGTGGTGTAGTCGGCCGAACTGCGGTTGATCTGCTGATGCGCGACAGCGGCATTGATGCCCAGCTTGGCAGTCAGCGGATAGCTGGCGGAAAGCTCGGTATAGAGCGCCGGATTGCTCGAACCGAAGTAATTGCCGGTGTACATGCCCTTGGCCGTGACCGACCCCTTGCCCACCGGCACGGTCAGCGCCAGCTTGCCTTCAAGCGTATCGATATCGACCGGAGCATCGACATAGCCATAGCGCACCATCCCCGCGTCGATCGTCACGCCGCCGATGGCCGTCGCATAACCGGCCCAGAAATCATATTCCTGATTGATGCCGAGGAAATCGACATTCTCGGTGCCCGCCCCGGCATAGAAGCCCTTGTAGCCCACATTGACCGCGGCGAAGACGGCGGCGTGATTGTCGGTCTGGCTGACGCCGCGCCAGACATAGTCGGTGGCGCCGGTCAGGCTCGCGCTGATCTGGACATCGGAACCGGCATCCTGCGCCATCACGGCAGCCGGGAACATGCCGCAGGCGAGCGCCGCGGCCAGAATGATCTTACGCATTGGAGGCAATCCTTCCCTGTTTGCGCGGACGGGCTTCCGCCTCGCGCATGGTCTTGTTGTTTTCAGTCTGTGGGAGAAAAACGTCCGGCGCGGGCTGGAGTGAGGGAGAGAGTGCTCCCGCGCCGGACGTGGGCCAGCCTTAGAAGAAGCCGAGCTTCTTCGGGCTGTAACTGACGAGCAGGTTCTTGGTCTGCTGGTAGTGATCGAGCATCATCTTGTGCGTTTCGCGCCCGATGCCCGACTGCTTGTAACCGCCGAAGGCCGCGTGGGCGGGATAGGCGTGGTAGCAGTTGGTCCACACGCGCCCGGCCTGGATTGCGCGGCCGAAGCGGTAGCAGGTGTTGATGTCACGGCTCCACACGCCCGCGCCAAGGCCGAACAGGGTGTCGTTGGCGATCGCCAGCGCCTCGTCGGCATCCTTGAACGTGGTGGTGGAGACGACGGGTCCGAAGATCTCCTCCTGGAAGACCCGCATCTTGTTGTGGCCCTTGAACACCGTCGGCTGGACGTAGAAGCCGCCCGCCAGATCGCCGCCGAGGCTGGCCGCCTGACCGCCGATCAGCACTTCGGCGCCTTCCTCGCGGCCGATGTCGAGATAGCGCAGGATCTTCTCCTGCTGCTCGGCCGAAGCCTGCGCGCCGATCATCGTCTCCATGTCGAGCGGGCTGCCCTGCCGGATCGCGGCGACGCGCTTCAGCGCCTTTTCCATGAACTTGTCGTAGATCGATTCCTGGATCAGCGCGCGGCTGGGGCAAGTGCAGACCTCGCCCTGGTTGAGCGCGAACATCACGAAGCCCTCGATCGCCTTGTCCAGGAAATCGTCATCCTCATTGCAGACATCGGCAAAGAAGATATTCGGGCTCTTGCCGCCCAGTTCCAGCGTCACCGGGATCAGGTTCTCGGACGCATAGCCTGCGATCAGGCGGCCAGTGCTGGTCTCGCCGGTGAAGGCGATCTTGGCGATGCGCTTGGACGAAGCGAGCGGCTTGCCCGCTTCGAGGCCGAAGCCGTTGACCACATTGAGCACGCCCGCGGGCAGCAGGTCGCCGACCAGTTCCATCAGCACGAGGATCGAGGCCGGAGTCTGCTCGGCGGGCTTGAGCACCACGCAGTTGCCTGCCGCCAGCGCCGGGGCGAGCTTCCACGCGGCCATCAGGATCGGGAAGTTCCACGGAATGATCTGGCCGACCACGCCCAGCGGTTCGTGGATGTGATAGGCCATGGTGTCATGGTCGATCTCGCCGATCGAGCCTTCCTGCGAGCGGATGCAGCCCGCGAAATAGCGGAAGTGGTCGATCGCGAGCGGGATGTCGGCGGCGGTCGTCTCGCGGATCGGCTTGCCGTTGTCCCAGGTCTCGGCCAGCGCCAGCTTGCCAAGGTTCTCCTCCATGCGGTCGGCGATCCGGTTGAGGATCAGCGAGCGCTCGGCCGGGCTGGTGCGGCCCCAGGCATCCTTGGCGGCGTGGGCGGCATCAAGCGCGAGTTCAATATCGTCGGCATCCGAGCGCGCAACCTGGCAGACCGGCTTGCCGGTGATCGGCGAGACATTGTCGAAATAGCGGCCCGCGGTGGGCGCGACCCAGCGGCCGCCGATGAAATTGTCGTATGACTTGGCGAAAGGCGCCTGCAGAGCGCTGGCGCGTTCGGCTACCATCTGGTCCATGGGGATTGATCCTCTCGTTCGGGGCAGGCCTCGTGCCCGCCTTGCCGTGAGCATGACATGCCTGATTCGCCGCGGCGAAGGGAGGGGGGCAGAAGAAGACGCGGCGTGGATTGTCTCAGGGGTGAGACAGGGGGAGGGGATGCGCGGTTTTGGCGGTGTAACGGTGGGGAACAGCGATATAGCCGCTATTCCCCCTCCTCTTCAGAGGAGGGGAGCGAGACTTGGGTCTGCGCAGCAGGCCTTAGTCGCAGCGGGGTGGTGCCGCAGCAAGGCACGACGCTTGCGCGTCGCCACCACCCCCTTACCCCCTCCTCTAAAGAGGAGGGGGCTATCTACCCTAGCTGTCCTGCCTGCACCGTGACATTTTCACGCGATGAAAACGCGCTACCTTCCCTCTTCTGACTTCCTTCCGGCAATCATCAATGAAGACGCGCCTTTCAACGAAGGGAATTTCGGCGAAAGAAACCTTGAGCGCCTGATCGGCATGACTCGTGATCCGGACACTGCCAATCGCGACTGGGCAACGCTGCTGCTCTCGCAGCTCAAATTGGACAGGCCCGATGTCAGGGAAGCCTTGATTGCCGCCGCGGCGGACGAAGCATTCGAAGTGCGTGGCGAGGCCATCCTTGGCATTGCACAACTGGACCAGTCAGCCGCACTGCCCCTTCTACGGAAAGAACTGTAAGGCCCTCTAATCTCCATGCCGCTTCTGGAAGCTGCGCTCATGATCGCGGATGTTTCGCTGGTTGAAGACCTCAAGACCTTTTCCCAACCGTCCGGCGATGCTTTTCTGGACGACTTGACCGAACGGGCCATCCGCGCCTGCCTGGCTAATGCCGGATACCCGCGCTGAAGGCGCAAATCGACAGGACGAGAACCCTC
>NZ_BCTX01000133.1 GCF_001590985.1 Novosphingobium naphthalenivorans NBRC 102051
AATCGTTCCTTCCCTGGATTGACGTGTTTGCTGGCCTTGGCCATGCCAGCCGCGTTGCACCGCCGAATGCCCGCAGGCGCGCTGCCATCGTGCTGCGCAGACGGGCGCGATTTGCGATGACGGTTTCCCATGCCAATGGCTCGCCTCGCGCCGTGACGAAGCCCGCGGCAGGCTTACCGTCGGCGGTTTCGATGACGATGCGGTGGCCGCGCGGGGGAAGCTTGCCGGCATAACGGGCCGTAAATTCTCCGAGCCGGCCCGTCAGGCCATTGACGGCCTTGCCCCAACGAATGTGGCCTGCCCCGACCGTCTGGCCCGCGAGAAACCCACGGTCGAGCCAGATACGAAAGTGCGTCCGTTGCTGGAGCGCGGTGTTCCGCGTTCGTTCCATTGTCCGGCAAAGCGGAAGCGCTGCAGCATGTGCATCGAGCAAAGCCAGATAATACCCTTGGGCAGCGACAAGGATGTCATCAAAGTCGCGATCACCGAGCAGCGCCCGCAAGCAGGCCTGGAGTGCGCGATCGGACGCGAGTACCTCCAGTGCTTCGGGACCACCGAGGGGCAGCGCCGTATCGGCTCTATCGAGAGGGTGAAAACCGGCTCCGGAAATGACGACGATGGTCGCCTCCCCGCAGCCCGAGCAGGAATCGAGAGCCGGACGAAGCAGGGCCGTTTTTGCCGGCGCGGCGACCAGTCCGGCTTCGGGCGCACCGATCAGGAGGAGGCGACGATGCCAGCGTGCCGGCCGCGGCACGTCAGTCGGCTTGAGCCATTCGCTGGGACGAGGCCGCGCGGGCAAAATGGCCGAAGACGTTGGTGTGCGATCCACCATCAAGGCGCGGCGCGCGGTGTCGAAGAGGTCATCGCGGTTGCCGCCACCATCGCAAAAGCCGTGATCATAGGCTTCGGCGCCCGCATCGAGTGGGCCAGGCTTGCGGCATTCGGGATCCCAGCCCGCATGCGCGGCATACCAGCCATCGGCATAGCGGACCGATCGATCCCAGTCATGGCCATGGAGATCGCGCGCGCGCAGAATGGCACGATCGCGATCATCCCCCCGTCCCTCGGCGACTCGTCTTGCGGTGAAGGCGAAATTGCGGGCCTGTCGTTCCGCCTCGACCATGTGCGCCATCGCTTCCATCACCGGCCGCAGTGCCGTGACACGCTCGCGCATACGTGCCATGCGCTGATCGAGTGGGGAATCGTTCGCAAGGTCCGGGAAGCGGCGCCAGGCATCAGCGAGCGCCGCTGCTTGTACCGGGCTTCGACCATGGGCAATCCATGCGTCGGTGTCAGCGGGGTCAAACGGCTCTGACATCATCGGTCTCCTTCGATGCGAATCCCAGGAGACGTGGCGGCGATGGTCGGAGGGGACAGCGTACCGCTCCGACAGTTTCTCGATCACACCCACAACTGGCATACGCGCGCGCAAGCCCGCGCCCGAAATCGGAATGCACCGAGATCAACGCTTGCCGTTCGAACGAACTTTCCGTGAAAGGTATATAGAGGCGATAGGAATAGCCCGACTCCTGGACGCCGATCCTGACGCGGACGAAAAGAATGCGCATGATCGCCTTCGTTCAGGCGACGAGACGGGGAACAACGGGCTGCGATGTGGACAAGCGAAGCTCCCGCCGGATTCGTGCGGCGAAGCGGCCCGGGTCGACAAGTTCGCGGATTGACGCCCAACAATTACGGTCTCCAAGATGATCGTCGCGGCCCTGCACCTTGCGAAAGCACACTTCCCGATCGGGACCGGAGAGGCCGAGCGAGAGTTGCACCCAGACATCCTCGCCGTGCAGCGTCACTTCGCCTGACACGGCGGGACCACCCTTGTTGGACCGGATATCGAAACTGCCCTCGTCGAGCGCGAGGGCGTCGGCCAGGCGGCGCATGGCGGCGCGCCCCTCCGAATGAAACAGGCGCTTGGCGGGCTCGTCATGGGCAACGCCGCGATAGGCGAGCGTCTTCAGAACCGGCCGGTTCCGCAGCTCGGCGATCCGCGCGATGCAGTCGCGCCGCAGATCCGCGTCCGGTGCACGCGTTTCGCACACCGTCCCCAGATGGCGCGCAAGCAGAATAACCGCCGGATCACGTTCGAGATCGATGCCGGCGTTGCGGCAATCGGTGATGGCGGCGTGGATCGCATGCAGCGCCGTGCCGATCGTGATCAGCGCGCTGGGATCGAGAGCCTGACTGTAGCGGAAGGCGAGATCATAATTCATGAGAGTCTCCGGGTCTCGAGCGGTTCGGCCGCTCACACCTCCGTTCCCCCTCTCCTCACCTTCAGTCCGCTGATGCTGCGCCGTAGATGTCCGCTGCCCATTGCTCGGTCCACAGGGCCGTCATCTCGTCATGGTCGAGATCGCCGGTTTCGATGAGATCGCGTATCTCGCGGCGCGCCTGTGCGATCACCCGCTCCCAGGGGTCTGCCGGTTCGGGAGGTGGCGGCACCTCAGGTTGCACCGGCAACTGTCGCGAAGGCCGATCAAGGCGAGCATGCTGTCTGAGCAACCACTGCGTCATATGGTCCGCCACCAAGCGGTCGGTCTTGGCTTGACCACAACGTCGCGCGGCGATGCGCGCGCTGACCCCATAGGCCTGGCTGTCGATCGAGGCGATACGATGGGCGAAGGCGGTGAGATAGGGGATGGCGGCGCCCTTGACGCCGAAGAGATGCAGACGGGTCTGCCTTGGCAGCACCTGGTCGAGACGATCAACGACGGCGATCAGTCCATCCGCGCCATGGACAGGGCGCCGGCACATGCTGCCGACACCGACAAGCCCGGCGCGCTCGATCATATGCGCGAGCGCCACTGCACAGCGTTCATAATCACCGGGATGACGTCCCTGAATGACCGGCATGAAGGTCGCATCGATCCCGGCATTTTCAGCGCGCAGCCGGCATTCGATGTTGGCCCGGATGGTACGGGACATGCGGTCGAGCACCTCGTTGCGATCGCTGGCCACTTCCTGCTCGACGCAATAGTCGAGGCTTGCCCACCAGCGGAATGGATAGGCTGCGGCCAGGCCGACATAATCATCGACCGTCCAGGGATAGCGCCCATAGGTGACCATTGCGCTGAACCCCGCGCTGTCGAGGCTGAGGCTGCGAAGACCATGCGCATTCATGAGTGGCCGCGTCGTCCAGCCGGCCCATTCGCGCCAACCTCGCTTCGTCGACCAGCGCGACAGGGCATTGGCGGAAATCAGGACGGGCTGCTGAAGCTGTCGGGCGCGCCGCAGGAGCACCCCATCAGCAAGGTGCGGCAGTCCCACCATGACAGCGATCGAGCGTGACTTGACCGGATAATTGTTCATGTTATGTTCCATTCAAGGGAGATTTTTAATGACCGAGCAGGCCGCCCGCTATTTTGAACCGTTCGATCTCGATGTGACGCTGCGCGATGCCGCGCTTGACGATCAAAACCGCCCCACCCGCCGCATGCTGGCCAATGCGGCGATCGGTATGCATGTCGAGGATGCCTATTATTCGGTGCGCGAACTGCGCGAGGCGATGTCCTGGGTCCATGAGGGTGAGACGGGCGGCAAGCGCAAGCTCGCGTCCATCCTGAGCAATCCGGCAGGCGACGATTTCCAGCGCTGCATCTATTTCTGCCTCGCTGGCCGCGGCATCGTCGAGATGCTCGACGATCTGATGTGGCTCGAAGAGCTGCTCGAAGCGCGCGGCCGCGTCGCGGGCAGCATCCACCGCCGGAAAATCAGGGCACGTCCGCTGGTCTCGCCTTATGTAGCTGACGAACCGGATGGCCCTGTCGTCGCCTCAACCGAGAACTTCAGGCAAGGCCGTTCCTGGTGGGCCGATCCCGGCCTCACTGCCTGACGGGACCGCGCGGTACGCCGCTCCAGCCTTGGAGATCACCGCTCACAAGCGAGGCGGTCGCCGCGCCGCCACCGAGCCGGCTCGATCCACTGGCCAGCGAACGCGCCAGCCTTGTTTCGCTGCGCGGCGGCAAAGGCTTCGGTATATTGCTTCGCACGCGCCGGATCGGTTTTCAGGAATTGGGGTTGGGGAATGGCGAGACCCGCGCGGATCAGCGTCTCTCCGAGATCGCGGCCTTTCACGGTCACAGTCGCCACCGGCCGACCATAGCTCGAGCGGTTGGTGAGCCGGATTTGGGCGTCGGCTTCGCCCAGAATCCGCGCGGCATGATCCTGAGCCGCCTTGCCACATTCCCAGCACGACCGCGCCCGTTCACAGAGCTGACGGCGCTCGAACGCATCGACACCAAGGAGACGGAAATCGGCTGCAATCGTGTCGCCATCGAGCGCGCGAGCGGATGCGGTAAACCCCGGCTCATTGACGGGAGCACCCCGGACGTCGCATGCGGAGACAAGGAATAGGAAACACAGAAAACGATACATTCGATGTCTATGACAAAGGGCGCTGATCTTTTCCATTGCGTCGAACACGAAGTTCAGTCCCCAGGAAACCAGTCGAACGTCAAGGTGCGCGCGCCGGCCCGGCTTTCGAGTTCAAGGACGTCGGCAATGGTCCAGATCTTGCGGGATTCGCGCGCCAGGTCCGCGTAACCACCGTAGGTGCAGCCGCCATGCACGATGAACTGGGCGTGGATGTTCTGGGTCGCCGCTTCGGAGAGAAAGAAGCCCGCAACGCCCTTGATATATTGTGGCGGGAGAACGCCCAGCATAGCGTCGTAGAAACGCTGCGTGATCCGGCTGAGAGGAAATGACGCCAATGTTTCGGCGCGCGTGCGTTCGAAATAGGCGTTGGTGGACTCGACAACAGCGTCGGGATGGCGATCGCGGTGACGCGCGAGCAGCGCGGCTGCGTCCTCCCTGCTGTGTGCGTAGTCGAGGGGGAATTTCGAAGACCGCGCGGTAATGTAAAAGTTAGTGTCCATGGCGGATCCTTCCAGCTTGGAGAACACCGTCATTCATCCCCCTTCCCTCTTGCCATGGGTCGCGAGCGGCGGGATCATGGGCCTGGCTGCGTTGCA
Source organism: Novosphingobium naphthalenivorans NBRC 102051 (assembly GCF_001590985.1). Taxonomy (GTDB): domain Bacteria; phylum Pseudomonadota; class Alphaproteobacteria; order Sphingomonadales; family Sphingomonadaceae; genus Novosphingobium; species Novosphingobium naphthalenivorans. Next base: position 4,983 of record NZ_BCTX01000133.1, read on the forward strand.
GCGGCGGTCAGCATGCGGATGGGCTTTGCTCCGGAAGACATGAATGGAGAGGGCTTCAGGCGACCATCTCGAGGACGATCAGGCCCGACGACGCAGGGTCGGTAGAGATGCGGAAAGGCTGCAGCGGATCGGTAGTGCGCAGGATGCTTACCTTACCCTGCGAATGATCGAAAATCCGGCTGGCGACGCGCAGGGCATTCTCGCGGCTGCAGAGCAACTGGCGTTTGGGAGACAGACAACGCCTGTCGATGGCCGTCGTCATGACCTGATCCCTTTCTCCTCGAGGATTGACGCTCATGCAAACAGCGTCTTGTGGATCTTGGTGACCGGTACGACCACCCAGGCGCGCGTCATGAGGCGACTGATCCGGTAGAAGCAGCCATTCTGCGGATCGCGAAGCACGAGCCTCCGGCCGCGCTTGCAGACGACGAACTCCTGCGCGACATTACCGTCGGTGAAGGTCACCGGCTCGGGAAGCCGGATGCGATCCCCGTCCGCGAGTTTGCGCGCGCGGTGCGCAAGGTTCGCCCGGCAACGTGCGCGCCAATCGAGCGCATATTCATGCTCGGTCGGGCTCAGCAGATCGAGGATCGCCGCGGGGCAGTCGGCCTCGCATGGCCCCATATTTTCGGTCATATCCTTGTACCCGAACTGGTGGCCATCGCGCGAGCGTGGATTCCAGCGCACCAGGCACACTACCGCGAAAACGTTGCCGGCAATGCCGTCCACGATTTCCTGGGCTGCGGCGTAATAGGTCCGATTTCCCGGACAGGAGGACGCGAGCACCCTGAGGCCGCGTTTCGTGCCGTCCTCGAGCGTGTTTTCGTAGGTAAGCTGCGCGTCGAGATAGGATTTGGCGGTCTTGTGGCCGCCCATCGACGTAAAGGGCATGAAGAGCCATCCCATGATGAGTCCTTTCTTGAGGAAGGAAACCGGCCGCTGGCCGTTTCCGGTTTGAGGATCGTCGGGCCGCGAGCGCTGGTCAGCAGGCGAACGCCCGCGTATCAAAGTCGCAGTATTTTCATGTCGTGCGGATGTGACCTTCCGCACCCGTCATTGTCGGAGAAGTCATGCTCGCCGCGTCGGCCATTGAGATAATCGGCGGCACGCCTTTGATCGCACTGGATCGCATCTACACGGGTCCTGGTCGCATCATCGCCAAGGCCGAGTTCCTGCTGCCCGGGGGAAGTGTGAAGGACCGTGCCGCCAAGGCGATCCTGCTTGCCGCAAGAGAGGATGGCCGGCTGAAGCCGGGAATGCCGGTCGTGGAAATGACGAGCGGAAACATGGGCGCCGGACTGGCGGTGGCATGCGCCGCGCTCGGCCATCCCCTCGTCGTCACGATGTCGGCAGGCAACAGTCCGGCGCGAGCGAAGATGCTCGAAGGACTCGGCGCCGAAGTGGTGCTCATCGCCCAGGTGGATGGAAGCCCGGGCCAGGTGACGGGTTCCGATGTCAATGCTGCCGCACAGGCGGCTTGCGCGATCGCCCGGGCGCGTGACGGTTTCTACGTCGATCAGTTCAACGCTGCAGAGGGGATCGCAGCGCACGAGACCACGACAGGCCCGGAGATCCTGGCGCAGTTCGGTGGCCCGGTCGACGGATGGGTTGCAGCGGTCGGCACGGGCTGCACCTTCGTGGGCGTTGCAAAGGCGTTGAAGCGCGCCAATCCCGGTACGGTCTGCGCCGCTGTCGAACCGCTGAACGCGCGGCCGCTGGCCGGAGAACCGGTGCTCGACGCCCGGCATAAACTCCAGGGCATCGGTTATGGCACGGTTCCGCCGCACTGGGATCCGTCGCTGATGGATATGAGTGTCGGCATCAGCGATGATGAAGCTGAAGAGTGGCGGCGTACTCTGGCCCATCGCGAGGGCCTGTACGTCGGCTATTCTGCCGCTGCGAACGTCTGCGCCGCGGCAAAGCTGCTGGCATCGGGGCGGTTGACGGCTGATGCCGTCGTGGCAACGGTGCTTTGTGATACCGGCCTGAAATACTGAACCTCGGCGTGGGGGTGGCCCCGATGGACGTGCATCCGGTCGGCTGCCGGCTGCGCCTTGCTCGCCGCGCCGAAGCTTTTGAGATACGCGAAAGCCTGTTCAGCCTTGGCGGCAGCGTGGATGATCGCGGTCTTGTCGCCGCGGAGGATACCGAGCCAATGCGCCACATAGCTCGCATGACTGTCATGGAGGACGTTGGGCAGACCAAGGTCAGCACAGCAGAGCCCCGCCCCGATCTCGGCC
>NZ_BCTX01000134.1 GCF_001590985.1 Novosphingobium naphthalenivorans NBRC 102051
CGCGCGAAGCGTGGTGGAGGGGGATGGCGCGGATTTCCCCTCCACCACGACGCCTGCGGCGTCGCGGTCCCCCTCCCCGAGCGAGCTCGGGGAGGAACTGGAGGACATCACCTTCCGTGCCCATGTCTCCAAGGGCACCTACATCCGCTCTCTTGCGCGGGACATCGCTCATGCGCTGGGGACATGCGGGACTGTCACCATGCTCCGCCGCGTCAAGGCCGGGCCGTTCGACCTGTCCCATGCGATTTCGCTGGACAAATTGAACGAAACGGGTAAGGGCGCGCCTCTTGAACACGTAATCTTGCCGCTGGAGGCGGGGCTGGACGACATCCCGGCCATCGACCTCAGTCCGGAGCAGGCAAGGGCGGTCCGACAGGGCCGCGTTCTGACCGGGCTGCCCCAGGAAGACGGGCTGCATTGGGCGCGCGAAGGAAAAGTTCCAGTCGCGCTGATGGAGCTTTCGGGCGGAGAAGCCCGCGTCGTCAGGGGGTTCAACCTTTCCGATGTCGCGGAGTAGAATGAATGTCGGTTACCGCAGAAAAGAAGCAGGAAATCATCGCTGACAACGCCCGCGCCGCTGGCGACACGGGTTCGCCGGAAGTGCAGGTCGCTATCCTCACCAGCCGGATTGTCACGCTGACCGAACACTTCAAGAAGCACCACAAGGACAACCATTCGCGTCGCGGTCTGCTGGCCATGGTCAACAAGCGCCGCTCGCTGCTCGACTACCTCAAGAAGAAGGATGTCGCGCGGTACAACGCCCTGATCCAAAAGCTCGGTCTGCGTAAGTAAGACTGACCTGGAGGCGGCCCCTAGCGGGCCGCTTCTTGTATCCGGGCCAACCTATTCAGGTATCCTCGCAATCCGGCGAGGGGCCTAGGGGCCGCAACAGGCCTCGCACCGGACCGGGACGGTATCCCCGGCAGTAAACCCCGCTGCGCAATAGGGCCGGCGGGTCTGAGGAAACTCTCTATGTTCGACGTCAAAACCGTATCGATGGAGTGGGGCGGAAAGACCCTCACTCTGGAAACCGGCCGCGTTGCCCGTCAGGCTGACGGCGCGGTCCTCGCCACGTATGGCGAAACTGTAGTGCTGTGCGCTGTCACGGCCGCCAAGTCGGTGAAGGAAGGCCAGGACTTCTTCCCGCTGACTGTCCACTACCAGGAAAAGTTCTCGGCTGCCGGCCGTATCCCCGGCGGCTTCTTCAAGCGTGAACGCGGCGCGACCGAAAAGGAAACGCTGACCAGCCGCCTGATCGACCGTCCGGTGCGCCCGCTGTTCCCGGAAGGCTTCTACAACGAGATCAACGTCATCGCCCAGGTCATGAGCTATGACGGCGAGACCGAGCCCGATATCGTCGCGATGATCGCCGCTTCGGCTGCGCTCACCATTTCGGGCGTGCCCTTCATGGGCCCGATCGGCGCTTGCCGCGTCGGCTTCGTCGATGGCGAATACACCCTGAACCCGAAGCAGGAAGCTGCGCTGGCCGACGGCCGCCTCGACCTCGTTGTCGCCGCCACCGGCGATGCCGTGATGATGGTGGAATCGGAAGCCAAGGAGCTGACCGAGGAAGAGATGCTCGGCGCTGTCATGTTCGCGCATGACGAGTCGCGCAAGGTCGTCGACCTCATCATCCAGCTTGCCGAAAAGGCCGCCAAGGAACCTTGGGAAATCGACCTGTCGGACAATACGGCCGACATCAAGGCGAAGCTCAAGAAGGCCGTCGGCAAGGACGTTGCCGCTGCCTACAAGCTGACCGACAAGTCCGCCCGCTCGAACGCGCTCAACGAAGCGCGCGCCAAGGCCAAGGAAGCTTTCGCCGACGCCGAGCCGCAGACCCAGATGGTCGCCATCAAGACCATGAAGAAGCTCGAAGCGGAAATCGTGCGCACCGCCATCCTCAAGGACGGCCAGCGCATCGACGGCCGCACGCTCACGCAGGTCCGCCCGATCGAAGCGATGGTCGGCTTCCTGCCGCGCACCCATGGTTCGGCGCTGTTCACCCGCGGTGAAACGCAGACCATCTGCACCACCACGCTGGGCACCAAGGACGCCGAGCAGATGATCGACGGTCTCGACGGCCTGTCGTACTCGTCGTTCATGCTGCACTACAACTTCCCGCCCTACTCGGTCGGTGAAGTGGGCCGCTTCGGCGCGCCGGGCCGCCGCGAAGTCGGCCACGGCAAGCTGGCATGGCGCGCGCTGCACCCGGTGCTGCCCGCCAAGGAAGACTTCCCTTACACTATCCGCGTCCTGTCGGACGTGACGGAATCGAACGGTTCCTCGTCGATGGCGACCGTCTGCGGCGGCTGCCTCTCGATGATGGACGCGGGCGTTCCGATCGCGCGTCCGGTCTCGGGCATCGCCATGGGCCTGATCCTCGAAGGCGACGAGTTCGCCGTCCTCTCGGACATTCTGGGCGACGAGGATCACCTCGGCGACATGGACTTCAAGGTGGCCGGCACCGAAGCGGGCATCACCTCGCTCCAGATGGACATCAAGATCGCCGGCATCACCAAGGAAATCATGGCCAAGGCTCTTGAGCAGGCCAAGGGCGGCCGCGCTCACATCCTGGGTGAAATGACCAAGGCTCTGGGTTCGGCCCGTACCGAGCTTTCGGCTCACGCGCCGCGCATCGAGACGATCCAGATCGACAAGTCGAAGATCCGCGACGTCATCGGCACCGGCGGCAAGGTGATCCGCGAGATCGTTGCCGAGACCGGCGCCAAGGTCGACATCGACGATGAAGGCGTGATCAAGATCTCCTCGTCCGACATCAACCAGATCGAGGCTGCCAAGGCCTGGATCCAGGGCATCGTCGAAGAGCCCGAGGTCGGCAAGATCTACAACGGCAAGGTCGTCAACATCGTCGACTTCGGCGCTTTCGTGAACTTCATGGGTGGCAAGGACGGCCTCGTCCACGTCTCCGAAATGAAGAACGAGCGCGTCGAGAAGCCGACCGATGTCGTCAAGGAAGGCCAGGAAGTGAAGGTCAAGGTCCTCGAGATCGACAATCGCGGCAAGGTCCGCCTGTCGATGCGCGTGGTTGACCAGGAAACCGGCGAAGAGCTGGAAGACACCCGTCCGCCCAAGGCTCCGCGCGAACCCAGAGGTGATCGTGAAGGCGGGCGCGAAGGCGGCCGTGGCGGCGATCGCCGTGGTCCCCGTGGCGGTGGCCGTGATCGCGGTCCGCGCCGTGAGCGCAGCGAAGGCGGCGATCCGAACCACATGCCGGCCTTCCTCAAGGAAGACTGACCGGCGAGGCCGGTCAGCGGCCTCAAGGAAGACTGACCCTCGCCTTGTGCGAGACAGCGAAGGGGCTGCGCTACGGCGCGGCCCCTTTTCCTTTGCGTGCGCAGTTGTTCGGCGAGCTTGTTCAGGGAGGGGGCACCGCCACCCGCCACACCCTTGCAATTTATCCCGCGCAACGGAACAACAGCCGGGCAGCAACGAGGTGGGCGATGAAGCGAGAGGTCCTGGCAAGGGCACTGACGGGGACACTGACAGGGGCGGCAGGTCTGGTGCTGGCCGCGTGGCCGCAATTGGCCGGCGCCAGCGGAGACTTCGGCTGCTATCCGAGCTGGCGGCTGGGCCTGCCCGATTACGAATGCGCGGGCACTGCCGTGATCGGTCCGCGCAACGATACGCGGATCAATCTCGCCTGGCTGCTGCGCGAGCGGGCGGGGCTGTCGGCACCGGGGCAGCTTGCCTATCCCGGAAGCGACTGGGAAAACAGCGGCTACGGCCACGTCTTCCTGAGCTGGGACACGATGCAATCGGCCTTCTGGCCCCGGCCCGATACGCAGGTTGACGAGGAGAGCGCCGCCTATTCCGGCTCGCGCTGCCAGACGCTGGACAGCGGCGGCGAGGCGTTCCGTGCGGCGCTGGCCGCCAGCAAGGGGCTGAAATCCGGCGAACGCGAGACGCTTTCCGATGCGCGCGATCTGGTCAAGGCGGCCTGCGATGGCGACAAGGGCGCAGCCGAATGGCCCGCGGACGTGAAGAGCGGGACCGGCCTTGCCTTCCTGGCCTACCTGCAAGGCGCCCGCGCTTTCTATGCTGAGGATTTCGCGACGGCCCGCGCCCGGTTCGCCGCTCTGGCCAAGGCCGGGGACCCGTGGCTTGCCGAAACTGCCCGCTACATGACCGCCCGCACCGAACTGGCCGCCGCGCAGACCGGGGCATTCGACGAGTGGGGCTTCTACGACAATGCCAAGGCCGACAAGACCGCGGCGCAGCGCGGACAGGCGGCGCTGGCGGATTATCTCTCGGCCTATCCCGGCGGGCGCTACGCGGCATCGGCGCAGGGGCTGGAACGCCGCGCTGCCTGGTTGATGGGCGAGAGCCTGCCGCTCGCGCGGGCCTATTCGGGATTGCTGGCGAAGCAGCCGCAACCGGATGCGGCCACGCCGGGGCTGATGGAGGAAGTGGACAACAAGCTGTTCTTCGGCGCCGGCCTCACGGACATGGCCGATGCTCCGCTGCTGCTGGCCACCTGGGACTTGTTGCGGCTGCGGCAGGGCGATCCGGATCTGGCCGAATACCGCCCCAGGCCGCTCACGGCGGAAGAGCTGGCGGCGCAGGCGCCTGTCTTCGCGAAGGAGCCCGGCCTCTACACTTTCCTGCAGGCCAGCCAGGCCTTCTACGCGGCGAAGGATTACCGCCGGGTCCTCACCCTGATCCCTGACGATGCGCGCCGCGCCGCCTACACGCCGCTGGCCTTCAGCCGCCAGATGCTGCGCGGCCTTGCGCTGGAGGCGCTGGGCGACCGCAATGCCGCGGGTTTCTGGCAGGAGCTTTCGGGCGGTGCGCACGATCTCTACCAGCATCCGGCCGTCGAGCTGGCCCTGGCGATGAACTGGGAACGGCACGGCGCCCTGGCCAAGGTCTTCGCCGCAGGCAGTCCGGTGACGGAGCCGGATATCCGCGCCCGGCTGCTCGAACGGGTCGCGCCGCCTGCCTTGCTGCGCCAGCAGGCGGGCGCAGGCCGGTCCGCTCTGGAGCGCGAGACCGCGCTGTTCATGCTGCTCTACAAGGAACTGTCGCGCGGCCGCTATCAGGACTTCGGCAAGGATCTGGCCCTGGTTCCGGCCAGTGCCGGGAGCGATGGCTGGATCGGCGGCTGGAACGACGACAGCGATCACAAGGTGCCGCTTGCCCTGTTCACCAAGGGGCGCTGGCAGGCGGGCTATGCCTGCGCCGCGCTGGCGCGCACGGCAGCGACGCTGGCGGTCAACCCGGCGGATGTGAAGGCGCGACTGTGCCTGGCCGAATTCTACCGGCTCAACGGCTTCGATGATTACCTAGTTGGCGGCGGCGGGCCTGCCGCGGACCAGTTGGGCGGCACGCCGGACCTGTTCCCCGGCACGCCGGTGACGCGCGCCGGTCTCTATGCGGGCGTGCTGGCCGCGCGAGGCGCTTCGGCGGAGGATACCGCTTATGCGCTTTACCGCTCGGTCCGGTGCTATGCGCCGAGCGGCGGCAATTCCTGCGGCGGCGAAGGCGTGCCGCTGGCGCAGCGCAAGGCATGGTTCCAGCGGCTCAAGCGCGAATATCCGAAGAGCCAATGGGCCATCGCTCTCAAGTATTACTGGTAATACCATGACACGCTGATCGGAACTCATGGCCCGTTCTTTCGTCATTGCGAACCCGCAGGGTGAAGCCATCCAGGGCGGTTCGCGCCGGCACTGGATGGCCGCGCCGGCTTCGCCTCCTCGCAATGACGAAGGAAAGGGACGAGAGTCATCGGATATAAGCCGCCGCGCGCTTCTGGCGGGCGCCGCGGGCGGCGTGCTGGTGCTGGCCGGATGCCGCCGGGGTGAGAGCGTCGTCGATCCGCGCGATTACGATGCGTTCTTCCTTTGGGCAGGCGTGCGGGCGCCGGAGTGGCTGGGGCGTGCGCGCACGGTCTATCTGCTGGCCGGCGAAGTGCGCCGCGCCGATCGCGGCCGCTTCGTGCCGCTGCGCGCCTTGCCGCATGTGGCAGGCCCCGAAGTGTGGTTCGTGGTGCGTGTCGAGCGGCTCGACTGGGAGGAGGGCGTCACGGCCGCGATCCTGCAGCGGCTGGCGCAATGGGAGGCGGCGGGCAACCGGCTGGCCGGGCTGCAGATCGATTTCGATGCGGCGACCCATGGGCTGTCAGGCTATGCCCGCTTCCTGCACGATCTGCGCGCGCGCCTGCCGCGTAAATGGCGACTTTCGATCACCGGGCTGATGGACTGGAGCGCGGGCGGCGATCCGCAAGGGCTGGCCGCGCTCGCCGGGGCGGTCGACGAGATCGTGGTGCAGACTTATCAGGGGCGGCGCACGATCCCCGGCTACGAAAGCTACCTGCGCTCGCTGCGGCGGCTGGGCATGGCCTATCGCATTGCCCTTGTCGAAGGCGGCCAGTGGTCCGCGCCGGAGGGACTGGAACAGGATCGCCATTTCAAGGGCTACGTCGTGTTCCTCGTTTAGGTCCCAGGCGGCCGGGGCTCTTCACGATTGGCCGCACGCATGTCTCGTTTCGAGAACGGAAGTGCGATCGGCCCGCGCGCCTGATTGACCGCGCCGCCGCTGCCGATCATGGTTGCCAAATGATTAAGCGACTCCTTGCCCTCTCGCCCCTGCTGCTCGCCATTCTTCCCGCCGCCGCCGAGGCGCGGCCGCAGGACTATGCCGAGGGGCAGGTCTGGCAATATGCCACCCGCGCGCAGGATGCCGGTTCGCTGGTGAAGATCCAGCGCATCGAGATGAAGGACGGCCGCCCGGTCTATCACGTCAGCGTGGTCGGCGCGCACTTTGCCGGCGTGCCGGAGGAAGGCGTGCTGGAGCATCTGCCGGTTTCGGAGGAAACGCTCGATGCCAGCGTGATCCGGCAAGTGCCGGCGACGCCCGCCTTCGCCGGTATCGCGATCGATGCGGATATTGCCGAATGGCACGCCCAGAATGGCGGCGTGCTCAGCGGTTCGCTGGCGCAAGTGCTCAACAATGTCGATGTCATGCTCTCGGCACAGGCCGAGCCCGTCTTGCGCTCGGCCTCGACTGTGAACAGCTAGTCACCTGAAACAGAAGTTCGTATCATTATCCCCGTCATCCCCGCGG
>NZ_BCTX01000135.1 GCF_001590985.1 Novosphingobium naphthalenivorans NBRC 102051
ATATGTAGACGTTTTTGCAATGTGCGCGTCCGGCACGAGCGCGATAAAAGCCTTATTGGCATCTCAAGAAAGCTCATATAAGCGATCCAGTGCAGCGCAGCAGGGATGCATGGGGCGGATTGGCAGGGGTGTTTGCTTCTGATGGTGAAATATCGCTACCCATGCCGAGCACTGAATTCCGAATATTGTACATTTCACTCTTGCCAGATCCCGTTTTTTCGCCCAGCGGGCCCAGTATCAATGGCCCGGTCATGTGGGAAAAAGCCCTCATTCCTCTGGCCTTGTCGTGACGGCGACAAATGCGTCACCGCCCTCAGCACCTAAAAATGCAAATCCATCTGCTAAAACATCATATGTTGAAGGGAACTTATATTGAAAAGCAAGAAAGTTGCCTTAATCACGGGCATTACTGGGCAAGATGGCTCGTATCTCGCTGAGTTTTTACTTGAAAAGGGCTATGAGGTTCACGGGGTTAAGCGCCGTGCTTCGCTATTCAACACCCAGAGAATCGATCACATTTATCAAGACCCCCATTTGCTTTCACCAAATTTAAAACTGCACTACGGCGATCTATCAGATACGTCAAATCTGACGCGGATCATCCAAGAGATCCAGCCCGACGAGATCTACAACCTTGGCGCGCAAAGTCATGTTGCGGTCAGCTTCGAGGCGCCGGAATATACAGCAGACGTTGATGCAATTGGTACACTGCGTTTACTCGAGGCCATCCGTTTTCTCGGTTTGCAGGAAACGACGCGCTTCTACCAGGCCTCCACATCCGAACTTTATGGCCTGGTCCAAGAGATTCCACAGCGCGAGACGACACCATTTTATCCCCGTTCGCCCTACGCAGTCGCGAAGCTGTATGCCTATTGGATCACTGTAAACTACCGCGAAGCCTATGGAATGTATGCCTGCAATGGCATTCTCTTCAACCATGAGAGTCCTCGGCGCGGCGAAACCTTTGTGACCCGAAAGATCACGCGAGGCCTTGCCAATATCGCGCAGGGCCTTGAATCTTGTATCTATATGGGAAATATTGATTCTTTACGCGACTGGGGGCATGCTAAGGACTATGTCCGCATGCAGTGGATGATGCTACAACAGGATGTGCCGGAAGATTTTGTTATCGCGACGGGCATCCAATATTCGGTCCGGGAATTCATTACATGGTCGGCCCAGTATCTTGGCCTCACTCTTCGATTTGAGGGCGAAGGTGTCGATGAGGTCGGCATCGTCGAGGCGGTCAATGGGAAGGAAGCGCCCGGCGTCGCGCCTGGTGACATAATTGTCCGGATTGATCCACGCTACTTCCGGCCGTCCGAGGTGGAAACGCTGCTTGGTGATCCTGCAAAGGCCAAGGAAAAGCTCGGTTGGGTTCCGGAAGTCAGCGTTCAGACCATGTGTGAGGAAATGGTCGCCGAGGATCTCAAGGTCGCTAAACGATACGCGCTCCTGAAAGATCATGGCTTTAGCATTCCAGTATCCCTAGAATCCTGAGGAAGGAGTTTTAAACAATGCGTGTCTTTGTGGCGGGGCACAGCGGAATGGTGGGCGGGGCCATCAGTCGCAAGCTGACCAGACGCGACGTCGAAGTGGTGACCCGTACCCATGTCGAGCTTGATCTGACAGATCAGGGAGCGGTGCGTAGCTTCTTTGAGAATGAGACGCTGGACGCCGTGGTTCTGGCTGCGGCGAAGGTTGGAGGCATCCACGCAAACGATGCCTATCCCGCTGAATTCATATATGAAAATATGATGATTGAATGTAATGTCATTCATCAGGCCTATGCTGCAGGCGTCAAGAAGCTACTGTTCCTCGGCTCGTCCTGCATCTATCCTCGCGCTGTTGCGCAGCCCATGCGCGAAGATGCTCTTCTTACCGGCATTCTCGAGCCCACAAACGAACCTTACGCTGTCGCGAAAATTGCGGGAATTAAGCTCTGCGAGAGCTATAATCGCCAGTACGGCACTGACTATCGCAGTGTTATGCCAACGAACCTCTATGGCCAAGGCGATAATTTTCATCCCGAGAATTCGCATGTCATTCCGGCATTGATGCGACGTTTTGATCTTGCCGTTCAGAATCAACAGGATGAAGTAGTAATTTGGGGGTCAGGAACACCGAGGCGCGAATTTCTTCACGTCGACGATATGGCAGAAGCCTCGATATATGTTTTGAACCTGCCAGATGAGATCTACAAAACGTCCGCCCAGCCAATGCTCAGCCATTTGAATGTTGGATATGGGGAGGATATCACAATCCGTGAACTCGCCCAGAAGATGGCGACGGTCACCGGTTTTAGTGGGAAGATTTCTTTTGATGCAAGCAAACCGGACGGCACACTACGCAAATTGATGGATTCATCAAAATTGCAGACGCTCGGTTGGTCACCCAAAATTGACTTGGAAACAGGTCTGAAACAAACATATGAGTGGTACAAAAATACTGTGCGCTGACTATTTTATTTGTAAATATTAGTTGTTATACTGGCCAGCGCTGAGAAACTGCTTGGAAAATTGGTGACGGGGGTGTTGAGGGTTTTGTCTGATTCAGGCTCTGCATGTGAACGCAGCAGAGCCAAGGGCGAATGGCCCAGATTGCCAAGAAGACGAAGCGCTACCCCAGTGACCGACTGATGAGGAATGGGATCGCCTAGCGCCCTTGATGCCCAAGCCGGGACGCCGGAGCCGTCCCCGTGAGATGGATTTCCGCGAGGTGAACAACGCAGTGCTCGACCTTGTTCGTTCGGGCTGTGGTTGGCGTATGCTGGCGATCCATTTCGGGGCATGGCAGACAGTTGGAGACCTCGAAGAACCGTCTGATTTCGGTGTGATTACGACAGGATCGGTTGACAGCGGCGCGGAAGGGGCCGTTTGGTAGGCTTGATCCGGCGCTTTCGGGTGATCGGCCGACCTTCAGGGCTGATTTAGGGTCATGCGGGCGCAGTTCGCCCCTCAAGCCAGGCAAGCCGCAGGAAGTTGTAGGCTAGGTTGGCCATTCCGATCTTGATGCGTGCGCGGTCCATGCCAATGGTGCGAACGACAAGCCTCATGCGGTGTTTCTGCCCGGCGAACACGTGCTCGACCGTCGAGCACACGGCCGATCGCTTTGCATTGGCGCGTGCGATGCGCTAGGGTATGGCGCGTCGGTTCGGCTTGCGCTGGTGGATGTGACTTCTGAACATGCCCCGCTCGAGGAAGGCCTCGTTCTTCTTCGAGCGGTATGCGGTATCTGCCCAGCCCCCTGAGCCGGTGTTGTCCCTGCTGACGAGTTCTGGCAGCCGGGCACCGTCATGGGCATTGGCGGCGCTGACATCCCAAGTGCGGATCAACCCGTGCGCCCGGTCTATGCCTATGTGGTTCTTGTAACCGAACATCGGGATGGCAAGGTCAACCGGCTTGAACCCCTTGGGATCGGTGCCTTCCTTCACCTTGGCCTTGGTATACTTTACGCTCCAGCGCGCATCGCGGTCCTTCTGCCGGCCCTTCTGCCGGATCTTCGCCGGCTTTGCCATCCAGGTCGCGGGGATCCGGCCCTCCTTGATCGCCGCCTTTTCGGCCTCAGTGTTTCGCTGCTTGGGCGCGGGCACGACGGTAGCATCAATGATCTGCCCGCCCATCGCGAGATAGCCCCGGTCGGTCAGCGCGGCATCAAAGCGGGCGAAGAGCTTGTCGATTGCCTTGGCCTTCACCAGACGCTCCCGGAACAGCCACACCGTGGTCGCGTCCGGCACCTTGCCATCGAGCCCGAGGCTTAGGAAGCGCTGGAACGACAGGCGATCCTTGATCTGGAATTCGGTGGCCTCGTCCGACAGCGAGCACAGCGCCTGCAGCACCAGCACTTTGAACATCATCACCGGATCGAACGGTAGCCTGCCTCCCTTGCCCAGAGCGCTCCGGCGCAGAGCGGCAATCAAGGGGCCACGGAATACCTCGAAGTCTACCACCCCGGCCAACCGTTCCAGCACATCACCCGGCGCACTCAATGCCTCATCGGTCCGAAAGATCAAAGAAACCGGGCTGTCCTGCCATTATCAGCAGTCCGGTTCAGCAAACAATCCAAAGTCTGGCCGGAATTTCGGATGGGATGTGGCGAGCTGAGACAGGTCAATATTCGGGTTTACTATATGCGTCACGGCACCGCCTGGATATGATAACATCGCGCAAAGATTCCGAATTTCTGCTCGATGCAGGATTCCATCTAGAATTTTTCCGTAACTATTATTCCCGCTCAATAATTCATTCAAATTAGATAACTTTTCTGGATTCCTCGATATAGGTCCATTCCAGTTGCCTGATTGTAAAATCATCTTGGCAATCTGTGGCGGGAAGCTGGCGATCATGCGCTTACCGAGAACCGCATTGTCGCTCAGTACATTCCCCTCGGGCGCGATGAGTTGGGACGGGGTACGAGACGCAAGGTCGGGATACTGGCTCCTCCAAGCCCTACTCTCCACTGGAACATCTTTCAGTTTGGCAATGAGTTGGTCGTTGATTGAGCTCACCTCCCAGGCTTTTCGCTCTGCCTGCCACCCCATTCCGCGATTGTCGAAACGAATCGCTGAAGACGATTGATTGACGAAGATATTATTAAAAATGTTATTCCGATGCCCGCCGCCAATAAAAATTCCAATAGCACCGCCAACAATAACGTTGCGACTCACCTTAGTACCACTCATTTGATCATCGAGGTAAACTCCTGCCGTTATTTTATTAATTACATCTACATATCCGAAGTCATGAATATAATTTCCAGTGATGTCGTTACCGAGTTGTGTCCAATCTCGCCCCATATAGATTGCACCGACATCGTCACTTGCAAGAGCGACACGCGTGACTTCGTTGCCAATAATTCGGTGATTGTTACCCCATAGCAATACGCCGGCATGCGCACCTCCGGCAATTAGTGATCCCTGCAATTCCTGACCTACACCCGAAAGGGCAACACCGGGGCTGTAGTCTGGGCTCTCTAGGCCAAAATTCGCAACAATGGATCTGACGATTCGATGGTGGGATGGTGTGAGGGTGGTCCGACGTCCGCCCGAAAGCAGAATCCCTCTTTCAGCTACGGCGTTCACAACGGAATTGCTGATGGTAACGCCATTTCCGCCCTGAACGTCAATCCCGTCGCCACCAGTCTGCCTGACGGCGCAATGCTCCACACGCACATCTTTCGAGTTTTGGATGACCAAAGCGGCTCCAAGGGTGCGATTGAAACCGATATTTTCAATTTGGACATTTTGTGCATCATTCAGCACAAGTAGGCTAGGTGCGACTGCCACTTCAATCAACGTTCCAGCCCCCTCGATGGGCAAGAACGACACCTGTTTGCGCTTTCCATCCACTACATATTCGCCAGGCATGTCGAGCTCACTCAAGGCGTTTGCAATGAACAACTTAGGCGTGGCTCCCGGCGGGATCTTCGAGGCGCGGACCGCTGCGCGGACATATCGCCCCTGCGCGTCCACGGCCTGGACAGCCCCTAACTCGAAGTCCCAGCCACGGGACCAACGACCGCCTATCCACAGGCTGGGCTCGGTGATCCAGCGCTTTTGCCTGTCGCCGGGAAACCGAACCGTCGGCCCAGCGCCTAGTTTATCGGCCTTCAGGAGACTTGCTGAGGCGAAACCCGCGTTAGGCCATCTCGCGTTCCACAGCTGTGATGCACCTTGAAAAACCTCGATGGCGGCTGTTCTGTTTTCCACATACACGCCTCTTGGACGTAACCCTCCGTCGGGGACATCGATACTGCCCAAGGCAAATGTGCGGGAGCCTTGCGGGACCGGTCCTCCATAAAAGTCATCCGACGTCGACTTACGGGTCCTAACCGGGCGCGAGCCGATGATTTGGGTCGAGCCATCGCTTGCGCCGCGAATCGTGAGCGGACTGCTCGTGGTGCCACCATGGGGACCATAGATCCTAATCGGCGATGACAGGCGCATAATACCGCTAGGCAGTTCGATGATGATTGCGCGATTGCCATTGGTGCGAGCACGAATCGCCGGCACAGCGGTGATCGCACTGACGAAATCCGGATAGTCAGCGCCGACGCGGATGACAACCGGACTGGCGGCATCTTGGCACTGTGCGGCGACGGGGAGGGTGAGCCAAGTGAGGGCAATAACCCAGTTGTGGGACCGACTTTTGCGCATGGTTTTCTCCAAGGGTAAGCAGACGGGGAATATTGCCTGAGCGTGGATGAACAGGCCCGGTCCGCTCGCAGGCGATGAAGTCAATGATGTGCTTCAGTCGACGCAGCCGTTGTGCAGTGCCTGTTGTGCAGAAGGTTAAATTAGACCTGAAAATTGGTGAGAATTGGCGTTTAAATTATTGAGATAGTAACAGATTTCGATACATAGCGCTCAGCTTGACTTTGTATAGTCATGCAGCGAAGCGCGGGGCTTGCTCCATGCATATAGCCCGGTTTGGCATGGCTTTGCTGCATAAATCTGCTTGCAGTTTGAGTTGGTCTTTGTCGGCAAGTGGTTGCACGACACGCTGAGTTTCTGGCGTTCCGAGTGTGGTAAAGCGGTTGAGGGCGGTTGCACGGATTTGTAGCTCGGCGCCTCTCGTGTCATGATGAGTTCCCTCAGCAACTTGATTGGTCTCGACGCGGCTGCGCTAGTGGTAGCCACTCCAGCGCTTCCAGATGGTTCTGCCAAGGCAGCGGCTTGCACGAGCGGCTCATTGCGGGCCACGCGGCGCCTAGCGTGCTTTCGGGTCAATCTCGTGCGTTACAGCGGGCGCGGATGACGCCACAGTCATCGCATGCGGCAATAGCTTCGTGGCAGCCTTTTGTGTCGCAGGCTCCATCAGCACTGACGGTTGCGATAGCTTGATCCTCTGGTATCTTCCCTAGAGCGTAATCTGTTTTGACTGAATCGATTGGGGATTCACGAGGTCTGCATTTTGTGATTCAACCTGCTGGCTGGGCAGGAGGCCAGTAGGGATGAGCCGAGCCTATTCGATTGATCTTCGTGAACGGGTTGTTGCTGC
>NZ_BCTX01000136.1 GCF_001590985.1 Novosphingobium naphthalenivorans NBRC 102051
GGTTTAAGGCATTCCAACGTTATGCAACAAAGCCATTCCGAAGTGGGAAAGTTCGCGACCATAACCGCTTTGCCGGACGCCGCCGATCGGCACCCGAGGATCCGAAACGGGAACCCCGTTCACATGAACCGCACCGGTTTCGATGCGCCGGGCGAGCGTGGTCGCGCGCGCCCTGTCGCCGCTCCAGATCGCACCCGAGAGGCCGAAGTCGCTGTCGTTCGCGAGCCGGACCGCATCGTCGCCGTCATCGGCGACGATGATCGCCGCGACAGGCCCGAACGTCTCTTCGCGAAAGACCGGCATAGCGGGGGTCACGCCGGTGAGCACGGTCGCAGGATAGAAGGCGCCCGGCCCGTCCGGTATCCGGCCGCCGGCAAGCAGCCGCGCGCCCATCGCCAGGCTGCGCTCCACCTGCGAATGGAGTTCGTCGCGCGCGCGCGCGCGCGCAAGCGGCCCCAGGTCCGTGGCGTCGTCGAGCGGATCGCCGCACACCAGCGCCTCGGCTGCGGCGACGAAGCGCGCCGTAAAGGCCTCGGCGATCGGCGCCTCCACGATGAGCCGCTTGGCGGCGATGCAAACCTGTCCGCTGTTCTGGAACCGCGCTTCGATCGCAGCGGGAACGGCGCGGTCGAGGTCAGCGTCCGCCAAGACTATGAAAGGGTCCGATCCGCCGAGTTCGAGCACCGATTTCTTCAGGTTGCGCCCCGCCTCCGCCGCGATGGCGCCGCCCGCCGCGGTTCCCGCCGTCACCGACACGCCGACGATCCGCTGGTCGGCCAGCAGTGGCGCGATCTGGTCGCGTGAGACATGGACGTTCGCGAACAGACCGGCAGGGAAGCCCGCCGCGCCGAAACAGTCAGCGAGCGCTTTGGCGCAGCCCTGGACGTTGTCGGCATGTTTGAGCAGCATCGCATTGCCGCCCGCGAGAACGGGCACGGCGGCGCGCAGTACCTGCCACAAGGGAAAATTCCACGGCATGACGGCGAGGACGATGCCGAGCGGGCGATAGCGGACCACCGCCTCCCCATCGCTGCCCATGTCGATCCGCTCGTCGGCGATCAACCGTTGGGCATGATCCGCATACCATCGGCACAGCGCGGCGCATTTGGCGACCTCGCCGCGTGCGCGGCCGATCGGCTTTCCCATCTCGACTGAGATCAGCCGCGCCAGCAGTTCCGACCGCTGCTCCAGAGTCTGCCCCAGCCGCCGAAGCGCTGCGCCACGATCCGCACAGCTTATGTCACGCCACACGTCGAACGCCGCGGAAGCAGCGTCGACGGCTTCGGCCACCTCACGCTCCCCGAGCCAGGGGTGCAGCGCGACCGTCTCGCCGGTCGCCGGATTGACCGATAGCGAGCCGGGGTGCGCGAGTACGTTTTCTGCTGCGTTCGCCATCATCAATATACGCCTCCCGCGCCCGAATTCGCCGGGCGCGGGTCCCCGCCGGCAAAGCGGGCTGCGAGCGCTTCGGCGCCGCGCGCCAGGATCGTCACGTCGGTTCCCACCGCGACGAAGCTTGCCCCGATTTCAAGGTAGCGCCGCGCCAGCGCTTCGTCGGCCATCAGCATGCCGACAGGCTTGCCCGCCGCGCGGATCGCCACAATGGCGCCTTCGATCGCCTCCTGCACCTCGGGATGGGCGGCATCTCCGAGATGACCGAGGTCGGCAGCGAGATCGGACGGGCCGATGAACACGCCGTCGACGCCTTCGGTTCGTGCGATCGCGCCGACATTGGCGATCGCCGCGCGGCTTTCCACCTGCAGCAGCAGGCAGATGTCTTCGGCCGCGTTGCGGATATAGCCTGGCGTGCGGTTCCAGCGGCTGCCGCGCCCGATCGCCGTCCCGACGCCACGGATGCCGTGCGGCGGATAGCGCGTCGCGCTGACCATCGCCGTCGCCATGGCGGCATCCTCGATCATCGGGATCAGCAGCGACCGCGCCCCGATGTCCAGATACTGCTTGATCAGCACCGGATCGCCCACCGGAAGCCGGACCACGGGTTCGACCGGATAGGCACTCGCCGCCTGCAACTGTGCCAGCACGAGCGGAACGTCGTTCGGCGCATGCTCGGCGTCGATCAGCAACCAGTCGAAACCTGCCCCGGCCGAAATCTCGCACGTATAGGAGGAGGCCAGTGCCTGCCAGAAACCGATCTGCGGGCGATGCTCGCCGATCGCCTGTTTGAACGCATTCACGTCACTCTCCCACATCGCCCTCGGTCAACCGAAATGGCACTCTACCTGCCCGAAGGATCCGAAATCGGCGACGATATGGCTTCCGGGGGGCGCCTCGACCGGACGGATGAACGATCCCGAAAGCACGACCTGCCCGGCCTCGACCCGGTCGCCACGCGCCGCCAGCCTTTCGACGAGCCATGCCATCGAAACCAGCGGATCGCCGAGCACGCCGGCGCCGAGACCGGTTTCCTCGACATCGCCATCCTTCGAGACGATCGCGCCGACGAAGCGCAGGTCGAGCGCGCCGAATTCGCGGACCGGGGCGCCCATCACGATTCCACCGTTCGCGGCATTGTCCGAAATGGTGTCGCAGACGTTGCGGAGCCGCCCGGTTTCCGGATCTTTGCGGGTAATCCGGGTATCGAGAATTTCGAGCGCCGGAGCCACATAATCGGTCGCCGCGAGGATCGCTTCGGCCGAAATTTCTTCCGGCTCAAGGCCGGTGCGCATGACGAAGGCAATCTCCGCCTCGATCCGCGGCTGGATGAAGCGGCCTGGGGCGATGTGGGCGCCATTGTCGAACGCCATGCTCCGCAGAAGCACCCCCGAATCCGGAATGTCGATCGACAGCGCCGCCTGCATCGCTTTCGACGTCAGCCCGATCTTCCACCCGATCACGGGATCGCCCGCCGCCGCCTTCATTCGCACCCATTCCGTCTGGATGGCATAGGCATCGTCCATCGTCAGGCCGGCATAGGTCTCGCTGAGGAGGCGGATCTGCCGCCCCGTCCGCTCCGCCTCGTCCAGCGCCCGCGCGGCCGCCGCAATGGCGTCGCCATCCAGCGTCACACCGCCGAAATCATCGATCCGCCGCGCCCCGGCCATCAGCCGCCGACCGCCTCACGATTGGTCGCGAAGCCTTCCTCGGCGCCGAGAAGCGCGGGCGGCTCCTTCAGGCTTTCCTGCCACAGCAGCGATTCCATCGCGATGTTGAGCGGCTGATCCTGGATCGTCAGTTCATAGACCGGGCCATTGTCATGGCTCGCATGATTGTGGACCGACCAGCCCGGCGCGGAAAGCATCAGATCGCCCGCCTTCCATTCATAGACCTTGCCCTCGACGGTCGACCGCCCCGAACCCGAGAAATAATAGTTCACCGCCGCGGACGAGTGGCGATGCGGCCGATCGACGATCTTCGGCGGGCGCAACGTCATCGTCGCGAAGAAATTGGGGGTGGTGCCGTTGGTACGCCCGGTCATCGGATTATAGAGCAGATAAAGCCTGCGGCCGACATAATCCTTGCCCAGCGCTTCCAGCTTGTCGAGATGCTCCTTGACCTGCTCCCACGGCCAGTAGAGCGCGGGGCTGGTCACCGACGGCGGGTTGATCAGCCGTTCATAGGGCATCATCCACGCGCCTTCCTCGTTCAGCTGGAAGGTGCCATAGGGGTTGACGCGCGTGCTGTCCGCCGCCGCATGCTCATCCTCCCGGTCGATCGACTTCAGGAGCGGCTGCGGATTTTCCTCGACGACATGGATGTTCATCATGTCGAGCAGCGCGCCGTTCGAATAGGTCAGGCGGACATAGAGATCATCGCCGATATTCTTGTGGCGATAGATGCGCATCGATGGCGTGTTCCAGACGTCATAAAGCGCGGTTTCGCGATGCTGGCCGCTCGTCTCGGTGGCGCCGCGCCCGCGAATGACGAAATTCACCTGGGTCGAATTCTGGCGAAAGGTCGACGTTTCCTCGCCCGGCAGCAGCACGTCGAGCGACACCTGGATGCCCGGCGCCAGCCCGATCGAGCGTTCGTTGCGCGGATGCTGGAAATAGGACCGCCGCCGACCGTTCGCCGGCCGGGGCATCGCCGCTAGCCGTTCGATCTCGGCATCGATCTGTTCCTTGGTGATGACGATCGGCTCCCAGGGTGCGTCGCGTTCCGGCAGCGCGCCACTGGCTTCGATGAACAGGGGCTGGGTCATGGACGCGGTCCTTTCCTTGGAATCTAAAGTGTCAGGCGCGGCGCCTGGCGGGTTATCGCCGGAAGCGGCCGGCCGGCCCCCGCCTCACGCGCGGCCTTGAGGAGAGCGATACCCAGCGACAGATCGGAAATTCCCATCCCCATCGCCTTGAAAAGCGTGAGATCGGCATCGGCGGGCCGCCTCGCGTTCCCGGCAACGAGCGTCGACAGGGACTGCAGCCGCTGCCATCGGGCTTCGTCCTCTCCGAACGCATCCATGAACTCGCGGCTGAGCTTGCGCACCTGCGGCACGCTGTCCGCCGCCATCACCGAGGCGCGTTCGATGAGTGCCGCGTCAAATTCGGCGCGCTCGGGCGTGATCGCGCCGACCGCGTTCACATGAACCCCGCGAGGGAGGGCGTCCGCGCTGAGGAAGGGGGATCGCGCGCGGGTCGCAAGCGTGACGATATCGGCCGAATCCAGCGCCTCGTCGAGCGTCTGCGTCGCAATCGCTTCCACGCCGAGCTTCGCTTCGATTTTTTCGGCCAGCGCCTCGCGATTCACAGCCGTCGGGCTCCACACGGTCACGCGCGTCAGCGGCCGTACAGCCGCCACCGCCGCCACCTGCGTGATACTCTGCTTGCCGGTTCCGATCATGGTCATCCGGCTGGCATCGGGACGCGCCATGACATCGGTGCCGAGGCCGCTGATGCCGCCCGTGCGCATCTGCCCCAGCGCGAAAGCCTCGATGATCGCCTGAACCGAACCATTTTCGCTGTCGATCAGGATCAGCAGCGGCATCGCGCCCCCGGCCGTGTGCGCCCAGGTCTTGGTGCCGACGGTTCCCCACCCGTCGAACACCGCGCCGATCGCGTGCAACGTCGATCCGTTCGCCCAGCTCGCGTGCGTCTTGACCATGTTCGATGCGCGGCCCGCCGCCTCTTCGCGAAGCCCGTCGCGCAGCGCATCGATCGCCTGCGGCAGCGCCATCAGCGAGACGACTTCCGCCTCGGAAATCCAAAGCCCTTCGCTCATTTCACGGTCCGATCGAAAATCGAGGGAACAGGCGGCTGAAGATCGAGGGAGTTCACAATCAGCGCGTGCGTGACGTAACGGCCCACGAGGAACATCACCGCGATCGCCTCTTCCGCCCCGATCGCTTCGATCGTCTTATCAAGTTCGGCCTGCACATCCTTGCCGCGCCGCCGCAGCATGGCGATGATCAGGCGCTGGACATCGCGCTCGGCATCCGAAAGCTCCGGCGCGACATCGGGATCCGCCTGCTCGACGGCCGCTATCCAGGCTTCGCCGAAGCCCAGCCGCTTCGAAAGCCGCTCATGCTGGTGCAGTTCGTAGCGGTTTTCCATCAACGTTGCGACGGTCAGCGCGCCCAGCTCGGTCAAATGTTCCGGCAGAGCGACCTTGAGCGCGTCGGTCATTTCCATGAAGGAGGTCAGGACCACCGGCTGGACGCCGGTCACCTGGAAGAACTCGCCGAGATAGCCCAGCCGTTCATATTTGGAGCGCAGGACATACTGCACCCCCGGCGCCAATTGCTCGAAGCCAAGCCTCTCGATGCGCGCGCTCATATCGCGTCTCCTTCTGCGTGCACGGATCATCCTTTCTTTGCCATCGTTTCGGAAATACATTATCAGAGCATTGGCAATACTCTGGAGGTATGACGTTGGATGTGAGGCAGATGCGCTATCTCGTTGCTGTGGGGGAGGAACTGAACTTCACCCGCGCGGCGGAACGCTGCCACATTTCGCAACCTCCGCTCAGTCGGGCGATCCGCGAGCTTGAGAGCGAGATCGGCACCAGGCTGTTCGATCGGGACAAGCATCATGTCGCGCTGACGCCCGCGGGGGCCAGCCTCATGCTGAGTGCGCGAAAGGCGCTGGCGGCGCTTGACGACGGCATCCACCTTGCACGGCGGACAGGAATGGGGCTGAGCGGAACGCTGACGTTCGGCTTCGGAGGCTCGACGGTTTATTCGCTCCTTCCCTCACTGGTCCGGCGGTTTCGGGAGACCACGGCCGACGTCGAGCTTCGCTTCAGCGCCATGTCTGTCCTGCATCAGATCGAGGCGCTCAGAAGCGGCGAAATCGACGTCGGGATTCTGCGCCTGCCGATTTTCGACGAACTGATCGAAACCCGCTTCGTTCACAGCGAACCGCTGGTGGCCGCCTTGCCGCTCGGACACCCGCTGCTGGCGCACAGTGGCGCGGTTTCCCCCGCCGATCTGCGATCGAGCCGGTTCGTGACCTATGAATCCACGCGCGGCTTCAACTTCCAGGCCGATCTGCTCGCATTGTGCCGCCTCGCGAATTTCGATCCCGAAATAGCGCATGAGGCGCCGACCACCGAGGCGGTCATCGGCATCGTCGCCTGCGGCGAAGGCGTTGCGATCGTGCCCGCTTCGGCCGAGCGCCTGCGGATGCGCGGGGTTGCCTTCCGCCCGCTTGAGGTTCCCGACGCCACCGCCGAACTGGCAGTGGTGCGCTTTGCGCTGGCCTGGCGTGCCGGCGAACTCGGGGCGACCACGCGCAAATTCATCGATTCGGTGTTTGCCACGCCAGGGCCGGACCCGACCGGGGACGCTCAGGTCATGCGAGATGGCGGACGATAATCAGGCGCCTGCCCGGCGTCATATGAACCTCGATCCGGCCGCGGCGCGGCGCTACCATCGCCATCGCCTCTCGAATCCCCCAGCCCGAATTAGGTTTTTCCCAGTTAGAAATGCAGTGTTGCGGTGCAGTCTGTAATGAGACAGCCATGGACAGGCCTTTGCGACACAATAGGCTTTGTTGCATAACGTTGGAATGCCTTAACCC
>NZ_BCTX01000137.1 GCF_001590985.1 Novosphingobium naphthalenivorans NBRC 102051
ATCTGGACAGTCTGCGCCGCCCGCAACATTGCAGTAAGGTCGGCGATGGACGCCCACGGTAGGCAGTAATCAGGCTGGCCGTAGCGCTGACCCAAGAGCTGGCGGAGGCCAGCCTGATTGCTGCCGGGCCATCAGGCGCACCGGTGTGAAGGTCAGCTTCCGGGTGGGGGGTCCGGGGGGAGGGTTTCGCGCCGGTGTCGATCATTACTGTTTGCGAGCGCCGCGAGGCCAAGGGCCTTGATGCGCATGTGCCGCTGATCCTGCGGGACGATGCGCTCTATGATCCCGATCTGGATCGCTTCTTTCTCGACCTGCCGCTGTCGGGGGTCCGCTCGCGGCACTCGCTTCGCGCCTACGCCTATGATGTTGCGGTCTGGCTTCGCTTTCTCGATGCCTGCGGCAAGACCGTGTGGGCTGCGACCCGCGACGATGTCGATGCCTATCATCGTGAGCGACGCCGCGACGAGGCCGATCACCGGATCACGGCGGCAAGCTGGAACCGGGCTGTCGCCAGCCTCGATCGCCTCTACCGCTGGGGCGAGCAGCAAGGGCTGATCGCCGACGCGCCGTTCAGCCGCCGCGCCGTGTGGCGACCGGCGCAAGGTGGCCGTCGTGGCATGATCGCGGCGCGCAACGACGCCTATGAACGTGTCGCCAGGCGGTCGGATGTGCGGTTCGTCACGATGGACGACTACCACATTTTCCGCGAGGTCGGCCTGCGCGGCCTCGCCCCGGACGGCACCGAGCGCCCCGGCGCTCGCGATCGCAACGGGCTGCGCAACGCGCTGTTCGCCGACCTTCTCGTCACCACTGGCCTGCGTCTTGAAGAGGCGTCGGGCCTGCTCGCCGATGAGCTTGCGGCCATCGATCACGACCACGATCAGGCTCAGCAGCTTTGGCTGCGCCTGCCGCCGCCGCTCACCAAGGGCGACCGGGGACGCAGTGTGCTGGTCCCGCGTCGGCTGCTGCGTCAGATCGCCGCCTATGTCGCCGTCGAACGCGCCGCAGGCGTGACCAAGTTCGCCGCGCGCGACGGCGCGGCCAAGCTCGAACGACCGATCCCTGTCACCCGCGCCGGTCTCGACCGCATGCGCGATGTCTGCACCCCAGAGGAACGATGCCGCCTGATCCTGTGCGACGAGGATGGACCGCCCCACGAGCCGGCGGCGCTATGGCTGACCGAGGTAGGGCAGCCTGTTCGCCCCAACTCGTGGGAGGTGATCTTCACCCGTGCCTGCAAGCGGTGCGAGGAGAACGGTTTCCCGCTGTCGATCAGTCCCCACCAGCTTCGTCACACCTTCGCAGTCCATATGCTCGCCTTGCTGATCCAGCAGCGGCTGCGCGAAGCGGCATTGCCGGCGGGGCCGGTGGAGAGCTACCGGCTGATCCTGGGCGACCCGCTGCAACAGGTGCAACGTCTGCTCGGCCACGCGAGCCTCACCACCACCTATATCTACCTCGATCATATCGCGACGCGCGCCGATACAGTGGACGCGGCCGTCGAGGAGCTGCTCGCGCTGCTGCCGGGACCGCAGGGCGCATGAGCGGGCATCCCCGCAAGGGCCGGCCTGTCGCTTTCGCGCCGATCACGCCGGAGTCCGTGCAGCCCGATGCTGTGCTCGGCCTCAAGTTCACGATCGAGGCACGGCATGGCGGAACGGTCCTGATCGATATGATTGGGCTCGTTCCTCGCCCACTCGCCATCGCCTTCGCGGGCGCGCTACGTCGGTCAGCGGCGCTCGGCGGCCCCATCGGTGCGGCCAGCGTCATCAAGCAGTATGTAAATGCCTACCGCCTGTTCTTCGCCTGGCTTGGCGATGACGCGCTGAACGTGGCTGGCGTCAGCGACCTGCGCGCAGTCCATATCGATGGGTTCGCCTCCGCGCTCGGACAGCGCGGGATGGGCGCGATCCACCGGCACATAACGGTCGGCAAGATCATCAACACATTGCGCGCGATCGAGGCAGACCGGCCCGATCGGATCGCGTCCGACCTGCATGAGCGGCTGCGCTACACGCTGGCCACATCGGCGGGCCGCTCGACCCCGCGCGATGCTTATAGCCCCTTCGTCGCCCGCGCGTTGCGCGACGCCGCGAGGACCGATGTCGAAGCGATGTTCCGCCGTCTCGGCGCCGACGACCGGACCGATGAGGGCGACCCGGTCATCGCCAGCGCGCGCGCCGATGTCGAAGCGATCATCGCGCGGCAGGGCTTTATCGTCGCAGACCAGCCCGCGCTGAAGAGCCTCTATTTCATGCGCATGCGGCGCGCATTGCCGATCAGCACGCTCATCGACGACCTGCATGGCCGCCATCACCTGCTTGCGCGCGATCTGCCGGCGCTGCTCGTGTTGCTCACGCTCGATACCGGCCTCGAGCCCGAGTGCCTGAAGACGCTGACCGTGGATTGTCTCACCAACCCCCATGCCGGCACGGTGGAGCTGCGCTATCTCAAGCGCCGCGCTCGCGGCGCCGAGCACAAGAGCATGCGCGTCCGCGACGGCGGTGGTGGCACGCCTGGCGGTCTTATTCGTCGCCTGATCGAGGCCACGGCGACTGCCCGCACGCATCTAAACGACGATCGTATTTGGGTTTATCACAACGCTGGCGGCCTGCGGGCAGGTATCCGCCACCCGACGGAACGGATCGATGCCTGGGTGGCGCAGAACGATATTGTCGATGACGACGGCAAGCCGCTCCACCTGCTGCTCTCCCGGCTCCGCAAGACCCACAAGGCGCTATGGTACACCAAGACCGAGGGGCATATGGCCCGCTTCGCGGTCGGCCACTCGCGCGAGGTAGCGGCGCGCCACTATGCTGATCTGCCGTCGCTCCGGCCCCTGCACGAGACGGCCGTCGCCGACGCCTTCCGCGCAGCGGTCGCCGCCGCGATGCCGACCGTGCTTCCGCCCACCGCCGAGCAGGCGTTGCGCAAAGCGCCCGATCAGGCCGAGCCGCTGATGCCGCTGGCTACCGTGGGTCCGTTGCTCGACGGCGAACAGGATGTCTGGCTCGCCGCCTGCGCGGGCTTCCATAACAGTCCCTTCGCCGAGGCCGGTTCGCCCTGTGCGCAGCCCTTCTGGGGCTGCCTTGATTGCCCTAACGCCGTCATCACCGCGCGCAAGCTCCCCGCGATCCTGGCTTTCCTCGTCTTCGTCGAAGAGCAGCGGCTGAGCCTGCCCGCGACCGACTGGGCGGCCAAGTTCGGCCGCGTCCATGCCCGCATCACCGCCCAGGTCGTGCCGGCCTTCTCCGATGCCGTCATCGCCGATGCGCGCCGGCAGATGGAGAGCGAGCGGCTTTATCTGCCGCCGGAGGCACGCGCATGACCATACCCGCCCATGCCCAAGAGCCTGCCTTCGACGATCGCCCCGTGCTGGCGAGCGCGCCGCTCAAGGAGGGCCACGCCCGCGAGGAGCTGTCTCGCGTCGGCGACCCGAGCTGGGATCTCGGTCTCGCCGTATTCCGCGAGAACGCCCGGCGCTGCCACGTCACCGTGCATTTCGACGTGCTCGAACATGCCGATGTGCAGGCGGCGATGCGCGCCTATCTCTACGCCCGTCTCAACGTCGATCTTCCCGGCTACCGCCCGAAGCTGCCGCCGGCGAGCATTCGCCAGGCATTCAACCGTGCCCGCCGGTTCTTCGCCTTCGCCCGTGAGCGGCTCGGACGGCTCGACGTTTCCCGTATCGATCAGGCATTGGTCGATGCCTATGCCCGGCACCTTCGTGCCGATCCGGCCCGGCGACCCGTCATCGTCGGCCACCTCCTCGAAGTGGTCCCCGATCTCTATCACTATCGTGACCACCTCGCTGGCGGAGGCCTTGCATTCGAGCCCTGGGCCGGACAGGCGCCCGCCCGCGTCGCGGGCTACCGGCATGTCCGGGAGAACCGCACGCCGCGGTTCCCGGAAGAGGTCATCGCCGCGCTGCTCGCATGGTCGTTGCGCTACGTCACCGTCTTCGCTGACGACATTCTCGCAGCCCGTCGCGAGCTTGATCGGCTCGAAGCGCGCCGGGATCGTCTCGTCGCCGCCGACTCCGGCCTCCCGGACGCTGATCGCCGGCAACGTCGCCGCACCCGCCTGAAGGCCTATTTCGGTCGCCGACGCAGCGAGGGGCGCGGCGCACCGATCTGGGGCACCGCTCATAACGGCAAGCTGCGCGTCGACCCCAACACCGGCGCCGTGACCCCACCGATCAACGCCCATCTCCTGCATCTCCATGCCGGGATCGACGTGCAGGCCGAGCCAGGCGCGCATCTCCTGCTGACCGGCGGTGAAGCGAGGTTGATCGACGCAGTGGCGGCCGAGCTGGGGGTAGAGGTCGGCGGCATGGACACGCCGATCTCGATCGATCCCGAGAGCGGTCGGCCATGGCGCGAGCGCTTCGACGCGAAGACTCTCGCACACGAGGAACGGATGCTCCAGGCCGCCGCCTATATCGTGTGCGCCTACCTGACCGGCATGCGCGACTGCGAGGTGCAGGCGATGCGGCGCGGGTGTCTCTCTATCGCGCGCAGTGAGGACGGCCTGATCGAGCGGCATCGCATCCGATCGACCATCTACAAGCGCCGGGCGGCCGTGGGCGAGGCGGCGAGCTGGGTGACGATCGAGCCGGTCGCCGATGCGATCACGGTGCTCGAACGCCTGTCGGCAGGACCGGCGCGCGCCAGCGGCAGCGATACGCTCTGGCCGGTGCTGCGCGCGAGCGCCGTCTCCAAAACGCATCTGTCGAGCGAGGTGGTCCGTCAGCTCAACACCTTCCGCGATCACCTCAACACCGCCTTCGGCAGCCCCGATATGCCGGTCATCCCGCCCGGTCCCGATGGCAAGCCGTGGCGCATCACGACGCGGCAGTTCCGGCGCACGATCGCGTGGCACATCGCCAACCGTCCGTTCGGCACCATCGCCGGCATGATCCAGTACAAGCACGCCTCGGTCGCCGCGTTCGAAGGCTATGCCGGGACCAGCGCATCGGGGTTTCGCGCCGAGGTCGAGGCGCAGCGCCGGCTCGGTCAGACTGATGACCTGCTGGACTATTTCGACCGGCGTCAGAGCGGCGCATCGCTTGGCGGGCCGGCGGGACCGCGTATCGGGCGGACGCTCGACGATGCCGCCGTTCAACTCGGGCCATTGCCCGCCATGATCGCCGATCGCGCCCGCCTGCGCGTCATGCTCGCCAGCGTCGCGCGCACCTTCCATGTCGGTCCGCTCGCGGATTGCTTCTTCGATCCTGCAACCGCGCTCTGCCTCAAGCGCGTGACAACCCCCGATCCCGCGCAGCCACTCACCGCCCTGTGCGAGCCGACCCGCTGTCCCAACGCCTGCATCACCGCCCGGCACAGGCCGGCCTGGGAACGCGCGGCGGCCGATGCCAGGGCGCATCTACGCGAACGGCGCATCTCCGATCTCCAGCGTCAAGCTCTCCAGCGCGAGCTCGATCGCCTGACCGCGGTGATTGCCGGGATCGATCCTCCCGCGCCGTAGACCACCCCGGCTGTTGGCGGAGTCCTGCGCCGGTCGGCGCGCCCGCGCAACGGCTTCGCCGTCCTTCGCTTCGCTGCGGCCCTGACGGGTGCGCGAGCCCCCCTGTGCCCGGCGCGAACGGGCCTCCGCCGCCGGGGATGGTCCCCGGCGCGAGAACGGAGAACAGATCATGTCAGCCTCACCACGCTCAGACGTCTACGCTCGCGTCACGCAAGCGATCGTCGACGCCATCGAAGCCGGCACCGGCACCTGGCGCATGCCGTGGCATCATTCCGGCGCCGACGTCACCCGCCCGACCAACGTCGCCAGCGGCAAGCCGTATCGCGGCATAAATACGGTCTCGCTCTGGGCGGCCGCCTATGGCAGCGGCTATGCGAGCGGGGTCTGGGGCACCTATCGCCAGTGGCAGGCGCTCGGCGCGCAGGTCCGCAAGGGCGAGCACGCCAGCCTCGGCGTCCTCTGGAAGGAGTTTCGCGCGAAGGGTGACGAAGCCAGCGACGATGATGGCGACCACCGACGGCTTTTCGCCAAGGCGTTCAGCCTGTTCAACGCCGATCAGATCGATGGCTATGCGCCCGAACCGGGGCCGGTCCTGCCCGAGAGCGAACGCCTCGCCGCCGCCGAAGCCTTCATCGCCGCGCTCGGCATCGATACCGTCTACGGCTCGGCCAGCGCCTATTATCACATCGCCGAAGACCGCATCCACATGCCGGATTTCAGCGCCTTCCACGACGCCCACGGCTTCTACGCCACCCATATTCACGAGGCAGCTCATGCCAGTGGCGCAGCCCATCGGCTCGACCGGGATTTCAGCACCAAGTGGACCAAGCACGCGCTCGCCATGGAGGAAGCGACCGCCGAGCTGACCGCATCGTTCCTGCTCGCCGATCTCGGGATCGCGCACGAACCGCGACCCGATCACGCGGCCTACATCGCCTCCTGGCTGCAACTGCTCAAGGACGAGCCCCGGGCGATCTTCACCGCGGCGAGCAAGGCGCAGGCGGCGGCCGACTGGATGCACACCCGGCAGCCATGATCCAGCAGCAACCAACGCTGAGCGGCCGATCCCTCGCGGGCTCGGCCGCTTCGTCGCGCATGGCGATGCGCGGGCTTCGCCCGCTCACCAGCGGACGCCGCTGGCGCGGCGGCGCTGATTTTTCGGGCCTCCCTCGATGCGGGTCTGGTCGGCGCTCCCTGCTAGGCCCGCCACGGCGCGCCGCAAGCCCGGCTTCGCCGAGCTGCTCCATTTCATTTCGCCCCTCCGGGTGCGGCCCGCCGCTTGCGCGGGCCTCTCCGGTCGTTCTCGCCGCCCACCCCCGCCTCGGGGGAGCCATGGGGTTTTTGGGCAGTGCTGGAGGCACCGATGGTTTTCACCTTCCAACCGCCATTTTTCGCTGGACTGTCAGGATATGT
>NZ_BCTX01000138.1 GCF_001590985.1 Novosphingobium naphthalenivorans NBRC 102051
CTTCCCCTTGATGGTCATAGCACTGGACAGGCCAGCCCCTCTTTCTTGGCTCCCGCCTCCGATTGCCTCACCACAACGTGGCGATCCGTGTTCCAAGACGTCACCCCAACGAACTTGCAACCCGGTCCGTGAGAGCCACAACGTGAACAGGGCTCACTTATAAACGCAGACAAATCGGGGGCCGGCCACGTATCATTCGGAAAGATGTGCGATTTGCCAGACCTTCGACGAGTACCTCACTTGGAGCTGCTGGGTCTTTAACTTAGGTTGAAGACCGAGACGTCGATCTATCTTCTCATGCGCAAACGACGTGAACTGGGGCAGGAATCGCCGCGGAGTCATCACCATGAGTCCAGAAAAAGCAATTGTTTTGGTCACCGGCAGCAATGGCCGCATCGGCACTGCGGTCATGGAACGTCTGACCGGACGCTTTAGCGACGTCGTGGGGTTCGACCGCGAGGCGGCCACTCCACCTCCAGCCGACTGCGTGAGCATACCGGTCGACATTTCTTCCGATGGAAGCGTACGAGAGGGACTACGCATCCTGCGTGAGCACCACGGGACGCATATTGCCGCTGTAGTCCATCTCGCTGCTTACTACGATTTCATAGGCAAACCGAGCCCGAGATATGACGAAGTCACGGTCAACGGGACCGGACATCTACTGCGCGGGCTGCGCGAGGGCTTCATGGTGGAACGGTTCATCTTCTCCAGCACCATGCTCGTGCACCAGCCGGGCGAACCGGGACAGTTCATCACCGAGGACTGGCCGTTGGGGCCGACCTGGGCCTACCCGGAATCGAAGGTCCGGACCGAGGCGCTGATTCGCGGAGAGCGGGGCGATATTCCCGCCGCAATCCTGCGCCTCGCCGGTGTCTATGATGATGTCTGCCATTCCCCGCCGCTCGCGCATCAGATACAGCGCATTTACGAGCAGCAGCTCGCCAGCCATTTGTATTCTGGCGAGACCTCGCATGGCCAGGCCTTTGTCCACCTTGAGGACGTCGTCGACGCCATCGAGCGCACCGTCGATCGGCGCTCTCAGCTGCCGCCGGACGCAGTGATCCTGATTGGCGAGCCAGAGACATTGAGCTACGATGAGCTGCAGCACACGTTCATGCGACTGATTCACGGCAAGTCCTCGGAGACGCAGAGCGTCCCCGGGCTGATCGCCAAGGTGGGCGCATGGGTTCAGGACCACATTCCTGGCGAGGATCCGTTCATCAAACCGTGGATGATCGACCGGGCCAACGACCACTACGCCCTCGATATCACGCGCGCACGCGAGTTGCTCGATTGGCAACCGCGCCATTCGCTGCGCAAGACAATGCCCAAGATGATCGCGGCGCTGGCAGCCGATCCCGTTGGCTGGTACCGAGAGCACGGCTTGGAACCGCCAGCCTCTCTGAGGGCGGAGGTGGCCCGAGGCGCACCGGAAGCACCCGAGGCCGTCGACGCTGGGGCCTGTCAAGTGCATGTCTGCCCGATGCATCCTGCTGTCTGCCAATCTTCCCCCGGAAGCTGTCCGAAATGCGGGGAAGCGCTGGAACCGTCTAGCGCGCCCTCGCAAGGAGCCGAGTACACTTGTCCGATGCATCCCGAGATCGTGCGCCTGGAGCCTGGCCGCTGTCCCAAGTGCGGAATGCCACTTGAGTTGCTCAAGGTACCGGAAGATCGTTATGCATGAGGAGCACGCCCGACGCGGCGACTTGACGTTTGCCGGGCAGGCACTTGAGTACACCTGTCCGATGCATCCCGAAATCGTGCGGTCCGAGCCGGGCACCTGCCCAGAATGCGGTATGACACTGCTGCCGGTCGGTACCAAAATGGAGCACGCGGGTGAGCACGGCGACATGATGGTCAAAGACCATCGAAAGATGTTGTGGCCGCACTACCTCAATTTGATGCTTGGTCTCTGGCTGCTGACCAGTCCCTTCACTCTTGGCTATCTGAGCGACTTCGCGCCCAACGCCAACCAATTGCGCGTCATGGCCGAGCGCGGGCTGCCGTCTTTCGAGCTGCGTAACCTGGCGATGACCTGGGGCGACATCGTCAGCGGCGTACTGGTAATCGTCTTCAGCGGATTGTCCGCTGATTCGTGGCGCCGTAACGCTTGGGCGCAATGGGCCAACGCCTTCGTCGGCGGCTGGTTGTTGTTCGCGCCGCTCGTGTTTTGGACGCCTCTGGCTGCGGCTTACGCCAACGACACGCTGGTCGGCGGCCTGATCATCGCGTTTTCGGTGCTGGTCCCGATGATGCCGGGCATGAGTATGGAGGGAATGATGGGCAAGCCCGACATTCCGCCGGGCTGGGCCTACACGCCATCGAGTTGGTTGCAGCGCGCACCGATCGCCGCGCTCGCGGTTATCGGGTTCCTGATTGCGCGCGTGCTCGGGGCATTTCAGCTCGGCCACATCGATGCGGTGTGGGAGCCTTTCTTCGCTGGTAGTGGCGCAATGAAGGGCGTGATGAATGGCACCGAAACAATCATTACCTCAGACGTATCCAAAGCGTGGCCCATTCCCGATGGCGGTCTTGGGGCCCTCGTCTACATGCTTGAGCTCGTGATGACCTGGATGGGCGGCAAGGACCGCTGGCGCACCATGCCATGGATGGTGCTTGGACTCACTTTCTTGATCGTCCCGCTTGGCGTCGTAAGCATCTATTTCATCATTATCCAGCCGATAGCGATCGGCACTTGGTGCACGCTCTGCCTGATCGCGGCGCTCGCGATGACGATAATGATCCCCTACCAACTGGATGAATTCGTGGCGATGGGCCAGTTCCTGCTCTGGGCGCGCCGGAAGGGCAAACCATTTTGGCGCACTTTCTGGATGGGCGGCGCGATGGAGGGCGGCAATGAAGACATGTCCCTAGGCCTCCAGGGAACGACGCAGGAGATGATCGGGGAAGCAGGGCGGGGCACGAGCTTCCCCTGGATGCTCGTCGTAAGCGTAGCGATCGGCATTTCGCTCATGTTCACGCGGCTCACTCTCGGTAACTCAGGCGCTATGGCCGACAGTGATCATCTGTTCGGCTCACTGGTGGTCGTGTTCTCGATCATGGCTTTCGCCGAAGTGGCGCGCCCAGTTCGTTTTATCAATGTCCTGTTCGGTGCCTGGCTTATTGCCGCACCATGGTTACTTGAGGGCGGCGGTTCTGCGCTTGCTGCTTGGAACGGCGTCATCATGGGCACTCTGCTCATCGTGTTCGCGATACCACGTGGGCCAGTCCATGATTCTTATGCGGGCTGGGACCGATATGTCATTTAACCGGCGGACATGTCCGATGAAGAAGTGGACCATCGGGTTTGTCATTCTATTGTTTGAGGACATTTTCTATCGAGCAAGGCCATTTTGCTCGTGGTCCATGTCGGATCAGGGAGTTTACCGCGCACCGAATGATTCTGCCAACTTCCGTCGCGAACCGGCGACGGTCTTGATCGGACCAGACGCAAGCATGTCCACCGCAGTTCATGCAATAAAGGCACGGGGAAAGAAGAAAAGAAATGAATGCGATTCGCTGCCAGTAACTGGTCAGCAGGCCAAATTGCTGATCTCCTGTCGCTTGGAAAGGGGGGGCCGTTTTCATTAACACCAGGAAAAGACTTGCCGATG
Source organism: Novosphingobium naphthalenivorans NBRC 102051 (assembly GCF_001590985.1). Classification (GTDB taxonomy): domain Bacteria; phylum Pseudomonadota; class Alphaproteobacteria; order Sphingomonadales; family Sphingomonadaceae; genus Novosphingobium; species Novosphingobium naphthalenivorans. The sequence continues at coordinate 3,618 of NZ_BCTX01000138.1, forward strand.
TTGATTGGCTGCTTCCTCCCTCGCCCTGACGTCAGCGCGCGGCTTGGTGCCAGCCCAGGAAAATCCGAACCTCGTTTGCTCAGGGTCGTGATTCTTTAATCGGGATCAAAGTTCGGCGGAGCCGAGAGAGTATATCCGTAAATCATCCATTTGGTGCAATCCTGCGCATTAAAGAGGGCAAATTGAGGATGAGCGATTTAAGGGCGTTGCCTCTGACCTTTCGTGCGCTGTTCACGAGTTTCCTGATCTTGATCGGATTGGGCTATCTCATGGCGCTTTCCTATCTATTCCTGGTGGTGGTCGAACCTCATCAGAAGAATGGCATGGGGTTGATCGCGGGAATCGACATGAAATATCATGGTCGTCCCGACAGTTCACGGCTTGAAGCTGCGCTGCGCGGCCAAATGGCAGACAGGATCGACCAAGCCGATCGGGACCGCATATTGGAGTGGGTTCGTCGCGGCGCTCCGCAATCAGGCTATGAATCCGTGAAGCCGATATTCGCGAGCCGCTGTGTGGCCTGCCACAATCCACGTTCTGGTCTGTCGGTCCCCCCACTCGACAGCTACGCCGCGCTTCGCAAGGTGACGCAGACAGATCAGGGGCCAACCATCACACAATTGGCACGTGTTTCTCACGTACACCTGTTCGGAATCAGCATCATCTTCCTGCTAACCGGAGCAATCTTCGCACTTAGCCGGATCACGCCTTGGATACGGATCGTATTCGTAGTCATCCCTTATTTGTCGATCCTTGCGGATATCGGTTCTTGGTGGCTAACCAAATTCAATCCAGTTTTCGGTATCATAGTCGTGATAAGCGGTGCTGTCATGGGTTTGGTCCTGGCTTGTCAAATTTTCATTCCGCTCTGGGAAATGTGGTTGCCATCGCCCTGGGCTTCCGATCACCCGGGCCGGGATCCAGCCAGAGCCGGCTAGAATACGGCAAGAAGGGACACGAATCATGACCCGACGAATGATCACAGTATGGGTTGCAGCGGTTTCTTTGCTGCTGGCAGTTCTTCCGACCCCGGCGGCAGCGAATGCGGGTTACACTAAGACTGTCGGAAACGTTTTAATTTATTTGGGTATAATCCCAGCCGAAATTGTTCGTGGCCTTCATTCGTCCGGTCACACTGAGCGAACGATGCACGGTGGCACGCCCAAGGGCAGCGACGAATATCATGTCACAATTGCTCTGTTCGACGCCAAGACGGGCGAACGTATTAGCCGTGCCGATGTTCGAGCCCGTGTGGCCGAGATTGGCATGTATGGGGAAGAAAAAGAGCTTCAGCCGATGGAAATTGCCGGAACCGAAACCTTTGGGAACTATTTTCCGATGCAAGGGGATGGGCCATTCAGGATTTACGTGACGATCCGTTTGCCGGGCCGCTCTGAGGCGATATCGACACGGTTCGAACATTGGCATCGATAATGGCCTTACAGGCTCCTGCCGTCTGCAGCGAGGGATATCCCGTGCCGTGCGTTTCGGCGTTATGAAGAACGCCCGATTATCATTTCAATGACCCCGTTTGACTTGCGAAGCAAGGCTATTCCTACAGGCGCCAACGAAGGTGTCACCCGGGCGATCGTTCGATGATATTGGGGTTTGTGCGAAGCAGATGAGACCAATATTTTCTCGACCCGCGACCGAACGATTGGCGGGTATTCTTATACTGTTGGCTCTTGGCGTCGGTTTGCTTGCAGTGAATTCACCGGCCAGAGCTATGTATCTCTATGTCCACCACGCAACCGTCCATGTGGGGATCGGGGCACTGATCTCGAAAGAGCCGTTGATCTTCTGGATCAACGACGGGCTCATGGTGTTCTTCTTCTTGCTGGCGGGACTGGAGATCAAATATGAACTGGTCCAAGGTCACTTGTCGAGCATTCACCACGCCTTGTTACCGGCACTTTGCGCCGCCGGAGGCATAACCGTACCTGCCCTTATATATGGTGCACTGAATTGGGGTGAACCGGAGGCGATAAGAGGTTGGGCGATCCCCACAGCAACGGATGTGGTGCTCGCCCTTTCCGTCATTTCACTGGCCGGTGAGAGAGTACCAAACTCATTGCGCGCATTCCTGATGGCCATCGCCATTTTCGACGATATCGGCGCCGTCGGGATCGTCGGCCTGTTCTACGGAAATGGAATCACAGTACCGCCGCTCATCGGAGCCACTGTGGCCACTCTGGCCCTTGCGGTCCTCTGCAAGCTTTCTGTCGTTCGCATTTGGCCCTATGCCGTGGCCGGAATTGCCCTGTGGCTCTGTCTTCTGAGTGCGGGCGTCGAAGCCGCGTTAGCCGGATTGTTTATCGGGCTCGCAGTACCACTGAAAAAGGGCGACCATAAGCCCTTGCAGGTCGTGGCGAACGAAGTCCGCCCATGGGTCTGGTTTGTGGTGATTCCGGTTTTTGCGTTCTTCAACTCAGGCATCGTCCTGACGCCGAACATGTTTGGCGAACTGTTGGTACCGCCAACCCCTGGGATCATGCTGGGGCTTCTCTTGGGCAAGCCCCTCGGTATTCTCGGTGTCGCAGCACTCGCAGTGAAGCTTGGAATCGGTAAGCTTCCGAGAGGCTTGAGATGGCCTCACATCCTAGGCGCCAGCCTTATCGCTGGAATTGGCTTTACGATGAGCCTGTTCGTCGCGGCCTTGGCGTTTCCCTCGCCGCCGCTGTTGGCGAGCGCAAAGGTCGCTGTTCTCCTGGCCTCCCTATTGTCAGCAATTATCGGGTCGATAGTGCTGCAAATCGGGCATCGCAGATCCAAGAATGGGATTTGCACAGAGAGGTGCCATCACGCGATTGAAAAATAGAGGACAATTGTGTTTTTCTCCGAGATGGAGACTGATGCCACCTGTGACGCAGCCAGCCAACCGAGGCCAAGGCATCCGTTGCCGAAGCCTTCGCCTTGATTTGGCTGGATAAACACCTTGCTGTCGGTTGCTGTATAATTCTCCCAAAAAGTAGGCTTGGATTATTTTCCGCAGCCAAATGCCTGATGCATATAGGCGTGGACGTCCTTGATGTCCTGAACACTCAGCCCGGGATTTCCGCCCTTTGGCGGCATCGAGATCGGTGACGATGGGCTGGAGTAGCCACGTTCGATGTGATCGGTCAGCGCGGTATGCGGCTTGGTCAGGACGCCGCCCTTCTTTTTGAAATCCGGCGCACCCGGAATCGTACC
>NZ_BCTX01000139.1 GCF_001590985.1 Novosphingobium naphthalenivorans NBRC 102051
CAGTAAGATTAGCAGCCTGCTGAATATTGGCGCGCCAAAATCCCAAAAAGCCCCGGTCGTCGTGATCGAACAGTCGGAAACGGACGCGGCAACCCGCGAGATCCAGGTACGCGCCTCCCTAGATTTTTCAGGTTCCGGCAAGCCGACGCCAGAATCCAACATAGTGGACTTCTCTCCGATGAAGCCGGCCGATCAGGACCTTTCGCCCAGTGAGGCGGAACGTGGCCCGCGCGATTCGGCGGCAAATGCGCCTGAACAAACGCCAGATGGTGCACCGGCAAGGCATGCGCCAATCCTCCCCGAAGCGACTTTCGGCATGGTTGAAGCCGACGCGCCCATGGATGGCGGCGATCCCGCACAGGTTTCTGACGCGAACCGGGACACGGGAAAGGCGGCTGATACCGCAGTTCACGGACCGGCGGATGAAGACAGCGGCGTCGATGAATACCACAGATATGCGTTGGATCCTGATCTGGAGGCAGCCATGGATGCCTCCCCACTGCACGTGGCAGAACCTTCCGCACACCGTCACCGGCTGCGCGCGCAAATCGGCGCGTCACTGCAACCAGAGGACGCACCGGAGAGCCCGGTCATGACACTCCTGCGCCGGGTTTTCGGTTGGATTTGGCGATAAGAACTCCGGGCATAGTTCGATTGCGTGAACAGTCGCCCGTTTCCGGGAAGCCTGCCCCCCTGCGCCAGATCACTGGATCACGGATCACAACCTCCCTTGGAGTGGCCCAAACGCCCTAGAGGCCCAGTTCGTGCAACGCACGTTCCACCACTTCGCGCGCGAGGGTGGGCGCATAGGGGAACGAGTTGAAGAACGTCGCCGCACTAAGCTGCGGATCCTTGCTCCGCGCCTTCCCCAACCACGCGCCAGCCTCCTGCGCATTTCCGGCCAGATGCGAGGTCAGGGCCGCGATCAGTTCTATGTGTTTGTGTGCACCCGGCATCCTCGCCGCACGCACGCCGAACCCGGCAGCCTTTTCGAAATCGCCGAACTGCACATGTGCGAGTGCCCGCGCCGAAACCATCGCATAAGCCAGCGGGTCGAGCGGGCTGAGATCGAGAGCAAGCGCCAGATCGCGGTCCGCCCGCTCGGCGCTGCCCGCAATCGTGCCCACCAGCCCCCGGTTGTACACGCCTTGCGCGAAATTGGGGCTGAGGCTTGTCGCGCGGTCGAACCAGTCGAGGCTGTCCTGCAGATTGCCATCAAGCCAGTAGCATCGGCCGACGTTGAAATGTGCGAACGGATCGAGACGGTCGGCCTCAACGGCGCGCTGCGCCAGAATCCGGGCCTGCTCGGCCTCTTCCGCCGGATCGCCGCCATAGAGCAGGAATGCGTTCTGGAAATGCGTGAAGGAGCGCCCGCCGAGAGCAAGCGAGAAATAGGGATCGAGCGCCAGCGCCTGGTCGAACAGGCGGGCCGCCTGCGTGTTGTCGGCCTTGTTGAAGCGGTACATGTGATCGAGGCCGAGATGGAAGGAGGACCAGGCATCCAGTTCGGAAGCTGGCCTTCCGCGCGCCAGACGCGCCTCGTTCTGCGGGATCAGTATGGCAAGATTGGCAATCACGTGAGACGCGATCTCTGGCCTTAACTGCTGCAGGCCTCGCATCTCGCCCCGGTAACGCTCAGCCCAGACCACACTCCCATCGCAAGTATCGGCAAGCGTCACGCTGACGACCACGTCCGCCCCCGCCCGTTCGATCGTTCCCGTGACGCAATAGCGCACGCCGAAGGCGCGGCCGACGTTCACCGGGTCAACATCGGCTCCCCGAAACCGGAAGCTCGACCCGCGGGCAATCACGAAAAGCGAATGCAGCCGGGACAGGTCCATGATGAGATCGGCCGGCAAGGCATCGGCCACGATATCGTGCGGCCCGGGCTCGCCCAGCAACTGGAACGGAAGGACCGCCAGAGTTGGCCGCCCGCCCCCGTTCTCCCGGCCGCCTGCGGCAGGAAGGTCCGGTTCAGCATCAGAGGACATCAGGCCGGTCAGGACCGACAATGACGAGGCCACCTGGCGCTCTATCCCGACCTGCCCGACAAAGCGGAAGCCCTTTCCATGAACGGTCCGGATCAGGCGTTGCTGACTGCCGTCATCGCCAAGCACCTTGCGCGCCGCCTTGATGCGGGCGGCCACGGCGGATTCCGACACAATCCTGCCATCCCAGACCTTTTCGATTAGTTCATCCTTGCTGACGAGCCGGTCGAGATTCTGCACCAGAAGGATCAGCAGCGAGAGCACTTGCGGCTCGACCGGGACGCGCGTTCCCGCCGCGCGCAGCTCAAAATGCGCCGTGTCCAGCTCGAACTCTTCGAAGCGGTAGGTAAAGGAACCGGATCCCGGCAATCAGGGCTCCTCCTCATGAATATTCACGAAAAGGTCAGACATCTTCACGTCACCGTCAAGCATCGCCTGCCGGTATCCTGTATTTCCTGACTATCGGAAGCGACCGATAGAGATCTGAATTTGAGGAGATTGGAAATGCCGCTCGTAACCATCGATGTCATCAAGGACGTGTTCTCGCAAGATCAGAAGCAGGAACTGATCAGCAAGGTGACCGAAGCCATGGTCTCGGTCGAAGGCGAGGCTCTGCGCGGAGTGACCTGGGTCCGGATCATGGAGGTCGAACAGGGCGACTGGGGCATCGGCGGGCAACTGCTCGGCGCGGCCGACGTCCATGCCATGGCCGGCAAGAAAGCCGCCTGAAGCGACCGGGAACGGCGAGGCCGGCCTGTGTACCGGCCCTCTGCTCCGCCCCGCGCACGAAAAAGGGCCGATGCCTTGCGGCACCGGCCCTTTCCGTTGGGAACTTGTAAGCTGCCGGATCAGGCGAACTTGAGCGCCTTGACCATCTTCACACCCGGCAGCGCACAGGCGGCCTTGAGGACGGTTTCAGGCACTTCGGTATCGACCGACAGCAGCAGCACCGCTTCGCCACCGGCCTCGCGGCGGCCGAGGTTGAAGGTGCCGATGTTGATGCCGTTCTCGCCCAGCAGAGTGCCGATGCGGCCGATGAAGCCCGGTGCGTCCTCGTTGACGATGTACATCATCGGACCAGCGAGTTCGGCTTCCACCTTGATGCCGAACATCTCGATCAGGCGCGGCTCGACGTTGTTGAACAGCGTGCCGGCCACCGAACGCTCGCCTGCATCGGTCTTCACCGAAACGCGGATCAGCGTGTGGTAGTCGCCCTCGCGCTCGGTCTTCACTTCGCGCACTTCGAGGCCGCGTTCCTTCGCGAGGTAGGGCGCGTTGACCATGTTCACCGTGTCCGACTGGACGCGCATGAACCCGGCGAGCACGGCGGCAACCATCGGCTTCATGTTGAGCTCGGCAGCGGCGCCTTCGGTGTGGATCGAGATCCGCGGCACCGAATCGTGCGTGAGCTGGCCAACCATCGAGCCGAGCTGTTCCGCCAGCTTCATGTAGGGCTTCAGCTTCGGCGCTTCCTCGGCGGAGAGCGACGGCATGTTGAGCGCGTTGGTGACGCCGCCGTTGACGAGGTAGTCGGCCAGCTGCTCTGCCACCTGCAGCGCCACGTTGACCTGGGCCTCGGTGGTCGAGGCGCCCAGGTGCGGGGTGCAGATGAAGTTCTTGGTGCCGAACAGCGGCGATTCCTTGGCCGGCTCGGTCTGGAACACGTCGAGCGCGGCGCCCGCGACGTGACCGGAATCGAGCATGTCCTTGAGCGCCGCCTCATCCACCAAGCCGCCGCGCGCACAGTTGATGATGCGCACGCCCGGCTTGGTCTTGGCGAGGTTCTCACGGCTGAGGATGTTGCGGGTCTGGTCGGTCAGCGGCGTGTGCAGCGTGATGAAGTCGGCGCGTTCGAGCAACGCGTCGAGATCGACCTTCTCCACGCCCATTTCCACGGCCCGTTCAGGGGTCAGGAACGGATCGTAGGCGACGACCTTCATCTTCAGGCCCAGCGCCCGGCTGGCGACAATCGAGCCGATGTTGCCCGCGCCGATCAGGCCGAGCGTCTTGCCGGTGACTTCAACGCCCATGAAGCCGTTCTTCGGCCACAGGCCCTGCTGGGTCTGCGTGTTGGCTTCGGGGATCTGGCGGGCCAGCGCGAACATCATGGCGATGGCGTGCTCTGCCGTGGTGATCGAGTTGCCGAACGGCGTGTTCATCACCACCACGCCCTTGGCCGAGGCGTAGGGAATGTCGACGTTGTCGACACCGATGCCGGCGCGGCCGATGACCTTGAGGTTGGTCGCGGCGTCGAGGATTTCCTTGGTCACCTTGGTCGAGGAGCGGATGGCGAGGCCATCGTACTCGCCGATGCGGGCAATGAGCTGTTCCGGCGTCTCGCCGGTAATCACGTCAACGTCGCAGCCGCGCGCTTCGAAGATGCGGGCGGCGTTGGGGTCCATCTTGTCCGAAATGAGGACTTTGGGCTTCTTGGTCATGATCTGGTTCCTTGTTCGTCCGTCCGCTTTCCTTGCCTCGTCATCCCCGCGAAGGCGGGGATCCCGCTTGCTGGCGCAACAATCGCGTCTGGGGCGGGAAGGAAGCGGTGCCCCCGCCTTCGCGGGGGCGACGCAGCATTATGGTCGGAAGGCTCAGCCGGCCTTGGTCACGGCGTAGGCATAGTCGAGCCAGGGCCCGAGTGCCTCGATGTCAGCAGCATCAACAGTCGCGCCGCACCAGATGCGAAGGCCCGGAGGAGCATCGCGGTAACCGGCGATGTCATAGGCCGCGCCTTCCTTTTCGAGGACGGCGGCGAACTTCTTGATGAAGTCCGCATCGGCCCCTTCGACCGAGAGGCAGACCGAGGTCTTCGAGCGGATGCCGCTGTCGACCGCGAGATGGCTCAGCCAGTCACGCTCGGCGACGATCTTGTCGAGCGCATGGGCATTGGCGTTGGAACGCGCCATCAGGCCTTCGAGGCCGCCCAGCGAGCGGGCCCATTCGAGCGCGAAGATCGCGTCTTCCACGGCCAGCATCGAGGGGGTGTTGATGGTCTCGCCCTTGAACACGCCTTCGGTGAGCTTGCCGCCCTTGGTGAGGCGGAAGACCTTCGGCAGCGGCCAGGCCGGGGTGTAGCTCTCCAGACGCTCGACCGCGCGGGGGCCGAGGATCAGGACGCCATGGCCGCCCTCACCGCCCAGCACTTTCTGCCAGGAGAAGGTGGCGACGTCGATCTTGTCCCACGGAATGTCGTAGGCGAACACGGCGCTCGTCGAGTCGGCAAAGCACAGGCCTTCGCGATCGTCGGGAATCCATTCGCCGTCGGGCACGCGGACGCCGGAGGTGGTGCCGTTCCAGGTGAACAGGACGTCGTTCGACCAGTCGATCTTGTCGAGGTCCGGGAGCTGGCCGTAGTCGGCACGCATCACCGTCGGTTCGAGCTTGAGCTGCTTGACGGCATCGGTAACCCAACCCTCACCGAAGCTTTCCCAGGCCAGCGCCGTCACGTCGCGGGCGCCGAGCATGGTCCACATGGCCATCTCGAAAGCGCCGGTATCCGAACCGGGCACGATGCCGATGCGGTGCGTATCGGGCAGCTGCAGCACTTCGCGCATCAGGTCGATGCAGTAGGCGAGGCGCGACTTGCCGATCTTGGCGCGGTGCGAGCGGCCGAGCGATTCGGTAGCGAGTTTTTCGGGAGCGTATCCGGGCGGCTTGGCGCAGGGACCGGAAGAGAAATGCGGACGCGCAGGCTTGCGCGCCGGAACCGTGATATCAGTCATTTAAGACTCTCCTTACAGAGAGCACGCGCGGCGTTGGGACCGCGTGGCCCGGAGCCGCATCTAGTGACCGCCCGATTTTTGTCAATCGGTTTGCGGTGAAAGTACCCGCCACAGGTCATCAGACGCCCTGCCCGTTTGGTCCGATTCGGATTTGGTTAAGCAATCACCGCAAGGTGGCGTTAACCACTGCGTGGGACATTGCCACCCATGCGCAGATACCTGCTCATCCTGCCTCTGGTCGCCACTCTCAGCGCCTGCATGGACATCCCTCAGGCACAGGCCCCACGCAAGCAGGTGGTGCGTCAATCGACAACGACGTTCAGCCCCGAACCCGAATTCCGGCAATGCCTCTCGGAACTGGGGGCTCAGCACGCATCGTTCACCCCGCTGCCCGACCGGTACTTCGGCACGGGCTGCTCAACCGTCGAAACCGTGCAGCTTTCCAGCCTGCAGAGCGACACGGCATCGCTGGGGCTGACCAATCTCGGCCCTGTGACCTGCAATGTCGCCACCACGTTCGCGGCATGGGCTCGCTACGGCGTCGACCGCGCCGCGGAACAGATCCTGGGCAGCAGGCTGGCGCGAATCGAAACCTTCGGCAGCTACAACTGCCGCAACGTGGCCGGCACCGGCCGCCGTTCGGGCCATGCCACCGCCAATGCCATCGACGTCTCCGCCTTCGTGCTGGCGGATGGACGCCGCATCTCCGTTCTGGACGACTGGAACGGCGGCACACCGGCCGAGCGGCGTTTCCTGCGCATCGTCCACGCCAGCGCCTGCAAGCGCTTCGGCACGACGCTGGGGCCCGATTACAACGCGGCCCATGCCAACCACTTCCACGTCGAAGCGGACAGGGCCGACTTCTGCCGCTAG
>NZ_BCTX01000140.1 GCF_001590985.1 Novosphingobium naphthalenivorans NBRC 102051
GATCATCCATCGCAATCTCGACGAGGCGATGAAGGCGGCGAACATCGTCGACCGCATGTCGGGCGATACGCTGAATGCGCAAGCCAAGGGCTCGGCGCTGTCCAAGTTCGAGAGCGCCAAGCAGCGCTTCTTCAGCCAGGTCCTGGTCTCGATGAAGATCCCAAGCGTGATCCGCTCGATCGAGGAGGAACTGGTGGCAGGCCATGTCGCCGTCGTCCAGCTGGTCACCACGGCGGCGGCCATCCTCGACCGGCGGCTTACCGCGCTTTCGGCGCAGGAACGCGCGCATCTCTTTATCGATGTCTCGCCACTCGACGGCCTCATCGATTATCTCAAGAATGCCTTCCCGACCCGGCAGCTGCGGGCCTTCCGGGCGAGCGACGGGACGATGCGCTCGGAAATGATGGTGGGTGACGATGGCGCGCCGGTTCACTGCCAGGAGGCGCTGGCGTCGCGAGACACGCTGATCGAGCAGCTTTGCGGTATGCCGCCGATCCCGGCCGCGCTCGATGCGCTGCTCGCCCATTTCGGGAGCGAGCAGGTCGCCGAGGTGACGGGCCGTACTCGGCGCATCGTGCTCGACCCGCGCGGCAATCAGAAGCTCGAACCGCGCGGGGCTGGTGCCCGCAAGGCCGACAGCGACGATTTCATGGCGGGCAGGAAGCCGATCCTCGCCTTTTCCGATGCGGGCGGGACCGGGCGGTCCTATCATGCCGATCTCGGCTGCGGCAGCGCGAGCAAACGCCGCATCCACTTCCTGCTCGAACCGGGCTGGAAGGCCGCGACCGCGATCCAGGGGCTGGGGCGCACCCACCGCACCAACCAGGCGAGCCCGCCGGTGTTCCGCCCGGTCACCACCGACTGCAAGGGAGAGCGGCGTTTCATCAGCACGATCGCGCGGCGCCTCGATAGCCTCGGCGCGCTCACCCGCGGCCAGCGCCAGACCGGCGGGCAGAACCTGTTCGATCCGGCCGACAATCTCGAAAGCGATTACGCCCGCGAGGCGCTGACGCAGTGGTATCACCTGCTCCATGCCGGAAAACTGGCGAGCACCAGCCTTGCCGATTTCGAGGCGATGACCGGCCTCAAGCTGGCCGAAGAGCAGGGCGGCGGCCTGCTCGAACGGCTGCCGCCGATCCAGCGCTGGCTCAACCGCATCCTGGCGCTCCGCATCGCCACGCAGAACGCGATCTTCGAGGAATATATCGGTCTCATCCAGGCCCGCGTCGATGCCGCGCGAGAGGCGGGCACGCTCGATCTCGGCGTCGAGACGATCCGAGCCGAGCGGATTGTTCCGCTGTCCGATCAGGTTCTGCGCACCGATCCGCTGACCGGTGCGGAGACCCGCCTGCTGCGGCTCGAACTCCACATGAAACCCCGCACCACGAGCTGGGGCCATCTCATGCACATCTGGCAGGGGACCGAGGACATCGCCTTCTTGCGCAACGGGCGTTCTGGCCGTGTCGCGCTGAGGGTGCCGTCCTGGTCGGTGACCGATGACGAAGGCAGGCCGGTGCCGATGTGCCAGCTGGTCCGCCCGACCGGACACGACCGGATATCGCTGGGCGCGCTCTGGACCAGCCATTGGCAACCGATCGGGCACGAGCAATTCCGGGAACTCTGGGAGGCCGAGGTTGCGGCGGCTTCGGCCGCGCTTGATGTCGAGACGATCAGCCTGGCGACCGGCCTGCTCCTGCCAGTCTGGCACAAGCTCCCCGCCGACGATGTCCGGGTCTGGCGCATCGCCGATGGCAGCGGCGATGCATTGCTCGGCCGTATCGTCATGCCGGCGGCAGTCGAGAAGCTCGAGGGTGAGTTCGGCCTTGCTGCTTCGGTTCGCCTGACGCCTGCCGAACTGATCGCGGCGGCGCGCAGCGACGGAGGCGTGGCCGTGCCGGGCCTCGACGGCGCGCGCCTGGTCTCGGTCTTCGTCAACAACAGCCGCCGGCTCGAACTGCGCAGCGCCCAGCCGCAGGACCGCGAATGGCTGAAGGCGCGCGGATGCTTCACCGAGGTGATCGCCTATGTGACCAGGGTCTTCGTGCCGGTGGACCGGGCCGAGCAGGTTCTCGCGGCCATCGCGGCGTCGCTCTCGGCGCGGGCCTAAACGAACCGGCTATCGTCCGATCGCCTCCAGCCGGATATGATCGGACGGCCCGGAAGGGAAGTGGGGAAGGGGAAAGGCGCTGCCGGATGGTCGGTGGCACTTTCGAAGGAACCCCCATGACCCAGGACGATCCCATTCTCGACCCGCTGTTTGTCGAGAGCTACAACGCGGACCTCGAAGCGCTGAACAGCCCGGCGCGCATCGCGATCACCACGCTCTCTTCCGGCGCCGACGTGTTCGAACTGCTCGACGATGAGGGCCAGTTCGTCACGCTGTTTCCGGCGAGCGCCACGCCGGAAGTGACGGCTGCCGCCTACCGGCTTTACGCCCAGGGCCTCCATCGCGGGCTGCGCACGGGCGAGGAACTTGCCTGGGGCAAACTGCGCCACCTGATCGGTGCTGCGTCCGACGAGCGCTGAGCGCGTGATCCTTCCCATCTTCACCACTTTCCATCTTCAAGCGGGAGAACCATCATGGCTGACAGAGCCAGCGCGTCGATCGAAATCGGCGGCAATATTTCGCGATCCTTGATTCCCGACCTCATCGAGGCGATCGCCTCCGACGGTGGCCGCGCCGACTGGGAGGGCGAACCGCTTCAGGAATCCGACGTTTCCGGCGGTGCGACCGTCGAAGCCTGCGCCTACGAACTGGCCGGTGGCACATTCGACTGGACCGAGGAATTCTGCGAAGAGCACGGCCTCGCCTATGTCCGGAACTCCGGCAGTTGCGGCGGCGCGTTCGGACCCGAACGGGTGATCTTCACCGGCACCGGCGCCGCGGTGCAGTTCGACATGACCGAGAGCGAGGAGATCGTTCTTGCCCGGAGCATGATCCGCGATCTCGGCTCGCTGGAAGCGATCGAGGGCTGGTTCCGCCTTGCCGAGTTCGTGCCGCCGCCGTTCACGATTATCGAGGATGGCGATGAGGCAGCGCCCGTAGAGGAGGCGCTCCATGGCTGACTACTACACCCAGGGCAGCTTCGCCTTCACCTGCAGCCATGCCGAAATGGCGCTGATCGAAGAGGCCTTCCAGGCGAGCCATGACCTCGAGAACGGGGACACGCCGAGCCAGCCGACGCCCGAATTCCTCGCGGCGTTCCCGCCCACATCGCCAGACGATCCCTGGAGCGGCTTTGTCACCTTGTTCGACGATCCCGAGTTTCCCAGTTTCGGAGTCGAGTTCGAGGGCGGCAACACGCTCGACCAGCCCGGCGTCAGCACCGTCTCCATGTGGAGCATGATCGACTTCCAGCCCGCTGCGCTGGCCGCCCTGATCCACCGCTGCTGCCAGGAGACAGTGCGGCAGGCGCCGATCGGGTTCGAATTTGGCTTTTCGTGTTCGCGTGCCAGGCGGGACGGATTCGGCGGCGGATGGTGCGCGGTCTTCGCCGATCGCATCGAAATCGAGACGACCCGCCAGGCGCTTTCACTTGCGCTCGAGGGAGGCATCCTGTGACGGGAATCGTTCTCCCGCCGGACGATCATTGGGCCGAAAGCCCCGATTACCCGCTCGCCGACTGGCAGGCCGAAGTCGCCAATGGCGACACCCGGCTTGGCTATTGGGACTGGGTCGCCGCGCGCTGCGCCTGAACTTCCCCGCAAACCAAAGGACAGTATCATGACTTTATCATCCGCACCGGCGGTGCCTTCGCTGCGCCTCTACAGCCAGACCGACCACGACGAACGCGGCAATTTCCACTACGAGGGGGATCTCCATTGCCCGGCCGACGACCTGCCGGTCCTGTGCCGCCGGATCGAACGGCATCTGGCCAGCCATTTCCCCGAAGTGCGCTTCGCCATCCATAGCCAGCGCTTTTCCGGCGGCCGCAAGATGATTGCCGAGGTGCTCGACGCAACCGAGGATCTGACCACCCGGGAGGCGCAGGATGAGTTCATCACCCGGGTGCGCGACCAGATCGAGCGGTACGGCTACTGCCGCTCCAACTTCTACCAGGACTTCATGGCGGTCTCGTTCTACAACGAAGTGCGCATCGCCCCCGCCTATTGGGCAGCGCTCGCGGCCCGGCGCGGGCAGGCCAATCCCGTCGACAACCTTGTGTCGCTGGCGAGCTTCAAGAAGCGCCTTAAGCCCGGCGACAACCTGACCCTGCTGCACGCGCCCTACCAGCACCGGGCATTGGGCACGGCCCGCAAGGTCATCCAGATCCGCTCGAAGGATTTCGTGTTCGAGGGGCGCAGCTATTGCGACTTTCCCCGCGCCAGCAACTTTGCCTGCGACGGGCGCCTGGTGCGGATCGCCGTCGGCAACGAACACGAGCCGGATGCCCATATTCTTTACGAATGGCGGCCTGCCGCAGCCTGAGCTCCCGGGGCATCGGGAGGAAGGGGGTGGGAGAGGATGAGCGCGGATGCGGCGATGCACCTGCTCATTCCACCTTCCATTTCCAGGAGCAGCTTCATGGCCAGTCTTGCCCGCGTAATCGACCACGATGTCCTCGATCATCCCGCACCTGCCGGTCCGTCCCACGACCGTCCAGTCAGCAGCGGCTACCGCGTCGACATCTCGCGTGGCCGCAATGTCAGCCGCGTTTCGTCCGAATGGTTCTCGCGGCCCGACGATGAACGCTTCCTCTCGCTCACCGATCTCCACGACAGCGTTCGCCGCCGCGCCGACCGCGCCACCACGCGCGTCGTCGAGAGCCGGGCGGTGCGGGTCGAGGCGCGCAGCGACGATCCCGAGCGGCTCTCGCTGATCGCGCCCGGCGACGCCCGGCCAATCGCGCCCACCAACTGGTCGTTCGGCCAGCTCGCCAGCCTGGTCGGCGCGCCTGCGTCCTACCTGCGCACGCTGCCCGCCGCGCTCGCCGGCATCAACATGCAGCACGGCCTGCTCTCCCATCGAGGCGAACAGGTCAAACTGCTCCAGACCGACGATGGCCGCACCGAACTGCGCGCGATTACTGGGCCAGAATACGGTCGTATCTGGGATCACGAACTGGTGAGCGCCGTCATGCGGATCGCCGGCAACGGCGTCGGCGACACGCGCTGGAAGGTCCCGGGCGTGCTCGACTGGGGCAGCATGATTTACAACCCGCATGTCGATGTCAGCATGGAGACCACCACGCTCTATGCTTCGGACCGCGACGTCTTCCTGTTCCTGGTCGATGACACCCATCCGATCGAGGCCGGCAAGCTCCCCAACGGCGAGCCCGATCTCTACTTTCGAGGCTTCTACTGCTGGAACTCAGAAGTCGGTTCGAAGTCGCTGGGAATCGCGACCTTTTACCTGCGTGCGGTATGCATGAATCGCAACCTGTGGGGTGTCGAGAATTTCGAGGAGATCAACATCCGTCACTCGAAATTCGCCGCCAACCGTTTTGCGCACGAGGCCGCGCCCGCGCTCGAACACTTCGCCGACTCCTCGCCGCGCAGCTTCGTCGATGGCATCAAGCAGGCGCGCGAGCGGATCGTCGCCCGCAAGGATGATGACCGCGAGGACTTCCTGAGAAAGCGCGGCTTCTCCAAGGCCGAGACCTCGAAGATCATCACCGCGGTGCTGGTCGAGGAAGGCTATCCGCCCGAAAGCCTCTACGATTTCGTGCAGGGCATCACCGCGCATGCCCGGACCAAGACCAATCAGGACAGCCGGCTCGAACTCGAGGGCAAGGCGCGCAAGCTGCTCGAACGGGTCAACTGAATCGGCCCATCCCCCGTCGGCCGTCTTCGTCAGGTGGCGGCCGACACCCTTCCAATGCGCCCGGAAAGGAACCTCCCTTGGAAATCGGCCGCCATCTCGTGCTGAGCACCGTCCATGTCTCGATGAAAACCGCCGACCTGCTCGATGGTTGGGCTACGCTTGAACCGTCGAGCCGGCCGCTGGCGGTCGCTTCGACGCACTATGGCTGGTTCATCCCGACCCGCGAGGCCGAAGAGCCCGATCGGGAGCAGATCCCGGACGAAGTGCTCGCCGCGATGCGGGTCGGGCGCGAGCAGGGCTGCGATTACCTGCTGTTTGACTGCGATGCCGGCGAAGTCGATGGCTTGCCGAAGTTCCCCTGGTAGGCCTCCCATGCTGACCGCTGCCAGCCATCTGTCGGCCCTGGTCGTTGCCGCCTGGGGCATGGGTGTCGACAGCACGGCCATGATCATCGAATGGGTCGCGCGGGGCCTGCCGCTTTCGGTTGTGCTGACCGCCGATACCGGGACCGAGCGCGAGGAAACCTACGCGTTCCTGCCCCTGTTCCAGCAATGGATGATCGCGGCATCGAGCATCATATGGTGCGCTACACGCCGCGCCGTTTCAAGCATTGGCCGCCTTATTTCACCTTGCTCGAAAACTGCCTGACCAACGCGACGCTGCCTTCGATCAGCTTCGGCCGCCACTCTTGCAGCTT
>NZ_BCTX01000141.1 GCF_001590985.1 Novosphingobium naphthalenivorans NBRC 102051
GACTAGAATAGCGCCAACTGCCCGTCCAAGGCGGGTTTTCGGAATTGCGCGCAGTCCAGCGCCACGTCCGGTGTGCCCATGCCGAGGCGGCGTGCGGCGAGGCGGAAGCGGCGGCGCAGCAGGTCCGCCCAGACGCCATGCGGTTTCATCCGGGTGAAGAAGCGGGGATCGTTGTCGCGCCCGCCGCGCATCGACTGGATGGTCGCCATGACTTTGCCCGCACGGTCCGGAAAATGCGCCTCCAGCCATTCGCGAAACAGCGGGGCGACTTCGTGGGGAAGGCGGATCATGATCCACATCGCCCCGCGTACGCCTTGCCCCGCCGCTGCGGCCAGAATGCCTTCGAGGAAGCTGTCGGTGATCGCGGGAATGACGGGCGCGACCGAAACATGCGCGGGCACCCCGGCCTGAACCAGCCGCCCCAGCGCCGCGATCCTTCTGGCCGGCGTCGCCGCGCGCGGTTCCAGCAGGCGCGAGAGATGGGCATCAAGGCTGGTCACGGAAATGCCCACGGCGACGAGCCGCCACCGCGCGAGATCCGCCAGCAGATCGAGATCGCGCAGCACGCGGTCGGACTTGGTGGTGATCGTCACCGGATGGCGCGTTTCAAGGCACAGTTCGAGCACTTGCCGGGTGATCCGGTAGCGGCTCTCGATCGGCTGGTAGGGATCGGTATTGGTGCCCATCGCGATCGGGGCAGGGCGGTAGGCGGGCTTGGCCATGGTCTCGCGCAGCAGCCGCGCGGCATCGGGCTTGGCGAACAGCCGGGTCTCGAAATCCAGCCCCGGCGAGAGATCATGCCAGGCGTGGCTGGGCCGGGCGTAGCAGTAGATGCAACCGTGCTCGCAGCCGCGATAGGCGTTTACCGAACGGTCGAAGGGGATGTCGGGAGAGGCATTGAACGAAAGGATCGAGCGCGGGTGTTCCTCGGTGACAGTGGTGGCCGGGTGCCGGGCCGGGCCGTCGATCGTTTCGGCGCTGTCGAGCCAGTCCCCGTCCTGCTCCCGCGCGGGCAGGTTGAAGCGTGTGCTGGCCGCGCCGCTGACTGCTCCTCTGCCTTTGATTGCTGTCATTCAGACATTAGAACATAATGAGAACATATGGTCAATCCGGCGCGCGGTCCACGCCCTGCCGTGGCCGCGCGCCGGCGGCCTATACGGTATCGAGAATATAGCCGCAGGCGCGGACCGTGCGGGGGACATAGGGCACTTCGTGGCGGCGCAAGGTGCTGCGCAGCCGGCTCATCCAGACGTCCACCGTCCGCTCGTCATTCACGTCCTTGCTCTTGCCGAGCACGCCGATCAGGTTGCCGCGGGTATAGACCTTGTCGGGATGGCGCACGAAATGCGCCAGCAGCCGGAACTCGTTGACTTTCAGCGGCAGCGGCTTGCCGCGGAAGCGGACGAGATAGGCATTGGTGTCGACGGTCATCTCGCCGAGCGTCATCACCGGATCGTCCGGCGGGGTCAGCGCCACGCGATAGGCTTTCATGCGGTCGATCAGCTGGTCCGGGTTGAGCGGCCCGATGATGTAGTCGTCGGCCCCGGCGGCCAGCGCGCGCATTTGCATCTGTTCGTCCCGGTCGGGCAGCACCATCGATATGCGGACCTTTTCGCCCAGGCCCGAAGCGCGCAGCAGCCGCACCAGTTGTATCCCCGCCATCGCCGGAAGCAGCCAGTCGATGAAGATCCAGGTGGAATCGTCGAAGGACTGGTTCAGCAGGCTGTCGGGGTCCACGATCTGAACCTGGATGCTGTAGAAAAGGTCGGAAATCGAATTGATCAGGTCCAGCCCACCCGAGGTGAGCAGAAGGCGATTGAGTTTCAGCATGGATTGATCCGGAAATGCGTGCGCGGGACGTCTTGATGGATAGGCACCGGATCAAGACGCCACGCTCCGAAAATTCCGCAGTTCGCATCCGTAAGAAAACCGCAACATATCCGGAAAATTTCGGCCGCAAATCGTACATTTGCCCGGAATAGATGCCCGCCCTGACCGCAGGGGGCGCATCACGCGTTGTCACGAAGCTCCTGCGGCGATCGCCATCAGGGAGCACTACCGTGCGTATCAAAGCTGTTTCACTCTGTCTTTCCACTTGCGTTTTCGCGCTCGCGGCAGCCACGCCTGCCTTCGCGGAGGATGCGTCTGGCGCTTCTTCCGCCGCTGTCGCCGACGATGCCGCGGCCGGTGAGGGGCTGAACCAGATCGTCGTCACCGCCACCAAGCGCGAGACCAACCTGCAGAAGACCCCGATCGCCATCTCGGTGGTCGATCCCACGATGCTCAAGGACCGCCACATCCAGAGCCTGATCGACCTGGCCGACGGTTCGGTGCCGACCCTGCGCGTCGCCACCTTCGAAGCGCGCCAGTCCGCGCTCACCGTCGGCATCCGCGGCATCGTGCCGTTCGACCAGAACCAGACCGCGCGCGATACCGGCGTCGGCGTCTATATCGACGGCGTCTATCTCGGCCGCTCGCAGGGCCTCAACGCGGCGCTGTTCGACGTCGACCGGATCGAAGTGCTCGAAGGCCCGCAGGGCACGCTGTTCGGCCGCAACACCGAAGGCGGCGCGGTCAGCATCGTCACCAAGCAGCCCACCGGCGAATTCGGCGGCCGCATGAGCGCGGGCGTGGGCAACTACGGCAGCTACACCGGTCAGCTCCACCTCAACCTGCCGGAAGTCTATAACGTCTCGGTCAAGGTCGATGGCCTGATGCAGCATCAGGACGCGACGGTGAAGGACCCGCTCGCGGGCCAGACCGGCTGGAACTACCACAACGACGTGGGCGGCCGCATCACTGCCAAGTGGGAACCGATCAAGGGCTTCTCGGCGACCTTCGCCTATGACAAGGCCAAGGACGAGAACACGCCGAACTTCAGCCAGCTCATCAACTACAACCCGCTGAACGAGAATGTCGGCACGTATACCGGCGGCATCCTCACGTACAACGGCTCGGCCTGCAACAAGACCACCAATGTGTGCATCGCGCCGCTTTCGCCGCTGATCACGCCCACTGGCGGCAAGCGCCTCAAGACCGCGCAAGTCGGCGTGCCGCAGCAGCCCAGTGTCGATGCGACCAGCGGTTTCTCGGCCAATCTGAAGTGGGAAGTCGCCCCGTCGATCGAACTGCGCTCGATCACGGCATGGCGCCAGGTCACGACCGACCAGTGGGACAACTCGGGCGGCCCGGCGCGCACGATCTACGCGCCCAACACGCCGTTCAGCCGCTACAGCCTCTCGCACCTGTCGCAGCGCCAGTTCAGCCAGGAATTCCAGGTCGTCGGCAGCCTGCCGCACCTCGATTACGTGGCCGGCCTCTACTACTTCACCGAATATGCGCACGAACTGGCGGCCACGCCGGCCTCGAACACCTGGAACGCGGACGGCACCGGCTACTCGATCAACAGCGAGCTGGTGACCGGCACGATCACCAGCAGCAACAACGGCTGGGACCGCGATTCGTGGTTCGTCCAGCGTGACAGCAACGCCACCGCGCACAGCTATGCCGCCTTTGCCCAAGCCACCTGGTCCCCGATCGACGTGCTGCACCTGACCGTCGGCGGCCGCTACACCAAGGACAAGCGGCACGGGGCGCTGACCATGGTGTCCGGCGTCGATACGCCCTGGACCTTCACGTACAACAAGGGCCGCTTCGACCCGATGGTGACGCTGGCCTGGGATGCCACGCAGGACGTGAACCTCTACGCCAAGTACGCCACTGGCTACCGCGCGGGCGGTGCCAACGACCGTTCGGCCACCTTCCTCGCGTTCGGCCCGGAAAAGGTGAAGTCCTATGAAGTCGGCGCCAAGATGGACTTCCTCGACCATCACGTCCGCCTGAACCTGGCCGGTTACATCATGGACCGCACCGGCACCCAGACCGACTTCGACAATGTCGACACCAACCCCTACCTGCCCGACGGGGTGACGCCGAACCCGACCTTCAACCTGCACACCGAGAACACGGCGAATGCCCCGGGCACATCGAAGATCCGCGGTGTCGAGGCGCAGCTGACGGTCCGCCCGGTCGACAATGTCACGATGGGCCTGTCCTATGCCTATACCCACATCACGGTTCCGGCGACGCCGAACCCGAACCTGGGCGGCGCGCTCTATCAGGTCTATACCGTGTATACCCCGGAAAACGCCGCGTCGGGCTATATCGACTATGACGTGCCGGTCTCGGCCAACGGCATGACCCTGCGCGCGCACATCGACGGCAACTATTCCGATCCGGTGTACAGCTTCCAGAACGAGTCGACCCGCACCGACAAGAGCTTCGTGGTCAACGGCAGCATCGCGCTGGCGGACATCCCGATGGGTGAGGGCGGCCAGAAGCTGACGGTCTCGGCCTGGTCGCGCAACCTGCTCAACACCACCTACATCTATCGCCGCTCGGCCGCGAACGACAAGGTGCTGGGCGACTACGGCAACTTCAACCCGCCGCGCACCTTCGGCCTGGAAGCGCAAGTCGCGTTCTGATCGCGCGCATCACCTGCCCCCCGTGGCGCCGTTCGTGACGGCGGCGCTGCAAGAAAAGCCCGCCCTTCTTCGGAAGCGGCGGGCTTTTTTGTGGGCTTGGGCCTTGGAGTAGAACGCGGGCATGAGCCTTGCCAGTTCTCACCGCCACTTCCGCGGGGCGACGGCCATGACGCCGGTGCAATATCCGAAACAGATCCGCCTGCAGGCCGCCCGGCGCCTGCTGCTGGCCGAAGGCGTGGAGGTGGCCGCGGTCGGCTATGCGATCGGCTATGAAAGCCCCTCCCAGTCATTCCGGAACCCGTGGCGATCCCGGAACCTGCCATGACGGAACATCTGTTTTCCGCACAGTCTAGCGGAAATGGCAGCTTTTTCACGTTGTCCGCTCAAAAGCTGTCTTTCCGGACGCGCCGACATTGCGGACATCAGCGGGTCAGGCTTGGGGCGTCAATTAGGTGCCATCCCGTTCGATCAACGGCGACGTAAGTAGAAAAGCTCTTCCACTTCTTATCGCTCCTCTGCTGCCACTTGCACTCTGCTTCAGTAGGTTCTTCGTCGACGCCCTTGCATGACAGGCGACGAATGTCAGTGACGGAAACCGACTTGCCCGTAAATTCGGCAACGGCATTGGCGAATTCTGCGGGACTAGGACCTGCATAAGCCGCGCTCGCAGCGAAAAGCGCAGGAAGGGCAAGAGCGACGTGCGGCATCGGCCCGAGTTCCGCACGATCCAGCTAGGAAGTCAATGTCCGCTCACCCCGACATAGTCGCCGCTTAGCGGGGTCGTGAAAGTTTCGAAAAGGCGTCGTTCGTTCACGGCGATCCTTCCATGAATGAGCGTCAGCTTCCAGTACGATTGTCAAGGACGCCGGAAGTCGGCTTTGTCGGGGAGTCTGGACTATCGACTTTTAGAGTCTGCATCGCGATAATGGACACTCGCACTTTATCACGGAGACCGATCAGATATTGAAGTAAACCCCGCAGCCAGCCGACCATTCCTCCGCGGTCGTCATCCTCCCACCTCTGCCTTTGTCAGTTCAGCGCCACTCGGTAACGCTGCGTTCAATTCCTCGTACATCTTAGCCGAGGCGGCCTCACGGGCGATGCGCAGGTCAGTGTACCTCGTCAGCCCATCCTGGAGTGCTGCCTTTACCGACCAATCCTGATTGCCAAGATCGATAGGTTCGCCCGCATATTCGGCTTCGAGCACGGCTGCCAGCTGAAGGGCCTTCAGTCCTACGAGCGCCGTCTTCTCCCGCACGTCCGGAATCACGAAGTCCTCATCACCTGTGACCTCCCAATGGAAGGCTATAGAGGATCTGATCGCCTCGATTTCCACTTGGAAAGCCAGCATCCGTTTTGTTGTTTTTGGCCCTAGAGCAGTCCATTCGATCGAATCGGGATACGCCGTGAGCTCTGGCACGTTGACGACTGCACGACCTATTTCTCCGTCGGAACTATCGTAGTTTTCTGAGTCAGAAATCGCATTTGACGCCTCATTGGCATACCTTTCCAAGGCAGCTACCAAGTACACCGTTGCAAACTCTCGATTGACTTTGGCTTTCCACCAGTCCCGCAGCCAACCTACGCCTTGTGTCACAATCGCCGCGAAAACTGATGAGCCGCCCACCAGCGTGATAATCCCCCACGTGGTAAACGCGTTTTCCCCAGCCGGCATCATGCTCCCCTTTCAACGCTGAACGCCGTGGTTGGCATTACGTGATTCTAGGCAAGATAGACGTCTGTGACCGAGACTGGCAAATTTGTCTCCTCGATTGCCACGTCAAGTTCGGGCATCCCAAGCTTCGCTGCTGCAAGGGGCTGGAAACTTTCTAGCCTCGCCAATCCGGCTCCAGTTCTTCAGATACATGCTACAACGTTCTGGTGGTCAACCGCGAGGCCTGGATCGGGTCGAAGCGGGGATGCCGTAGTGGCACAGGAAGGACTGATGTGACGCTCATAATAGGCTTTATT
>NZ_BCTX01000142.1 GCF_001590985.1 Novosphingobium naphthalenivorans NBRC 102051
CCCTCCACCACGCTTCGCGCGGTCCCCCTCCCCGAGGCAAGCTCGGGGAGGAACTCAAGTTCGAATATCTCCACCTGCCGCGCCTTCAGCGCCACCTCTTCGCCCGCCCGCGCCAGATCGTAGGCCCTCTGCCCGTCAACCTTGAGCGCCGAATAGGCCGGCGGCACTTGCTCGATCGGCCCGGTGAAGCGCGGCAGCACTGCCTGCACCTGCTCGCGCGTGGGCCGCACCGCGCTGGTGGCGATCACCGCGCCTTCCAAGTCCAGCGTATCGGTCTCCTCGCCGAAGCGGACCGTGAACTCATAGATCTTGCTGGCATCGAGCATCCGCCCGGTCAGCTTCGTCGCCTCGCCCACGGCCACCGGGAGAATCCCCGAGGCCAGCGGATCGAGCGTGCCGCCGTGGCCGACTTTCACTTTCTTGCCGTATCCCGCTTCGCGCAGATTGCGTTTCACGGCGGCCACGGCCTGGGTCGAGCCGAGCCCGATGGGTTTGTCGAGAATGATCCAGCCGTGCGGTGCGGGAAGCGGGGGGAGCGTCATCGCGCCCCCATGTGCGCCGCATCGGCTTTGGTCAACGGCGCGGGCAGGCTTACTTCGCCTTCTTCGTATGCTTTACCGGCGGGCCATCGACTTTCACGAAAGAGGTCAACGGATAGCGCTGCCCGTGGATATAGACCGCGCTCCACCGGTCGAGCGTCCCGTTGGGCCGCGTATCGAGGCCGATGAACGTCACGAAGGGGAGATCGGGCGAAAAGCCCATCAGCTCGGCCTTGTACCAGTTCCGGCGGCTGTCCTGGAAATAGAGCGTGTGGTTGCCTTCCGCGCTCCAGTCCCACACGCCGCCGTGATTGGCGAAGGGGATGGAAGCTTCGGCCTGCCGCTTGGATGCCTGCGGCTGTGACTGCGACTCCGGCTGGGACTGGGACTGGGCCGGTTCGGCCATCGCCGGAAACGGCGCTGCGGCCAGCAGGGCCACCGGGAGGAGGAGAGAAAGGGGCTTCATCATCGGATCCTTTCCTGTGTTCCCCGCCAGCCCGAGATCGTCACGGCCGGCCCGCTGCGCAAGGCGCACGGGACAAAGTGATACAAACCTGACGGCTGCGTGAATGACCGCGAACCGGCGCTCAGATGCCCGCGACGAGCCGCACCAGATTCTCATAGAAACCGCCCAGCCACGCCACTGGCGGCAGCACCATGCGCTCGATGATCCCCCAACCCGGAAACAGCCGCGGGATGACCAGCAGCACCACCAGAACCAGCATGATGCCATAGGGCCGCAGCCGCGCATAGGTGCGCGCCGCGCTGCGCGGCAGCAGCCCTTCGACGATATGCGATCCGTCGAAAGGCGGTATCGGCAGCAGGTTGAAGAAGGCCAGGAACAGGTTGATCGCGATGAAGTTGCCGAGGTTCTGCGCCAGGAACACGAGCCCGGCCGCCTCGCTGCTCCCGGCGAAACGGAACAGCAGCCCCAGCAGCACGGCCCCGGCCGCCGCCAGCACGAGGTTCATCGCCGGGCCCGCGGCGGCGACCGCCATCATGCCCCGCCGCGGATCGCGCAGCCGCCACTTGTTGACCGGCACCGGCTTGGCCCAGCCGAACGCCGTATGCGTGGTCAGCCACAGCAGGCCGGGCACGATCAGCGTGCCAAAGGGATCGACATGGCGCAGCGGATTGAGGCTGAGCCGCCGCTGCTCGCGCGCGGTCGGATCGCCCAGCATCAGCGCCACCCAGCCGTGCGCCACTTCATGGAAGACGATGGCGATGATAAGGGGAAGGATGATCGCCGCGATCTGCAGCACAGTGTCGTTCATGTACCCCATCTAGGCACGGCGCACGCTCCCCGCAATGGCGCCTTCCGGTCAGACCGGATAGCCGAGTTCCTCCAGCGGCAGGTCGCGCAGCGCCATCAGCCGCCGGTTGCTTTGCGGATAGTGCTCGGCAATGCGCTCGCGCAGGCGCCCGGAAAGGCGTGCGGGCCTGCGGTTGATCACCGGCACCCGGCCGACCAGCCACTTGGCGCCGTGGCGCATGACCTGCCCGCCCGGCAAGTCGATGATGCGGTCCTTGTTCACCACCGACTGGCGCGTGAACAGGTTCACCGCGCGCATCGCCGTCAGCCCGGCCGCGCCCAGCGAGCGG
Organism: Novosphingobium naphthalenivorans NBRC 102051; assembly: GCF_001590985.1. Taxonomy (GTDB): domain Bacteria; phylum Pseudomonadota; class Alphaproteobacteria; order Sphingomonadales; family Sphingomonadaceae; genus Novosphingobium; species Novosphingobium naphthalenivorans. The sequence continues at coordinate 2,142 of NZ_BCTX01000142.1, forward strand.
TTCGCGCGCGAACCCTCGGGCGGCAGGTCTTCCAGCGACAGGCCGAGATCGCTTTCCATCCGGGCAATCAGCGAAGCGCGGTCCCGCAACCATTCATAGGGATAGACGTGCACCTGCTCGCGCCCGAACAGAGCATCGTAATGCGCCACGAGGCGATCATACTCGAAGTGCTCGAATTCGAAGACCGGTGCTTTCCACGGCCGGGTGAGCGCCCCGCGCACATAGCGCGTGGTCTCGAAATAGCGTTTCGGCCCCCAGGTCCCGCCACCCGACACATATTGCGCATAGCTGGCCCGGCAGATGTCGAACTGGTTGCGGATGAACATCACGATCCGCGCATCGGGAAAGACGGCCTTGATCCGCCGCGCCATTTCCGGAGCCAGAAAGCCGTGCAGGCCGCCATTGTGAATATAGCCGGAGAGGTTTTCCTCGCTGAGCAGGACCGGCCGGTTGCGCCCGTTCAGCGACAGCACCTCACGCGCCCTGTCCGGGCAGAAGTGCAGGCCCGAAGGCGCAATGAAAGCGTCCTGCACCGTCTTGCGCGGCACATAGTCATGGCTGGTGGCGCGCGGAAACACCTGCTTCTGCAGCCATGTCGTCGCCGTCTTGTGGTAGCCCAGATGGACAATCGTGTTCTGCATGCGACCCGCTCCGCACCCGTTTCGTTATTAGAGCGATTTTTGACCGAAGACGTTGCAATAAAATTTCCGTATGTTGCTACAAGATTCCGGATCGTTTCGCAAAACACCCCGCCCGGCCGCAGCCCCGGGACAGCCCGGAAACATCCGGCTCAGCGCCCCAGCGCCTCGCTGAAATGGCGCCGGCACAGCGCCACATAGCGATCGTTCCCGCCGATTTCGGTCTGCGCCCCCTCGGCGACGGCCCGGCCTTCCGCATCGACCCGCAGGTTCATCGAGGCCTTGCGCCCGCAATGGCAGACCGCCTTGAGCTCCACCAAGGTATCGGCAATGCCGAGCAGGACCGCCGAGCCGGAAAACAGCTCTCCGCGAAAGTCGGTGCGCAGGCCATAGCACAGCACCGGAATGCCCACCCGGTCGGCGATGTCCGCGCACTGCCAGACCTGCTCCGCCGTCAGGAACTGCGCCTCGTCCACCAGCACGCAGGACAAGGGTTCCACCGCATGGACCGCCTGCACTTTGGCCAGGATATCCGTGTCCGCGGTGAAGCGGCAGGCGCCCGCGTGCAGACCGATGCGGCTTTCGATCGCATGACCCTCGCCGCGTGGCCCGCTGCGATCGTCGATAGCCGCCGTCCACAGCATCGTGCGCATACCGCGCTCGTGGTAATTGAAATTCGCCTGCAGCAGCGTGGTGGACTTGCCCGCATTCATGCTGGCATAATAAAAATAGAGCTTGGCCATCGTAGCTGGGGATAACACCGCCTGCTGCACCATGCACGGGATTGCCCGTAGTTCTCCCCGTATGAATGACATTAACCATGCATCCTGTAGGGAAACGCGCGATGGTGCGGGGGAGTCAGGAATGAAGAGAATCATGGCCATGGTCGCGGTGCTCGCCATCGCTGCCGGAGCGGCTGCCTACGTCGCCGCATCACCGCATTCGATCACGGGCGGCCCCTTCACCGCGCTCGATGCCGCGGCGACCAGCCTGATCGCGATCGCCGGGCGCAGCGGAGCCGTGCTGGGCGTTCTGGCACTGGGCCTGGTACTTTCCCTTCTCACGTTCATGGCCTTGCGCGACCGCACTGCACCGCGCCCCGCTGCGAAGGCGCCCAAGCCGGTCAAGCGCCGGCAAAAACAGGCGGACACCGCGCCGGGGCCGGTCTGGACTCCCGAACCGCTGTCATCCGAAGACAGGATTGCCAGCCTGCGCCGCCGCACCGCGGGCGAAACCAGCCGGACACTGCCCGCCGCAGCGGCGGATACCCCGCCCCCGCGCCCCGTCGTTCTCGTGCGCAAGCCGCGCGATCGCACGCGCGACTGGTTTGACGACAAGAGCTGGCTCGGCGGCCTGCCCAAGCTGGGCCAGGCCGCATGGCCCCGTGACGCCAGCGGTACTCCCCTGCCCTTCGCCGCCCAGATCGACCTTGCGGAACTGGCCGCCGCCTGCCCGGAAAGCCCGCTGCCCCGCACCGGGTCGCTCGCGTTCTTTCTGGGCACCGGCACGGTTCTTCACCTGCCCGCCGGGGAGCAGGCCTTTTCCGAAGTGCCCGACGATCTGCCCGCCGCGTTCGACGAGGGCGGATATCCCTTCCCCGCCCAGCCCACGCGCCTCAGCCGTCCGTTCTTCCCGTTCTGGCCGGTCGAACCCGTCGTGCTGGATCTGCCCGCGGAGCTTCGCGACCCTCGCGATCCCGCGCTCGGCAAGGCGATCGGGGACGCCATGGGCAACCTGCTGGCACAGCACGCCGCCCCGCGCAGTGCCGCATTCTCCGCGGAGGATGGCGGCCCGGCGGCGCCCCCGCTGTGGTGGCACGGGGTTAATCACCTGGCCGATCAGCTCCATTCCGCACTGGACGGCGCGGCACGGCTCGTCTCGCTCCGGCGCGACAGCCTGCAACAGGCCGAGACGGCGCTGGCAGCGCTCGAAGCCGGCGGCGACGCGGACGGTATCCGCATCGCCGCCGCCCGCGAGGAACTGGCCCGCAGGCGCGCGGCGCTCGCCGCGATCGAGGCGCAGCGCGACGGCTTGCCCGACATGATCGCCGCCATCGACCTGTTCGTCACCGACCGCGACACATGGCAGCGGCTCGACAATGAGGAACGCGCCGTGATCGAGGATTTCCTGGCCGAGCTCCACGCCAGCTACGGCGATGTCACCCGGCACCACGCACCGCACTCGACCGGCGAACTGGCCACGCTTTCGCTGCGGACGATGATGACCGACACGTCCGAAGCGCTTGATGCCATGCCCGAGGACCAGCTCGTGCGGATCAACCGCGAATACCGCCTGCCAGTGATGGACCAGCACCAGATGTTCGGTCTCGCCGGCGGCAAGTCCGCCAGCCGCGAGGAGCACAGGGACGACATCCTGCTGCTGCAGCTCGCCTATGACGACATGATGGAATGGCGCTGGAGCGACGTCGGCCTGTTCCAGTTCTGGATCAGCCGGGCCGATGCCGCAGCCGGCAAATGGGATGCCGCGCAGCTGACTTTCGGAAGCGCCTGAACGCCAATCCGGCCTGTTGTGGTGGAAACAAAGTTCACCTCATCATTCGTCGCCCCCGCGAAAGCGGGGGCCCCGCTGCTCTTTCTTACGCTACGCTGCCAGAAGCGGGATCCCCGCCTTCGCGGGGATGACGGGGAATAGCGACACGAACTTCCAATTCAGGTGACTAGCAAGCCGGCCGCACCTTTGTCAGCTTACCCGCTTTCATTGACAGACGCGGCTTTGCAGCGCAGCCTGCCGGGCAACTGTAATCCGAAGGGAGACCCATGCGCCGCAGAACGGGAATCGTCTCGGCGATCCTGTCCATCGTCCTCATGGCCGCGGCTCCGCCCGGGCCGTGGCGCTACCGGATCGATCCCGAAGCCAGCGGCGTGAATGCACGGGTCGCGTTTCTCGGCCTGTCCAGCAAGACGGCGCAATTTCCCGCGGTCATGGGCAGGCTTTCCCTGCCCGATGCCGCCACTACAGCGCCGACAAGCGCCATAGCGCTCGACGTGACGCTGGACGCGCGGAGGCTGCAAGCGGGCGATGCGCTCACGCTGAAGCGGCTCAAGGGCGAAGATTTCTTCGATGTCGCGCACTATCCCACCGTCACCTTTTCCGGCGAGACGCTGCGCATGACGGCCGGGCAGACGGCAGAGATCACCGGGAAACTGACCGTGCGCGGCGTGACCCGCCCGGAAACGCTCCACGTCACGTTCAGCGAACCGCCGGCCGAAACGCTGGGGTCACGCCCGATCCAGCTGACCGGCACGATGCGGATCGACCGCCGCGCTTATGGCATGACCGCGTGGTCGCTCGTCGTCGGCCGGAAAGTCGACATCACGATCAGGACGCGGATGGTTCCGTCTTAGCGACGGCGCCCTAG
>NZ_BCTX01000143.1 GCF_001590985.1 Novosphingobium naphthalenivorans NBRC 102051
GCCGAGATCAACGCGGCCTTCTGTTGCGCCTCGCTCGGCATCGCGCCGACCGTCCGCCATGCAGACTACATCGGCTCGTGGCTGGAGGTGCTGCGCGAGGACAATCGCGCGATCGTCCGCGCGGCCTCCCAGGCGAGCAAGGCGGCCGATTGGCTGCTCGGCTTCCTGCCGGACGCCGACGTCGGCATGGCCGATAACGAACGCCAGGCAGCCTGACGATCCTGAAAACCGGAAAGGCGCAGAAGCAGGTTTCCGGCTTCACGCCTTTCCACCTCCGTGGCGCTGCCCTCCTGAGAGTGAGAGGGCGGCGCTTCGCTTCGTGACGGGTTGGAGGTCGAGAGAGAGGTTCCCGGCCGCCCGTCGCGGAGTAACGAACATGGCGACTGCCATTCAGAAGATCACCCTGTCGTCGGCGCGCGACATCCCCTTCAACAAGCTGGTGCTGAGCCAGTCCAACGTCCGGCGCGTCAAGGCCGGCATCTCGATCGAGGAGCTGGCCGAGTCCATCGCCCGGCGCGGCCTCATCCAGAGCCTGCATGTCCGTCCCGTCCTCGATGCCGGTGGCGCCGAGACCGGGATGTTCGAGGTGCCCGCCGGCGGCCGCCGTTATCGGGCGCTCGAACTGCTCGCGAAGCAGAAGCGCCTGGCCAAGACCACACCGGTGCCCTGCGTCGTCGGCGACGCCAACAGCGACATCCTGGTCGACGAGGTCTCGCTGGTCGAGAACATCGAGCGCGCGCCGCTCCATCCGCTCGATCAGTTCCGCGCCTTCCTGGGGCTGCGCGACAAGGGCATGACCGAGGAGGCCATCGCCGCCGCCTTCCTTGTCGGTGTCAATGTCGTGAAGCAGCGCCTGCGCCTCGCTTCCGTCTCGCCCGTGTTGCTGGAGATCTATGCCGACGACGGCATGACGCTCGAACAGCTCATGGCCTTCACCGTCAGTTCCGACCATGCCCGTCAGGAACAGGTCTGGGACGCGATCAAGGATGGCTGGCAGAAGGAGCCCTATCACATCCGCCGGATGCTGACCGAGACCGCGGTGCGAGCTTCCGACAGGCGAGCCGCCTTCGTGGGCGTCGAAGCCTACGAAGCGGCCGGCGGCATCGTGCTGCGCGACCTGTTCCAGTCCGACGATGGAGGCTGGCTGCAGGACCCCACCCTGCTCGACCGCATGGTCACCGAGAAGCTGAAAGCCGCCGCCGACGAGATCGCGGGCGAAGGTTGGAAGTGGGTCGAGGCCGCCCTGAGCTTTCCCTACGGTCACGAACACGGGCTTCGGGAGCTTGTCGGGACCACGGTCGACCTGACCGATGAGGAACGCGCCTCCCGCGAGGCGCTGCGCGAAGAGTATGATCGGCTCGAAGCCGAATATGCCGAAGCCGACGAGCTGCCCGACGAGATCGACGCCCACCTCGGTGAAATCGAGCAGGCGCTCGACGCCTTCGAGCAGCGTCCGACGATCTACGATCCGGCCGAAATCGCTATCGCCGGCGTCTTCGTAAGCCTCGACTCCGACGGCTCGCTGTCGGTGGATCGCGGCTATGTCCGCCCCGAGGACGAACCACCGGCTGACCCTGAAGGCGACGATACGACAGAGATGAGCGTCGAACCCGGCCATCCGGTCACGCCTGCGGTTCAACGCGCCGTCGTCACCGTCGGCGGCCAGGCCGTGGAACCGGAAGACGACGAGGAAGACGGCATCAAGCCGCTGCCCGAGCGTCTCGTCGTCGAGCTGACCGCACATCGCACTCTGGCGCTGCGCAACGCGGTCGCCGAGCATCCCGATGTCGCCATGACCATGCTGCTGCACAAGCTGGTCAGCGACACCTTCCGCCATACCGCGCCGACCGGCTGCCTCGAGGCCAGTGTCCGCCACGTCTTCTTCTCCGCGCAATCGGAGGAGCTGAAGGACAGCACGCCCGCGCGCGAGGTCGCCGAGCGACACGAGCGCTGGGGCGATCACGTTCCCGCCGACGACCAGGCCCTGTGGGACTGGCTCTCCTTGCTCGACCCCGGCACGCGCCTCGACCTGCTCGCCCATTGCGTCAGCTTCGGCGTGAACGCGCTGTTCGAGCGGCCCAATCCCTATAGCGGATCGGGTGTCAGCCAGCATGGGCTGGATGTGCGCCTGGCTCAGGCCGACCGACTGGCCCGCGCCACCGGCCTCGACATGGTGACGGCGGGCTGGAAACCGACCGTCGGCAATTACCTCGGCCGCGTGACCAAACCGCGCATCCTCGAAGCCGTGCGGGAGGGCGCGGGCGAACGGGCCGCCCAGCTCATCGACCACCTGAAGAAGGGCGACATGGCCAAGGAGGCCGAACGACTGCTGGCCGACGCCGGTTGGCTGCCCGAGCCGCTGCGCCTGATCGACCACGATTACCCGGCCGCGGACGGCGAAGGCGACGAAGCGCTCCCGGCTTTCCTCGACGAGGAGGAGGAACCCTCCGACGACGAGGACGAAGCTCTGCACGCCATCGCCGCCGAATAGCGCTTGAGCGCGGGGCGGATCCGTCCGTCCCGCGCCCTTCCCGCTCCCTGTTCCATCAGCCCGGCCCCAGAGCCCGACAGTCTGCGCGGCTGTGCCGCGCGGGCCGGGCTTTCTCGTTTCAGGAGCCTGTCATGGCCGACTATTTCACCCATTTCTCGTGCCTGCTCGACGTCGGCACGCCCGAGAACGCCGCCCGAGCGCTCGATCTCTACAACCGCCTGTCCGAGGACGGCGCATCGGAGGAACCGCCCTCCGAAGGCTTCCTTCTCTCGATCCAGCCGGAGCATGGCGCCAGCCAACTCTGGATGCGCGACGACGTGACCGGCGATCCCGAACGCCTCATCCACTTCGTGAAGCGCTGCGCCGCAGAGTTCGGCCTGACCGGCAGATGGGGCTTCCAATACGCCAACACCTGCTCGCGCCCACGCCTCGACGGGTTCGGCGGCGGCGCCCATGTCCTCGACCTCGCCACCGGTGAGACCGTGGACTGGATCTATACCGATGGCTGGCTTGCCGAAACCATCTCCGATGAGGGAGGCCCACTATGAGCATCCCCTCCCATGCCCGGAGCAATTTCCAGACCCTGCTGCGCGCGGCGGGCGACGGCAATCTCGTCCTCATGGAATGCCTCGACGCGGTGACGGGCAGCCCGCGCTACGTCATCTGCGCCGTGGGTCGGGACGATGGCGATTACGTCTTCACGCCCTTCGGCCATCTCACCGACGGCAACCCCTATGACGCCTATCTGCCGCCCGATCCTGACGATCCCGAAGGTTTCGTGCGCCCCGAACCGGGAGAGGCGCCATGACCGACATCGACGCCATCTTCGCGGCGGATCGCCAACATCCTCCACACGAACGGTCCCTGCCCTGGCCGGAAGTCAGGGACGGCATCACCGTCGTCGTCGAGCCCAAGCCCCATTGGGCTAGCGACATGCGGGCGTTTCGACCTGAGACCCGTGAATATTGCGCCTATGCCGATTGGATCGTGAACGGCGCGCGCGCCAGGTTCTTCGGCCACGTCGATACTTGCGGCGGCGACCTCATCCGCAAGGCGCGCATGCTGATCGCCTTCGAGATCGCGGACGGACATTGGAATTGATCGTCGGAAAAGCGCCCCACCTCGCGGTCGGGCGCTTTTCTAATGCCAGCGTCCCGAGAGTGAGAGGGCGGCCGGAACAGGTTTGAGCCGGTGCGGTCGAGAGAGAGCGCCGCGCGGGCTCCCTGTTCCCGCTCTCCCGAGGCTCGCATCATGACCCTGATTTCCGCATCTGCGGCGGCTTCCGCCGCCGCGCCGCGTCCGCTCGGCTCCAATCTCGAACCCGCCGACGCCATCTTCACGGCCGCCAGTCTGCTGCTGCCCCATCTCGAACGCGGCGAGCGTGTCGATGCCGCCGCTCTGCGTGCGGCGATGGAGACCGCTTGTCGAGGCTCGGACGCCGCCGGCGCTTGGGACTGGAAGACGGCCTATGACGCCTGCGAGGCAGCGACCGTTCTGTTCCTCCGCAAATATGGACGTGCGCTTTTCCGCAAAGCCGGGTCTTCGGCGGCCCGTCTTTCCGCGCTGTCGAAAATCGCCAACCTTCTGCCGACGCATACGCGGCGGTCGACGGAGAGCCAGACCTTCCAGCAATTCTCGACGCCGATCCCGCTCGGCCTGGTCGCCGCCCACGCCGCGGCCATCACCCCGGCCGACCGGGTGCTGGAGCCGTCGGCGGGCACCGGCTTGCTGGCCATCCTCGCCGAGATCGCCGGCGGCGCGCTCGTCCTCAACGAGCTGGCCGACACCCGCGCCAGCCTGCTGTCGCTTCTCTTCCCGGCCATTCCCGTCACCCGCTTCGACGCGGCCCAGATCGACGATCATCTCGACCCCGCCGTCACGCCCAGCGTCGTGCTGATGAATCCGCCGTTCTCGGCCATGGCCAATGTCGAGGGCCGCATGGCGGACGCTGCTTACCGCCATGTCGCCTCGGCCCTCGCGCGCCTGGCCCCCGGCGGCCGGCTCGTGGCGATCACCGGCGCGAGCTTCGCACCAGAGAATCCGGCCTGGCGGGACGCCTTCATCCAATTGCAGGCGCGCGGCCGCGTCGTCTTCTCCGCCGTCATCGACGGCGCGGTCTATGCCAAACACGGCACCACCATCGAGACGCGCCTGACCGTCATCGATAAGCGGCCCGCCGACGATCCGGCCGTGTTCCCGGCCGCACTCGGCGTCGCGCCAGACGCAGCCACGCTGCTGGGCTGGCTCGACGATCATCTGCCGACGCGGCTCGCCGTCGATCCCTCCCTCACGGTCCCGACCGTCGCGGCTTCCGCCCCTCGCAGCGTGCGCGGCTATGTCAGCCGCACCGCCAAGGCCGTCCCTGCGGCCGTGCCGATGGCCGAGCCCGAGGGCCTGCCACTCGCCTACGAGACCCAGGATGGCCTAGCGGGCGACGGCGGCCGTTTATCCGACGGCATCTATGAAGAATACGGATTGCAGGCGATCCGTATTGCCGGTTCTCAGGCGCACCCCACCAGGCTGGTGCAATCGGCGGCAATGGCGAGCGTGGCGCCGCCCAAGCCGAGCTATCGGCCACACCTCCCCCCAACATCCATGAGCTGTTGTCGGATGCCCAGCTCGAGACCGTCATCTACGCGGGCGAAGCGCACGCGGACCATCTCGCCGGATCGTGGACGGTGGACGCCACTTTCGATGTCGTCGCCGCCGCGCGCGAGGATGCAGTGAACGTCGTGCGCTTCCGGCGCGGCTTCATGATCGGCGACGGCACCGGTGTCGGCAAAGGGCGCCAGTCCGCCGCGATCATTCTCGACAACTGGCTCCAGGGCCGCCGCAAGGCGGTGTGGATCAGCAAGTCCGACAAGCTGATCGAGGACGCGCAGCGCGACTGGTCGGCCCTCGGCATGGAGCGCCTGCTGGTCACGCCGCTATCGCGCTTCCCGCAGGGGCGGCCGATCACGCTGCCGGAGGGCGTCCTATTTACGACCTATGCCACGCTACGCTCCGAAGCCAAGGCTGAGAAGGTTTCGCGCGTCCGGCAGATCGTCGAATGGTTGGGCTCCGACTTCGACGGAGTCCTGATTTTCGACGAGGCGCACGCGATGCAGAACGCCGGTGGCGGCAAGGGAGAACGCGGCGATGTCGCCGCCTCGCAGCAGGGCCGCGCGGGTCTGCGGCTCCAGCACGCGCTGCCGAACGCCCGCGTCGTCTATGTCTCGGCGACCGGCGCCACCACGGTCCACAACCTCGCCTACGCCCAGCGGCTCGGCCTGTGGGGCGGCGAGGATTTTCCGTTCAGCAGCCGCGCCGAGTTCGTCGAGGCGATCGAAGTCGGCGGCGTCGCGGCGATGGAGGTGCTGGCCCGCGACCTGCGCGCGCTCGGCCTCTACACCGCCCGCTCGCTCTCCTTCGACGGCGTGGAATACGAACTGGTCGAGCACGCGCTGACCCTCGAGCAGACCCGCATCTACGATGCCTATGCCGGGGCCTTCGC
>NZ_BCTX01000144.1 GCF_001590985.1 Novosphingobium naphthalenivorans NBRC 102051
CCTCGGCCAATCCTCCGCAGAGCACGCCTTTGCAAGCTGAGCACCGTCCAGTCGTTGCTTCAAGAGGCCCTCGCTTCCATCGCGGAGCGGGGGCCTTTTGTATTTCTCCATGACAGAGGGCCGCATCACGCTCGGCTCCGGTGACTGGTACGGCAACACCCGGCATGGGCTACAATCTTGACATTTCCCCAGTACAATGCATATGTTCATGCATATGCAAAGGAGGTCGATATGGCCCGGAAAAAAGCAGTTTCCGTCCCTCCACGAGAAGCCAAACTGTTCCGGAACAACAAGAGTCAGGCTCTGCGCATCCCTGCCGATTTCGAACTTCCGGGTGACCGCGTGATGATCCATCGCGATGGCGACCGCCTCATTATCGAACCGGTACGCCGCAAGAATCTTCTGGAAGTCCTCGCATCCCTGCAGCCGCTCGGGCCCGATGATCAGTTTCCCGATGTCGAGGACACATTGCTCCCGATAAAGGCCATCGACCTGTGAGCGGGCTCTATATGCTCGACACCAATACCGTCTCCGAGCTTGCCCGCAATCCGCAAGGATCGGTTGCCGCACGCATCGCCGAAGTGGGCCCGGATGCGATCTGTGTCAGCATCATCACCGCGGCGGAACTCCGCTACGGCTGCGCCAGAGCGGGTTCGCCGCGGCTGCTGGCGCAGATCGAGGCCATTCTGGACAGCCTCCAGATCCTTGCCCTCGATGTCCCCGCCGACACTGAATATGCCGGTATTCGCGCAGAGCTGGAAGCAGCCGGCAAGCCTATCGGGCCAAATGACTGGTTCATCGCTGCCCATGCCTATGCCCTGGAAGCGGTGCTGGTGACCGCGAATATCACAGACTTCTCGCGGATACGCGCACTCAAAGTCGAGAACTGGATCGCCGACCTTCATTGACCGGATGCCGGGCAATCACCGCATGGCTTTCGTCTAGCGCATCGGCTCGCTCCAGCGGCGGGCCGCCGCCACACGCTTCGCGATCGACCCTAACCCTTGAGATGACCTTCAGCTCCATAGCGGATCGGGGGGCCTTTGCCGTCCATTGACCTCATGGCCGGAGAGAGGAGGGGGGTGTGCCTTTGTGTTCACGCAACAGGAGAAGGCCATGTCCGACATCATCGACCTCGGCGGCGCGCCCGGACACGAGGATTGCGCGCAGCTCGGCCACACCCCCGACTTCGAGCGCCTCAACCGGCTTGAGGTCGCCGCCTATCGGGCCGCCGTCATCGCCCGCTTCGGCCCGCCCCCGGACGGGTGTGCCCTCGTCTTTATCACCAACCGGCACGACTTCGGCATCTATCGCACGCTCGGTCTCAAGGTCGATGCGGGCGCTTATCGTCGCGATCCCTCGGTCGCGGCCTATGTCGAGGCCGCCCAGGACGGTCTCGCCAGCTGGGTCGAAGCCGGTTTCGCGCCGCCGGTCCGCTACGACGACGGCCGTGCCCCCGCGGTCGACCGGGACCGTATCGACGACATCGTCATGGGTGCGTTGCTCGCGACGCGGCCCGACCCGTTGGGACGGTTCCCCATTCCCGACTTCGAGATCCTTCATCGCAATCTCGCCGCCGCCTACCCTCGCTGCGCCGAGGCCGCGAACCGCTCGCTTGAGGAGACACCAGTATGATACCGACGCAACTTACCTCCGACCAGGCCGCCATTCAGGCTCGTATCGAGGCCGAGATCGCAGAGCATGCCGCCGCCGTCCGGCGTGTCGAAGCGCGCTGCAAGAGCGCGTTCCTGCCTATCCTGCGGGAGCATGGTATCACACGCGTCGACATCAGCTATGATGGTGGCGGTGATGAAGGCATGATGGGCGATGTCACCGCCTATGGCGGCCAGTCTGTCCGGGAATTGCCTTCGGTGCTGTGCGACCATTACGCCGTCGACTATGGTGGAAACGTTCGCAGTTCCGCATTGCAACTGGAGGACGCCCTGTCGTCTTTTGCTGAAAATGCCGTCTGCGACCATCATGGTGGCTGGGAAAATGGCGAGGGCGCCTACGGAGAGATCGTCATCGATGTCGCCTCGGGAGGCGTGACCATCACGCATAATGCCCGGTTCATCGACTACGACACCACCGAGACGGAGCTGTGATCCATGTCTCACTGCTATTTTCATGCGCTCAGCTCGGCGCGCCGCTGGGGCGGCGTGCCGGGCGACTATATCGCCCTTCATCAATGGTTCGATGAATCCAAGAAGATCATCGCTGATCCGCGCCACCGGGCGCTCAGGCACCATGCCGAGGGGATTTTCCTGCTCGAGACGATTTTTGGCGTGACCGTTCGCAACAGCGACGGACGTCAGGTGCCGGTGCGTCTGATCGGGGAGGCGCACGTCACCGAAGATCTGGGGCGCATTCCGTCTTTCGCCGACTGGGCACGGCTCATCCAGCCGATGCCCTGGATGTTGCGCGGCAATCCCGCCGGCTCGCCGGGGCTGGATCCTGCTATTTCCGGTTCACCCGCACCCAACGCTGCTGTAGCCTGATCTCATGGATCAGGGACCCTTCAGCAAGGCCGCCGCAGACAACGCCCTCGATCGTCTCATCGCAATTGCCCGATCCGACACCGGCCAATCACGCCGGGTCGCAAACTTCCTTCTGGCCTGGTGGAACGGCGAGGATTGCGGGCACTTTCCTATCGCCGATCTGTTCGGCGTCGACGCGACGATCGCGACCCACATCACGACGATCGTCGGTTTCCTCGGTCAACATGAAGGCGCGATCTATCCGGATGCCTTCGGCTGCAAGGCCGAGATGATCGAACTGGTCGGCCGCTGGCGGGATTTCGGCGACTAGAAGTTTTCCAACGTGCAGAGCAACCCGCTCGTTATCGATCTCCTACTGTTGCTCGGGCAGGAGATGACCCGAGTTGCCATCGCGCACGGTTCCATAGGTCTTGAGTCAGGCGTCGAGCGCTTGCCCTGGCGACGGGCAATCATGCATTCGCATTCTGTCCGGGGGGCGGAACCAGCCGGTCCAGCTTCGCCATGAAGAAGCGCTCGCTCCACAGGTCGATCGATTTGAGTTCAGCCGGACGCAGGAAGCGGCGCACATCTTCGGCCGCCGCTTTCCAGTCGAGACCGGCGATCGTGCTGCCCAGCGCGTCCTTCAGCCAGGGCATATTGACGGCAATGCTCTCGTCACCAGCCCACGGTCCGGCTTGAATCAGCGCCGCGCGCAGGAGCGGCAGATTGGGGGCAGTTCCCTTTGCGACATACCAGGAGAAATCGTACCAGTCCCTACCTTTGAGGAAGCCCCGGCAGAGCAGCGCATGGATCTTGAGCGCGAAGTTGGACGGCAGATCCTGATGTCGCACTTCATAGTCGGCCGGAAAATCGAGATAGGTGGCATCTTCGCCGGAGCCGGCGGGGGGATTGACATCGATTTCCAACTTGATGCGGATCGTCCGGGGCTTGCCTGTCCCGGCAAAGATAAGGTCGAGCTGGCTGGCGATCGAATCATTCTTGAGGAGCGCCTGGCGGATCGCGCTGTCCATTTTCGCCTTGGGCCGCGCGTCGAGCTTCAGGCCGAACTGGCCGAACACGTCGACCAGAACCGTGAGATAAGGCGACCAATCGAAATCCGGATCGGGCGCGCGGAGGAGGAAATCGAGGTCTTCTGAAAAACGCGGCAGGCCATGAAGGATACGCAGCGAGGTGCCTCCCTGAAACAGGGCGACATCGAAGAAATCGCCGCGCCACAGGGCGTAAAGCGCGATCTCCTGGAGGATTTCCTTGACGGCATTTTCCTCTTCGAGGGCGTTGGCCGCATCGTAGCTGCGCAGCTTTTCCTGGATGATGTCAATCATGATTGGAAGCCTTTCGGGCCATGACGGCGTATTCGAGCGCGGCGAGAAAGGCGTTCTCGGCCTTGTGCTTGTAGGTGGATCTGAGCTTGGCGAAATCCTTTCGTCGAAGCGAGACGAGCCTGTCCGGGTCGATCCGCATGCCATGGGTCAGCCATTCGACCCCGCTCCATTGTTCCTTGCGCAGGGCAACCAAGTCCATCAGCGCCCGCAAAGGCTGGGCGACGAAGGCGGTGAGTTTGCCCATCTGGACCCGATCAACGCCGATCAGGAACCGATAATCGGCAATGGCGAGAGGGTGGAAGCTGAACGCCCCGAAGTCCGGCGTGTCGAAGTGCAGCGTTTTGCGTCCCGGTGTCACGCTGGCGGTGGTGAAAACCGCTTCGGGAATCCAGCCATGCCAGGTCAGCGCGCTTTCGAGCGAGATATAGCTGCCTGGTACGAGACTCTGGGCAATGGCGAAGGGATGTACGGTTTGGCTGCGATAGTCTCGCCCCAGAAGATATGTGCCGCGCTTCACCCGAAGCAGGGAGCCATCCTTGAGGGCACGGTTTACGAGGCCGTAGCGCCGCGCATCCCCGCCGCCCAGCAACCGCCCAAGCTGGCGTTCGCTCAGGATATGGTCGGCCAGCCCTGCTGCCGTGATCTGCTGTGCCAAGGATGACATGAATTTCCTCATACTTCCAAATTGTGAAAGTTTCCAGAAATTATCGGATGAGCGGCCAGAATGAGCAAAACCTTCCCCGGCGCGCCGCAGGCCTTGTCTCCCGACGTGCTGGTGTCGGCGATACGCTTGGACTCGCTGACGGTGCCCACGCCTTCTGTAAGCCACTGACCGAGACCGAGGCTCTCCTCCGCGCGCCTCGCCGCATCTGCGCTTCGCGCACGCAAAGAGGAGCAGGGAAGGGGGAAGGGGCAGGACATGTCTCCGAGGCCGGAGACCTGACTGTCCCGAACCTATTTTTCGCGAGGAGCGAACATGGCCAACCATTTCGTCAAAGCGAGCTTTGTGCTCACCGTTACCGAGGCCGAGGCCGAAGTCCTGCGCCAGATCGAAGATGCTACAGGAATTCTCGATGATTCTGGTTTCGAGCAGGATGAACTTGCCGCAGCTTATGCCGCGCTCGGCGAATCCTTCACGTCGTGCTTCCCGTCGATCGAGGCCGATCCCTTCGGTGGATTTCGCGCGATCTTCAGCGATCTCGATTATCCACGCCTCAGCTTCTCGCTGCAGGTCGATCCGTCCGATGGGTCAGGCCGTTGCAAGGTCTGGTTCTACGGCGACCAGGTCGATGTCGAAACCGCCGCGCTGCTGATCCAGGCGACCGCGAAATCGGCTCTGCCGTTTGGCTTCGAATATGCGCTCGATTGCGATCGCCTGCGCCCCGGTGAGTTCGGCGGCGGCTATGTCGTCATCCGCGAAGACGGGCTCGAGTTCGCAGGTTCGTCCCGGCTCCTCGATCGCGCTATCGCGCGCGGTCACCACGAAGGTGTCGACGGATACGTCCTTGTCACGCGCGACGCAGAGGCCGGCCTGCTCTTCTGGAACAGCCATTCGGGCTTCGGCTCGCTTGCTGGCGCCACGGTGTTTTCCGAGGCCGAGGCCGCGAACTTCGATCCGCCCATTGCCGACGACCAGCCCGAATGGCTGGCGCTCCCGGCCCCACTCAACTGAAGGAGCCGCACATGCGCTACATCATCGCCCTTTATGAGATTGACCGCGCCTATGGTGGAGCAGAAGAGGGTGGCTGGTGGTACGACACCGGCGAGTTGGCCCGCCTTCTCGCGCTGGCGCCGACCGAAGCGCGGGCCATCCAGTTGGCTGACCGCGCCAACCGCCTGCTCGAACGGCTACAGCGTCATCGTCGCCGCGTCGATTCCGTCCTTTATGATGGCGGCCGTTATACTGCCATCGTCTTCGAATGGACGGCGCCCCCGGCCTTTCCCGAGGTCCGGCCGCACTACGCCTGAACGCGACTGTCCGCCGTTGACGGGCCACCATCCCAGATTGCGGTCCTGCGGAATAGCTGCGCACGGAAGAAGCCCAGTCGAATTCCGGCATCCTGGAGCCAACTCGCCAAAGCCAGCGGCCTGACGCGCGAGCGTTTCGCGATGGCCGATCATCTCCTGCGT
>NZ_BCTX01000145.1 GCF_001590985.1 Novosphingobium naphthalenivorans NBRC 102051
GGCTCGTGGCGGGAGCCGGAATGCGCGGCGCCCGCCGTTTGTGCGATCCTGTTCGCCTCATGAGGCGAATGGGTCGATTTCATCGACGATGGCGCTTTCGTCGCCGTCATATTCGGCCGCGGGCGTCACCGAGAGCGTGCCGTCGCCGGCGCGATAGATGACTATGGCGGCCATCAGGGTGGTGGCGAGGCTAAAGGCGAAGGCATGAGCGGTTTGGAAGGACATCGACCTGGCTCCTGTTTCGAGCGGAGGTCCATCCCCCGCTGACAGGCGCCCGAAGAGTCCGGTCGCTGGCCGCAATCACCGCGCGCGGCGAAGCCGGAGCGGCGGCACGCGCATGCGTAGTCCGACCCTTTACGGGTTGATGGCGTCAGGCCATCGGCTGGACCAAGGATCAGCGTCTTGAAGCGGGGGTGGCCGTCCGGTCAGGAGACCGTGATGTCCGTTTACCGCGAAGCCGTTTGCTACTGTTTGCCCGGCTCAACCCCGGTGGCCGGTGAGGATCGTCATCGCGCCGCTTTCCACGGATCGATGACATCAATGCTGGCGGCATCGAATGCACTGGTATCGCGCGTGGCGACGATGAACCCTCGCGAGGTCGCGATAGCCGCGATGTAGCCGTCGGGTGTCGGAAAGCCCTTTCCGGCGGCGCGGGCTTTGACGGCGAGTTCGGCATAGTGCCGTGCGGCGCCCGTATCGAACGGCAGGATGCGATCTGCGAACAGCTCCATCACGCCCTCTAGGGCCTCGGTGAGCTTGCCCTTTCGCTTGCCGTCGGGAAGCGCGCCGATCCCGAACATCAGTTCAGCGACGGTGACGCTGGAGAGATAGAGTGTTTCGGCCGCCTGTTCGTCGAGCCAGGCCCGAACGGTCTCATTGGGCTCGGGCTTCATCGCCTCCGAGACGACATTGGTGTCGAGGAGGATCATTCGAAGCTCATCGGCTTGGCGGGCGTCTTATCCCGGGTCTGTTCGAGGGCGGCGACGTCCTCATTGGTCAGCCCGAGGCGGCGGCTGCGTTCCGCTAGCGCGCTGCCAAGCCGGAGGCGCGTATCGGGACGGACGGCCGTTTCGAGGATGTCGCGCATTTCTGCCTCGGCGCTGCGGCCATGCTGCGCCGCCCGCACCTTGAGAGCGCGGTGCGTCGCGTCGGACAGGTTCCGGATCGTGACTGCGGGCATGACAGCATCTCGTTCGATAGTGATAGCGTTGATAGCAAGATAGAAAATATGCCATCAATTTTCAAGGTGGAGGGTTTGGCGGCGCTTACGCGCCGCCCGTGCCGAACCGATAGACCGGGATGCCGAGCTTCCTAGCCTTGTCGGCGAGATTGTCCTGGATGCCGGTGCCGGGGAAGACGAAAACACCGATCGGCGTGATCGCCAGCATGGCGTCGTTGCGCTTGAACGGGGCGGCCTTGGCGTGCTTCGTCCAGTCGGGCTTGAAGGCGACCTGCGGCACCTTGCGCGTTTCGGCCCAGCGCGACGCGATCTTTTCGGCGCCTTTCGGGGAACCGCCGTGCATCAGCACCATGTCCGGGTGCTTGGCGTGAACCTGGTCGAGCTTGGCCCAGATCAGCTTGTGGTCGGCGGTGTCGCCGCCGGAGAAGGCGATCTTCGGCCCTGCGGGCACGAGCACTTCGGTTTCTGCGCGGCGCTTGGCGGCGATGAAGTCGCGGCTGTCGATCATCGCGGCGGTCAGGTGGCGATGGTTGACCCGCGATCCAGTGCGCTGGGACCAGGGTGAGCCGGTGGCGCGATGGAAGTGGTCGGCGGCACTGTCGCGGAAGACTTCCAGGCTGTCGCGGCGTTCGATCAGCGACTGCCCAAGATCGATTAGGCGTTCGAGCTGGACGGATTTGATCTCCGAGCCATCCTGTTCGCGCTGGAGGCGCTTCTGCGCCTGCTCGTTGTCGTCGAGCTTGCGGTCGGCTCGCTCGACGGCGCGGTGGAACATGTTGACGGTCGACCAGAGGAGATCGTCGAGGTCAGGATCGAGGCTGGTATCGGCCACGGTGGAGATTAGGGCGTCGAAGATATCGGCGACGGCGCCTTCGATGATGAGGTCCTCCGGCACCGGCCTGGGATCGGCTTCGTCTTCCGAAGGGCGGTAGCCGTAGAGCTGAAGGTCCTGCGCGATCTGGTCGGTCGGCGATGCAGCGTGTTCGGGTTCGTAGTCGTCGTGCTCGCTCATGGGATGCTCCGTCGGTTGGACCGCGACCGTCGCGGCCTTCATGGCGACGAAGCCGTCGGGCGGGACGGACCTGCACCCGGAGCGAAGCGAGAGGGCCGAAGCGCAGCGAAGGATGGCGAAGGCCGGCGATTTTGCTTCGCGATGGAAAGCGGCCCGAGGGGCCGCGCCGGAAAATCGTCGGCCGCAGCCATTGCCGATCCGGCCCGGCCGACGGCCGATCGCCCTCTCGAAGGCCGAGGCGCGGTCCTCTCCGAAGGCTGAACGCATCCGGGCGGGCATGAGGATTGCGGCCTCGACACTCCTTGCCGACGACTATGCCGCTTCGAGCCAGAAACGGGCGACGTCCGGCGGTGCGAGCTGTACCCGCAGATTGCCGCGGAGCGCGTCGATGCCGAGGCGCCGGAGATCCTCGTTGAAGTCCTCTAGAACCGGCGAGAGCACGATGGCCTCGATCCCGGCCGTGTTCGCCCGTTCGACCAGGCTATCCCGCGCGCTGTCGCCCGCCGGGTCATTGTCGCGGACGATGTAGAGCCGGCGCAGCGTCTCGGGGAACAGGATGGCGGCCAGATGGGCAGCGGAGAGCGCCGCCGCCATCGCCATGTGCGGTATCGCCTGACGTGCCGACAGGACGCTTTCGATGCCTTCGCCTGCCGCCATCACCTCGCTGGCGATCCCGAAACGGACGGCGTGACCGAGCAGGTCGCCCATCGCCTTGCGCGGCGTATCGATCGGCGCCTTGCCGGAGCCGTCAGGAGCGAGCCAGGTCCGATGCGCGCCAGTGATCGTGCCCCTGAGATCGGTGACGGCGGCGATCATCGCTGGCCAGGTTTCGGTCGGGCCATGACCGTCGGGCCGGTAGTAGCAGCGCGGATGGAAGTGGAGGTTTCCGGTTCCGTGCAAAGCCGTAATGCCGCGATTGCGGAGATACGCCTCTACAGAGGTGCCGGCGATCGACTGCGACATGGCGAACAATCGCCTTGCCGCTTCGGCTGAGCCTGACGGGGCTGACGTGCTTGGTCGCTTCTTCGTCGCCGGCGCGGGTTCGGGACGCGGCAGGCTGAGGAAAGTCCGGGCTTCCACGACGACATCTGCGAAGTCGATGAGGCCGCAGCTTTCCCGGATCACGTCGAGCAGATCGCCATGCTCGCCGGTGGCGGCGTCGGTCCATTTGCCTGCCGGTCCCTTCGCCGTCGCCTTGAGCCGGACGAACATCGAGCGGCCGGGCGTGTTGCGGGCATCGCCGACCTGCCAGTAATTGCCCTGGCGATGGCCGGCGCCGAGATAATGGCGGCATACCGCCTCGGCCTCCCGGCCGAGACGGTTCGCCAGATCGGAAGCGTCGAGACGGGTCATCACGCCGCCTCGCGTTCGCCGATGCGTTGGACCGGATAGCGGCCCAGCACGCGCTCCAGCACCATGGGACCGGCGGCATCTGTCGGCAGGAACATCCTGAGCTTCCAGGAGATGATCTCGTGGAACAGGCCGTAGGCGGTGAGCCGCTCGCGCATCGTGTCGGTGAAGCCGGACAGCTCGATGCGCTCGGCGCCCATGATGCGGACGCGGCGAAGCTGGATCCCCTCGGCGAGGTCGAGGATGGTGCGGCCATCCATTAGCGCCATGAAGGCGTCGGCTGGTGTGAGCGTCGCCGCGCCGGTCGTGGTTGCGTTGGCCGCCCAGGCAGGCGAGACCTTGCGGCCGACGATCCGCTCGCCCTCGTCGGTCTGGAGCCGATAGACACGGGTGGACTCGTTGGGCAGCCGCTTCCAGATCGGCAGCAACAGACCGGCGACGATGTGAATCGTGCTGTCGGAAAACGCCGGGACGTCTGCGACCTCGGCGCTCCAGGCCGCAGCGAAGGCGTTCCGCTCTGCCTCGGTCCAATGAGTCTCACCCATCATCTTTACCGGAACCGTATGCGATTCCATCGGCCGGATCAGCCGGACGCGGCGTTCGATCTCACCATCGTCGAGCATGATCGAGGTGGCGGGGATCTGGACGGCAGAGCGGCCCGAGCGTTCGTTGATCAGCAGCCTGGCGCCGGGTTCGCCGAGATAGGTGAGCGCCTCGTCCAGCGTGGCTGGGTGATTGCGAGTCCGCTGCGCGATGGTGAGCAGCCGGGTTTCCGCGCCCGTGCCCGGATGGGTATAGATCGTCTGGCGGTCGGTGACGGTGAAGCCTTCCGCCGTCAGCGTCTCGAGCCCGACGTCGTAGATGCCTGCGGCGATTGCTCCCTCGATCTTGGCGGCAAGAAGCTGCTCGAAAGCAGTGAACAGGACGCCCTGAAGCTCGATGGTCAGCGCCAGCAGCCGGTTGAGGAAGGTGGTTATCGGCGGCAGCTCGTCCTTGATGCCGTTCGCGTCCATCAACTTCAGGCCGGTGGCGGACTCGAAGCGGTCGAGCGAGCAGCCTTCGACCTTGCCGCGCACCAGCAGGAGATAGAGCTGGCGCAGCGCATCGCGGGCATAGGCGCTTTCCAGATTGTCCTCGGGGCGGAACAGGCCCTGCCCGCCGGTTTGGCGCTGGCCGCGGGTGATAGCGCCCAGCGTGTCGAGGCGGCGGGCGATGGTGGAGAGGAAGCGTTTCTCCGCCTTGACGTCCGTGGCGATGGGCCGGAACAGCGGCGGCTGCGCCTGGTTGGTCCGGTGCGTGCGGCCGAGGCCCTGAATGGCGGCGTCCGCTTTCCAGCCGGGTTCGAGCAGATAGTGGACGCGCAGCCGCGTGTTCCGCGCCGAAAGCTCGGCGTGGTAGCTACGGCCGGTGCCGCCGGCGTCCGAGAAGATCAGGATGCGCTTGCTGTCATCCATGAACGCCTGGGTTTCGGCGAGATTGGCGGCGGCGGCGCGGTTCTCGACGACGAGACGGTCGCCGCCCGAAGACGCGCGCTTGCGGACGATGCGCCGCGAGCGGCCAGTAACTTCCGCCACCAGCTCGGTGCCGAAATGCTGGACGATCTGATCGAGCGCGCCGGGCACCGGCGGCAGCGAGGCAAGCTGCGCGATCAGCTCGTCGCGGCGCGCCACGGCCTCGCGGCTTTCGACGGGCTGGCCGTCGCGATAGACCGGCCGCGACGACAGATTACCTTCGCTGTCGGTGAACGGCTCGTAGAGCTGCACCGGGAAGGAATGGGCGAGGTAGTCGAGAACATATTCCCTCGGCGTGATGTCGACGCGGACGTCGTTCCATTCCTCGGTCGGCAGCTCGGCCAGCCGGCGCTCCATCAACGCCTCGCCCGTGGAGACGATCTGAATGACGGCTGCGTGGCCGGCTTCCAGGTCGCTGGTGATCGACCGGATCAGGGTCGGCGTCTTCATGCTGGTGAGCAGATGGCCGAAGAAACGCTGCTTAGCGCTCTCGAAAGCCGAGCGGCCGGCGGACTTGGCCTGCCGGTTCAGCGTGCCGGTGGCGCCGGTGATATTGGCCGCCTCCATCGCCGCGTCGAGGTGGTTATGGATGAT
>NZ_BCTX01000146.1 GCF_001590985.1 Novosphingobium naphthalenivorans NBRC 102051
CCAATAGTCCAGGCCAACTGACCAGCGCTTTTCCTCATTCTCCTGAAAGTCGGAGAAGCCATTGACGCGAAGCTGGCTGTAACGGACGACGGGCTCAATCTTTGCGACGATCGGATTGTCGAAAATCCCGGCGAGCCGATAGGCTGCCTGAACATACCAGTTATTCCATGTCGTCCTGGGAATGTCGGTTGGCAGGAGATCATCCGGGGTCAAGGCACTGGCGATCGCATCAAGGCGCGAATGGATATATTCACCGCGGATGTCCCAATAGCCCTTCGTGAATGCGAAATCGCCGCCGATCAGCGCATAGTCTGCTTGGGAAACCGTGCCGGACACGGCCTCCAAACCCTTGATCCGTGCATGCATGCCGGACAGGCCGAGTTCGAGATGGGGTATGGGAAAGATGCTCACACGGCCGCCGAAGGCCTTGTCGGAATTGTCGTCACCGCCGAAACCTTCGAGAACCGGTCCAGCATCGCCCATGCGCGGCCCGTTGCCGACGAAGGCAGCATAGGTAGCCTTCATGGAACCTACCGGAAAACCGCCGCGAACCATGACGCCGATATCGGACAATGGCTCATCACCGCCGTCTTCGACGAAACCGACCGGTCGCGTTGGCAGCTTGTTGATCCAGGGCGTGTGCAGCGATTGCTGGAACTGGCCAACGGGCGTCAGAAACTTGCCGGCGGTGACTGTGAGCCATTTGTTCACGAGGAAGTCCAACTGGGCATATTCGAGCGACGTATCGGTTTCACCGTCCGACGTCGAAGACACTTCCATATGTCCCTCGAACAGCAGTCTGTCCCCATAGCTCGCGAGGAAGATTGGCAGGAATTTGGCTTCACCAAAGGAACTGTGCGAACCGGGGGCGTCGTTCGCCGAAAAATCAGCGACTACCGAGCCGGTGAGTTGAAACCGAATCAGCGAATTGTCGTCAGGCGGCGCAGGATTGACCGCAGCAACCCTCGTCACGTCACTTTGCGCCTGATTTGCTGTGCTCTGCGCCTGCGAGGCATCGCTTTCCGCCTTGGCTGTCCTGCCTTTGACCTCAGCCAGTTCAGCCTTGAGAGCTTGCAGTTCCTGTTCGGCTTGTGCCGCCTGCCTGACCTGCGCTTCGAGCGCTTCCACGCGCCTTTCCAGATCGGCGATCGAGGGTTGGGTCTGGGCAAGGGCGGGTAGTGGCTGCGACAAGCCGAATGCCGCAAAGGCGAGCCCTATGGCTTTGACCGCCGGAGCGCTGCGAGCGTCTCTGATATCGGAATGACTTCTATCCGTTTGCTGCGGCCAAATGCGCATAGCGTCCCCTGCGTTGCCTGAGGCTGACTGCCCGGAAGATGTCAGCGATCCAAAATATCTCGCAGGTGGAGCATGCGAATCCTTGCTTCAGGTTAGAGAATTCGCAGATTTGCGATTAAGATATTGATAATTCGTAATATCATCAGTTCGACAACCAGTCCGAGAGCTGAGCTGGATCGACCCTTGCTGCATCGACAAGACCGTCCGGGTCCATGACCCGAAGCACGCCATTTTGCCAGAAGATCAGTCCGCCACCGATCAATTGGTCAAGCACGGCTGCCATATCTCCAGTGGAAAGTCCGACCGTACCGGCCATGGTCTCTATGTCAAAAGCAATGTCCATGTCCTCGGGGCGGTGGCCCGGCCATGCCATTCGCTGGCGCAGGAAGGAGTGCAGGATCAGCCGCAGGACACGTAGGAACGGTGTGATGCCCTCTTGGGACATGCCATCTTCGGTCCCGCCGGAACTCATCGCCGATCCTGTTGAACATCGAAATTCATGAGCGTTTGGTCAATCGTTCTCACCGCGCCGGAATTCGGCGCTCCCCGGAACAGATACGTTCGCGAGCGGATCAGCCCTCAAAGAATTTCATCAACTATCCCCCTGGGAATTGAAGCGCTCCCATTGCCCCGGATCGACCATGGTGTTCGAGAGCGCAGCGCGGCCAACAGGCCGGCCGGGAAACCCAGCCTTCAAGCCTTGGGCAGATCCGCGAAATCGACGATCAATTGATCTACTCCGCAGGTGCAGGAGCCGAGACGCACGTCAACGCCCGCCGCCTCAAGCCGTTGTTGCTCAGACGCCGGCACGAACCCGCAGATGACGCGTGACACCCCAGCGTCGATAATCAGGTCGGACAGGCGTTCCGCGCTACGCAAAGGGTTTGGTATGAACTGGACGGCAATAGTCCCGGTCGAAACTGTCAAAAGCCCATCGCACTTCCCGAAAAACGGACACAGCATATAGTCGGCGCCGCTGCGCATGACGGTCACCGCAGTAATGCCGTCCACGATGCCCTCCTTGGATGACGATATGTGATTCGACTTGCTCACGGGTGGAAATTTGGAACTCCGAGCCTGGCGAAACTATGAACTGGATCAAACATTTTCGTCGCACTCTTGGCGTATCAAGGCTTATCCCGGCTGCAAGAGAACAGCGATCAAATTATTGCGCCACAAGAGGAATCTTGATTGCGGGAACTACGTATTCGCAAATACCCACCACATTGAAATAACGGCATTGACCTACGTCAAGGTGACCACCGAATTTTCGGCCTTGAAGAGAATGTGTTAAATTTGATGAAGCGGGCGTGATTTCACGGAGGCTGGGTATGCTGCGAAACGCCAAATCTCTACCGGACCAGTGCCGGACCTGCCTGGCGCGGCGTGACGGCCTTTGCAGCGATATCGCCGGAGCCGATTTTTCGCTGCTGCAGCGACGTAGATCGGGCGATCGCCGGTTCAAGCCGGGACAGGAGATATTACCCATCGGCCAGCCCTGCGATTCCATTTACAATCTCACCAGTGGTTGGGCCTTTCGCTATGCGCTTCTTGAAGACGGACGCCGACAGATACTGGATTTCATTTTGCCTGGTGCGGTAATCGGCTTTCAGTCCGTGGCGGGTGCAAGGGCGAGCTATGGCGTCCAGGCCCTCACAGAGGCGACCGTCTGTGCGATCCGGCATTCGGCGTTGATCGAGCTGTGTCGGCAACTTCCTGATCTTGGATTGCGTCTCGCCTGGCTCACTGCCCGTGATCGTAGTCTGGCCTATGATCATTTGACGAGCGTGGGCCGGCATTCCGCACATCAGCGCGTCGCCCACCTCATTCTGGAACTGTTTGTTCGCTGCCGGGCGCAATGGCCGGGCGAGCAGATCAATGACATGCATCTGCCGTTGACCCAAGAACATGTGGGAGACGCAGTGGGTCTGAGCAGCGTTCATGTAAACCGGGTGCTGCGCGACTTGCGTTCGGAAGGGATTGTCGAGCTTCACTATCGGCGCCTCAGCATCCTGAATCCCGACAAACTCATGGAAGTTGCGGAGACCGATCCGGACCTCTTGGTCAACTGGATGAATTCCTTTCGGCAAACGGATGACCCTGGCAACAGCATTGCCGGAGGCTGCAACGCCACTCTGCAAAAGGATCAAGCCGGAGCGAATAGGGCTTTGTCCATCGCACACGAAACAAAGCGATCGCCCGCGGTGATTTGAACGGCTTCGTTCCGGTTCTCGCAGTTGATTTGGCGCGCACCCTCGGGAATTGAGGCTCTCAGACACCCACTGCGGACAATGGCTCAGCCTCAGCAGCAGGTTGGTGCGTTTCCTTGGGCGACGGATCGGCACCAGACACAATCGCAGTTCTCATGGCTGCAACTCGGATCCTCCAATGAAACGCCTATGCGCGTTTTGATGAAGGGAAACAGCAAGGCACTGATCAGCGATGGACGATAGGCTCGCTGCAACCCAATCCGCGCATCACGATGCTCAAGCCTCGACAGGGCAAGACAGCGAAGCGCGTCCCCGCCCAGATTGAACAGGTATCTGTTGACCGCTCCTGCTTTCATGAGGGGGCCGAGAGACTGCTGCCATAGATCGGAATAGCACGCGCCCGTAATGACGCTCTGGGCGGCAAGTATGCCCGATCGCAAAGCGTAGCGCATCCCGAAGGCGGCCAGAGGATCCTGAAAGCCTCCTTGCTCTCCGATGACGGGGCGACCGCCCTGCTGCGCCGTGTACGGAAATCGAAAATTTCCATAGCCGCCAAACGTCTTGGGGTTGCTCATCACGAGACCGGCGCGATCGCGAAAGAATTTCACCGTTCGGGCAACATGCTGGGCTTCCTCGCGAAACCCTCTGAACATGCAACTGGCGACTGTCCCTCTGCCGCCATACACCAAAAGGTATGCGTAGCCGGACGGAGCCAGGTCATCATCAAGTGCAAGCAGCTTCCCTCGGCCATGTCCGTTTCGAACACATAGCCTGCAGCAATTGCGTCCGCAGTTCTCGGTCCTGTTGCCAGGATGTCGGTTTCCTTTGCCTCCCGTACCCTGTCATCGAACCGAACTTCGACGCCAAGTGAAATGGCCTGTGCGAGCAGGGCGCGGTCAAGCGTTCCTTGGCCGGAACCACGTCGGACCAGATAATAGAGCGGCCATTCGCTGTTCAGGCTGTAGCGGCGGCCCTTGGCATCGAACGCGGTTCCCGCCGACACGGCTACTTTTTCAAATTTTGTATCGATTCCGGCTTGCTTGAGTTCGTGCAACACGTCCTCGTTGCGGGTCCAGTTTTCTAACCCCTGAAAGTCGTTGTGAAATCGCGCACCGACGCGATCATGCCATTCGCGAACCACAACGGAGCGGCCAACCCGCGCCAGAGCTATGGCGCAGGCGAGGCCCGCTGGTCCTGCGCCGACAATTGTCGTATCTCCAGTCACTGCGAGCGACCGTCAGGGCCAGCGCACGACAAAGAAATTGTAGATGGGTGCAAAGACCAGAGCAATGAACCAGCCGTAGCCGAAGCTTTCAACAAGGCCGAGAATGAAACTCGGCAAGCTCAGCAGCTTGAAGCCGGGCAGGAACAGTACGAGCATCGCATGACCTTCGACCATGCCGGGTGACAGGAAGTACAAAGCGATGCAAAGCAGGTATGAGATGACGAGGAACAGCGAAAGGGCCATGCCCAGCGCGAGAACGGGGACAGTTCTCGCAGTTCCGGTGGAGGAAGTTTCAGCCGCCATTTGAGTTCTCCATGACTTGACCGGCAGATCCGCCCTGCAGAAAAGGCATTGGATCCTCTTCAAATTTCAGCCGGCACTTTTCCGAACAAAAGTAATAAACCGCGCCATCGAACACGCTCGATTTGGCCTCGCCCGGATTCACCGTCATTCCGCAGACGGGGTCCGTACCCTGCGGCGGGGGCTGCCAGGCGGGCGAGTGGTGGCTTGGGCCATGCTCACCGCCATCCCCATGCATGTGATGCCCATGACCATGTCCATGCCCTGTCACATGGGCTCCGCAGCCAAAGCGCATCATGAAGAAGAATAGCGCTCCGAAAACGAGAAAGTACAACAGGGTGTCCATCGGTCGCACCTCCTGATGCTGCTGCGAATGGCGGTTTCCTCTCGAACTCTGCGTGTCGGGGTCTTTGCGCAGCGTCTCAGTGCTTGTCGCATCGATGAGAGCCTCAAACTGAGAACACCG
>NZ_BCTX01000147.1 GCF_001590985.1 Novosphingobium naphthalenivorans NBRC 102051
CCACAATCACGACACCACCACCGATAATCCAACTGAAAACCAGAAATTCAGGCAGAAAGAAGAAAAAGCGCCGCATAAGAAAAGCCCTCTTCGACTGTCATAATCGACCAAATAGTTATGTCGATTATGACAGTCATAGTCAACCGATAATCGGAAGCCTGCGGATCGCAAACCCGGTAACATAAGCAGACAGAATAAGCGGAATACCGACATCGAGACGCAGCAGGCCGATGAAATAAAGAGCCCCGGAGCCTATGCCAGATATCGAAGACTGCAACGTATCGGTAGGGTTTCCAACTTCCGTTAGCTTTTCAAGCATGTATTGCGTTGCCTCCGTTGTGACAAACAGCAGAACGCCAAAGACAATTACCTTGAATACAAGGGCACGAAGAACCCACCCAAGAACAGTATTAAATGCGGAAATAAGAATAGCGTACATGGTTAGGCCCTCAAAATGACGACGCAAGCCGCCATGGTCCAAACGGCTATCATTGCGGCACCGATCACGCTGCGCCAATCCTCAAAGAATTGGCAATGCTGATCCAGAGTAAACGTCTCACCGTTCCAATCGAAACTATCCGTGGGACAAGTGCCACCGGGGATGTCCAAAGACCCAATCGCCGGAAACCACGTAAATAACGGATCAGCAATTTCCGCCCAAGTGGGTGCATCATCCAACGTAGGCTGAGCAATACCCGGATCACCGCCGAGGTCGGAAATCGGATTAGCGTTTGGCGCCGGATCAAGAGCAGGATCGCCGATAGTCGCAGGATCATCGGTCGGAATATTTACGTTGTCAGGAAACGTGATCGACGGTTGATCCCCGGCATTAAAGAGTGGGTCCGCCAGATCGGCCACCTGAGGCCAAGCTGCGGGATCAGCGACGCGGACAGCCTCCGCGTCAGCGTGCGTGATCGGATCGTTAATCGAATACGGGAGGCCGTTATAGCCCGGCGTCTGAGCTGCGGCCTGCCAAAGCTTATTCGCCGTATCCGCTACCACATCTGGGTTCACCTCTTGGCTTTGGCGAGATGTAGGCAGCTGACTGAAGTAATACCACGCATCGCTCTGGTACGGTTCGTAACCTAATGTCGGAATTGTAGGTATGAAATTTGAACCGGTGTCTGCTGACTTCATTGCAACAGGTTGTGCCTGATCATTTCGACCCACGTTGTTGATAGCTACTCCGCCATTAGAAGCAGTATATTTCGTGCTATCAAAGAACGACAAACTTTGAGTGATAGCGGGATAAACGACGCCAGTGTTCGGGTCCTGGTACGCTGCCCGCTTGATCACCCAACCGGTTTGAGATTGATCCCAGAAAAAATGACCAGCACCGGGCCTTCCGCGAAGATCAACCTGCTTATTGATGAAGTTCAACAAGCAAACGACCAACGAATATTCCACCTGCCCAACACAAATAACATTCTTGTAAACCGGATATTGAATTTCCCCGGCAGCGGGACTTTGATCAGCGTCCATTCCAACGTTAACAAATCGGGCATATGTATTGCCACTACCAACCTGATCGAACTTAATACTGGCCGGATTGAAGGTCAGTTGATAAATGCCTTGCGACGCCTGCGAAGGCGTAGTGTTGGCGGAAAGCCTCAGATTTCCGAAATTCTGAGTATCCGGGGAACCGAGGACAGTCCCGTTGCCCTCGTAACGTGTCTGGATCGAAGGAAAGCCGCTGTTCAGCCCGAAATAGGTAATTGCGCCCACGGCAAGGCCGCCCAGAATGATAGAGCCCCAACCAATAGGCGTGCCAAAAGCGATAGCCGCACCGGCCGAGATAGCGAGATCAGTGCCAGCAGCACCAAGACCGGAAAGAGTGGCATTAACGACATTGTCATTAGCAGCGAACCCCATGCGCTTGGCGCGATTCATGATCACGCGCGTAACAGCATTGTTGAACCGGCCAGCACCCGCCGCTTTGGCAAGCGCCTGCGAGTTGGCACGCTCGACCATCAAACAGGACTGAATGACCACGAAAACGATCAGCGCGCGCCGCCAGTTAAACCGCTCACGGAAATACCGGAGGACCATCCTAGCGACCCTCCCCCGAGCGAAGCCCAGCGATCACGACGCAGGCAGTTACGATCCCGGCAACAGTAGCGAGCAAATTCCACCAGACCTGTACCACGGACAGCCCTCCTCAAAGGAAAGGGGGACGGGGACCAACCCGCCCCCCCGGGGTGAACATCGATAGAGCGGCGGAGCTCAGGCGCCGCCGACGATCCGGCGAACGTACTTCACCGCCACCATGGACAGCTTGATCCCGAGGCCGAGGGCACCGGCAGCGAGAATCGCCGGGCCGACAGTCGAGAAATCGACAGCGGCAGACAGATCCGTGAGATCGGGAGGCGTGGCAAAAGCCGGAGCCGCAGCGATCGCGGAGGCCACTGCGACCGATGCAGCGGCAACGAGGTTCAGTTTCTTCATTGAGCAAAGCCCCTATGGTCGATGCCGGGAGAGCGCCCGGCGCGCACCTGGACGAAGCAACGCCGCCCAGATTTCGGGACGCAAACGAAGATCAGCTATCCCCAACGATTTTCCAGAGGCTCCCAACCGCATAAGCGGCCAGATAAATTCCGATCAAAGCCGCGATAGGCCACGCGAAAAACTCACCGGCTTCGGCATAGTTGAACGGCACGGCCATGGCCTCCAGTTCAGCGACCTCCGACGCAGTAAGCTGCGGAATTTCCACCATCGTTGGAATGTAGCCCACCCCGGACACAGAGCCGCAGGGCGCTACAGCGATATTATCGACCGCTGGCCGACAAACGAGCATGATTTCCGTTTGCACGAGCGGTCTACTTAAGAGGCCGCCGCCAATTTCGCAGAACCGGGCTTCGGAAGGCCGGCCACCCACTCATCGAGCGGAACCAATTCAAGCTTCGACGGGATGATATTGAGATAACCCCACTCGTTAATTTTCCAGCAATCGCCCGCGAGGCCGTAGAAGCCAGGACGAAGAGGCCCGGAATTGGGAGGCAACTTGACGGTGAACGTCAGCGGGTACTTGCCACCCCCGTGCAGGAAGCATTGCTGTTTGGGGTCCGAGAAGCCCGGGCGACCGTCATAATTCGTAGGCTTGGCGGGCGTGAAACCGGTCTCGGCAACTTCGACGTAAAGCATAAGAACAAACTCCAGAGTTTGCCCTTCATCCCATCGCACTCTAAGAATCACGGTTCGAGTCTGGGCGCAAGCCCAAAACGAAAACGGGGACCGGCCCGCAGACCGATCCCCGTTAGTGGTGCGATGGCGGGTAGAGCTTAGGCCGCCATCAACGCTGATGTGAGATCGTCGGCCCAGATGGGATGAAGGGCAGGTTTTGCTGTGACGATCCGCATCAGCGGCACCACGTTCGATTTTGGAGGCGGCTGTTTGATGTCGAAACCACACGCCGCCAGAATGTCCTTACGCAGGCGGTAAAACGACCGGTGCGACATGCCTTCGCGCAGATCATTGCCCGCCTTCCACGCCGCGATTGCATGCTGATGGCGAGGCTTGAGGCCCGCCATCTTCGTATCGATCAAGTCTAAATTCATCTCCAAAGCTCCAAAATCCAAACGATCAACGTACAAGGCCCACACGTAGGCAACCATTTCCGGGGACCACGCCCCGACTTTACGCAGTTTAAGCCTTTTCAGTTCCGGTGTCAGCAAAGTTAATTCGACACGAACCGTCCGAAGAAGTTCTTCATGGGCGCCGGGAACACCAGCAAGACGCGACCAAAGCATTGGATCGTTCTTGCGAATTTCTTCGCCTTTCCAATAGATTTTCAATTTCCAGTCAGGCTGACGCTTTCCTTTGTCGACATAGCCGTAATACAGCGTCTCGGGCTTGTTCGCGTGAAACGTGCCCCGACCACGGTAAGGCACAAACACACGTTCCTGCATGGCCTGCAGGAAGGGCAGAACATCCCCTTCCCTGTCCAACAGCCAGTGACTGGTGAGGTCGATCCGCTGAATGTCCGCCAAGCCGTAATCCGCCCAACCAACTTTGATCCCCAAGGCGTCACCGACCTTGGCAACCGTACGCTCAAGAAGGTCAAGAGGATCGGCGGGACCGAACAAATTATGACCTTGAAGGAACTTCGACGGATTGCCGTCCAGTTGCAGCCCATAACGATGTCGGCTGACTGGCAATTCCTCGTCGTCGATATCACGCCCCATCACATTACGAACGCTGTAGCTGGAGGAGTGGCTGCCCTGCACCCGAAGCCGCTTGGCCGTTGCCCATTCCAGCGAGCCGTCTTGTCGAACACTCATGACGTGGCCAGCGTCGATAACCTGACCGAACGGATCGGGACACTCGACCTTGAGCCAATCAACCATAACCGTCACGCGGGCATCTCCCGCGCAATGAGAACCTCGACACAAGAACGCGCATCGAAATCGCCAGTCGCAAAGCGAACCGCTTCACCCCTGCCAGAAGCCCGACCAGACCAAGGCCGAGCGTTCCCCCCATCAACACGAAACCAGACCCACCAAAAACGTATCCGCGTTTCACATACAGGCCCAAAAAGACCGCCCGCAGAATATCTATTATCATTCCACTATGGGAAATGAGACCGCGGCCCCCCTCACGCCCCTCAGTGCCAAAAAACGTGAAGTTTCAGCGCAACCGCTTCACATAGAGCCCGGTGTCGCGCTTGTCGGTCGCGAAGTTCGGCAAGGACTGCACCAGTTCCGACAAGCGCGAGAAGCCGTAGCTGCGCGCGTCGAAGCTGGACCGGTTGGCCACCCTCTGCCCGATCTCTGACAGACTGGCGAACCCGTCCTCATCGCGCGTGCTGGCACGCCAGGCATCGCCGAGCAGCTTGACCAGCTCGGCATCGACCACGGGCACCGACGGTGTCTTGCCGGCGCTTTCCTGTTCTTCCTTGCTCGCCAAGGCATCGAGATCGATGAACCGGGTGCACGCTTCGCGAAAAGCTTCCGGCGTGCGCCGCGTGCCGAAGCCATAGACCGGCGTGCCGTTCTGGCGAATACGGATCGCCAGCGGCATGAAATCGCTGTCGCTGGTCATGAGGCCGAAGCCATCCACGTGCCCATCATAGAGCAGGTCCATGGCATCGATCGTCATTTTCATGTCGGTGGCGTTCTTGCCTTTGGTGAGGTCGAACTGCTGCTGCGGTTCCAGCGCATAGCGATGGACCAGCGCAGCCCAGCCTTTTAGCCCCGGCCGGCTCCAGTTGCCGTAGATCCGCCGCACGTTGACCGTACCGAGATCGCCCAGGATCGTCAGCGCCGTTTCGAGCGTGGAAGGCGAGGCATTGTCGGCGTCTATGAGCAGCGCGATGTTGCGGCCCCTGCGGGGACTGACGGAGGCCATGGGCGTTCCTTCGGGCAAGCGTTACCGGTTCGGCGGCAAGCAATAGCCATAAGTTCAGCGCCTTGCACTAG
>NZ_BCTX01000148.1 GCF_001590985.1 Novosphingobium naphthalenivorans NBRC 102051
GTTGCTGCGATGGGGTCGGGCGCTTCTGCTCGGGCAGCAGCGGGACAGTTCGGAGTGAGCGTTGCCAGTGCAGTGCGCTGGTCCCAGCGCCGGACTGGCCGGTTGGCGCCGGGCAAGCTGGGCGGGCGCCGCAAGCCGGTGCTGTTGCCTGAGCGAGAGTGGCTGTTGGCGCGCGTGGCGGCCGAGCCCGACCTGACCTTGCGAGGGCTGCTGGGCGAACTGGCAGACCGCGGAGTGAAGGCGAGCTACGGCGCGCTGTGGCTGTTCCTCGAACGCGAGGGACTGTCGTTCAAAAAAAAGCCTGTTCGCCTGCGAGCAGAATCGTCCTGCCATCGCCCGGCGACGGATACAGTGGCGCAAGTACCAGAGCCAGCTTGATCCCACGCGCCTCGTCTTCATCGACGAGACCTGGGCCAAGACCAACATGACCCGCACACATGGCCGCGCCCGGCGCGGGGAGCGACTGCACGCGAAAGTCCCGTTCGGCCACTGGCGCACGCTGACCTTTCTCGCCGCGCTGCGCCACGACCGGATCAATGCCCCCTGCGTGCTCGACGGGCCGATCAACGGCCAGCTCTTCCTCGCCTATGTCGAGCAGTTCCTCATACCTACGCTTGCTCCAGGCGACATCGTCATCATGGACAATCTGGGCAGCCACAAAAGTCAGGCCGTGCGTCAGGCCATCCGCAATTGTGGCGCCAGGCTCCTGTTCCTTCCGCCTTACAGTCCCGATCTCAACCCGATCAAGAAGGCCTTCTCCCGCCTCAAAGCCATGCCTTGGAAAGCTGGCAACGCACCATCGGCGGCCTTTGGAATTTAATCAGCAAGCCACATAAAGGTAAATAAAAAATTTTAAAAATGTAATTACGTAAAATATTTGATGGATATTTACTGAGATATCTTTTTAATATTAATTTTATCAATCCAGACCTTATTATCGCCACCCAGAACGGAACGAAACTTTACCCATTGTGTATGACAACTGCTCAATGGCACATCAAATTCAAATCTAAATGACTGTCTAATTTCTTTTGTAGAAGGTAGATTGAAATTTCTAAGCCTGCCTCCTTGTCTACAGCTGAGTTCAATGGCGAGGTGGTTGACGGCATCCGAGGTCTGATCGCCAAAAATACCTGAAAATAAGTAATGGCCGGGCTCGAGTCCAATCAACTGCCTTGCGATGCCACCCCCCGTATCATCATGAGTCTCTAGCCAAAGACCTTCACCACCGCCTGGCACCTTGCCGCGGTAAGCCTGAATATTGCTATCCTGACTCAACCACCAAGCGAATGGTAATAAGCCCGGAGCTTGATCAAATTCACCGTCCTGAATAGTGCGATATGCCTCCGTCCTGCCTTCTAGGTCGTTCGCCGTCTGTAACGCCCCCTTCTCGTCATTCAGTGCGATCATCCGATTTAGAACCCGCTCAATAAGTGACTTCTGTTCTGGGTCACTAAGGTCTAATTTCAACGCCAGAACGGCAGCCGACATCACTGCAGGATCTTTTCCACTGGCACCCATTTCATTGACGTACGCTTTCCACCATAGTGGTTTTTGAGCCAACATCGGTAGAAGATTCGCTAAGACATCTGGTT
This sequence comes from Novosphingobium naphthalenivorans NBRC 102051, assembly GCF_001590985.1. Lineage (GTDB taxonomy): Bacteria > Pseudomonadota > Alphaproteobacteria > Sphingomonadales > Sphingomonadaceae > Novosphingobium > Novosphingobium naphthalenivorans. Next base: position 1,596 of record NZ_BCTX01000148.1, read on the forward strand.
CGCTCGTCGCAGAAACTAGGATCGGCAGTAGTGTTTTCCGGCTTTTAGTAGAAACCAGCATGGCTCTATTGTAGTGGCTCAGAGCTTCCGACACATCGCCATGGCTAACAGCATCTTCAATCAGCCACATCTCAGTAAGCAAGTTGCGGCGAGACATAGCTTCCGACGATTGGAAAAACGCTTGCGCTTGCGCTTCGTCCTCTTGAAAGTCAGCGACAGCGCCAAGCATGCCCAGTGCGTAACTGCTTACAGGCTCCCGGAGAGCCGCCGCACGAAGTGAAGCTCGTGTCTGGACTACACTAGCAGCGCTGGGAGATGGGGATGACAACACCCTCCCAGCACTCACCACCGTCGGAGTTACGCCATCAGGCCACCATTCATGAACCAAATCGGGATAGCGTTCGGCAATCGTGAAATTGAGAGTGACTCCAATAGAAATCCATAGAGCCAACACCCCACCAACTAGTACCACGCCTACACGAAGAAAATTTCCACCAAATGACATACCATTGCCCGATCACTACTCAGCCATCTCTCCATCTCGGTTTTCGCCATAGCCATAGCCATAGCCATAGTCGTGCCCATAACCGGTAAAGGCCTGCTTCGAATCAAATTTAGTGACAACTGCTCCGAGGAGATTGATTTCAGCCGCACGCAAGCGTGACAACGCGGTACGGATACTCGACTTCTTGGTGCTATGCGCCTCGATGACGAAACATACTCCTTCTACCTGATTTGCGAGAAGCGGCGCGTCCGCAATACCCATCACTGGCGGAGCATCGACAATAATATATTCGAAGTCCGGCAAAAGCTGATCAAGAACAGCCTTGAAATGAGCGCCAGACAACAGTTCAGCAGCACTGGGCGGTTGCGGACCGGCAGCGATGATTGAGAGATTTTTGATTTCCGTTGTCTGAACTGCCTCCTCAGCTTTCATTGACCCGGTCAACAAATTGCTGAGACCATACGATCCATCCCGCCGCATCATATGATGAACGCTTGGTGCGCGCATGTCACAGTCCACGAGCAGTACTTTACGTCCCTGAGCCGCCAAAGTCTTGGCTAAGCCTAAAGATGTTAGCGACTTACCTTCCGCGGGGCGCGAACTGGTTACGGCCAGTGTTCGTGGGAAGCCATGGCTTGTAGACAATGCCAAGGATGTTTGCACCGAGAAATAGGCTTCACTGATCGTCGATTTGAGATCGAGCAGCGCTGCCAAGGGCTCTTCGTCCACCTTCGGAACCACGCCAATCAATGGGACATGCAGTAACTCGGAAACTTCCGCCGGGTCGGAGAGTGTGTCTTCAAGCATTTCGAGCACAAAGGCTAATCCGATCCCGATGGCTGCGCCTGCAATCAAGGAAATCACTAAATTAACGAGCACATTCGGTCTTGCCGGTTTTTCAGGAATATCGCCAGGATCGACAACAGCAATATTGTTGATTCCTACCCCACCTGCGACGCCAATTTCCTTGTAGCGTTGCAACAGAGCATCATATAATTGCCTATTGGTATCCGCTTCTCGGAGCAGCACATTGTACTGTGTACTACGCCGACGCAAATCGAACAGTTTTGACTTCAACTCGTCAACCTGCTCAGTAAGTGAAGCCTCACGCTTTTGTGCGGCCTCATATGTATTTTGCAGGGTGGCTTGAACCCGTGCATCTTCTCGGGCGATTGACTTGTCTAATGAGACGATTTGGGCATGTATCGCCTTAGCGGGCGGGTAGTCGGGATCGAAACGCTGCAGCATATCCGCATATTGCGAAGCCAGTTCTGCGCGTTGGGTGCGCATCTGTGAGATACCGACATTGGACAAAGATTCCTCAACAGCTGCGTCGCGCGACTTCAAGCGACTCTGCGCTGCGATACGTTCAGCCGTCGCCGTCGACAGTTCTTTGTTCAAAGAAACTAAGTCTTCCGTAACCAGTGACCGTTCCGGCCCACTGCTGGACGCTGTTTGCGCACCATTATCTGCAGGCAGACTGACGATTCCTTGTCGAGCCGCGTAATCGACTAGCTGACGCTCCGCGATGTCCGTCCGATTCCGAAGTTGTCCAAGGCGGCTTTCTAGAAATCTGCGCGCATAAGCCGTGGCTGCATAACGACGATCTAGCGTCGCCTTGATAAAATGCGCCCCCCAGGCATCAACAATTTTCTTTGAGAAAACTGCATCTGGACTAGTGAAACTAATAGTCGCTAAGCTTGAAAAGCTTTCGATCGAGACATCAACATGCTCGAGCAAAATATCCCTTGCCTCGCGTAAACGCTCTTCTCGAGTTGAAGCGCCAGGAATCAAATGATCATCTTCAAACCAGTCTCTCGTCTTGCTCGACTTGAACATTTTGAAAAAGGCACCGCTGTCTTGTAGACGATTGTCAATCGCAACAGCTTCCGCAAGCGTGACAGAATTCAACAACCCTTGCTGCGTTGCGTAAAATTCGGGATTGATCATATTTGGCGTGTCGGGATCGACACCTTCAACGTTTGTAAAGTTCCCATCCTCTCGACGAATTTCCAGAATGCTTGTTGATGTGTATTGCGGCGTCATTAACAGCGTAACAATCAACCCCAGCAAAAATATGCCAGCAATAACAGTAGCAATCAGCCACTTGCGCCGATCCAGAATGGCTATGATGTGTTTTAAGTTAATATCTAAACTTGCGCCATTCGCCCCATCCATATCAGCAGTATGGTAGGTGTCGATATCGTGCATTGCGTTTACACTAGCTTTATACTGCATGAATGTTAGCCACCTAGGATAACTATTATCGCAAAAGAACGATTATCGGCGTGGTAATCAATGGCGCAGCCGTGATGATGTCGCGGAACAGACGTCGGGCCTGGCTATCGCCAACGTAAATAATGTCGTTCGAGAATATCTCGGGATCATCAAATAATCCCTGCCTGATGGCACGCAAGTCGTACAAGGCAGCATACCGGTTACCCTCGACGGTGCGGAACACCACAACATAGTTTTCACGCGCAAACTCGGTCGTCCCCTCTGCCCTTGCAATCGCCCTCATGAGAGACATGCGGCCTGAGAGAGGAAAGATACCCGGCTTCGCCACAGATCCATCGACCGTGAAAATCTGACTCGCCGCAGTTGAGATATTCACAGTCACCTGGGGATCTAGAACATGCGCTTGCTGGAGCTTTTGCGCGAGCAGAGTCGTAAGTTCACTCGTTGTCATCCCGGAAACCTTAAGCTCGCCAACCAAGGGCAGTGCAATTTGGCCCGTAAGATCGACCGTTACGCTCTTGCTGAGTTCAGGGATGCCGAAAACATCGATATCCAAATGGTCTGACGGACCAAGAACGTAGGGCCTGGGAGGAATGACAAGATCCTCACGAACCGGTTCAGGAAGAGGTTTGTTTTCGTATATCGTCAGGTCTGGCCGCCCTACCAACGCGGGTGCGGAACATCCTGAGCAAAGCAGTACGGCAATCAACGCACCACTCGAAATAAGTTTATGGTTCATGAAAACCTTAGTGGAATGGCCTGCCATCGTGAGGATGCACGTTGGTTAGCCTTGGCATCTCCGGGTTACAAGCCCTTCCATGCCATATTGGGAAGCGTGAACTGTAAGTGGCTTTGTAAGACGACCTGCTGTGGCGATCTTGCATCACTCAACATTAGTGCTTTTTGATACCGCGGCGACGCAGACGCGCCTGACGGCGCCGTCGCGCCATATTCACCCACAAAATCCCCCCGGCAATGGCAACAAACGCGATCAAGCAAAGCGCTATT
>NZ_BCTX01000149.1 GCF_001590985.1 Novosphingobium naphthalenivorans NBRC 102051
TCGCCTGATCGTGGTCCCATTCGATGTAAGTCTTGTTGCCATCATCGCTGATCGCCGCCGGACGCAGCGTCTTGTTGCCCGACAGCCGGTAGCTGAAACGCTCACCGGTATCACCCGCCATTGTCGGCGGCGCACTTGCTGGGTGGTATTGCGGCTCATCGGCCAGACGAATGACAGCCGGAATGGAACCTGATGCCCCTGCGAGCATATCGAACTCGTAGGTGCGCATATTGGTGCGCACCGTCATGATCCCGTAGGCCGAGGGCCTTGCCGCACGCAGCGCTAGACTGTCGCCCGATCCGGCGACCGTGATGACGAACGCGGTAGGATCGCTCAGAATGACCGAGGCGATCTGTTCCCCCTGCCGGAACAGCAGCGTCTGCGTCACGTCCGTTGCCGTACGCAAGTTCAGGAGACCAGTACCGCTTGCAGACAGCACCTCGATCCGGGGATCCCTGGGCGGCAGTTCCTGCGCAGGAGCTGGGCTTGCCGCCAGCGCCAAGATCAACACCAGCCCCCTCATAGCTGGGAGCCCTGCTGCTGGTTTGGTAATGTCCCTTGCACGCCTACTGGTGGCGTAGCAGGCGCCACAGGCATGACCATCTCGGCATTGCGCCGGTAACGCAGCACCTGGAAGCCCAGCGGATTGAGCAGCCGGTCCGAAGCGCTCATCCGGGCCGGCGAGAACTGATACTTGATCACCGCCGCCCAATTCTCGCCTGCCTGCCGCTGTCCGCCCGGATCGGTGCGGGTGGTCGCAAACCGCACCAGCGCGGTGTCCGCGCTAAGCGACGAAATGCTGCGCACTTCCGTCTCGACCAGCGCCTGCCTCGGCAGGGTCTTGAGCGGGCTGGCCGGATTGCTGGCCTGCATAGATTTGAGATAGCGTTCACGAGCCTCACCTGCCGACCACAGCGCGACCTTGCGGTAGTCGGCGTTGAGCGCATTGATATCGAAGCTCTCGCGCGCCGTGACGTATTGCGCGAGGAACGAGCGCACCAGAGCATCATCGGGCGTGATGGCCTGCTGGTCGAGCGGCTTGAGCGCCTGGACATTGCCGGTCTGCCGGTCGACCAGCAGCGTATAGGGCACGACCGTCTTGAGCGGAGCCAGAGCCGCCAAGGCAATGGCCTCCAGCACGGCAACACCTGTGGCGAGCCCGGCAATGATCCAGGCAACCCGCTTCGAGGCGGTCAAGCCCTTGGTGCGGTCGGCCGACCAGGAACCGGCCTCTTCGTAATAGCGGGTAAGATCGTCGTCGCTCATATCGTTCATCACGTCTGGTCCCTGCGCCGCGCCGCGCTGGAGGTGCGCGCGGAAGACCGGCGCCAGGTGCTGCCCAGCGCCTCCTCATGCCGCGCCTGATCGGTTTGCACGGCGAGCGCAGGCGGTGCCGATCCGGAGCGCTCCGACCAGCGGCCTTCGACGCGCGTGATATCAGCAATGCGCTCTTCCCGGCGCAGATTCTCGCTAACCGAATGGGCCACGATCACCGCGCGCGAGGGTTCGTCTGCGTTTGCTGACAGAAAGCCTGCACGCGGCGGAGGAGCCGTTTCTCCCCGATCCGGTGCCTGCTGAAACACAACTGGCAAATGCAGCCCGCCATGGAAGGCCAAGCGCGCGATCAGGAACACGGATGCCAGCGAGACAATCGCAAAGCTGAGCGTAGCGACAAGGATCTCGACCGGTGCGTCAAGGATCTGTTGGTCCATGGTGCGCTGCTGCAAGGCATCCTGCAGCCAGGGTTCGAGCAAGGCCAATTCCACGCCGTATATCACACTCAGCATAATCGAGGCGAGAAAGGTCATGACGAGGGCTCGGCCCCAGCCTTCGAATATGCCCCGCGTGATGCCAAACAGCAGCAGGCCTGCCATCAGCGGGGTAACAGCCAGCAGAAAGCCTGCCGTCAGCCGCACCAGCGCCAGTGGCCCCAGCGTCCCTGCCAGAAAGGCACTGCGGGCAAAGCCAAGCTGGAACCAGTCGCCTTGGGCAACACCCAAGCGGCCACTGCCAAAGACGTTGAGCGCCGCAAGGCCTTTGTCGACGGTCTGCAGCCGCGCGGCGAGATCGCCCGCGCTGCCCGGCAGGCCCGAACTGCCTCCGATGACTTGTGCAATCTGCCCGGGACCATGGATCACAAGGTCGTATCCAACAATGCGCCACGCAGGCCAGCTCGTCGCCAGCGTGAGCACGATCCCTACCTTGAGCACGTCGTCAATGACGTCGCGCGTGCCCATGGGATAGCCGAGCAGCAGGCGTAGGCCGAACAGGGCGATGAAGATCGTCAGCAGGCTGGTAAGCGCCAGCGAGACGGGCGAACCGGGGCTTGCCAGCGCGCCAAAGCCATAGGCGCCGATCGTAGCCGCCTGGCAGTCGATATGCGCTAGCGCGGTGGCGAGAAAGTCCTGACCGGTATGGACGACGGGGCAAGCCATCAGGCGCGCGCCAGCAAGGGGGCCATCCAGCCCTCGGGGTCGATGCCGGTCTCACTCACCAGTTCGTCGAACAAGCGCACCGAGGCTTCCCGGCCCGAGAGGATCGTGAGCACGTCCTTCTCGCCTGAGAGGTTGAGGCGAGCCACCACGCTGTCCTGGCCGTGTTTGATGAGGAAACAGTGCGAGGAGTCGGGCAGGCTCCGCACCAGTTCGTACTCGTGCGGGGTCAGGCCGAAACCGTCGATGTAATCCTCGGGCCGTGCCTTGGGATTGATCATAAAGATCTGTGTCGCGGCCTGTTCGATGATGGCGCTGGCGATTTTGCTCTCCAGCGCATCCTGCGCGCTCTGGGTGGCGAAGCCGACAATGCCGTTGCGCTTGCGGATGGTCTTCTCCCAATCCTTGATGCGCCGTACGAAGACTTCGTCGTCGAGCGCCTTCCAGCCTTCATCAACCACAATGATCGCAGGCGTGCCATCAAGGCGTTCTTCCACCCGGTGGAAGAAGTAGAGGAGCGCAGGCGTGCGCACAGCTGGATCATCGAGGATCGCGGTCATGTCGAAGCCGACCGTGGCAGCGGTCAGGTCGGTCAGATCCTCTTCGTTGTCGAAGAGCCATGCCCGTTCGCCTTCGCCCCACCAGGGCCGCATGCGTGAATAGAGATCGCCTGCCCTGGGCCGGGCATGACCCCGGAACAGTTCGACCAGATAGCGCAGGCGCCTACGGATACGGATCTGGCCGAAGTTCGCATCGATCGCATCGCTGACAATCTCTGCCTCATCGGCATCGAGCGTGCCTGCCAGCAGCGTGATCCATTCCGTCAGGAACTGGCGGTTCTCAGGCGTATCCTCAAGCTGCAGCGGATTGAGGCCTGCGGCAGCGCCGGGACGCAGCCGGTCGTACTGGCCGCCGATGGCGCGGATGAAGAGTTCGGCGCCCCGGTCCTTGTCGAAGAAGACGATACGCGGGGCGAACTTGCGCGCCTGTGCCAGAAGGAAGTTCAGCACTACGGTCTTGCCTGAGCCCGAGGGCCCGATCACGGTGAAATTGCCGAGGTCATTGTGGTGGAAATTAAAGAAGTAGGGGCCTGCCGCCGTGGTCTCCAGCAAGGTCACTGCCTCGCCCCAGTGGTTGCCGCGTGGTTTGCCCACCGGGAAGTTGTGCAAGGAAGCGAGGCCTGCGAAGTTCTTGGCTGAGACCAGGGCACGGCGGCCGATGTATTTGAAGTTTGCCGGGAACTGCGCCCAGAATGTGGGTTCCAGCGCAATGTCCTCGCGTACTCCAACAATGCCGAGGTCGGCGAGGACCGCCGTCACTTCGGCCACTTCGGCATTGAGCACTTCGAGGCTCTCGGCATGGACGGCGATTGTGGCGTGGTGCTCGCCGAAGGAGGCGCGGCCTGCCGCCACATCGTCCTTTGCGCGCGTCAGTTCGTCGCGCAACGACAAGGCCTCATCTTCCGCCGAGCGCATGCGGCGCAGAGCGAGGTTCATGCGGCCAAGTGCCGCGCCGCGTTCCACGAAAGCGAAGGACTGGCTCACCGTCATCTCGAAGGGCATGCGATAGAGTTCGTCGAACATGCCCGGCAGGGTCTGGGCCGGATAGTCCTTGATCGAGATGAGCGCGCCGAACTTGCGCGGGGCATGACCGACGGGCGCGAGTTCGAAGGCTTCCTGGCCGAAACTCACGCGGCGGAACGGCAAATGTTGTCCGAGGTCACCGTGCGGCAGGCCGACCGGGTGCATATCCGCATTGTAGAGGTAGGAGAGAAACTCCAGAGGTTCGGAGCGATAGCCGTGTTCGCTCTTGTAGACCGAGAGTACGCGCGGATCGTAGCTGCCAAGCGCTGCCACCAAGGCTTCGGTGGCGGCATCGAGCGCTCGCTTCTCAGCGCCGAAGGCGGCCTGCCGGTCTTCGCCGGAGCGCGAGGCCCACATCCGCAGCCGGTCGGCCCAGCCCAGGCGGCCTTGCATGGGGCGGCGGACCAGCGTCACGAACAGTTCGTTGACGTACATCTGGCGCGAGGCCAACCGCTCGCGCCAACGGGTATCGAGATCACGCGAGAAGGCATCGGGATAGCGCGCTTCCAGCGCAGCTTCGGCCTTGCGGCGCACCACATGGTGGTAGATCGCGAATTGTGAATTACCGATCGCGCGCAGCATCGCATCGCGCAGGTCCGCGCGGTAGTTGAGTTCGTCGGTATCCGCCGTCTCGAACAGCAACCCGCCCAGGCGCACGGTCTGCATCAGCAGGCCGTCGCGGGTCTCCAGCGTCACGTCATCGACATGGCGCGCGTAAGGCAAGTGATCGCCTGCCGCTTTTTCGCGCGCGATGACTTTGGGATCGGAAGTCAGGGGCGGTAGGAATTGCATTGCCACAGGGCATGGTTCTTCACGCGCGGGCAGCGGCTGACGCGCACGATCCACAAGTCAAGGAAGCGGGGTTCGCGCAGGCACAGGACCGCTCCGACCAGATGCACGACCAGCGCGATCAGGATCACCCAGAACGACTTGAAGATCAGGAACAGTTCGGCGGCCAGGATGCCGTTCGCCACGAACCACGTGTAGGTCACGCCTGCGAACATCTGCGGCCTAGTCAGAGCGGTGAAAACCGTCGTGCGCTGGAGATGGGAAGACATGGAGTCTTACATACCCGTCGCGGCAGCACGAATACCGCCTACAATGCTGGCGGCTCCGAACAGAATGAAACAGCCGATCACGACGACGGCTCCATGGCGCCAGTTCATCCGGCCCGTCAGCATCATGAAA
>NZ_BCTX01000150.1 GCF_001590985.1 Novosphingobium naphthalenivorans NBRC 102051
CGCATGCCAAGGCCCAGCGGCGCGATGAGAGGGACGGTCATGGCTGAAGCCGTTCCGCAGCCGCAGCCCAATCCCGGCGATGTGCGTCCGCTCGTTGCCAGGGCATCGGGCAATCGGGGTGTCTGGATCTTTGCGGCGGTGCTGCTGGCTGCAGGCGGAGGCCTGTTTTATGCCTTGCAGATGCGGCGCCTGACCATGGAGCAGCCCTCGTTGCTGGCACCGCAGCCGGAAACGGGCGGCATGATCTCCTCACCCCCGGCATTGGCGATCCCGCCAGCGCCCGACTACCTGATGCCCGGTCAACAGTCGTTGGAAGAGGCATCAAGCAATCGGTCCGCTGCAGATCGGGAGCCAGTCCGCATTCCACGGGCGGTCTCCTACTATGAGCCTGCTCCACCTCCGCCAATGGCACCGCAGACCGGCCAGAGCACCTATCCGCCGCCTTCTGCGCCTATGGGGCCAGGGTATGCCTATCAGGCTCCGCAGCCACCGATCGCAGGGCCGAGGGATGCGGCGGTCTCGAAGACGCTCGATGGCCGCGTCGAGGCGCGCACGTTCAAGAACCCCGGCACGACCGTGCCGCAGGGTAGCGTGATCCAGGCGGTCATGGAAACGGCGCTGGATTCCACCCGCGCCGGATTTGCCCGCGCGATTGTCTCGCGCGATGTTGAGAGCTTCGATGGCACGCGCGTGCTCATTCCCAAGGGGAGCCGCCTCTTTGGGGATTATCAGGCCGATGTCAGCTTGGGGCAGAAGCGCGCGCTCATTCAGTGGAAGCGGCTGACCCGGCCTGATGGCACGATCATCGATCTCGACTCACCCTCAGCCGATCCGCTGGGGCGTGCTGGGGTGAAGGGCAAGGTGAACACCCACTTCTTCCAGCGCTTCAGTGGCGCCATCCTGCAGTCGGCGCTGGACATCGGTGTGCGTGCCGCAACCGAGAAGGTGGCCAGCAATACCGTGATCGTGGGGCTTCCTGGTGCAACCACGCAGGCGACCACCATTCAGAACCCGGCCGACATCAAGCCGACGCTTAAGATCGCCCAAGGCGCGAGCGTATCGGTCTTTGTGGCCCGCGATCTCGACTTTACGTCGGTGGAGCGCTGAGCGTGCTCGCCAGCGACGTCTATCTGGGCAGCTATCTGGAGCCGCTGGCACCCTTTCTGACGCGGGCCGATGTAACGGACATCTATGTCAACCGGCCAGGCGAAGTGTGGATCGAGGCGATTGGCGGTGTTCCGGAGCGCATTGAGGTTCCGGCGCTCACAGCACGCAGCCTCGCGCGTCTCGCCCGGCAGATTGCCGCGATGAACGCGCAAGGGATTAGCCGGGAGCATCCGTTGCTGTCCGGCTCGCTGCCCGACGGCTCGCGCGTGCAGATCGTGCTGCCACCGGCTACGCGTGGGGAAATGGCGTTAGCGGTCCGACGGCACGTATCCGCCGGGCTCAGCCTGCAGGACTATCATGAGGCGGGTGCGTTTGCTGAAACGCAGTCAGGCCATGCTCGGCAGACCGATGCTGGACAGGTCGAGATCGATGGCGAGACCGTTACCGATATTCTGCGGCAGGCGGTGCTGGGGCATCGCAATATCCTGATCTCAGGCGGAACATCGACCGGCAAGACGACCTTTCTGAATGCTCTGCTGCGCGAGGTTCCGGCGAATGAGCGGCTGATCCTGATTGAGGATACGGCGGAGCTTCAACTCTCTCATGAGAACGCTGTCGGTTTACTGGCGGCACGCGGATCGTCGGGGGAGGCTGATGTTTCGGCGGAGGACCTACTGATCGCCTCGCTGCGCATGCGGCCCGATCGTATCATTCTGGGCGAAATGCGCGGACGAGAGGCATTGACGTTTCTGCGGGCAGTCAACACTGGTCATCCCGGTTCGATGAGCACCATTCATGCAGACACACCCGAGCGGGCAGTCGATCAACTCGCTCTCTTGGTACTTCAGGCAGGCGCCAATATGAAATGGGACGATGTTGTGCGGTATGTCATGCGCTCGGTTGACGTCATCGTACAGCTCAAACGCGAAAACGGAACGCGCAAGATCGAGCAGGTGTGGCGGCCTGCGTGACCCGCGATATCACCCAAGGCTGCCCAAAGAAGGTGGAGCCACCTCACCAGCGCAGCTTGGGCTACCTTCTGATCTTCTTCTGCTCACCCGCGCGCTGCTTGCTCATGTGCGGGCGCACGGGTTTCCGGTACGCGGGAAGCGGCATCGTGGGCGCGGTTGAGTCGGCGCTGCGTCTGCGGGCGCGCTAGCGGCTATGGTGGGGGTTTGGCACCGCCCGTATCGCCGGGCCGGTCGATCCCGCCCGGCTCGCCCGCATGGTGGCCGCGCTCGTCGCCATGCCCGAGCTGGACACCTCGAAGAACCCGGTAATTTCGGCGTGACGGAGGCGCGGTGACGCTGAAGGGGCGCAAGCCCCCTTTTTTTTGGATGCTCTGATCTGCTGATTTCCGTGGTCTGGCGGCCACTACTGGCCGCTTTTGGCGTCATGCGGGCGCAATTCGCCCCTCGAGCCAGGCCAGGCGCTGGAAGTTATAGGCGAGGTTGGCCATGCCGATCTTGATGCGGGCGCGGGGGATGCCGATGGTGCGCACCACGAGGCCCATGCGATGCTTCTGTCCTGCCAAGACGTGCTCAACGGCGGAGCGGACCGCCGACCGCTTCGCATTGGCGCGTGCGATACGTTCGGGCATCGCACGGCGGTGCGGCTTTCGCTGGTGGATGTGGCTGGTGAACATGCCCTTGGCGAGGAAGGCCTCATTCTTCTTCGAGCGGTAGGCCGTATCCGCCCAGACGCCCGAGCCGGTGTTGTCCTTGCTGACCACGTCAGGTAACCGGGCGCCGTCGTGGGCATTGGCCGCGCTCGCATCCCAGGTGCGGATGAGGCCGTGAGCGCGATCGATGCCTATATGGTTCTTGTAGCCGAACATCGGGATGGCGAGATCGACCGGCTTGAACGCCTTGGGATCAGCGCCTTCCTTCACCTTGGCCTTGGTGTACTTGACGCTCCAGCGGGCATCGCGGTCCTTCTGTCGGATGTTCGCCGGGCTATCCTTCCAGCGCTCGGGTATCCGGCCTTCCTTGATCGCCGCCTTTTCTTCCTCGGTATTCCGTTGCTTCGGGGCCGGCACCACGGTCGCGTCGATGATCTGCCCGCCCATGGCAAGGTACCCCCGATCCGTCAGGGCCGCATCAAAACGCGCAAAGAGCCTGAGGTGGTGCCGGTTTTCCGGACAGGGTGCTAAGCTAGTCCCGACCTGAAGGACTGGTACGGGAATGAAGACGACAAGGAAGCGCTACAGCGCGGATTTCAAAGCCAAGGTGGCGCTGGAAGCGATCCGGGGCGACCTGACGCTGGCGGAGTTGGGAACGAAGCATGGCGTTCACCACACGATGATCGCGTCGTGGAAGCGGCAGGCCATTGAGGGGATGGCAGGCACCTTTTCTGGGGCTGGCGATGCGGCCAGGGCGGCGAGCGAGGCCGAAGTGGACAAGCTGCATGCGAAGATCGGGCAGTTGCCGGTGGAACGCGATTTTTTAGCGAAGGCCTCCGGTCGATGAGCGTGGCACGGAGGCGATCGATGATCGAGCCTGCTCACCACGTTTTGTCGATCGCGGCGCAATGTCGGCTGCTGTCGATCAGCCGGTCGAGCTATTATTACGCGCCGGTGCCGGAGACCGAGGAGGCACTGGCGCTGATGCGGATGATCGACACTACGTTCATGGACTGCCCGTGGTACGGCAGCCGACAGATGGCGCGGCATTTGCGGCGCGCTGGCCACGAGGTCGGGCGACGACGAACACGGCGGCTGATGGCGAAAATGGGTCTGGCGCCGATCTACCAACGGCCGCGTACGAGCGCCCCGCATCCGCAGCACCGGATCTATCCGTACCTGCTGCGCAAGCTGGTGATCGAACGGCCCAATCACGTCTGGTGCGCCGACGTGACCTATCTGCCCATGCGGCGAGGCTTCCTATACCTGGTTGCCATCATGGACTGGGCCACCCGAAAGGTACTGGCCTGGCGGCTGTCGAACACGATGGATGCGGGCTTCTGCGTTGCGGCGCTGGAGGAGGCACTGGTCCGCTACGGCAGGCCGGAAACCTTCAACACCGACCAGGGCAGCCAATTTACGTCGCAAGCCTTCACCAGCGTGCTACGCGACGCCGAGGTCCGCATCAGCATGGATGGCCGGGGCCGGTGGATGGACAATGTCTTCATCGAGCGGCTCTGGCGATCCCTGAAGTACGAATGCGTCTACCTCCATGCCTTCGAGATCGGTTCGGAGCTGAAGGCTGGCCTTGGCCGATGGATCACCTATTACAACACTCAGCGTCCGCACTCGGGCCTGGCCGGGAGAACTCCGGTCGAGGCCTATCGGCGGATCGGGCAATCAGATCATGGGGGGCATGCCCCCCATGATCTGATGATCAAACAGGCGGCATGAACGACAACCGGGATTAGCTTAACTCAGCCGCCAAACTGTCCAAGAAGGCGGAGCCACCTCAGCCTGTCGATTGCCCTGGCCTTCACCAGGCGCTCCCGGAACAGCCACACGGTCGTCGCATCGGGCACTGTGCCGTCGAGCCCCAGACCCAGGAAGCGCTGGAACGAGAGGCGGTCCTTGATCTGGAATTCGGTCGCTTCGTCCGACAGCGAATAGAGCGCCTGAAGCACCAGGATCTTGAACATGAGCACCGGGTCGAAGGGTGGGCGGCCACCCTTGCCGCGAGGACTGCGACGCAGCACGGCAACCAGCGGTCCCCGGAAAACCTCGAAGTCTATAACCGAAGCCAAGCGCTCGAGCGGATCGCCCGCCGCGCTCAACGCTTCATATCGGTTCGAAAGATCAAAGAAACCCGGCTGCCCTGTCACCATCGCCTCCGCTGCAATGCACAGGCAGTGAATCACCCAAAGGCCTCAAACGCCATGGGTTTTTCGAGGCATCCAGCTCACCCGCGAGGTTCTCATGATGTACTGCTTCGACGGTCTGCCCTACCGCTGCATCGCCCGCCGCCTGGACTCACCAG
>NZ_BCTX01000151.1 GCF_001590985.1 Novosphingobium naphthalenivorans NBRC 102051
GTTGATCAGAGCCAGAAGAGCACTGTTGCCGCGAGCGCGAGAGCGGAGAAGAAGACGGTCGGGCAGCGGTCGTATCGCGTTGCCACGCGTCGCCAGTCCTTGAGGCGACCAAACATGATCTCGATGCGGTTACGGCGTTTGTATCGGCGCTTGTCGTATTTGACGGGCAAGGATCGAGATTTCCGGCCGGGAATGCAGGGTTTGATGCCTTTTTGCTCGAGTGCGTCCCGGAACCATTCGGCGTCATAGCCCCGGTCGGCAAGCATCCATTGCGCCTTGGGCAGATCGTCGAGCAAGGCTGCCGCGCCGGTATAATCGCTGATCTGTCCAGCGGTGATGAAGAAGCTCAAGGGGCGGCCATGGGCATCGGTGATGGCGTGAAGCTTGGTATTCATGCCGCCCTTCGTGCGTCCGATCAGGCGGCCGCGATCCCCTTTTTTACCCGCAGGCTCGAAGCCGTGCGGTGTGCCTTCAGATAGGTCGCATCGATCATGACGGTCGTTGGCTCTGCGCGTTCGGCAGCGAGGCCTTCCATCATGCGCCCGAAGACACCCATCTCGCCCCAGCGCTTCCAACGGTTGTAGAGCGTCTTGTGCGGCCCGTATTCCCTGGGAGCATCCCGCCAACGCAGGCCGTTCCGATTGACGAAGATGATCCCGCTCAGGACCCGCCTGTCATCCACACGAGGTTTGCCGTGGCTCTTGGGAAAATACGGCGAAAGTCGCGCCATCTGCTCGTCGGTCAGCCAGTACAGGTCACTCACGCTCAGTCTCCTTGCGGAGCCTGAATCACAGACCACTCAGCCAATCAATGGGTCCTGAGCCTAACACTACTTTGGCAGAAATGTGATTTTCGGGATTCCCAAAGGGCAGAATCCCTGATTCATGGGGAGCCAGCTTTTATGGGGGCTGGCGATGAACGGGGATTGGCGGAGCGAACTGGACGCATGGCTTGCGCCGTTTGTCGTGGCTTTGCGGAACAAGACGCGCGGTCGGATGTGCCCTGCCTACATAGCAGGTCTGATTGGACCTGGTGACCGCAAGAGCGTGCAGCCGATGGCGGCGCGGGATGGCGATGTCAGCTACGACAAGCTGCACCACTTCATCGGCAGCGGCGTCTGGGATGAAGCACCACTGGAGATGGCGCTGCTTGCCGAAGCCGACCGGCAGGTGGGTGCCAATGACGCCTGGCTGATCATCGACGACACGGCCTTGCCTAAGAAGGGACGGCATTCGGTTGGCGTGGCGCCGCAATATGCTTCGGCCCTCGGCAAAAACGCCAACTGCCAGACGCTGGTGTCGCTGACTCTGGCTTCGGGCGAGGTGCCAGTCATGGTGGGCTTGCGCCTGTTCCTGCCGGAAAGTTGGACGAGCGATATGGCTCGCCTGGAACGTGCCGGAGTTCCCGAGGACTTCCGGCACTACCGGACCAAGCCGGAGATTGCGCTGGCCGAGATCGACAGGGTTCACGCAGCCGGCGTCCGCTTCGGCTGCGTGCTTGCCGACGCAGGATACGGCCTTTCCGCGCCGTTCCGGCAGGGCCTGAGCAAGCGTGGCCTCACCTGGGCAGTTGGCATACCCTTCAAGCAGAAGGTCTACCCCGCCGACGTCGCGATGGTCTTTCCGGTCGCTGGCCGGGGCCGCCCTCGCAAGAACGCGATACCCAACATCACGTCCGTATCGGCGCAGGCGATGTTGGAGACTGTGCCATGGCGCAAGGTCAGCTGGCGGCGTGGAACCAAAGGTCAACTCTCGGCCCGTTTCGCCGCGGTCCGCGTCAAGGTTGCTGACGGTCCGCCGCAGCGCATTCATGACATGGGCGCCCAGCACCTGCCGGGCGAGGAAGTGTGGCTCATTGGCGAGCATCGCTCAACCGGCGAGCGCAAATACTACCTCACCAACCTCCCAGTCGATACTCCGATCAAGCAGCTTGCCGGCGCCATCAAGGCCCGCTGGATCTGCGAACAGGCGCATCAGCAACTCAAGGAAGAACTCGGGCTCGATCACTTCGAGGGCCGATCATGGAAGGGCCTGCACCGGCACGCGCTGATGTCCATGATCGCCTTCGCCTTCCTCCAGTCACTACGCCTCAAGCAAGCCAAAGGGGGGGAAAAAGAATCGCCGGGCCGCCACCGAAGCCGAGCTTGCCGGCGATCCGGCAAGCCATCATTGACCGCCTCCCCAAGCCGCCCGATCGGCCATGTCCGCACTGCGGACGTAGTCCTTTGGAAACTCCTCGGCAAAATCTGCCAAAGTAGTGCTAATCTGACCCGCGAAGACGGCACAAGCTTTTTCGAGATCGCGCAGAAAGCCAACGTCAAATCCGTGACGACGGTCTTTCCGCTGGCTCAAGCCAATGTCGCGCTTGAGCGGTTGCGCAGTGGCGCCGTTGTTGGAGCGGCCGTCCTGGTGCCATCGAACTACGCGAAGGCTTGAGTATGCACTCGCCGCGAAGCGCCCTCTTCACGGCCCCAGGGGCGAGTGCGCGTCACGCGGTGCCTCTGTAAAGTTACGGAGTGCGGTCATCAATGGCCGGGGCCATGATGCGATCATGAGCAGCATTTCACAGATCAAACATGTGCTCGTCGTCGTGGACGGTGCAGAGCATTCCCTGACCGCCGTTGATCAGGCGCTTGCCTATGCCGGTATGCATGAAGCGGCGCTTACGATCGTCGTCGTGACCGAAAATCTCGCATTCGCCGCGGCGGCCGATGCCATGGCTTTCGCGCAGGCCATCACGGTATCCGAGGACCAGCGCGACGAACATCTGGCGGCCGTTCGCGAACGAACCAGGAATACCGCGATCGAAGTAGAGGTTCACTCGGTGTTCGAGGCCAGCGGGCTGATACCCGGTCTCGTGAAGGCTGAAGGCCAGTACGCGGATATCGCGCTGATTCCGGGTGTCGGGCGCTGGCAAAGGGATGGCTTGAGGCGCCGTATCTCCGAGGCGCTTCTGTTTACGGGCGTGCCGACGGTCATTTTGCCGGCCTCCTGGAATCCTGGTCCCATCGATCACGCCGTATTGGGCTGGAACGCATCACTTGAATCGTTCCGCGCCGCGAGGGCGCTTCTCAATCTGGCCGAACCCGATGCCCGTATCGACGTTGCGATTGTCGATGATCCGGGTGTCGAATCCGGGGAGCACCGGGGCGGTGTCCAGATCGCCCGCCTTTTCGCGCGACATGGCCATAGCGGCGGCGTTTGTCCGATCAGCTCATCCGGTAAGGATACGTCGGCTGTCCTTCAGAATTACGCAGTGGAGCAGAAAGCCGATGTGCTCGTGATCGGTGGCTATGGGCGTTCGCGCGCACTCGAGTTCGTGCTTGGCGGCGTGACGCGGGAACTGATCGATCATCAGCGCCTGCCGATCGTTTTCGTACACTGACTGGCGAACCCGTCTAACGGTTGAACGGAGGAGATCATGAAAGCTCTCGTTTATCATGGCCCCGGCGAGAAGAGTCTCGAGGATCGCCCGAGGCCGGCCTTGCAGGCACCCGGCGATGCGATCGTGCGGATCACGAAGACCACCATTTGCGGCACCGACCTGCACATCCTGAAGGGGGATGTGCCGACGTGCGAGCCGGGCAGGATCCTCGGACATGAGGGTGTCGGGATCGTGGAGGAGGTCGGAACCGCGGTTGGAGCCTTCAAGCCCGGAGATCATGTCCTGATCTCCTGCATCACCTCTTGTGCCCGGTGTGAATATTGCCGGCGCGGCATGTATTCGCATTGCGTCGAGGGCGGCTGGATATTGGGCAACAGGATCGATGGCACGCAAGCCGAATTCGTGCGCATCCCCCATGCCGACAACAGCCTTCACGCGATCCCGCCGGGGGCCGATGAGGATGCCCTCGTCATGCTGAGCGACATTCTTCCGACGGGCTATGAGTGCGGCGTCCTGAACGGGAAGGTTGCACCGGGCAGCAGCGTCGCGATCGTCGGCGCTGGACCGATCGGCCTGGCGACCCTGCTGACTGCGCAATTTTATGCACCGGCCCGGATCATCATGATCGATCTCGACGACAATCGCCTCGCCGTCGCGCGCAAGTTCGGCGCGACGGACACGTTCAACAGCGGACGTGATCCGGTCGTGAGCCTGGTTCGAGAGCTCACCGACGGCAAGGGGGTCGATACGGCTATCGAAGCAGTCGGGATCCCTGCGACATTCGCGTTATGCGAAGAACTGGTCGCGCCCGGCGGGGTAATTGCCAATGTCGGTGTCCACGGCGCCAAGGTCGACCTCCATCTGGAGGAACTCTGGTCGCGCAACATCACCATCACCACCCGGCTCGTCGACACCGTCAGCACGCCGATGCTCCTGAAGACGGTCGAGGCCAAGCGCCTGCGGCCCGAACAGCTCGTCACCCATCGTTTCGCGTTGTCGGACATGTTGGAGGCGTATGAGACGTTCGCGCGCGCAGCCGATACTCATGCCTTGAAGGTGGTGATCGACACGTGATCGGGGTTTCCAGCGATATTCCGGGCGATGCGCAGCAATTCCATCCGAATATAGGGAGTTCCGAACCGGCGGAACCATCGTTCGCGCGCGCGCGCCGGCTGCGCCTTCACACGCATCATGAGCTGGTCGCGATCATGCGGACCGACAGCCCGGTGTGCCATGCCGAGGGCCTTGCCGCGCACACCCAGGTCTATATCCGCAACGGCAGCCAGCCGATCGCGGCCACGCTCTATCAGGTGGAGGGCGACTTCCTGGCCGGCGACGAGATCGGTCTGTCCGAAGCGGCCTGGGTCGCGCTTGGCGTGGAGGAGGGAACCGTTGTCCAGGTCGGTCATGCGCCGCCCCTCGAATCGATCGCCTGCGTCCGCCAGCGCATCTACGGACACAGGCTGAACGGGGCCGCGCTGACCAGCATCGTCGGTGACGTGGTGGCGGGCCGCTATGCCGATGTGCACCTCGCCGCCTTCCTCACGGCTACCGCCACGCTTCCCTTCGACGAGGACGAGACCTACCATCTCACCAGGGCGATGGTCGAGGCCGGCGACCGTTT
>NZ_BCTX01000152.1 GCF_001590985.1 Novosphingobium naphthalenivorans NBRC 102051
AAGGCGACCAGTTCTTCGAACGCATAGGCCTTGTCGCCGAAGCGCTTGCCGAAGGTCCGTGCGAGTCGGCTGGAATGGCCCGACCAGTGAACCGTCTCGTGGCAACGCGTGGACGCATAGTGATCCATGCTGCGGAAGGCCGTTCGGTTCGGCAGCTGGATATGATCGAAGGTCGGTGTGAAGTAGGCTTGGTTTCCGCCATGGCGAACGTCGGCAGGGATTCCCGTGAAGAAGGCGTCGATCGCCGCCTGCCGCTCGGACGGGATCAGAGGCTGCTCCGGTTCGTCAGAGGGGTAGAAATAGGCTGGAAGACCGTCGATCTGATCGGCGTTGAACACGATGTAATGGCGCAGGAACCGGATGCTCCGCTCCACTTGCTTGCCGGTTTCGGGGTGCTCCTCACGCTTCTTGAACGAGGAATAATAAACCGAAAGCGCGCCGGTTTGACCCTTGCGGACGTGCCCGCCTAGCGTTTCCGCCTGGCGCCAGGTCATCCAGTAACGCGAACGATAACCCTGGGCATCGCCGAGCGCCCAGAGATAAAGCGTATTGATGCCCTGATACGGCGTGCCGCAATGACGCAGCGGGCGTCCGCCCGCCCCGTTCAGCCGCCAGGGCCTCGACCAGGGCGGAACACCCTCCTCGAGCTTGCGGATGATGAGGTCGGTGATTTCGGCGGCGACATCGCGGCTCGTGCGTTTCGCAAGGGACATGGCGCTTCTCCGTGCGGAAGGGGAAAAGGCCGCCGGCACGGGACCACGCGCCGGCGGCAAGGCATCCAGGAGAAAGCGGCGTCAGGCCGCGAGAGCGTCCTGATCGGGCGATTCCGCTTCGATTTCGCAGGCACCGGACACTGTCTCGTCGACGCCAGCCACGCCAACCTCTTCGGCATCCTCGGGCTCGACGATCGCCTGCTCTTCAGGATCGCCTTCGGCGGGTTCGAGATCGTCCGCCTCGGTCTTGTCGAGGAAGCGCATGGCGTCGGGCACCCAGGCAAGCGCCGCGTCCCGGACCTCGGGCTCGACGATCGCTTCGCCCGCGAAGAGCTTCGCGCACGATTCCGAGATCTCCGACTTCTTCATCGTCGCGTGGCGCGCGGTCAGCGCCGCGCCGCCGACATCGGCGAGCAGCGTCAGGATCGAGCCCTTGCTGATGCGGTCGAAGAAGTTCTCGGATGTCGGCCGCCACCAGCTTGCGACATCGACATCCATGATCGTCGCCAACCGGTTGTGGAGCGGACACTGCTCGGCGCGGTAGCTCGCCTTCGCTTCGAGCGACATCGCCACGATGTAGGCGAGCCAGGCCGCCTTGCTGTCGTCGTCGAGCGCCCGGAACGCCTCGAACCGGTCGACCTCGGACTTGTGCTCCAGCCAACTCGCATCGAGCCCGTCATGGGCTTCGGCGAGATAGCCCCGCGCGCGGGTCGTCGGCTGGTCGCCACTCACCGGATCCTGCGGCGAGCGAGCGCGAATGGTCGAGCCATAGGCGCTGAACGTGCTGGCGCGATCGTCAATCATGACGAAGAGCGCATAGTCGAGCGCCAGGGCCGGATGGCTGAGCAGGGTCGCTGCGAGCACGTCGCGCCGCTGCATCGCCAGCTCATCGTAGAGCCGGGCGCTGAGCGGCTTGCCGCCCGGGGCGATCGCTTCGGGCGGCGGAGCAGGCGGCGTGTAGCTGCCGCCCGGGCCGGTCGAACCGCCACCGCCGGCACCATCGCCGTGGTCGTCCTCGCCGTTTTCATCAGCGCCGCCGATGCTGACCGGTTCCTCGCTATAATATTCGGTGTCGAGGACCATCTCGCCTCTGGGCGTCAGCTTGAGAAACGCGCCGACGAGCGGCTTGATCTCGTCAGGCAGCACCGGCGGGATGTTGTGGAGCGCGTGTTCTTCCTCGGACAGGGCATCATATTCCTGGTCGAGCGCCTTGTAGGCATCCTCATCGATGGTCTCGTCATCCATCTCCTCGGCGATGGCTTCCTGCCGCTGTGCAATCGCATCGAGGCGGGCCAGCTGCGCCTCGGTGAAATCAGGCTGCGGCAGGATCACCCGGTAGAGGCCGGTCGCCGCGCTATGCGTGTAGTTCGACGCAATCGGCCGGATCCAGGCGAGACCGAGTTCCTCGCCGATCCGCTTGGCTTCCGCTTCCATGATGTCCGCGGCGAGCCGCTGCGCGATCTCGGGGTTCACCCACTTGTCGCCGCTGTCGCTGAAAAGGTCGCGGTCGATCTTGCCGCCAGCCTCGGCATAGCGGTCCTCGCCGACCAGGATCGCGACCGGATCGGTCGACTTCATCGTTTCGTTGGCGATGACGCGGCGGATAGTGTCGGCATTGGCATAGCTGGTGCCGTAGCTGTTCCAGACGAGAAGCTGCTTCTCCTGGTTTTCGGTCGAGGCATAGGCCTTGGCGACGTCCAGCGTGATGGTGCCTTCGCTCAGCGCCTCGAAGATGGGCTCGGCCAGGGTCGCGAGCCGCAGGCGGCCCTCGACGAACCGACGGGTGAGGCCGAAGCGCTTGGCGACACCGTCGATATCATTATTGAGACCGATGAAATACTGGAACGCGCGGCATTCCTCGGCAGGCGTCATCTTGAGCTGATGGAAGTTGGCCGCGGTCGAGGTCTCGGACAGGGTCGCCTCGTCGCCGACGAGAACCTTGACGGGAACATCGTAGGTTTCAGGGTCGATGGTGCCGCGCTCGGCGAGCATGAGCAGACCGCGCAGGCGGCGACCGCCATCGAAGACCTCGAAAGTGCCGCGCGGCTTTTTCACAGGCGTGACGAGCAGGTTCTGGAGTACGCCGCGAGCTTCGAGATCGGCGGCCATCTGCGGTATTTCCAGCAGGTCGTCGGGCCGCCTGCGGACATTGATGGGAGAAAGCGTAAGCTTCGAGAGCTTAACGGTCGTGGTCATCGGAGGAACTCCTTCTGGCATCCGGATCAGCCCGGACACCAGCATCACTCCCCCTTCCCTCTCGAACCCCGGGGCGCCCCGTGGGCGTGGCTTTTTTCCGCCGGACAACCTACATTGTCTTCTCTTCCGGCCTCGAAAGAATATGATCTGCGGTGACCTCCACGACGCTCCGTTTGAACATGCCGCAATGGCAGGGTGGCGATGAACCCGCCTATAGCTTTGGTTCCGAATTGTTGCGCTGGCTTGCCCCGCCGCATGACGGCCCCGAGGAAACCGTGGCGGTTCCGGAACCGGACGGAAGCTCCCCGCCGGTTAGCCGTGGCATCAAGTGGTGCGCCGCCCTCTTGTCTCAAGCAAGAGCGGCGCGCGAAGCCATCGAGCGGCATGCGCCCGATCGGATCGTGACGCTTGGCGGCGACTGCCTGGTCGATCTTGCGCCGATGGCGTATCTAAGCCGCAGATATGGTGAAAAGCTGGGCGTTCTCTGGCTCGATGCCCATCCCGACGTGATGAGCGCTGCCGAGTTTTCGCACGCCCATGCCCATGTGCTTGCCCTGCTGCTTGGCCGGGGCGACGAGGCTTTCACGGCAGAAGTGCCCCGCAAGCTGGACGCCCGGCGTGTGATGATCGCCGGCATGCAGGGATGGAACGCGGATGAAGACCTGATCCTGAAGGAACTGGGCATCCGGCATATCCCGCCAGCCGTCCTTGCTGACAGCAGCCGGCCGATCCTCGACTGGATCGAGACCGAGGGAATCACGCATCTTGCGGTACATTTCGACCTCGATGTCCTCGATCCGGCTCATTTTTCTCCGCTGCTGTTCAACAGGCCGGGCATGCCGGAGGGGGCCTTCGATGGAATAGAGCAAGGCCGTATGCAGCTGGACCAGGTGGTGCGCCTGTTGAAAGAGATCGGCGCGGCAGTGGATATGGTTGGCCTTGCCATCGCCGAACATCTGCCATGGGACATGCTGCGCCTGAGAAACAGCCTTGCCGAGTTACCCATCATGAAATCATGAAACTCACTGTGGGCTGAAACCGCCCCGAGTTTCGGAATACCAATGGCGCACCACTCGCGAAGCTATCCTCGCCGCTTTGGACACGCCCTCCCCCCGATCTCGAGGTAAACGTCGTCACCGCTACGCGATGCTTCACAATCTGAATGTGACGGACTTCTCCTGTGAGAGCGGCGCTGACCGCCGATGAGACGTCATTAGAGGGTGTCAATGACCAACGAAACCCGCAGTGCCGACTGTTTCGGTGACATCTCGTGCTTGATGCAGAATGCACACCAGCTGCGCTTCGTCATTCAGGATCGGAACGGACACCGTCTGCCAATAGCGCTCGAGAAACCGGCCATCGGAACCCCGCAGGTCATAGCGCTGTGCTTTCATGGCATGCTGGCGCCGTCCCTGTGCCGCGATGCGGATGGAATCAAACAAGCCTGCGACGCCGGTTGCATCCTCAAGATCCGGATTATCCGGAAAGACGTCAAAGAGCCTTTCTCCGGCCACTCTGCTGCGCTCGGTATAGGTGATGGCAGTATGCGCATCGTTGACGTCGAGGATTCGCATACCAGCCCTCGGATCGATGATCATCGTAGGCTGGGTAGAGGTCTCCGTCAGGCGTTGAAAAAGGCTCCGATCACATGATGATAGCGCGCCAAATTCAATAGGATATCTCTGCACGCCAAGTGCGGCGGCGTTGAGCAATGCAAGCTCGCGTTGAATTGAACGGATCTGCTGCAGCAGATAGCTGCGCTCGGTGTCGGCAACGTCTGCGCCCAGGCAGGCCCTGAATTTCTTCAAGTTTTCGTGCAGGATGAAGCGTTGCACATTACCCCCTAAGGTTTCAATTGTGCCTCGGATCTATGAACTTCTCCGGTCCCGAGAAGTTTCCCCGACTCGCTGGCATCTGCAACGCAATAAATACACTGAATGACCTCTGAGCACAGGAACGTCTCCGAGCCATAGTGGGTAAAGGATGACCACATGATTCGCCCAGCGAATGTCTGTCTGGGCCTTGTGAATGGCGGCGGCGGGCGCATTG
>NZ_BCTX01000153.1:0-2500 GCF_001590985.1 Novosphingobium naphthalenivorans NBRC 102051
TATCGTGACACAAACTTGAGAGTTTGATCCTGGCTCAGAACGAACGCTGGCGGCATGCCTAACACATGCAAGTCGAACGAGACCTTCGGGTCTAGTGGCGCACGGGTGCGTAACGCGTGGGAATCTGCCCTTGGGTTCGGAATAACAGTGAGAAATTACTGCTAATACCGGATGATGTCTTCGGACCAAAGATTTATTGCCCAAGGATGAGCCCGCGTAGGATTAGCTAGTTGGTGGGGTAATGGCCTACCAAGGCGACGATCCTTAGCTGGTCTGAGAGGATGATCAGCCACACTGGGACTGAGACACGGCCCAGACTCCTACGGGAGGCAGCAGTGGGGAATATTGGACAATGGGCGAAAGCCTGATCCAGCAATGCCGCGTGAGTGATGAAGGCCTTAGGGTTGTAAAGCTCTTTTACCAGGGATGATAATGACAGTACCTGGAGAATAAGCTCCGGCTAACTCCGTGCCAGCAGCCGCGGTAATACGGAGGGAGCTAGCGTTGTTCGGAATTACTGGGCGTAAAGCGCGCGTAGGCGGTTACTCAAGTCAGAGGTGAAAGCCCGGGGCTCAACCCCGGAACTGCCTTTGAAACTAGGTGACTAGAATCTTGGAGAGGTCAGTGGAATTCCGAGTGTAGAGGTGAAATTCGTAGATATTCGGAAGAACACCAGTGGCGAAGGCGACTGACTGGACAAGTATTGACGCTGAGGTGCGAAAGCGTGGGGAGCAAACAGGATTAGATACCCTGGTAGTCCACGCCGTAAACGATGATAACTAGCTGTCCGGGCACATGGTGTTTGGGTGGCGCAGCTAACGCATTAAGTTATCCGCCTGGGGAGTACGGTCGCAAGATTAAAACTCAAAGGAATTGACGGGGGCCTGCACAAGCGGTGGAGCATGTGGTTTAATTCGAAGCAACGCGCAGAACCTTACCAGCGTTTGACATCCTGATCGCGAATAGCAGAGATGCTTTTCTTCAGTTCGGCTGGATCAGTGACAGGTGCTGCATGGCTGTCGTCAGCTCGTGTCGTGAGATGTTGGGTTAAGTCCCGCAACGAGCGCAACCCTCGTCCTTAGTTGCCATCATTTAGTTGGGCACTCTAAGGAAACTGCCGGTGATAAGCCGGAGGAAGGTGGGGATGACGTCAAGTCCTCATGGCCCTTACACGCTGGGCTACACACGTGCTACAATGGCGGTGACAGTGGGCAGCGAGCACGCGAGTGTGAGCTAATCTCCAAAAGCCGTCTCAGTTCGGATTGTTCTCTGCAACTCGAGAGCATGAAGGCGGAATCGCTAGTAATCGCGGATCAGCATGCCGCGGTGAATACGTTCCCAGGCCTTGTACACACCGCCCGTCACACCATGGGAGTTGGGTTCACCCGAAGGCGTTGCGCTAACTCGCAAGAGAGGCAGGCGACCACGGTGGGCTTAGCGACTGGGGTGAAGTCGTAACAAGGTAGCCGTAGGGGAACCTGCGGCTGGATCACCTCCTTTCTAAGGATTTGGTCGAAAGCGCCGGGCCTTGAGCCTGGAAGAGCTTCGCTCAATTCTAAGAACATGCCGTCGTCCTCATGTCCCTTCATCACTGGAGATAACACCGTAAGGTGTTTACGCCTGAGCTGGCTCACGCCGCCCGCGGCAGCCCATTCGAAAGAGTGGCGGCCAGCAGGGCACGGAAAGTGGGCCTGTAGCTCAGTTGGTTAGAGCGCACCCCTGATAAGGGTGAGGTCAGAGGTTCAAATCCTCTCAGGCCCACCACTTTCTAAGCAGATTGGTTTAGGGGCCTTAGCTCAGCTGGGAGAGCACCTGCTTTGCAAGCAGGGGGTCATCGGTTCGATCCCGATAGGCTCCACCAGCCAATCCCTGCGGGCCACCGGCCTGCAAGCGATGAAACATACTCCAGAGATGAAGCGAAACGGTTCCGATCGTAAGATCGGTTATGCGGGATTTGCCCGCGGTTCTTTGACATTGTGAATGGGTTTTTTAATCGATGCCGTGGCGCATCGTATCCACTGACGTAGTGGGTACACATGATGCGGCACAACAGATGCAAGTAATCTGGCTGAGATTTATCGTCCATACCTAGGACAACGCAGTCTTTATGCAGGGCTGTCGTTGATGGTGTGGATTCTCAAGCGTGAGGTAAGAGCATTTGGTGGATGCCTTGGCATGTACAGGCGATGAAGGACGTGGCACGCTGCGATAAGCGTCGGGGAGTTGTGAGCAAACTTTGATCCGGCGATTTCCGAATGGGGAAACCCACCTTCACCATTTCTCTCGGCTTCCGAGTGATCGGGAACTGAGTGAGGTGGATAAGGTATCACCTTAGTGAATATATAGCTTTGGTGAAGCGAACCTGGTGAACTGAAACATCTAAGTAACCAGAGGAAAAGACATCAACCGAGATTCCGTTAGTAGTGGCGAGCGAACGCGGACCAGGCCAGTGCCTTGATCTAAACTAGCAGAACACTTTGGAAAGAGTGGCCATAGCGGG
>NZ_BCTX01000154.1 GCF_001590985.1 Novosphingobium naphthalenivorans NBRC 102051
CTAGGCGCGCGGGCCGTTCCGGTCAGCCGCCGCCGTTTCCGGCGATATGGAAGGTCTCTGCCGCGCCTGCGGCGTGAGGGCCGCCGCCGGTGCCACCGGCCATGGGGCCGACGGTGCAGGTCGCGGGATCGAACGGCCCGGCCGCATACATCATCTGCGCATGGCCATCGGGGCCGGCAGAATGAAAGCGCAGCACTGCCTCCATGCCTTTGCCTCCAGCCATGTCGCGAGCGTCGAAATCCGCAAAATCGAAGCCCTGCGTTCCGGGCGGGAGGGCGGCGGTCACGCGCAGCAGGAGGTTGCGCAGGAAGGCGGCATCGCGCGCGCGGCAGATGTCGTTCGGCGTGGCACGGGCCAGATCGGCCTTGCCGATGTGATAGCTCGCCGGTGTCTGCGGCGGGGCCTGGTCTTGCTGCCCGCCGCACCCGGCAAGCATCAGGGCCGTCACGGCTATAAGGCCTTTCATCTCGTCTCTCCGTCGTGCCCGCGCTGCCGCATACGAGTATCCGCCTTCGCGGGAAGTTGAAATAGTCCCTGAAAACCCCTTCAAATCCGCGCCGAGGGGGCTAAAGCGCAAAACATGCCGAATCCGCACGATCCCGCCCTCCTCGCCAAGGCCGAAACCCTCGTAGACGCGCTGCCTTACATGCAGCGATATGCCGGGCGCACCTTCGTGGTGAAGTACGGCGGCCATGCGATGGGCGATCCCGAGCTGGCGCATGACTTTGCCGAGGATGTCGTGCTGCTCAAGGCGGTGGGCATCAATCCGGTGGTCGTCCATGGCGGCGGGCCGCAGATCGGGGCCATGCTCAAGAAGGCGGGGATCGAAAGCCAGTTCATCGACGGGCTGCGCGTGACCGACAAGGCCACGGCGGAAGTGGCCGAAATGGTCCTGTCGGGCTCGATCAACAAGGAGATCGTCGGCTGGATCGCCAAGGCTGGCGGCAAGGCCATGGGCATTTCGGGCAAGGACGGCAAGATGGTCACGGCCCGCAAGGTCCAGCGCACCAAGAAGGATCCGGACAGCCTGATCGAAAAGGTTGTCGATCTCGGCTTCGTGGGGGAGCCCGAGAAGATCGACATTTCGGTGATCGAAACGATCTCGGCCGCCGGCATGATCCCGGTGATTGCGCCGATCGCGCCCGGCGCCGATGGCGAGACCTACAATGTCAACGCGGATACCATGGCCGGGGCGATCGCCGCCGCGCTCGGTGCCGCCCGGCTGTTCCTGCTCACCGACGTGCATGGCGTGCTCGACAAGCAGGGCAACCTGCTCACCGATCTTCGTCCGTCCGATATCGAGCGTCTTCAGGAAGACGGCACGATTTCGGGTGGTATGATTCCCAAGCTCGAAACTTGCGTTCATGCCGTCGAAGCCGGTTGCGAGGCGGCCGTCGTGCTTGACGGGCGGGTGTCACATGCCATGTTACTGGAAATATTTACGCAGGAAGGTGCTGGCACGTTGATCCGCGCGGGCCAGACGTCCATGTGAGGGGACCCCAAGGGCTGAAAGGTATCGCAATTCCCATGCGCAAAAACGCCGCCGTCAGGGCCATGCTCGCCACCGCACTTTCCGGCAGCGTGCTGCTGCTGGCCGCGTGCGACACCAATCCGCCCGCTCCGGACGCGACGACGGATGCGACGGGAGAGGCGACCGATACGCTGCTCGATGCGCCTGCGCCGCTGCCTTCGGTCGATGCTTCCGCTGCCGCCAGCGCCGGTATCGCCGCCGGGCTCGACATGGGCGCGCTGACCGAACGCCGCGATCCCGAGCGGGTGCTGCGTTACTATACCAATGCCCTGCGCGTGGGAGACTGGGTCGATGCCGCCAAGGTGTGGAGCCTCGATGCGCAGATGACGCCCGAAAAGCTGCAGGCCGAATTCGGCGGTCAGGCCAGCCCGAAGATCGCGGTCGGCAAGGGCGATACCGAAGGGGCGGCGGGCTCGCTCTATTACGAGGCGCCGATCGTGGTCGATTTCGCCGACGGGCGTCCGTCCAAGCGCGGAACGATCGTCCTGCGCCGGGTCAACGATGTACCGGGTGCCAGCGAAGAACAGCTCAACTGGCGAATCGAGCGGACTTCCACACTGGTTCAGTAACGCCTGCCCGATATTCACCTGGGCCACGACCCTCGTCGGCGGCTATCTGCCCGCCACAGAGCGCGGCCTTTCCCCCGGCGCCGGTCTCGGCTATCAGGCCGCCCATTCCATATCCCCCAGTGAAAGGCCCAACGCCCTATGCTTGGCGGTCTGTTCAACGCCCTTATCTATCTGCTGCAGGTCCTCCAGACCGTGATCCTGGTCTGGTTCATCCTGTCGCTGCTGATCAGCTTCAATGTGGTCAACTTGCATAACCAGTTCGTCGCGGCCCTGTGGCGCGGACTCAATGCGATCCTTGATCCGATGCTCAATCCCATTCGCAAGGTCATGCCCAACACGGGCGGGATCGACTTTTCGCCGATGGTCCTGATCATCGGCATCATGGTGGTCGTGAAGTTCATGGAGCCGATGGTCTATAGCTATGGCTGACATTATCGACGGAAAGGCTTTCGCCGAGGGCTTGCGCACACGCGTCGCCACTGTTGCGGCGGCTTTCGAGGCGAAGGCCGGCCGCAAGGCAGGCCTCGCCGTGGTGCTCGTGGGTGAGGACCCGGCCAGCCAGGTCTATGTCCGCAACAAGGGCAAGCAGACCGTGGCCTGCGGCATGGAGAGCTTCGAGCACAAGCTGCCTGCCGATACGTCCGAAGCGGACCTGCTGGCGCTGGTCGAACAGCTCAATGCCGATCCCGCGGTGGACGGCATTCTCGTCCAGTTGCCGCTGCCTTCGCACATGAACGAGCAGAAGGTGATCGCCACGATCAACCCGGACAAAGACGTGGACGGGTTCCATGTCGTCAATGTCGGGCGTTTGGCGACCGGGTTGCCGGGCTTCGTGCCCTGCACGCCGCTGGGCTGCGTGATGCTGCTCAAGGACAAGCTGGGCTCGCTCTCGGGTCTCGATGCTGTCGTGATCGGCCGCTCGAACATCGTCGGCAAGCCGATGGCGCAGCTTCTCATTGCCGAAAGCTGCACGGTGACTGTCGCGCATAGCCGGACCAAGGACTTGCCCGGTGTCGTGCGCCGCGCCGATATCGTGGTGGCCGCCGTTGGCCGTCCCGAAATGGTCAAGGGTGACTGGCTCAAGCCGGGCGCGACGGTGATCGACGTGGGCATCAACCGCGTTCCTGCCGCCGAAGAAGGCAAGACCAAGCTGGTGGGCGATGTCGACTTTGCCTCTGCCCGTGAAGTCGCAGGCGCGATCACGCCGGTGCCGGGCGGTGTCGGTCCGATGACGATTGCCGTCCTGCTGCGCAACACGATCGTTGCCGCACACCGCGCCGCCGGGCTCGATCTCGACGAGAGCGCGCTTTGATGAAGCGGGGCGGCGCCGTTCTGATGCTGGCGGCCGTGGCGATCTCTCTCGCCGCGCCGGCCAGTGCGGAAAAGCGCCGCCGCCCCGCGGGCGTGGGCACGGCCAATCCCAGCGCGTTGATCGCGGCCGAAATCGCTTTTGCCCGCGCGGCGCGCGAGAAGGGACAGTGGACCGCTTTCGACAAGTTCGCCGATGACGAGGCGGTGATGTTCGTGCCGCAGCCGGTCATGGCCAGGGATTGGCTCAAGCGTCAGAAAGACCCTGCCCAGCCAGTGCAGTGGGAGCCCTATGAAGTCTGGATGAGCTGCGATGGCACGCTGGGCGTCACCAGGGGCGAGTGGCACCGGCCGGATGGTTCGGTGGGCTATTTCACCACGATCTGGAAGCAGCAGAAGAAGGGCGATTACCGCTGGGTGCTCGATCAGGGCGATACGCTGGCGCAGCCGCTCCAGAAACCGGATTGGCTGTCGGCAGTCGTGGCCGATTGCCCCAAGCGCCGGGGCGGCCCGCCGCCGGGCAGTCCTGAGGCGCCGCGCGAGAAGCGGCGCGAGGCCGGGATGGACGGTGCAGGCCAGTCCGATGACGGCACGCTGGCCTGGGCCTATCATGTGACGGCGGGTAATGCCCGCACGCTGTCGGTTTCGCTGCGCAAGGGCAGCGGGATGGCCGAAGTGCTTTCTTCCTCAGTTGCCGGTCAGGCGCAGTAACCGCGATGCTGGATCTCTTTCTTTCCGCCTTCATCACGCTGTTCGTGGTGATCGACCCGCCGGGCTGTGCTCCGATCTATGCCGGGCTCTCGGCCGACGCGAGCCGCCGTCAGGCCGTGAGCATGGCCGCGCGCGCCTGCCTGATCGCGGCGGCGATCCTCGTGGTCTTCGCGCTGTTCGGCAAGCAGTTGCTGGGCGCGCTGCATGTCGAACTGGATGCCTTCCGCATTGCCGGCGGTGTTATGCTGTTCATGATCGCGGTCGAGATGGTCTTCGAAAAGCGCACCCAGCGCCGCGAGGAGCGCGCGGAGAAGATCATCGCACAGCACGGCCATACGCCGGAGATCGAGGACGTCTCGATCTTCCCGATGGCCATGCCGATGCTGGCCGGCCCCGGCTCGATCGCGACGATCATGCTGCTGATGAGCCGCGCCCACGGCTTCGAGCAGACCGCCACGGTGCTGGCCGCGATGCTGTCGGTCATGATCCTCAGCTTCGGCGCGCTGGCCGCGGCCGGGCCGCTGATGCGCGTGCTGGGCGACAAGGTGGAAGCGGTGATTACCCGCCTGCTCGGCGTGCTGCTGGCCGCTCTGGCGGCGCAATACGTGATCGACGGAGTGAAGTCCTCGCTGCTGGGATAAGCCCTGGGGCCAA
>NZ_BCTX01000155.1 GCF_001590985.1 Novosphingobium naphthalenivorans NBRC 102051
GGGGATGGCCGATGAATCAGGCCAACAGCGATCCGGCCCTCGAGCGAGGAGGAGGCTATGCGGTTGCCTGGGTGGGCTCTATCCGGAAAGTTACTGAGGGGCGTTTGGGGCGCTCACCATCTCACAATGGACCCGCGGGTCCATTGGTTCAGGTAGCAGCGCGCAAGTTGCACGGATGATGACAATCCGAAGAGCCCGGCCTAAAGAACGCCGACGGTTTGAAGCTCGTGGATGCGACGGTCTGGACATGTTTCCAGCGCTGAACTCCAAAGCAAGTAACATCATCGTTGAGATGGTTGCCAATTTTAATGGATCGCACGAGGCGCTGTTGATAGGCTTGAGACAGAAAGGGGTATCAGCGCTTGCTGCTTCCTTCTGACGACGAAGAGGCAGAGTCATCATTAAAACCGCTCCGCGATCCGGGAAATTCCTCCATTCATGGCAAGCGGGTGCCATTGCGCCACTGGTTGACCGTTCGATCCATGCCCGGCTTTTGACCGCGTCCCTCGCGGGACTGGCTATCGCCGTCATCGCGGTGGTCACACGATGGCAGCTTGGCCGGCAGATCGACGAGAGCGTTCATTATTTCGTCTCTCTCGGCGTGGCCGGTATGGTGCTCGTGGCGCTCAGGCCGGATATCGTGGTGTTGGCGGGCGTCACGCTCGTTACCCTTACGACGCTCGCAATCGTTGACGGTTGGCCGACCGTGGCAGAACAGTGGGTTGCCCTGTTCCTGTTTCTCGCCGCCATGGCTCTGCTTTGGCGGAATCACCATCGTACTCTCTCACGCGCTCGCGATCTCGCGGACGGGACGAGGATGCTGGCCGCAGAACTGAACCTGCTCATCGATGGGGCGGAAGATTATGCGATCTATATGCTCGATGCTGAAGGGCGGGTCACGATCTGGAACGGGGGCGCCGAGCGTCTGAAAGGCTGGACAGAGGTCGAGATGGCCGGCCAGCTTACAGATCGGTTTTATCCGGCCGATGTCGTCGCCAGCGGCAAGCCGACGTCCTTGCTTGCCGAAGCACAACACCGTGGCAAGATCGAGATCGACGAGTGGCAGATTCGTAAGGATGGCAGTGAGTTTCTGGCTCACATTTCCATCACCGCGTTGAAAAAACCCGACGGATCGTTGGGCGGTTTCGCGACAGTTGTCCACGACATCACCGACCAGCGAGCAACGCTGAGCTCTCTTCGCAACAGTGAAGCGCATCTTCGTTCGATTTTGTCGACGGTCCCCGATGCAATGATCGTCATCGATGAAGGCGGCACGATGGTGTCGTTCAGCACGGCGGCCGAGCGTTTGTTCGGTTACACTCAGGAGGAAGTCCTGGGTTCCAATGTCAGCATGTTGATGCCCTCGCCTTATCGCGAACGCCATGACGGTTTTCTCGAGCGCTATCTGCGTACAGGAGAGCGGCGCATCATCGGGATCGGACGCGTGGTTTTTGCACTGCGAAAGGATGGGACGACCTTCCCGATGGAGTTGTCGGTTGGAGAAGCGGCCGGCGAGAGCCAGCGGCTGTTCACCGGCTTCATTCGCGATCTGACGGATCGCCAAAGGACACAGGAGCGGCTAGAGCAGCTTCAATCCGAACTGATCCACGTCGCGCGCGTCAGCGCGATGGGGACGATGGCGTCGACGCTCGCCCATGAGCTGAATCAGCCGATCACCGCCGTAGCCAACTATCTCGAAGCGGTCCGGGACCTGCTCGACCAGCCAGATCCCGATGATCTGCCCGACATCCGGGAGGCGCTGACAGACGCCGCGGGGGAAGCGATGCGCGCGGGTCATATCGTGCGCCGTTTGCGTGATTTCGTTGCCAGGGGGGAGGTCGAGAAGACTGTCGAGAACTTGCCTAACCTTATCAACGAAGCGGCTGCCTTCGGCCTGATGGGCGCGGGCGAGAAATCGATCGAAACCCGCATGGACATCGATCACGAAGCTGCGACGGTCCTCGTCGATAAGGTCCAGATCCAGCAGGTCCTCGTGAACTTGATCCGCAATGCGGTCGAGGCCATGAATGCGCGCGCCAGGCCTGTGCTCACCATCCGCACCGGTCCCGACCAGGCGGGTTTTGTGCGTGTCACGGTGTCCGATACCGGCACGGGAATGGCCCCCGAGGTCGCTGCCCAACTCTTCAAGGCCTTTGTCAGCACCAAGTCGGACGGCATGGGGTTGGGTCTTTCGATTTGTCGAACGATTGTCGAAGCCAATGGCGGGCGCATCTGGATGGAGCCTGCGGAAGGGGGCGGCACGCAATTCCATTTCACACTGGTCAGGGCAGATAGGGAGCAATCTTATGGAGGATAAGCGGATCGTCCACATCGTCGACGATGAAGATGCAATCCGTCGATCTGCCGGTTTCATGCTCAAGAAATCAGGTTTCTCGGTCGAAACCTGGTCCTCCGGTGTTGAATTTCTGAAAGACGTGAGGAACGCGGCCGAGGGCTGCATTCTCCTCGATGTGCGTATGCCTCAGATGGATGGGCTCGAAGTCCAAAAGGAATTGAACGAACGCGGTATCGCGATGCCCGTCATCATCCTGACTGGGCATGGCGATGTGTCGATCGCTGTAAGCGCGATGAAGGCCGGCGCAGTCGACTTCATCGAGAAACCGTTCGAGAAGGCGGTGTTGCTCGCGGCTATTGAAAGTGCCTTCGAACGGCTTGCCGACGTTGAAGGCAGGGCAACCCGCGCCGCCGACGCAACGATCCGCGTCGCCGCTCTGTCCGGGCGCGAACAGGATGTGCTCAAGGGGCTTGCGCGAGGACTGCCAAACAAGACGATCGCTTATGATCTTGGGATTTCGCCGCGCACCGTAGAGGTGCATCGCGCCAACCTCATGACCAAGCTGGGCGTTCGCAGCCTGTCGGAGGCGCTCCGTATCGCGTTTTCCGCGGGGATCACGGGCTGAGGATCGGGACACTTACGTAGCGACCCGGGGATCGTTTCCTGACATCGTCCGAGGGACCAGCAATGCCGCTGGGCCGATGGTGTGAGATGTCAGGCGAGAATATTGCGGCCCCGTTGCGGGAACGCCCGCGTCTTCTTCTGGTCGAGGATGACGCCGGTGTTCGCCGTTCACTGCAGCTTCTCTTTCGTGCGCAGGGTTTTGACGTCCGGGCCTATGCGGCTGGTGCGGCGCTTCTGGACGATCCGTTATCGGGGGATGCCTGCTGCTTCGTTGCTGATTTTCGATTGGAGCAGAGCGATGGCATCGAGGTGCTTTGCCGCCTGCGCGAACGTGGCTGGCCGGGTCCAGCCATACTCATCACCGCGTTCCCATCGGCCGAACTGACCGAGCGTGCCTTGGCGCAGGGGTTCGCCCATGTTCTGGAAAAGCCCCTGCGGGAACATGCGCTGACTGGCGCGCTTGCCAGGCTGACGGGCGTGGGAAAGCGCATTTGAAACGACGCTCGACCAAAAGGGAGTGCGCAGCATAACAGGAGAAACGTGTGACAGCAGCGGAACAGAAACAGCAGGCGCCCTATGATCTGGTTGGAGGGGCCGTCGTCGTCCGGAATATCGTAGACCGCTTCTATGATCTGATGGATCAGGAGGACGCCTATCGGGAGTTGCGTGCGCTACACGCCCCGGAGTTGGGGCCGATGCGCGTTTCGCTTGCCGGTTTTCTCAACGCATGGCTGGGCGGACCGCGAGATTGGTTTGATGATCACCCTGGCGTTTGCATGATGT
The DNA here is from genome assembly GCF_001590985.1 of Novosphingobium naphthalenivorans NBRC 102051. Taxonomy (GTDB): domain Bacteria; phylum Pseudomonadota; class Alphaproteobacteria; order Sphingomonadales; family Sphingomonadaceae; genus Novosphingobium; species Novosphingobium naphthalenivorans. The sequence goes on from NZ_BCTX01000155.1 coordinate 3,704, forward strand.
CGGCCCATGCGCGCCTGCCGATCACTGGTGAGACAGCGGATCAGTGGTGTGACGCGATGCGCCGCGCCATCGCTGATTCGACGGTAGATCCTGCCCTGGGCGTCAAGATGGCCGAAGCCTTGTCGAACATGGCGCAGGGCATGGCGGCGCGTGCCGCGTCGGCAGCGTGACCCCGCGGCGCGAACAGGCGAAGAAATCACTATGACCGAGATGTTCGCGATGCAGCTCGAAGCGGTCGGCACGCCGCTGCGGCTCGTCGCGCGACAGGTTCCAACGCCTGGTCGAGGCGAGCTTCTCATCGAGGTCGCTGCTTGCGGCGTCTGCCGAACCGATCTGCATATCGTCGATGGGGAGATCGAATCCCGCCTCCCCATCGTTCCCGGGCACGAAATTGTCGGCATCGTTGTTGCGGCGGGGGAAGGGGTCGCCGATGTCGCGATCGGTGATCGCGTCGGCGTTCCCTGGCTCGGACATAGCTGCGGCCATTGCGACTATTGCCGAACAGGTCATGAAAATCTGTGCGATAGTCCCGCATTCACGGGATGCACCCGGGATGGCGGTTATGCGACCCATACGGTTGCGGACGCTCGCTTCTGCTTCAGGATACCCGACGCCTTTTCCAATGAAGAAGCCGCGCCCTTGCTGTGCGCCGGGCTGATCGGCTGGCGGTCCCTGCGCGCTGCGGGGGAGGGAACGCGGATCGGTCTCTACGGATTTGGCGCCGCCGCGCATATCATCGCCCAGATTGCGCTGTGGCAGGGCCGGGCGGTTTATGCCTTTACCAGGGCGGGAGACGACGAGGGACAGGCTTTTGCGCGATCACTCGGCTGCGCCTGGGCCGGATCATCGGAGGATGACCCGCCCGTGGAACTCGATGCGGCGATCCTCTTTGCCCCCGTCGGTGATCTTGTTCCGCGCGCGCTGCGTGCAATCCACAAGGGAGGCAGGGTGATCTGCGCAGGGATCCACATGAGCGACATTCCGTCGTTCCCCTATGCTGACCTCTGGGGTGAGCGAACCATTGCATCGGTGGCT
>NZ_BCTX01000156.1 GCF_001590985.1 Novosphingobium naphthalenivorans NBRC 102051
CAGTAAGATTAAGGGGCTGATGCAAAATATTACATGATGGCGACCCGAAGGCCGCTGGGGCCGGCGGAAGCGTGTCCGCGTGCCGGTCTGGCGGGCAAAAGCGGGCGATTTCCCCCGGTTTTCGCGAGGCAGGCTTGATCGCACTGGCGGGCGCTGCCTAGATTTGCACGATGTCCTTCGCCCCTTTCGTTCCGCTTCGCATCTTTTCCAGTTTCACGATGCTGGATGGCGCGATCGATCCGAAGGCAGCGGCCAAGCTGGCCAAGGAGCGCAAGTTCCCGGCCGCCGCGATCTGCGACCGCAACGGCCTCTACGGCGCGCCGACTTTCGCGCAGGCCTGCCAGGGCGTGGGCGTGCAGCCGATCGTGGGGACTTTCCTGGCCGTGGCGCGTCCCCAGTTTGGTCAAGGGGGTGGGGCGGCGCAGGGTCAGGACCTGCCGATCGACTGGCTGGCGCTGTTCGCCCAGAACGAGGCGGGCTGGCTCAACTTGTGCCATCACGTCAGCCGCGCGCACCTCGACCGGCCGCTGGAACTCGATCCGCATGTCGAGCTGGATTCGCTGCGCGGCTACACCGACGGCCTGATCTGCCTCACCGGCGGCAATGAAGGCGCGCTCGCACGGCTCTATGCCGATGGCCGGCACGAGGCGGCCGAAAGCTATTGCGATCAGTTGCAGGCGCTGTTCGGCGACCGGCTCTATGTCGAGATCACCCGCACCGCCGAGCCTGAGGAGGACGCGAGCGAGGAAGACCTGATCGCGCTTGCCTATGCGCGCGGCATTCCGCTCGTCGCCAGCAATCCGGCGCAATACGCCGAGCAGAACTTCCACGCCGCGCACGACGCGATGCTGTGCATTGCCAATTCGACGCAGGTCGATGCGCCGGACCGGCCGCGTTCGTCGTCCGAACGCTGGGTCAAGCCGATCGCGGTGATGGAGGAACTGTTTGCCGACTTGCCGGAGGCGATGGCGAACACGCTCGTCGTCGCCCAGCGCTGTGCCTACGCGCCGCCCAAGCGCAAGCCGCTGCTGCCCAGCCTTGCCGGCGACCGTGAGGGCGAGGCGCGGATGCTGGTGGCCGATTCGCGCCGCGGTCTGGCCCGCCGCCTGCTGCCCTATTGGCCCGGCGCCACCGAGGACGAGCTTGACGCCGCCATGGCGCTCAAGGGCGATGAGCGCGTGGCCGCCTACGAGGCGCTGCGCGAAAAGGGCGTGACCGAGGATTTCCTCGACTATGCCAAGCGGCTCGATTTCGAGACCGACATCATCATCGGGATGGGTTTCCCCGGCTACTTCCTGATCGTTGCCGACTTCATCAAGTGGGCCAAGGACAATGGCATCCCGGTGGGGCCGGGGCGCGGTTCGGGTGCGGGCTCGCTGGTCGCCTGGGCACTGACCATTACCGATCTCGATCCGCTCAAGCTCAATCTGCTGTTCGAACGCTTCCTCAACCCGGAACGCGTCTCGATGCCGGACTTCGATATCGACTTCTGCGAAACCCGGCGCGGCGAAGTGATCCGCTACGTCCAGCGCAAGTACGGGCACGACCACGTCGCGCAGATCATCACTTTCGGTAAGATGAAGGCCCGCGCCGTGCTGCGCGACTGCGGGCGCATCCTGCAGATGGGCTATGGCCGGGTCGACGGGCTGTGCAAGATGGTGCCCAACCATCCCACCGACCCCTGGAACCTCACCGAAGCGCTCCACGGCCGCAAGAAGCACGGTGTCACCGCCGACCCGCCGGTCGCGGAATTCCGCCGCGAATACGATACCGATCCCGAAGTGCGCCGCATGGTGGACCTTGCCGTCCAGCTCGAAGGCCTGCCGCGCAACTCCTCCACCCACGCCGCCGGCGTCGTCATCGGCGACCGTCCGCTGGCGCAGCTGATTCCGCTCTACCGCGATCCGCGTTCCGACATGCCGGTGACGCAGTTCGACATGAAGCACGTGGAAGACACCGGGCTGGTCAAGTTCGACTTCCTCGGCCTCAAGACACTGTCGGTGCTGCGCAAGGCGACCGATCTGCTCGAACGGCGCGGGATCAGGATTGATCTGTCCACGCTCGGCTGGGACGATCCGGGCGTCTATGAACTCCTCAAGCGCGGCGACACCGTCGGCGTGTTCCAGCTGGAATCGGAAGGTATGCGCCGCACGCTGGCGGCCGTGAAGCCGACCAATTTCGGCGACATCATCGCGCTCGTCTCGCTCTACCGTCCGGGCCCGATGGACAACATTCCGCTGTTCGGCCGCCGCAAGAACGGACTGGAAGAGATCGTCTATCCGCACGACAAGCTCGCGCCGATCCTGTCCGAGACTTACGGCATCTTTGTCTATCAGGAACAGGTCATGCAGGCCGCGCAGATTCTCGCCGGCTACTCGCTCGGCGGCGCTGACATGCTGCGCCGCGCGATGGGCAAGAAGAAGAAGGAGGAGATGGACGAGCAGCGCGCGATTTTCGTGAAGGGCTGCAAGGAAGTCTCCGGTATCGATGCCGACAAGGCCAACGAACTGTTCGACTTGATCGACAAGTTTGCAGGCTACGGCTTCAACAAGTCGCACGCCGCCGCCTACGCGCTGCTGGCCTATCACACGGCCTGGCTGAAAGCGCATTACCCGCACGAGTTCTACGCCGCCGCGATGTGCTTCGACATGCACCAGTCGGAAAAGCTGGCCGTGTTCGTGGACGACGCGCGCCGCAACGGCATCGAACTGGCCGCGCCCGACATGAACCGCTCCGAAGCCGAGTTCATCGTCGAGGAAACCACCGAGAGCCATGCGGTGCGCTATGCGCTCGCGGGCCTGCGCAATGTCGGTGAAAAGGCGATGGAGATGATCGTCGAGGAGCGGCAGGCCCATGGCCCGTTCGCCGATCTCGACGATGTGTTCCGCCGCGCGCCGGCCGGATCGATGAACCGCCGCCAACTCGAAAGTCTGGCCGCGGCCGGGGCTTTCGACAGCCTGGAGCCCAACCGCGCCAAAGTGCTCGCCAATGCCGATACCCTGCTGGCCGAGGCCGACCGGTCCTCGCGCGAGCGCAATTCGGACCAGCACGGCCTGTTCGGTGGCGACGATCATGCCGAGCAGGGCCTGCGCCTTGTCGGGTGCGAACCGTGGAGCCGCATGGACCAGATGGCGAAGGAGCGCGAGGTCTTCGGCTTCTACTTCGCCGCGCACCCGGTCGAGCAATACCGCGCGGTCGCCTCGTCCAACGGCGCGCGCACGTATGCCAGCCTGATGGCGGGCGGTGGCGGCGGCGGGCGGACCGGCGCGGTGATGGCGGCGATGGTGGAGAACGTCCAGAAGCGCAAGACCCGCAAGGGCAAGGACTTCGTGATGGCCGATTTCTCGGATTCCTCAGGCAACTTCTCGGCCTGCTGCTTTGAGGAAAGCCAGGTCGACAGCTTCGTGAAGTGGGCCAGGGAAAGCGCCTGCGTCCTGCTCAATGTCGAACTCGACAGCCCCAGCCCGGACGAGCCGCCGCGCGTGACTGTGCGTTCGGCCAAGCCACTGGCCGAAGTGACCGCCGATGCGCGCATGTTGCTCAAGCTGGAGATCGACCGGGTCGAGGCGGTGCAGGAACTCGCGCTGCTGCTGCGCCCCGGCGCGCGCGGGGCCGGCGAAGTGATTGCGACGCTGAAGCTGGAAGGCGGGCGGACGCAGAAAGTCCGGCTGGGCCGCGATTTCGCGCTCGACGGCGAGTTCGTGGAGCAACTGGCCAATGTCGATGGCCTGACGATCGGCGAATTCAAGGCCAAGCGCGGGCCGGAACGGATGCAGCGCGCGGCTTAGCGCTGTAGTTGAATGACAGGAAATCGGGGGGGCGGACGTTGGAGACGGCCCACCCCGCTGCGACTACCTTCGCCTTCGGCTCTGCAAGTCTCGCGGCCCTCCCGCAAGCGGTTGGGCGGAATTGCGCCTCCGCTGCTGCGTGGCGCTGATACTCCCCTCCCGCTTGTGGAAGGGGTTGGGGGTGGGCTGTCTCAACGCCCGCTATGTCGGCGTGTCCGGAACGGCAGGCTTCAGATTGAAATCTTGAAAAGCAGCCCTTCGCGTGAACGGTTATCGGAACTCGGTCAGCTTCGCCGAGCGATGGCAATGCCGGAAACGGATGCTCTACGAATGCCGGGAAAGCGGAGGGGACAGGATAAGCCCGCGCATGGTGAGGGACCACGCCATGAAAAGCAGCGCGTAAGGAATCCAGTATTCGTCAGGCCAACCTGAAGGTGCCGTCATGCCGGCCAGAAGGGACCGGGCTCCGAGTGCGAAAAGTCCCAAAAACAAGAGGCTGACGAGACCGCTGACTATGGGGCGTTCAGCATCCCATGCAGCCAGGTCTATGTTTTTGCGGGGCTTGCGCAAGCTTGCCCACGTCAGAACCGCGATGATGGGAGCCAGCAGGACCGCGAGTATTATGCTGCCCATCATGGCGATCATGACGTTGTCGGCCTCTGGCGGAAGTACGTTCGCTTCAAGGACGGCAGGCCAATAAATCCAGTTCGTGACGGGCAGGCCGATAACCACAGCGGCGTTGAGCAGCCAGATTGCACGCTTGTCGCAGGGGAGGAGTATCGATCTCATCGCCTTTGCTTGCCATGTCTTCGAATGGCAGGAAAGTCGGCGCATCCGGAAGGCAGCTCTGGAGCGGACATCGTGCACGGCCGCCATCCTGGGGCAGCGCCGAACTTGTCCGCGCAGCATCGGCCCTAGTC
>NZ_BCTX01000157.1 GCF_001590985.1 Novosphingobium naphthalenivorans NBRC 102051
GGGGGCTTGCGCGCATTGGCCTCGCGTTTGGACGCCCCCCCTCCGTCAGCCACTTCGTGACTGCCACCTCCCCCGATGGGGGAGGATCTTGATGCATCAGCTCTGCTCGCGCATCCGCAACGGCACTTCCCGGCAATCCCTCACTGCCCCACCGAAAAACTGGTGCGGTACTGCGGCTTGAGAATCGCCATGACCTTGCCCGTCACCGGCAGCGTCACTTCATACGTCCCTTCCGCATAAGGGCCCGCCTCATAGGGCGCGACGAGGATGCCGATGCGGTCGAAGGTCTCCCCGTTGGACGATCCCAGGATCAGCGTCTGCGCCACCGGATCGATGCATTCGGTGAAGATCTGCCCGCTGTCGCGCTGGACCGGCTCGCCGCGCCGCGCTTCACGTTCCTTGTCGAGCGCGTCGCAGAACGGGTCGCGGATCGCAGTGCGCAGCGCATCGGTGCTGGTGAACAAGTCCCGCGGCTTGCGCACCACTTCGGCGCGGCGGTCCCACAGCAGCGAATCGAAATTGCTCATGCCGTGCGCGCCGCCGGAAAAACTGTAGAGCTGCGCAGACAGCGAGAGCCAGCCCGGCAGGTCCGTCACCACCTGCCACTTCGCGCCATAGCTGTGCTGGTGAAAGGGGAAACCGTCCTTCTTCGCGGCTTTCCGGTCGTCGCTCGCCGAAGAAGCCAGTTGTTCGCGGGCATTGTAGAGCCGCGTGTCGAGCAAGTCCTTGAGCTGGGCAATCGCCCCTGCGGCATCGGGATAGGAATAGCTGAATTCGTAGAGATCGTTCGACGCGGCCACCGAACGGCCGGTATCCGCCGGAATTTCGGACGGCGCCTCGCTCGGCTCTGCAGAGGCTTCGGGCGGCTCGACTTCGGCCGCCGCCATACTTGCAGCACGGCTCGTGGCGCTGTCCGCAGGCGCGGAAGCATCCTGCCTGCCCATGCAGCCGCTCACGGCCGGCAGCAGTGCCCCCATCAGCGCCACGAATGCCCATCTACCCTGCCGCATCAAAATTCCTCTCGCACTCACGCTCGCAGCGAGGCTAGAGAATGCAGTCATGAGCGACAAGAACGCATTGATCCAACCCGACCGCGGCCAGAAGGCCGTGGCCATCCACCTCGTCGACAAGGATGGGCTGGAAGCCTTCCTCAAGGAGCGCACCCCGGCCCAGCGCGCCGCGCTGGCGGCGCACAAGTTCGCCGCGGACGGCTACGACTACGCCATCATCCCGGATGGCGGGAACGGGGGCGGAAACAGCGGCGGGGATTGGGCCGTCGTCTCGGGTGTTGCCAACACGGCCGATCTTTCGAGCTGGTGCATGGCCAAGCTGGCCGAGAAGCTGCCCGCCGGAACCTACCGCCGCGCGGGCGGCGAGCCCGGCCCGGCGATGTTCGGCTGGATCACCGGCCAGTACCGTTTCGACCGCTACTTGTCCGAACCCGACGAGGAAGGCCCGCGCATTCTCCTGACCGGCGAGCCCAAGGCGATCGGCGCGATCACCGCGGAAGCCGAAGCGGTCATGCTGGTGCGCGATCTCGTCAACACCCCGGCCGAGGACATGGGTCCGGCCCAGATCGAGGCCGAGGCGGAAAACCTGCACAAGGCCTTCCGCGCCGAAATCCGCGTGACGCGCGGCGACATGCTCGAACGCGAATTTCCAATGGTCCACGCGGTCGGCCGCGCCGCCGCGCGCAGCCACGCGCCGCGCATGGTCGAGCTGGAATGGGGCGATCCCAAGCACCCGAAGATCGCCGTGATCGGCAAGGGCGTGTGCTTCGATTCGGGCGGGCTCGATATCAAGCCCAGCTCCAGCATGTTGCTGATGAAGAAGGACATGGGCGGCGCGGCCCATGCCCTCGCGCTCGCCCGCCTCATCATGCAGGAACAGCTTCCGGTGCGGCTGCATCTGCTGGTCCCGGCCGTCGAGAATGCCGTCTCGGGCAACAGCTTCCGCCCCGGTGACGTGCTGCGCAGCCGCGCGGGGATTTCGGTCGAGATCGGCAATACCGACGCCGAGGGCCGCCTGGTCCTCGGGGACGCCCTCGCCCGCGCGGGCGAGAACGAGCCCGAATTCATCATCGATTTCGCCACACTGACCGGCGCGGCGCGCGTGGCGGTCGGCCCGGACCTTCCCGCGCTGTTCACCCGCGAGGATGCGACCGCCGATGCCCTGCTTGCCGCGGGCAAGGCCGCCGACGATGCGTGCTGGCGCCTGCCGCTCCACGAAGGCTACCGCGAATACCTGAAATCCGACGTGGCCGACATCAACAACGCCGGCTCCAGCGGCTTTGCCGGCGCCAGCACGGCGGCGCTGTTCCTCGACAAGTTCGTGCCCAAGGGCACCGACTGGGCGCACTTCGACACTTTCGCCTGGCGCCCCGCCGCCAAGCCCGGCCGTCCCAAGGGCGGCGCGGCGCTGGGGCTGCGCGCGGCGTGGCACATGCTGAGACAGCGCTATGCCTGACCTTGCGATCCAGCCATGACCCGGCTAAGCGCGCCCATCTTTGCCTTTGGAGACTTACCGACGTTGGCCGCCGACGATTCCTATACCCGCCCCTTCACGCTTGAAGGGATGCTCGCCATGACCGGGCCGAGCGTAACGGCGGATCCCGGCTGCCTCCCGGTGCGCGGCGACCTTGCGCATATCAAGCTCGCGGGCCGCTATTTCGTGCCGCACTACGCAGTGCCGATGCCGCACACGATCAAGGCCGGCGCGGTGCTGCTCGCCGCGGGCCGGGCGGACGGCGAATTCGTGATGGACCTGCCCAAGGGCGGCGTGTTCAACGTGCTCGACATTGCCGGCGCCTGGGCCTGGGGCCAGCTCGGCGAGGACGGCCGGGTCGGCTATGTCGCGCTTGACCAGCTCGAAGCGGTGATCTGATGGGCGCGAGCGTTTTCATCGACGGGGCTGCGGGCACCACTGGCCTCGAAATCGCCGACCGGCTGTCCGGGCGGGGCGAGTTCGATCTCGTCATTCTCGATGACGAACGCCGCAAGGACGATGCCGCGCGCGCCGAAGCGCTGAACGACGCCGATTTCGTGATCCTGTGCCTCCCCGACGATGCCGCCAAGGCCGCCGTCGGCATGATCCGCAACGATCGCACGCGGGTGATCGATGCCTCCTCCGCCCACCGCGTGGCGCCGGGCTGGACTTACGGCTTTCCCGAAGTCATCGGCCGCGAGGCTGTGGCCTCGGCCCGCTTCGTCAGCAATCCGGGGTGCTATCCCACCGGCTTCATCGCGCTGGTCGCGCCGCTGGTGCGCGCCGGGCTGCTGCCGGCCGACTGGCCTTACGTGTGCCATGCCGTCTCGGGCTATTCGGGCGGCGGCAAGGCGCTGATCGCCCGCTTCGAGGAAGACCGCGACATCGCTTTCCGCGCTTACGGGCTGGCCATGGGCCACAAGCACGTGCCGGAAATGACCGTGCACGGCGGGCTTGCCTATGCCCCGCTCTTCGCGCCCGCCGTAGTGGCCGCGCATCGCGGCATGGTGGTGGAAGTGCCGTTGCAGTTGACGGCGATGAACAAGGCCGGAGCGACCCGCGCGCTGCACGCGGCGCTGGCCGAATTCTACAAGGGCAGCCCGATCGTGAAAGTCGCCAGCGACGCGCCCGACGAACTGCTTCTGCGCGCCTCGATGGAGCCGGTGGATACCCTCACCCTGCGCGTCTTCGGCGCCAAGGACGGCAGCCAGGCACGGCTTGTCGCGGTGCTCGACAATCTCGGCAAGGGCGCCAGCGGCGCGGCGGTGCAGAACCTCAACCTGATGGCCGGGCTGGACGAGACCGCAGGCCTGCGGCTGTAAAGTACCCCTCCCCCCTCCTCTTCAGAGGAGGGGAGCGAGACTTGGGCCTGCGCAGCAGACCTTAGTCGCAGCGGGGTGGTGCCTGCGGCCCAGCGCGACGCTTGCGCGCCGTCACCACCCCCCACCCCCTCCTCTGAAGAGGAGGGGGAGAGCATCGCTCACCCGGCATTTCTGACACCCGGCCTGGGATGACAAGCGACGGGGAGCCGTCGATGTTTCAGGCAAAATGGCAGAATTTCAGTATTTTAATCTGCCAGTGGCCTTTCCCACTCCGCCGGCATTGCCAACATTGGATCAAGAATACTCGTAAGCGAAGACAACTTACGGAAGGGCGAAAAAGATTGAATCTCTCCATGATTCTTGGGTTCATCCTGCTGTTTCTTGTGCCAGCCGAGGCGCTCTGGCGCTCTCTGAGCAGGAAGTCCGCTCGTCCCCGACCAACAAGGTATCGCCTGACGATTGCCAAAGCGCTTATCCTCTTGCTTGGTCTGCTGGTTGTAGCTCGCACCGAGCATATAACTGCGGCCGCGCTTGGTATTGGAACTCATCTGGGACCCGGAGGATACATCGGGTTGGCCATATCACTGTGCCTGGTCGGCGGACTGACCTTGTCGGCAAGGCTCGCAAAACCCAAGATTACAAAAAGAAATCGCCGTCAAGCTGCGGATATATTTCCGGAAAATTCTCAAGAACTGAGGCTTTTCCTCATTATGACGCCATTGATCGGATTTGCATGGGAACTGCTTTACAGAGGTTACCTGCTTTGGTGGCTGACT
>NZ_BCTX01000158.1 GCF_001590985.1 Novosphingobium naphthalenivorans NBRC 102051
AGCTTTACGGCCAGCGCTCCGAGCGCAGCCACCGGCTCGTCGACCAGTTCGAGATCGCTTTCGAAGAGACGGAGATCTCCGCCACTGAGGACGAGCAGCTAGGCGCGTTGGCGGCCCGCACGACCAACGTGCGCGCCTTCGAACGCAAGCGCTCCACGCCGCGCGTATTCCCCGACCACCTGCCGCGCGAGCGCGTCGTCATCGCCGCGCCCGAGAGCTGCCCGTGCTGCGGTTCCGGCAACCTGTGCAAGCTCGGGGAGGATGTCACCGAGACCCTCGAGGTGATTCCGCGCCGCTGGAAGGTCGTCCAGACCGTCCGTGAGAAGTTCAGCTGCCGGTCGTGCGAGAAGATCACCCAGCCGCCGGCACCGTTCCATGTCACTCCGCGTGGCATGTTCGGCCCCAGTTTCCTCGCGATGCTGTTGTTCGAGAAGTTCGGGCAGCACCAGCCGCTCAACCGCCAGCGCGATCGCTATGCCCGCGAAGGCATCGACCTCAGCCTATCGACGATCGCCGACCAGGTCGGCGCCTGCGTCGCCGCGCTGAAGCCGCTCACCGTGCTCATCCGGGCGCATGTGCTGGCGGCCGAGCGTCTCCATGCCGACGATACCACCGTTCCGGTGCTCGCCAAGACAAAGACCGTCACCGGGCGATTATGGACCTATGTCCGCGACGATCGCCCGTTCGGAGGTCCGGCGCCGCCCGCTGCCATCTTCCACTATTCGCGTGACCGGTGCAGCGAGCATCCGCTTGCGCATCTCGACGGATATCACGGCATCATCCAGGCCGATGCCTATGCGGGCTACAACGCCTTGCTCAGACCCGGTGCAGGTCGCGAGCCGCTCTTGCGCGCGCTGTGCTGGAGCCATGCACGACGGCCGTTCTTTCAACTCGTCGACGTGGCGGCGCTCGCACGGCGCGCGAAGAACAAGCAGGTCGTCATCTCGCCGCTCGCCCGCGATGCGCTCGCCAGGATCGATACGATCTTCGATATCGAGCGCACCATCAACGGCCGCTCGGCCGGAGAGCGGCTGGCGGTTCGGCGGGAGCTGACGCGCCCGCTCGTCACCGAGCTCGAAGCCTGGATGCGCGACACGCGCGCTCAGCTCTCTCGCCACGATCCGGTCGCCGGCGCGATCGATTATATGCTCAAGGTCTGGCCGGACTTCGCGCGGTTTCTGGACGATGGCCGCATCTGCTTGACCAACAACGCAGCCGAACGCGCGCTGCGCGGCATTGCAACGACCGATTCATACTACACCTCCTCTTCAAATGTCCGGAAACAGGGACTTTTGGTTTTCCATTTTGATGCGACACGGGCCTCTGTGACGCGGGAACTGGGTCACTTCGTCCTTTTCCAGGTCCGTGGCTCGGATTTGGTGCGGCGCATCGGGTACAACTTGCTCGGTAGGGAGCACGCCCTCCTTGATCAGTCGACGGACCCGATGGGCAGTAACCCCAAGCTTTTTGGCGGCTTCGGTCAGCGTGAGCCACTCTCCATTCTTTTCGGCGGATCGGTAGCCGTGGATTTTGTGGACAGTGCGCAGCGAGCCGACACGGCGCGCTGTCCAGGTCTTGCCTTGTCCGGTTTGCATTCCCATCCGGTTGAGAGTGGCGGCAATGTCTGCATCGGACCACCGGGTGGCCATGGAGCGGATGATGGCAAGGGCGGCTTCGGGCGTACTCTGGCCATGTTCGCCTGCTTTGGGTTTGCGAATGCGCAGCTGAGAATGTTGGCCACCTTTCCAGTGGATCGTCAAAATGACTTCACGTTGCTCTTCATCGACATCAGCGATGATATCGGTCACGAGCGTGCGGAGGAGCTGCTGACGACAACGCATGTCGACGTTAGGCGAGCGCCAAGCGGTCTCCAGGTCGGTGGCAATGCCAGCAAAATCGGGCGCCGGCGCGGCCAGATCGATTTGTCGCGCTTGGGCCAAACCCGCTTCATAGGCTTCAACACGCCTGAGCGCTGCTTCCCAGCTATTCTCAAGTTGGGCAGCGATCAGGCGGTTATCAGGGTCGCAGGCAGCATAGCGACGTTCAGCGAGGGATGCCTCGTATCGGGCTTGCTGCAAGTCCAGCTCCACCATGCGGTGCCGTTCTTCCAGATTATCCCGATGCGCCCGATCAGCTTCCATTGCGGCCTCGATCGCCATCGGCGTCACGGCTCTCAATATCTCTTTGCCTATGGCAGGGTCGATGCGAGATGCGCCAAAAGTCATGCATCGTGGCTTGGCCAGCATCTGGTTGATACGTTCGCAGCGGTAATAGGGATGACCCGGAGGCCGGCCCGAATAGACAACGCCCAACCGTCTTCCACATCGGCCGCAGGTGAGCAGGCCCGCGAGCAACGCGCGGCCACCACGACCCGACTTGATGCCGCCCTTCTGTCCGAACGCGTTGACGGCGATATGGCTCTGGTTCCTCTCAAACTCACTCCAATCGATATAGCCTTCGTGATGATCCTGGAGCAGCACTTCCCACGTTCCAAAGGGCTTGCTGTGGCCGTAACTTTTGCGTGCCCTGCCATCGACAATCTCGGTTCGCTTCTCGCTTTTACCATAGACATAGACCCCAGCGTAGAAGGGGTTCTTCAGGATCGAAATAACGCTTCGATAGCGAACCGGCACCCAGTCGAAGGACACCGTTTTGCGGCCGTCAGAAGGGCGGGGAAAATGGAAATTGTCAGCTGTCAGCGAAATCAGCACCTGGCGGGCGCTGCCAAGCTCGCGGAAACGCGAAAAGATGAGGCGGATCGCCTCCTGTACCCGGATATCGGGATCCAGCCCCAGGCCGTATTCGCGGTGCCAGATATAGCCGATCGGAACACTGAGGCGCAGTTCTCTCCGCCTTGCCTTGGCGCGCGCCGCGTCAAGCATGCGTGTTCGCAAAATGCCAAGCTCAAACTCGCTGATGCTGCCCTTCATGCCCAACAACAATCGATCGTTTGGTCGACAGGGATCGTATACCCCGTCGAGATCGATCACGCGCGCTTCAACCAGGCCACACAGCTCCAAAAGGTGGTGCCAGTCCCGGCCATTACGGGAAAGGCGCGATGCGTCCAAGCAAAGCACCGCGCCAACCTTGCCCGTGCACAGGCCGCTGACCAGTCGTTCGAAACCGGGGCGGTCGACAGTGCCGCTGGCGGTCCGACCAAGGTCATCGTCGATCACCTCGACATCGTGAAATCCCCAGCGTCGCGCAACATCGACAAGCTCATATTGTCGGCGCTGGCTCTCCAGGTTGTTCTGGACCTGACCCGGGGTCGACTGTCGGACATACACCACAGCTTTGCGCTTGAGCACCGTGACTGGAAGGAGATCATTGCCCGTCATCGCTGGCCTCCTTCGCCGCGACGCCGGCTGCGGCCATCAAGAGGGTCGCCAGCCTGGCAACAACGGCGCTTCGCTGCGCCTCGCTCAGGCCTCGCATCTGCGGCGTATCGAGCGGCATGCTCAGCTGCTGGGTCAGCATCGGTAGCGACGAGGGTCGTGGTAGTGCCTTCATGGCGCGCCTCCTGGATGGCCGTGAGTCCATCCGTCGAAGTCTGCCTGAAACCGCGATCGGTAAGCAGTCCATGAAGCTCTACAAGCCCAATCACCGCAACGCGCGGTTCGCCCATCTCCATGTCGGCGCACAACGCCCTGTCCAGCATCCACTCTGCGACCTGGATGATCTCACCCGGCCTGATCTCTACCCGGATGATCGCGCCATTGGCCCGGTCCTCGCGGCCTTCATGCCGAAAACGACCGCCGTAATATGGATGCCAGCGATAATGAAACTCTACCATCTGCCCGACATGGGCAGAATGACCCTGCGATGGCTCTTGGTCGCAAGTCGTGGCTATTCGCCGGCTCCGACCGCGGCGGCGAACGCGCCGCCGACCTCTATTCCCTCATCGTCACCGCCAAGCTCAACGATATCGATCCCCAGGCCTGGCTCGCCGATGTGCTCGATCAGATTGCCGGGATTCCGCAGAACCGCATCCATGAGCTGCTCCCTTGGGAGTGGCGCGAACGGCAGCATGCTCTGCTGGAGGCGGCGTGAGCGCCATCGCGCGGCTCAAGATCACGCTCAACGACGTCGAACCCCTTGTCATGCGCCGGATCGAACTCCCGTTGACGCTCAAGCTCGATCGCCTGCACACCATAATCCAGACTGCCATGGGCTGGAGCAACACGCATCTCTGGGAGTTTCGGTTCGCCGGCGACATCACGTTCGGCATTCCCGATCCCGACTATCTTTCCGACACGATCGATGCGCGCAAGGAGACGCTGCGCGGCGCACTCGAGGACTGCGGCGGCAAGACGCCAACTACCCGGATCGCGACGAGCTACTCCAATATCGAAGTGAGGATTTCGATCCCGACAAGCTCGATACCGTCGCGATCGCCCTGGCGATCGACGATCTCAGCCGACAATGGGCACCGAAATCGCATCGGAAGGCCTCTGCTCCAGCCAAGCGCTAATCGCGCCGCGGCCTTCGACGGATGCTTACTTTCCTCAAGCCTGACCACCCAGCACTCTCCCGGACAACCCAGGCGCATTGAGCGGTACGTGAAGATG
>NZ_BCTX01000159.1 GCF_001590985.1 Novosphingobium naphthalenivorans NBRC 102051
GCGATGAATGGTGTCGATCAAAACATTCCAGAGCAAATCGAACTCCGGCACGAGAATAACCCGCTCGTTTCTAATTCCGATAGCTAGCAGCAAGATCGTGGACTGCTCGGAAGGAATACGCGCAGCCTCAATATCATGCACGACCTCCCAAGGCTCGAACCAGCTCCCCTCAGCATCTCGAAGGCGTAGACCGTTGTCCGCCACGGCTTCGATCACCACGCCAATGTTGCCATCTTCAGAAATCGCTATGTATCACCTTGTCTGGAACCACTATGCAACTGGCGACAATTGGGGATGCCTCCGCACCATCGGTACCCGGTCGCAGTAAGCCCGGGGCACGGAGGCGAGACACGAATATCATTTCAGCTTGCGAAACGCCACCCCCAAAAGTAGGAAATAATTTATCACCCTTTGATAAAAAGATGTATTTTTTACTAAAAAATATTGGATTTTATCCGCGTAGCACAATTCGCCACAACTACACCTCCACTCATCACCACAAGAAAATAACTTCCCCCCCACATCAAGCTTGCAACATACTTCATTGATCGACTGACGAAGACACGGGTTGTTGCGCAATGTATGGGTACTTAAATTGCAGCGTCGAGAAGTCCCGCTCCTGCTCCTTACCTCCCCTAAGTTTGAACTTAAGGTCGCCGGAAAGTTGACAGGTGCTATAGGTAATTGCGGGGCTAGTGCTATTGAATGCACCCGCCCAACGCCGCTCCAGAGTCAGAATCACGTCTCGCGTTGATCCTCGCGTTACGAGTTCAACATCTTTGGATGGAGCGAACCACTCTGCCTCTGGAACCTCAGGTGTGCAGGAGATTTTCAAACCCTCCAGGATGATATCCTTGGCCTCACTGATCTCATTATTATTATCGAATAGTTGATGAGTTGATCGCCATTGCAAGACCGAAGTCGACGCGCCAGATGACGGATCACTCTCAACTTTAGCAATGATTGGCTCCTGCCTATTGTCACGAATTTGTAGGTCGGGAGTCGCACGCGCCGGCATTGTTATCGGAAGAGGGGAAAGAGAGACAATATTGTCAGTGGCACGCGCTCCAATGGGGTATTCAAACTTCAAGTCGAGAACTTGCGTCTTCTTAAGCGACATGTTTGACGCAGGCCTGAAAATCACCGGGATGGAACACACGGGCCAGCCGTATTTATCAACAGATGGCTTGGGAGCCCCCATGGAAAGAGTGGCGTCCGTCGCATCAGGCGATGACTGTATTACTTCCCAGTGCCCGGTGCACATCGCCTTGGGCAATCGCTCTATCAGGTAAGTGATGGTGCGTGGCGTGCGGTCGTAGATGGTCAGGTCGGAATTGGCCATAGCAGGATCAAGGATGACCGTCCCTGTGGTATCAGCCCTCGTGACAGCTTTCGCAACGCTCGGTAATTCGCGACTTTCTATGTCGAGCGTGCCGTCGTCCTTTCGGAGCACAGCAAGCTTGTAATGCTGGCCGTCTAGTTTTGAGATCCATTGGACCGCCCCATTTAAGCTTCCGTTTGAGTTCCCGATCAGCGGAATGCTGACCGTGTAAGAAGACGAAGCCTCGTACTTCTCATTCCGCTTAAGACCGAACTGTTCTGACGTCATTACACCCTTAAACTTGGTTAGAAGCTTCAATGGCTTAGTCGCGTCAGAGAGGTGCGTTTCGCGCCAGTACAAGATTGTCATCGCAGCATTGAAAGGCGACTGGCTTGCATTGGTCTCGCCCTTATACGCTTCCCAAAGAGGAGACATGAATGTTGAGCTAATTAGGTTCAGCGAATAACTTCTCGAAGTAGAATATTCAGCTTCCAG
This sequence comes from Novosphingobium naphthalenivorans NBRC 102051, assembly GCF_001590985.1. GTDB lineage: Bacteria > Pseudomonadota > Alphaproteobacteria > Sphingomonadales > Sphingomonadaceae > Novosphingobium > Novosphingobium naphthalenivorans. Next base: position 1,817 of record NZ_BCTX01000159.1, read on the forward strand.
TCCAGCCTTCAATGTTGCCACAGGGAAGCTATATCCAGCATTAGCTTTCAGCGCACCCTGCAGTGAATTCGCGCAGCTTTGCAAATAGGAAGCCTTATCTACCAGGGGAGCAGTCAGAAATTGCGGAAGATCAGGATCCACGGTAGCCAAATAATCGCGACCGCCGTCGATTTTTAATTCGCCAATATCAGCGGCATCATAGACTGCCGCAAAGTAGTAGGCCATGCTATCGCCGTGGAAGGGAGAAAGCTTCGGTCCAAGGTCGTCGGTGACACCAAATTCAGTGAGCACCCAGCCAGGCACCGCAGAGGCAGGATGTTTCTTCGACTTGCCGGGTTTCACCATCATGAGTGGCGTCCCCTGGCAACTGAGCATCATCTTGTCGAAAACACCCTCCAGCCAAGGACCAAGATATTGATCTGTACCTTCCGGATTTACCAGCGGCGCTTTCGGCAGACTTTTCGCGGCCCACGCCTGGGAAGGAATAACACTGAGTCCGGCTATCGCTGCGCCAGCCAGTACGGCCATTTTGATATTCCGCATGACACCCCCTATTGGTAGACATTCTTAAATACTATGGCCCACATTTCGGGAATCAAGGCAATATACCAGGTTTTTTCGAGAACGCCTTTCAGGATAAAATAATCAATTTGGCGATAAGCATTTCACAAAGTTCACTTGATTTTTCTACATTTTCCAGAATGTCATTATGATTCTTACACCTAAACGATTCTAATGGTGGTTTCTTCCAAGCGAGGACGAGAAGTTATGGAGTTTTCGCTCCTAGATTCCATAATATTGAAACTGCAAGCGCTGAACACCTTGCTTGGTGTACCATCAATCATCAGCTTGGTGTAGAAACGGTGATTGGGGAGATTGAGCAGGTCGAGTTCGCCAATGTCTGGCTGCAATTCCCGGGCAATCACTGGCGCATCTTCAGCCCCAACCCGAAACGCAACGAGCGTCCCCACATTTCCGAGCACCGCATGCCGGATGTCAGGGCTGAGCTGATGCAGGTGTTGGTGACTCAAAACCAATCCGACACCCATTTTGCGTAGCTCCGGTAGCATGGTGGCGAAGGCAAGCGTCGTGAACGACTGGAATTCATCGACGTAGAGGAAGAACGGGCGCCGGTTGGAAGCTGGTTCCTCGGCACGGCTGAACGCCGCCATACTGATGGTGGCAACGATCATGCTGCCAAGGGTGTCGGCGCTATCAGCGCCAAGACGTCCCTTGGCGAGATTGGCGATCAAGATACCTCCCTCGTCCATAAGCTTGCGGAAGCTGATCGGTGTGTCGGGCTCTGCCAGGGTGTGATAGAGGCGGGGATCGGTAAGTAAACCGCCGAGTTTGTTGAGCACCGGCGCCGTGACCTCCGCGCGCTGGCGATACGGATATTTCTCGAACTCGTGCAGCCAGTATGCCTTGACCACCGGATTGCGGATGCGACGAACGACCTCCTTGCGGAAGGCTTTTTCTGCATAAAGGCGCAGGATGTCGGGAAGCACTGAGCCATCACGCTCAATGAGGGCATAGAGGCTGTTGCGCAGCACATGCTCCATGCGCACGCCCCAGGCATCACCCCACAGGTTTTTCATGGCATCCATCAGGCCTGAGACGGCGAGTGGAATCTTGTCCCCACGGACGCGTTTCAGGGGATTGAAGCCATAGGGTTGGCTAGGAGACGCAGCGTCCATGTAGATGTACGGGCGCCCTGATCGCCCAGCCACATCACGCATGCGCTCGGCGAGGTCGCCATGCGGATCGATGACGGCAAATCCTCGGCCGGCATTCACGTCTCCGCGCGCCAGTGTTTCGAGTAATGTGGACTTGCCGGCGCCCGTTGCCCCGATTGCATATGTATGCATCAGCCTATCGACCTGACGGATGCCGAAAGGCACGAAGTTCTGCCGATGGTTGGTGAGACCGAAATAGGAAATGTCGTCCATGGGCTCATTGTCTGAACAACAGCGCGGGCTGTCATGGCGCCACCAATCGCGCCGGTGCGGCAGCACTTCGTCAGTGGGGGACTTGGGGACTTGAGGGATGTGATTTCGGATGTTCTCAGTCAGCAACCTTCGTCCGCGCAGTTGGTGACGCCGTGCTGGCTTGGGTGGGTTCACCTACGCTTGAAGGATGAAACTCACCGATACCGATCTTCAAGAATTCATTGCCGCTTACGAGGCTGACTTTGGCGAAACGATTTCGGTGCCTGAGGCGAGAGAGATGGCCGCGCGCCTGCTGGCGGTGTTTCGTCTGCTTTCAACTGATCCTGCACCAAAAACAGCTGCTCAAAACTCTTGAACTGAGCAATCATAGTCTCAATGTCATCATCGTTCGGTGAGGTCGCACATGTTCGCTAGAAGCTCTTCGCCTTCACCGGTGAAGGCGAAGAGCTTCGTCTATGCGCTACCCCAGTTAAACCTCACCGGTAAAGTATATGGCGCCGTAATATCTTTCTTTGGGTGTGCTCAGGAAGACTCTACGCAAGCAAAGCCCTGCGCCTCCTAATCTTACTG
>NZ_BCTX01000160.1 GCF_001590985.1 Novosphingobium naphthalenivorans NBRC 102051
AGTTCCGGGATCATCGAGTGTTTGCCAGACTTTCCCAAGTTCCTGCGCGCGATGCACGACGGCCTCTTCAACCAGCCCGTAGAGCGAGGAGAAGATTTGCGACGGCGTTTTCCCGAACACAATTTCGAGGCCTAGCATAGCCTCGATGTCGGAGCGCTGTGCGTCCTGACCTTTCTCCATGCGCCAGATCATCGTCGGCGAGACGCCTATAAGGTGGGCAAGTTCATCTTGGCGCAGGTGGTACAGGCGGCGGTGGACACTCAGTCCGTGGGTTTGTGTCATATCAAATGTACAGATTACGTTTGGGGCCTCGCGGGACCGCTGTTCTTCATCATCGCTAAGAATGCAGCATTGCGCACGGCGTCACCAACTGCACGGGTGAAGTCGCACTTCATATTTCCTTTATCCGTGCGGCCGCACCGGCGCGGATTTCATTGGCGCGGTTTTTGCCCGCGCTATCGCGCGGGAGAAATCCTGCCGCTACGCCTGCACGGGCTCCGCTGGCGCAAAGCGGTCGGCCAATTCCCGTACCTTGCCGCGTTCCGATGCTGGCACCACGAACACCCCGCGCGACTTCGTGGTCGCAAGCCCCAGTTCCTTGCGCAGCACATGGCCCACCGACTTGATCGGCATGGGCGTGTCCAGATCGCGGTTGATCTCCTCTGCTACCGTGGCGACCGGAACCTGCGTTCTTTCACGAAACAGCCGGTCGAGCACCCCGGTCATGGCGACATGCGGGAGGGTGGAGCGCTTGGCTGCCGCCAGCGCCTCCGCCGTCGCCAGACGGGTGGCAACGGCATCGCGTGAGTACGCATCGTCCATCAGTGACAGGAGCGGCAAAGCCATCTGATTGCCACGCGGCGACAGTCCCGCAATGCTGCGGGCCGGATCGATCCCGACCGTGGGGCGCATGGCAAACCGCCAGGCCAGGAGCCGGTTGCGCAAGACCAGCGCTTCAGCTTTCATCGCATCAGGCAGATGAATGGGAATATCCTCGCGCAGTGCGCAGGCGTTCATGTCCTCGGTCAGGAAGCGGCTTTCGAGGGCTTCGTCCTGAAAATGCTGGCGCATGGCGACGATCTTGGGACCGAACACACGGAAGGCCTGAGGGTTCAGTTCGCGGTAGCGGTTGGTCATGGTGCGCAGCACCGGCAGGCCCTTCATCGTGCCGTTGTTGAGGATCTTCACCAGATCGGCCGTGGTATCCGAGAAGCGCAGGTCAGCTTCGTCGAGCAAAAGACAGCCGGAGAACTCGTGAAGGACATGGAATATCGGCGACACTGTGCTCGCCCCGGAAGCGAAGAAACCCTTGTACGCCAGCGAACCAAGCACGAGCAGGGCTCGGGTCTTGCCGGAACCGTAGTCGCCAATAAGCCTCAGGTACGGCACTTCGTTGAACGCGTCGTGGACCCAGGAGAGCAGGATATAGTGGGCGGCAATGTCCTCGAACACGGGTGACAGGCTGACATAGCGATGGATAAAGGCCCTGATGTCGGTCAAGAGGTCGGCCTTGCTGCCCATGTCCCCCACGGCTGACGGCAGCAGGACGCAGCCCGAGGTCAGCAGGTTGTTGGTGGCGGCATAGGGCACGAGCACTTCGCCTTCGGGCGTCGTGAACTGCTCCAGGATGTGTAGTGTTCCACCCGGCGGGCATACCGCCAGCCCGGTCGTGCCAACCTCGGCATCGAAGATGAGATCGATAAGCGTGCCATCGGCCAGCACACGGGAAACGGTGGGTGTGGGGTGTGTCGTCATATGCCCCCATGGTGCGGGGTGTCTAGAGTACGGGCACGGCGTCACCAACCGCATGGGCGCAGATGGCGACGCCGTGCGGGGTTGCATCCGCACCGGCATGCTGTCCCCACGCGCGATTCGCGCGTACGCCGTCTATGGCGTATGATTCGAGTCCTCTGGGTTCCGAGCGACTTGGGGACTTGGGGGACATAATTCAGTCCCGTATGCGCTACTTCATCTACAGCCGAAAATCATCCGAGGGTGAGGAACGGCAAGTGCTCTCGCTCGCCTCGCAGCAAGAGGCCATCGCCAAGGCTTTCGGTGACAAGACCGACGTCGAGATCGCCGGTGTCTACGAAGAAGCCAAGAGTGCCAAGACACCGGGACGTCCGCTCTTTGCCGAAATGCTGAAACGCATCGAAGCTGGGGAGGCTGAAGGCATCGCCAGCTGGGCGCCCGACCGCCTCGCCCGCAATTCCATAGACGGTGGGCATGTGATCTATTTGCTGGATCAGGGTATCCTGCGTGACCTCAAGTTTGCCACCTATACCTTCGAGAACAACTCGCAGGGCAAGTTCATGTTGTCGATCATGTTCGGCCAATCCAAATACTACAGCGATGCTCTTTCTGAGAACGTCAAGCGGGGGAATGCCACCAAGGTTGCCATGGGGTGGAGGCCGAACCGCGCACCGCTCGGATACAAGAACTGCCCAGTCACCAAGACCATCATCCCCGATCCCGATCAATTCCCGGTCATACGGCACATCTTCGATCTTTTCCTGACCGGCGCCTATACGCCGCGTCAAATCGTCAAGATTGCCCAGAATGACTGGGGGCTGCTGACGCCACGCAGCAAACGCAGTGGCGGCAAACCGATTGGGCGCTCCTCCATCTATCAAACACTTTCCAACCCCTTCTACAAAGGGGATCTCCTCTGGGGCGGCCGAACGCATCCAGGCCGACACGAACCGATGCTCACGTCCGACGAGTTTGACCGCGTGCAAAATTTGCTTAATCAGCGGTCCACGCCGCGTCCCCAGGCCGAGACTTTCGCGTATTCAGGACTTCTGACGTGCGGAGCATGCGGCAAGGCCATCACCGCCGAACACAAAGTGAACCGCTACGGCACCCACTACACCTACTACCATTGCGCCGCACGCGGCCGCCTAGTACATGGCTGCAACGAGCCCTCGATTGAAGAGCGGGCGCTTGATCGTCAATTTGCGAGTTTTCTTGTCGCCCTCCACCTTGATCACAAAATAGTATCGTGGGTGCGAAAGCGGCTCAAAGAAGACCTGGCGGACGCGCAGAAGAAGGTAACAGAATTCGCGGCGCGTCGCATGACCGCATTAGCCGAGATCACCGCACAGCTAGGGGAGCTAACCTCCCTACGTCTGAGGCGATTGCTCAACGATGACGAATTTACCCAAGAGCGCCAGCGCCTCGAACAGGCCCGTGCGAAGCTGGAAAATGCCGCGAATCCGTCGTTCGACGGACGCGTAATCGAACTTTTGGACATCGCTGAAAAAGTCAGCAATTACGCGCTGGATTGGTTCAAGCGCGCCGAAAATCGCCATAAACTCGCACTTTTGAAATTACTGTGTTCGAACCCGGTATTGACCGGCAAAAAACTCAGTGTTCAGGCTGTAAAACCCTTCCTGACATCCCTCGAATTTGCAGGGTGTCCGTGTCTGCTGGGAGTCGAAGACGAAGTTCGAACTTCTACCGGTGAAGGCGACCGGTTGCTGGCCAGCATTCGTGACATCGCCGAATGTGGCGATGTCGAAGCGACGATTGCACGTCTTATTGAACTAGAGGACCTGTTTTCAAAGCCAGCTTCGTCGCAGAAAAAGGGGCGTAAACAGGTCGTTCGCGGTGTCATGCATGCCCATTATTGAAATGCTTGCAGTGGAGGGGCGAATCGGCGATATCATTTGCAGTAGCAGTAGATGCTACTTGCTTGGGAACAGGAAGAGCCGTCGCAGTAGACGCTGCGACGGCCCCCAAGGGAAACCCTGTTCCCTTGTATGGAAGCGGTGCTGCGGAAAAGGAAAACGCAGTAGATCGCTTCCTAGCACATTGTATCATATATATTTGTGCGGCAGCTTCTACTCGAAGAGCCACTTATCCTTTTCTCCCCCCGTGGAGGGTGGCCTCCTCCAACGAAAAGGATGCTGCTATGGATGATGATCGGAATGAACCGGATGACTTTGCGGCGGAAGCTGACGCGGTGCTTCTAGAAATATTCAGAACGCAGAAGTCATTTTCTCGCAATACTGACAAACTTGGGAGGAGCCTGTTCGAATGTGCAGAGCGACTGGCAAGCGCAGCCAGAAATGGAGATTATGAAGCGCTGAAGAATCTTAGGAAACTTCGGAAGGCAGCAAGGATACTTGCAGGAATGATCGATTGGAATACTGACTTCTTCCTTGAAACCGGCGGGTTTGAAGATGTTGAGGCGTACTTCTCGTTCCCGGGAATCATTCGGAAAATGATAACTAAGCGATTTAG
>NZ_BCTX01000161.1 GCF_001590985.1 Novosphingobium naphthalenivorans NBRC 102051
CTGGAGCGGCTCTAGCGAAAAATGCAAGAAATCTGAATCAAGGCCCGCTCACCCTGAGCTTGTCGAAGGGTGTTGGTCGCGCGTCGCGCCAGCGTCCTTCGACAAGCTCAGGACGAGCGGAAGGGGTGCGGATTTCACGCACGACGCTCGAAACGCCAAGGCGTTCCGGCGCTTGCCCGTCATGGCGGGGGCCGCAGAGTTTAGAGACGTTCCAGCGCCGGGATCAGTTCATCGAAATGATCGATCACCGCCGCCGCGCCAAGCTCTGCGGCCGGCAGGTCGTTGAACCCGAAGCTGACGGCGACACAGGGCAGACCGGCTGCCGCCGCCGCCATGGTATCGTAAGTGGTATCGCCCACGTAGGCCGCCCTGCCCGCTCCCGCGCGCTCCAGCATGAGGTGCAGCAGATCCGGCTTCGGCTTGGCCCGGCCCGGCCCCAGCGTATCACCGCCGATCACCGTGACGAAACGGTCCGTCAGACCAAGCTGGTCGAATATGCTGAGCGCGAACCGCTCCAGCTTGTTGGTCACGACCGCCACTTTCACACCGCGCGCGGCCAGTCCGTCCAGCATCGCTTCGCCGCCTGGAAACAGGCGGGTCTCCACGGCGATGTTGTTCTCGTAGAAGTCGAGAAGCGACTGGTGCAGTTCCTCGAATCGCGCATCGGGAACAGCACCGCCGGTGACGTCCAGAGCCTTTGCCAGCATCTTCTTCGCGCCGCCGCCGATCAGATCGCGCACTTCGGCGACCGGAAGGGTCCGGCGCCCCTCGATGCCAAGCGTGTAGTTCACCGCCCGGGCAAGATCGCCGTGGCTGTCGAGCAGGGTTCCATCGAGGTCGAAACCGACGATCTGAAAAGGGAAATCCGTCATTCGGAGCCCAGTGCAGGCTTAATATGGAAACCGCAACAATTTGCTGGCAGATGGGGCCCATGACTTCTGCCAGCACGCCCCTCGCCATCATCGTCCTCGCCGCCGGCAAGGGCACCCGCATGAAGAGCGACCTGCACAAGGTGCTCCACCCGATCGCCGGACGGCCCATGCTCGAACACCTGCTATCCAGCGCGCAGGATCTGGCGCCGGAGCGGCAGGTCGTCGTGGCCGGGCATGGCCGCGAGCAACTGGAAAAAGCGCTGGGCGAACGCGCGGCGATCGCGGTGCAGGAACCCCAGCTCGGCACCGGGCACGCTGTCCAGCAGGCGGAGCAGGCCCTCTCCGGTTTCGAAGGCGATGTCCTGATTCTCTATGGCGACGTTCCCTTCGTCCGGACCGAAACCATGCGCGCGATGATCGAGCGGCTTCACGCGCCCGATGCGCCTGCCGTCGTCGTCCTGGGTTTCGAGCCGGAAGACCCGCTGCAATACGGCCGCGTTCTTGCCCATGACGACGGCCGCATCGCGATGATGGTCGAATACAAGGACGCAGACGAAGAGCAACGCGCCTGCCGCCTGTGCAACTCCGGCCTGATGGCAGTGAAATCAGCCGATCTGTTCGACCTGCTCGGCAAACTTGGCAACGACAATGCCGCGGGCGAATATTACCTCGTCGATATCGTCAACATCGCCACGCTGGCAGGGCGCACGTGCGCCGTCATCGTCACCGACGATCCCGACGAAGTGGGCGGTATCAACAGCCGTGGCGAACTCGCCGCGGCCGAAGCGCGCTGGCAGGTGAAACGCCGCGTGCAGGCCATGGCCGACGGGGTGACGCTGATCGCGCCGGAAACCGTGTTCTTCGCATGGGACACGCAGCTTGGCCGCGATGTCACGATCGAACCCAACGTGGTCTTCGGCCCCGGCGTGACGGTGGCTGACAATGTCGTGATCCACGCCTTTTCACACCTCGAAGGCGCAACGCTCGAAAGCGGCACCGCGATCGGCCCTTATGCCCGCCTGCGCCCCGGCGCCGTGCTCAAGCAGGGCGCCAAGATCGGCAACTTCGTGGAGATGAAGAACGCCGTGCTCGGCGAAGGCGCCAAGGCCAATCACCTCACGTACCTTGGCGATGCCGAAGTCGGCGCCAAGGCCAACATCGGCGCAGGCACGATCACCTGCAATTACGATGGCTATTTCAAGCACAAGACCGTGATCGGCGAGCGGGCCTTCATCGGCTCCAACAGCGCCCTTGTCGCCCCGGTGAAGATCGGCGCCGACGCCATCGTCGCAGCCGGCAGCGCGGTGACGCGCGATGTCGCTGCCGGAGAACTGCGGCTGGTGCGCGGCGAACAGCTGGTCAAGCCCGGCTGGGCCGACCGCTTCCACGATGCCATGAAAAAGAAGAAGGCCGAGCAGAAGAAGTAAGGCTTACACCCGGCCTTTCAGGCCAAATTACGAGCCGATTGCCTGCTTGCGGGCAATGTTCCCGAGTTCGAACTTCGCCGCTTCGCTGCCCGGCTCGTAGTCCTGCGACTGGCGGAACAGGCGCGCGGCCTCGTCCAGATCGCCCATCTGCATCTTGTCGTAGCCCATGCCGCGCAGGGCCCGCGCCGCGAGACCTGCATCAGGGCCGGTCTTGTCCTTGTCGGCAATGGCCCAGGCATGGGCGAAGGCATCGTAGCTCTTCTGCCATTCGCGCCGCGACTTGAAGAGCTCGGCATATTCGTTGGCGAAATGGGCATCGCCCGGTGCCATCTGCATGGCCTTGAGCAGTTCCGTCTCGGCCAGATCACCGCGCCCGAGATCGATCAGCGCGTATCCTTTGCCGAAATGGGCATCGCACAGCGCTCCATCGACCAGAACGACCTGCTTCGGGCTCACGGAATGTGCCGTGCGGTCCGACCGGCACAGCCGCGCGCGCGAATCACCCGCCAGCGACTGGTCGGCCGACGCGATCACCTTGTCGAACAGGTTGACCGCCTTCGCCTGCTTGCCGCTACGGATCAGATCAAAGGCATGGTCCACTTGTGCGGACAGGCTCGCATCGAATTTCGCTTCGGGCTTCAGGTCATGGCTGAACGCGACGGCCAGGGTAACGGATTGCGGAATACTGCCGGAGGCGGCGGCCTCGGCTACAGAAGCGGCCTGAGCCGGAACGGCGAACAAAATACCTGCTGCGAAGACAACTCGACTGAGCATCGGTGCATTTCCTCTCCCCACAACACCGATACTGCGCCGGTCTGTGCCGGGTCCTGTTGCGGACCTAGGTCGTCAGACAGTGTTCGTTGAACTGCTTAAAATATCGGACCGGAGCGATTTGACAAGTCGTATCGCCGAAATCACATCGTCACGCACCGTTTGGATGACGGTGCGTCCCTTTCGCGCAACACCCGGAGAATCGTGATGTCCAACAGTCCCTGGAGCCACACCCGCAGTTCCTCGATCGCCGACGATGTCGATTTCGAGATCAAGGGCCAGGAACTCCAGTTCGTCGAAATCGAGCTCGATCCCGGCGAAAGCGCCGTGGCCGAAGCCGGCGCGATGGTCTGGAAAGATTCGGACATCGCGATGTCGACCGTGTTCGGCGATGGTTCGGCCAATGACGGCGGCGGCTTCATGGGCAAGCTGCTGGGGGCGGGCAAGCGCCTCGTCACCGGCGAGAGCCTGTTCACCACGGTCTTCACCCATCACGGCCACGGCAAGGCCCGCGTGGCCTTTGCCGCGCCGGTGCCCGGCTCGATCCTGCCGATCAAGCTGGACGACGTGGGCGGACGGCTGATCTGCCAGAAGGATGCCTTCCTGTGCGCCGCGCGCGGCGTCTCGATCGGCATCCACTTCCAGCAGCGAATCATGACCGGCCTGTTCGGCGGCGAAGGCTTCATCATGCAGAAG
>NZ_BCTX01000162.1 GCF_001590985.1 Novosphingobium naphthalenivorans NBRC 102051
CGCGGCGTAGTCCTGCAAAGCTGCGGAACATTTCGCCACGTCCTTCACATTATTCTATAGGGTGTCGAGCCATCCCATCAGATTGGCATCTCGCTTCCACGAAGGTGGCACGTTGCTCGCCGCCGGGGCGCCAACCTGTTCCAGCGCCTTTCGTTTGGTCTCCAGATTGGCCTGAGCATAGTGATTGGTCGTATCGAGACTGACGTGCCCGAGCCAACTGCGGATGACGGTGATATCGACCCCGGCGGCAACGAGGTGGACGGCGGTCGCGTGCCGGAAGCTGTGAGGCGTAACGTGTTTTGACTGGAGGGTCAGCGTCGATTTCGCGGCTTGTTCCACGTAGGCGTTGAGCTTGAACCGCACCCCTGACGCCCCTAGCGGTTCACCGTATCGATTGACGAAGATCCGCTCATCGGGCGCACGCGGCTGTCGCTCCAGTAGCTTCCTGAGCAATGCCACGGTTTCTGGCCAGAGCGGGCAGATGCGTTCCTTGCGCCCCTTGCCGTAAAGACGCACGAAGTTCGGTGCATCGAACCGGATTGCTTCGGGACAGAGGTCAAGCGCCTCTTGGATTCGCGCGCCACTGTTATAGAGGAACGAGAGCAGTACATGGTCGCGCAGCCCTTCGAGTGTCGATCGGTTGGGCTGGGCGAGGATGGCCTCGACCTCCTCGGGCTCGAGGTAGCACGGCGCGGAGGTGGGCTCCCGCTTCAACGGAACAGCCAGGACCTCTGAGCACTGCGCGATGTATTCCGGATTCTTGTCCGCCACGAAGCTGAAGAAGCTGCGGATGGCGGCCAGTCGGCAGTTCCGCGTGCCGATCGTGGTCTTGCGGCCATGCTCGGTATGATGAAGGAACGCGCGCACCTCGCCGGCCGAGACGTCGGTGAGCGTCAGCCGCGCGACCCCGCAGCCTTTTCGCTCCGCGACGAACCGAAGCAGCAGCCGCCAGGTGTCGCGATAAGAGCGGATCGTGTGGATTGACGCGCTGCGCTGCTCGGCCAGCCACTCCTGGAAGAACGCCCGCAACAACGCGGGCAATGGATTGCCTTTCCTCATGGCCGCGCCTCCGTGACAAGGCACGGGGCGCCGAGCGCGCGGAACCGTTCACTGGCTTCCTGCAACAGATCCTGCGTGACGGTGATGTAGACCAGCGTGGAGTGGAGATCCCGGTGCCCCATGTACGTCGAGAGGAAGTGCAGTTTTTCCTGAGGGTTAATGCCGGACCGGTACCACTGGAGGATGCGGTTCACCACCATCGAGTGACGAAGGTCATGGACCCGCGGCCCGGTCCGGCCCGAAGCGGGCTTGAGCCCAGCACGGCGCATGACGTTGGTAATCATTGTCGTAACCGCCTCGGGCCTGTAGCGGTCATTTAAGTGGGCATGCCAGAACAGCCCTGATTTCGGGTTCTGTGGGCCGCCAGCGCGCCGCCTCGCATCGATGTACGCGCGCAGTTCGACCGCGACACTGTCGGATAGAGGCAAGATCCTGGTCTTGTAGAACTTCGTTTCCCGGATCGTGATCGTGCTTGATTGCAGGTCCACGTCACCAAGATCGAGCCATGCCAGCTCGCTTCGCCGTAGCCCGGCACAATAGGCCAGCATGATCATGGTGTAGAGGGTCAACGGCCGCAGCGGAGCGTCCGGCGACGGATAAGTCCGTGCGGTATCGAGCATACGCCGAACGTCAGCCGGGCTGAAGATATGCGGTTGCCGATGCTCCCGCGCTACTTCCCGCTCTGGCCGGGGATTGAAGCGCTTTGGCGGGATAGTCGGATCGAGGCGGAACCGCGCCTTGGTCAGGATGCGCGCCAGCTTCTGGCATTCAGCCGCGTGGTTGCGGGTCGGCTTGGCAGCCGCCCAGCTCGCAATCATTGCCTCAAGTGGTTGCTCCGCGAGGTCGGGACGGGCCTGAAGGAACCGATCGAACCGCAGCAGCCAGTGAGCCTGCGCTTCATATTGATATCCCCGGCTGCGCATCAGCATGACATGGTCTTGCATGAAGTCACCCAGCACGCTGCCGAAGGGCGCAGGCCGTCGTAACGCGGCCAAGGATTCGTCGGGATTCGGGGAAGCCAAGGCCCGCCAGATCGGCTTGCTTTGCTTGACGTTGTACCGACGGCGAAGTGCAGCAACAGGGTTGTCGGCGATCAGCCCGATTTCGACGAGGTGGTCGAGGAAGCGGTCGACAATGCAGACCTGATTGAGCAGCGTCGACAATCGCCAACGTTTTTGCATCTCCTTCAGCCAGGCGTCGAGCATCTGCCGGTCCACCGCCGGATGCCGGCGGGCAACATCTTCGAAGGTGCAAAGGAACCAGCGATATGTCGGTACGCTTCCCGGCCGGAACTGCGATTTTACCAGGAAGGCGTCGACGACGGTGCGATCGGGATCGTGCCAGGCGCTCATGACAGCACCTCCATTCCAGGCACCTCGAGTGCCACGGCTCGGAGATCATCTGTTGCCAGTTTGAGATAAGTATTGGTGGATTCGGTGGATCGATGCCCGAGCACGTCGCCGATGATCTTTTGCGGGACCGATGCCCGCAGCATTTCGACCGCACGTGCGTGGCGGAAGACATGCGGCCCCCGCTTTCCTGCTGGCACTACGCCTGCGGCGGCCAACCGACCGCGGATCATGCCGTACAGGTTCGTCATTGCGATATAGGGTGCGCAGGATCGGACGAAGATTTCCCGCACTTCAACCTGGGGCCGCCCAAGGCGCAGATAATCCAGCAGCGCTTCACCAACAGTCACCATTAGCGGCATGTACGAGTACGCGTTGGTCTTGGTGTGGCAGATCCGGAGGGATTCTGCGCGCCAGTCCACGTCATCGAGCCGAAGGCGGCATATCTCACCTTCGCGCAGCCCATACGTGGCAAGCAGCTGAAGTATCGCATAATCGCGTAGTCCGCGTGGCGATCTGTCCTCCTGCGTTGTCGCCAGAACCGCGGCGATTTGGCTCCTTTCCAGCGTCGACGGCACATCTTCGTAGGCATAGAGCATGGGGCCGATGATGTGTGGCGTCAGATCGGTCGGGATGCGACCCGTCCGATGCAGATGGCGAACCACCGAACGGAGACGCTCAGCGACATCGGCCAATGATTTGCGCCGTAAACCAGGCGCGCGCATGTCCATGTAGAGATCGATGTCCACGATGCTCAACGTTTCGAGGCTGGCGGCACCGGCCCGGTCGAACTGCCATCGCAGGAAGTTTCGCGCCTCCCACATCAGCGCCGCAATGGACGCGCTTGCCAAACCGCGCTCCTCGCGCAGCCATGCCTCGTATTCGCGGCAAATTTCATGTCGATGCTCGTCATCGGGACCGATCATTTCTGCGTCCGGGGGCCAATTGCCTTGAGCAAGCCGGAGGAGCTTGGCGATCGCGGTGCGGGGCAACATGTGCCAACGCGCACTGGGAGGCCGACCGTACTGGATCTCAAAATCCTGAACCGCATAGCCAAAATACTGATCGACCTGCTGCGGCGTCACAGTCTCGACCTGTATATCGCACTCGGCCAGATAATCGAGAAACGCGCGGGCGTAGAGACGGTGGTTCGCCACGACCACGGGATTGTAATTCTGTGTGGTGAGCGAATTCGAGAGTTCGGTGATCAACTCGTCATGCAACTTCAACATGATTGCCTCCTCAGCTGGTCCAGGGACCGCCGAGGTTCGCAACCAATATAATGCGCAGCAACTGCGCACACTATCATGGGAATTCGCCGGTTACGCCGCGC
>NZ_BCTX01000163.1 GCF_001590985.1 Novosphingobium naphthalenivorans NBRC 102051
GTTCGTGCTTTCCGCCTACGCCGCCTGCCCAACGGGGCGGCTGGAACCTAAGGCTGAGGCCCGCTTCAGAGAAAAGCTCCAATCTGAGATCATCAGGACAGGCATAAGACCCGCCAGGCTACTTGGTGCATCCTGCACGGATAAACCGAAAGGCCTCAGTGCGGATGCTGTCATACGCTGGATGAGAGGCGTTGGCCCACCGATTGCGGAAGCCTATTTGGGCTATGTGCTGGATCGCTATGCAAAACTGCCTGATGTTATCAGCCCTCGCGCACCGATCTCCGACATCTTTCGCCAGAAACTCCACGCCGAACGGAACCGGACAGGGCTTTCCAGTGCCAAGTTGCTCAGTCGGGCAAGTGATGCGCCCGATGGCCTGACGGCGAACATCATCAATAGCTGGCTTACGCGGCGAGCCAAGACCGCCTTCAAAGCCCATATGGACTGGGTAATTCGCGCCTATAGTCGTAACTGTGACAGGCGCCCTCTGTAAAACTATCTTGCATTTTATGCAAAATAAACAACTCGTTTAACATATTTCCTTAAAATATAAAAACAACAGAGGGAAATATGAATTACAACGATGCTATCAGTCTCATTCACAAGCAAGCCCAAGGCGAATTACGCCAAGCCATAAATGTGGTCATCAGGCACAACGAAGAAGATCGAAAAAAGATCGAGGACGAGTGTAAGACACACGAGCATTTCGCGAGACGCCTCCATTTCAAGAATCGGATATTGCAGGAAGAGCTTCTCTCCCTCGGATCATACGCCATCGAGAAATGGTCAGGCACGAATAACACGGCCTATGCCGCCTACTACCGCGAAAAGCTCGATCAGGAATTTGATTATTGAAACATGCCGCCTGCCTCGTGCGGCCAACAGAAACGACCAGAAGAATGGGGGAGAACATGAACCACGAAACGCAGATGACGGCAGCTATGCAGCCCAACATTACGCCGCACCAACTGACACAAGTGTTGATCGGCGTTCGACTGGCAATGGCTCCCTCCATGTTCCCTATCCCGCGCATGATTGCGCTGTCGCAAGATTTGAAACCTTCAGCGGAAATGAGCCTGATCCATGACAATTAACCTCAAAGCCGTTTTCCGCGAAACCGATGCCTTCATTGAGGACGCGGAGCCTGACATGGAAGCGCGCTTCGCTACACCGCCCAGCGCATCCGCGCAGGATTTCGCCTTTGGTAAATCCGTTTGGGAAGTTGTCGATGGCAACCCTGACGGCGCTTCGGTATCGGGCGTTGCAGGCATCAGCCTGATCGGCAGCGACGAAGTTGATGCGCGTGGCCGCAGAAAGGACGAAGACAAGGACGGCATCGGTTGGGACGATGTCGCCGAAATTCAAAGAGAACAGCGTGAAGCGCGTGAACGTGCCATTCTGGAGAATGGCCAAATCACGATGTTTGGCTACACGGTTAGCGAAGAATACCTCGATCAGGCGGTCGATAATGCACTGAGTGACTACGACGCTTTTGCCGCGAGGAACGGGCTTGAGGGCAAAGACAAAGATGATTTCCACTACTGGGCAATGATCTACAAAAATGCGCCTGAGGGCTCACCTCAAAGAGCAAGAGCGCTAGAACACATGGGTGAGATCAGCGAGACCGCGACCACCGCGATATTGCAGGACGCGCAAGACTTGGAGACACGCGCGACTTCAAAACCTGACATAGCAGCAGCAGATGCAGCTGTTCTGGACGCACAGGGCGATGCCGCCGTAGTTGTTGCAAACGCGACTACAGGCGATGTTGCAAGCAATGATGCCGTAGCGGCCAACATTGATGATGAGGGTGTATGGCTTGCTGCTCGTGAGGCGCAAGGCTTCGACGATGAAGAAGCAGCCGCGCTTGCTCAGCGACGAAGTAGCGACACGCTGGATTTTGCCTTCGGCGATACTCGTTCTGGGCCAGTCGTAACACCAGATTTCAACGCCACGGCAGCGGGCTCAGAGCAACTCGCGCAAGCGCAAAGCCCCGAGCCCGAGCAACCAAGGCAGACTTCAACTGCCGAATACGGATTAGGATAGCTTAGCGAATGTCCAGTGCGGCCAATTCACGGGGAAAGTGATCCCGAAACGCGGTTTGCCCCATGCGCAAGACAGTCGGCCTCACTTCGGAAGCGTGATTTGTTCCCAAATGCGCTCCATCACCATCGAATACGGGAACGCCGCGTGCATAGACTTGGAAGTTCGCATCAACATCGTATCCATTCAAGTCAGGCCCGACGATAAAGGCAAGCGGAATACCTTGGTCGCGAAGATCAAGCGCGGCGTTGTACGCTTGCTGCTGTAGTTCACGGTTTCCACCCCAAACTACAACTGCAATTTTGTCGCGAGACGCTTCAGCGGCACCAGCCTGAACAAAACGAACTGATCGGTTGCTATCATTAAATGTGGAGAATGCGACAGGTTGCGCCTGAACATTGGCATTAGCCGCCACGGGCTGCGCGACAACGGGGCGTTCTTGTGCGGCAACCGCTGCGGGAGAAAATGCGGCTGCCGCCGTAGCCAGCGCCAAAGCTGGCGCAGCAACTACATTTCGGAAAATTCTGTTTGTGAGTGCGGACATCTCGAATGCCCTCCTTCTCGTCATTTCGCGCCCGACAATAAGGTCCGATTCTGTCAAGCGTCGCGGGAGGCGGGATGATGGTGATCTCGGGAAGGTTCGGTTTTTGTTGAAATTATTCAGAAAAAAGAATAAGTTGTTGGTTGGTTTGGGCGCATAAACGGCGCTCGCATTGTGTAACCAAACATCGCCGCGATTGACCGAAACAAAAACGGACGTTTTTGGCAGTCGAGGGCGTGAATTTACCCATTGAAAGAATACCGCTTTTCATGGCGCGCATTGGCTATGCCCGTGTCAGCACGGAAGAACAGAATCTCGATTTACAACTATCCGCACTGACAAATGCGGGATGCGACCGTGTGTTCTCGGATTACGGCATTTCGGCATTGGCAAAACGCCGAGACGGGTTCGAGCAGGCGCTCGAAACACTCCGTCCAGGTGATACGTTTGTGATCTGGAAAATGGATCGGGCATTCCGATCCCTGCGCCATGCGCTCGAAGTTTTTGACCTCTTCGAGGAGACAGGCATTGAGTTCCATGTCCTGACAGAAGGCATCGACACGACCACGCCGATGGGGAAATGCTTCTTCGCCATCCGCAATGCCTTTGCGGAACTGGAGCGCAATCTCATTTCCGAGCGGACAAAGGCTGGATTGCAGGAAGCGCGGAGGCGTGGAACAAGGCTGGGCCGCCCCTGCGCATTGAACCGCCGCCAGATCGCTGATGCCCGACTCCGCCGCTCAAACGGTGAGACAATGGCGCAGATCGCAGCCCGTTCGGGCGTGTCCGAGCGCACCATGTATCGCATCATCGGCGGACAACAGCGGGCCTGACTGGAAGGCCATTTGAAGGGGGCAAGGTTATGAAGGGCAGGTCGGTCTGGCGTTCCCTTGCCGAAGAGAAAGACATCCTGTTCTACATCATCGTCATGTCGGTGACATGGG
>NZ_BCTX01000164.1 GCF_001590985.1 Novosphingobium naphthalenivorans NBRC 102051
GCACGAACTCGAGATGAGCGGGAATCAGGCTGGCAACCTCGCCACGTATCCACAGGCCGGGCATAAGCAGCGAAAGACGCTCGGGGAGCGGGCGATTGCATCGCCGCAACAATGCTGATGGTGAGATACCCGTCCTGTCGCGCTCAGCGCGAAGTTGCTTTCGAATTTCCCCGGTGATTGGGATGCGCTTGCTCATCTCGCTCCGATATCGGGAAGGTCAGCGTAGCGATTAAGCACCCAGAAAATGTGTTCGGCATTGCCTGTTTTGGTCTTGAGATTCATCCAGCCGCCGATTGTCGTATGCGTCAAATGCTGAGGACATGACGAGGCAAAACGGCGAAGCAATGATACGGGACTGTATCCTGTTCTTTCACGCTCCACCCTCAACGTGGCTGCCAGTTCGATTGTGATCGGAATGTACTCGGAAGGCTTCATTGCCGATGCCGCCGCGCGGGCCAATCGCTTGATATCGAGCGTAGTTGAATCCGTACCTATCCAGCCTTTGAATGCGTCCAAACCGTCGCTTCCTCCCGAAAGATGATTGCTTCGAGAGCATTCTACCGCAGCGCAAGGAGCGGGCGGGACAATAAATATCATTGTATTCACAGCTTCTTAGCTGTGAGGCGCTTAGCGCTTGAACGGTCAAACCCGGCGCGTGGATTTTGGCGATTAGACCAGCTCGACCTGTACCTTACGGCCCAGCACGGCAGCGGCGCGTTGCAGAGTCTCGATGGTGACGTTGCCGTCCATCGGATCAAGCACGCGATCAACCTGAGTGCGGCTGGTGTGCATCATCTGCGCCAGCCGACTTTTGCTCAGCTTACGTTCTTGCATAGCCCGTTGAAGTTCCCAGGCGATCACCTCCTTGATGGAGCGCGCCTGAAACTCTTCGAGAACGCCTTCCTCGCGCAGGAAATCGTCAATTCCCGATCCCATATGCTTGTTAGCCATTTTGCACCTCCTTCATGCGCTCGCGCGCGATTTTCAAATCCTCCTGCGGTGTTTTCTGGGTCTTCTTGATGAAGCCATGCAGCGCATAGAGGTATCCATCATGGAAACAGATCAGCACGCGCGAGATCGTCTTGCTGGGCAGTGATGTTCGCACTTCCCACAACCCGCCGCCCATAGGTCTGCAAAGCGGCATTCCGACGGGCCAGCGATATTGAACACGCTGGAGATCGCCCCCAACTTCCAGCCTGTCGTCCCTGTCGAGGTCTTTGAGCCAGTTGCGGACAGGCTCATTGCCAGCCGCGCTCTGGTAGAAGACCAGCGGGATTTTCGGCGTTACGATCTCATCTTCATTCTGTACCATTTATAGTGCTATTGCACCATATAATGTGCAGGTCTGTCAAGCCAAATCAGCGGAGCGGTGAATGCCCCGCTGAGAGAACGGGAGGCCGCCATCAAGCGGCGGCCTCTTTCGTGTTGGCTTCGCGCATCACGATTCGGCCATTCAATGGCAGGGCGTTCAGGCTCAGGGAAAAGCCTTTTCCATCGCGGGTGGGCCAGGCCACGCCGATATCGGTCCAGCGGGCGGACTTGCCTTCACCGTTTACGGAATAAAGGCGGAAGGCGGGACGGTTTGTGTTGGTGTCAGACATGAGATTTGCTCCTTTTCATTTTGCCGCCGGATTAAGTCCGTTGGCTTCATGGGGAGCGAGAAAGACACGGGTGAAAGCCGCACGGGTCACATGCCGCATCCTGACAGGATGCGCCCGTTTACGGGGGCGGAGCTGCACGAAAGAATGCAATGATTAAGGAAGCGAGCCGGATTGAACCCGCTCGGCGCACGGGTCGAAAACCCCATGACCAAAAAGCCAAGGGACCATAGCTGGCGCTATGAATCCCAAGGAGCGTAAGTCTGACATCCACAAAGCGTCAGAACGGACATTCATCATCTTCCAGCATAGATGCAAACAGTTTGCCCTGAGCATCGTTCAAGGCGCAGACGTCCCGCAGTTGATGAAAATACCTGGCGTTCACCTGATCCTGAAGCGCCAGCATGACAATGGCGCGTCTCGATATCGAGAGGTGCGGGCGGTCCGAGCTTTCGCTGCGCTGCGCGATGACGGCTTCCGAGTGAACTTACGCAAATCTACGAAGGTACAACGCCAACTCTGACGCTGACGGCTTCTGGGTCGTCGGCATCGTAGATATCATAGTCCGCGCGATATGAGCGGTTAAGGTCGCCGTTCCAAATCGCCTGCCATTGCGCGATCAAGGATTGGGGCTGCGGCCCCCTGACATCATATACCGCCACCCATTGTCTGGGGACTTCTGCGCAATGCAAACCTTCCGAAGCCACTGCTGACGCCACACGGTAACCGATCGTCATGCGGTACGGGTCCATGAAATCTCCCCCGTAGTCGTGATAGACGCAATAGGTTTCCCTTGACGCATCAGCACCGATCCTTGCGCGAACATCGGTCGAGCGAAAAGTCTCCCACAGAACGCCAATCGCTGCCGGATCATCATTGCGGACCACCTTCGATACGCCGACAACGAAAAAGCCACCTTCTTCCTGCACATTAGACATTGCGCTTTCCTTTCTTCGCGCGGACCTTAAACTAAGATATTATTTATCGGAGTTTATAATGCAGTTATCGGAAAGTGTCGAGTGGGGCCTCCACGCCTGTCTTGCATTGGCGATGATGCCCGATGGCGCGCGCGTTCCAGCGCGCGCTTTAGCTGAATACCACGGGATCAAGCCCAGCTACTTTTCCAAGGTCATGCAGAGACTTGTGGCGGCGGGGATCGTTCAATCCGTCGAAGGCCGATCAGGTGGCTTGGCGATGGCGCAATCGGCCGAAGATGTGTCACTTCTTCAGATCGTCATGGCCATTGAGGACCATCAGGCTTTCTTTCGGTGCACGGAAATTCGCCAAAAAGGCCCTTGTGCGGCGGCCTCGAAGCACTACAGGGCACCTTGTACCATCGCGAAGATAATGCATCAGGCAGATGCAGAATGGCGGCGTGTCCTTGCTGGAACCAGCCTCGCGGATTTGAGGCGATCCGCAATCACACAACCTGTCCCCGGCGTCCACGAAGCGACACAGGCCTGGCTAACTGAGACGGGCGCTGTGCGGGGGATTTAGATGCAACCTTCAAGCGGTCTTTAAGCCGAGCGTTCTGCAACGGCCGGGCTGAGGGTGCATTGCTGAACAGGTTGGTTTTTCGCTAACGACGGTTTGAGGATTGTCACAAATACCCCGCTATGACCGCAATTAGGCTCGGAAACTGCCGAAACGAGTCATTTGGGATGACACCGCCAGCCCGGTGCCAAGAATCGCAAGGAGCATAAATCTGACATCCACAAAGCGTCAGAACGGACATTCGTCATCTTCCAGCATAGACGCAAACAGTTCGCCCTGAGCATCGTTCAAGGCGCAGGCGTCCCGCAGTTGATGGAAATACTTGGCGTTCACCTGATCCTGAAGCGCCAGCATGATAATGGCGAGCCTCGGAATCGAGAGGTGCGGACGGCTATG
>NZ_BCTX01000165.1 GCF_001590985.1 Novosphingobium naphthalenivorans NBRC 102051
AGTCAGAAGTGGAAGATCCAGCCGCAGGACCAGTGGGTGGCGCGCTGGAAACGCGCGCAGGATTGCTGGAGGCGTGGCGACAAGGTGGTGAAGCTTATCGGCTATGACGCTTCGCCCGCCGAAAGCCGCCGTTATGCTCACCGCGAAGGCCACGTCAGCGAACGCTTCGACTATCGCTATCCCCTGCGCGAGTGGGGCTGGGACCGGGCCCGCTGCGCCCAGCGCATCCGCGAGGAAGGTCTCCCCGTGCCGATCAAGTCGGCCTGCTGGCTCTGCGCTGCCCAGAAAGTCGACGAATTGCGCTCGCTCCCCCGCTGGTGTCTGCGTCTCATCGTGCTTGTCGAGGCCCGCGCGGCACCGCGCCTGCGCACGGTCGAGGGCCTATGGCGCTCATCGACCGCCGCGCGCCCAGGCTCGATGACCGCCTATATCCGCGACCAGGTCTTGCTCGATCCGGAAGAGATCGACGCGATTATCGTCGGCGCGCCGGTCGAGCTGGTCGATTTTCAACGCGTGGCCGCGGCCATTCCCGTCGAAGAGCGCCCGATCATGCGCGACTGGATCGAGCGGTTCAATCGCGAGGCCACCAAGCTCGCGGCATGATCGAAGTCGACAGTTTGGCCAAGTCCTCCCGATTTGCGACCCGGAAGGAGAGGGGGTGGCGCTGTGTGCCCGGAATTGCCGGGCAGCGATGGAGGACGCGATGAAGATCGAACTGCGCCGGATCAACCACAACGCCAAACTGTCCGAAGAATCCAATGCCTATACCGCCGAGATCTGGATCGATGGCGAGCGTGCCTTCGATGCCCGCAATCAGGGGCAGGGCGGCTGCGATTTCTACCGCCAGATCGGACGGTGGAGCGAGGCCGAGGTCAATGCATGGCTCAAGGCCAACCGCCCGGTCCGCACCTATCAGGGGCTGACCCTCGAACATGACCTCGAGGCCGAAGTCGGCGACCTGCTGGCGCGCGAACTCGAATATCGCCGGTTGAAGGGGCTGCTGCGCACCAATCTCGTCACGATCGAACGCGGCCAGGTCTTCCAATACCCCTTGCGCAAGCGTCCGCTCGATCTCGTAGCGCGCGCGGTCACTGCCACCAACCGCCAGGCCGTGATCGTCAATGGCGCTCACGACGACGTGATCCGGCAAGCTCTCGCCATCCTTCTGGCTGCCGAATGATCCGCAACCTCGCAGCGGAGTAGCGCGGGTGAACATCCCCTTTTCTGTCGCGCGGCGAGTGCCCGGCGCGGACCCCGACGTCGCGATCGACGCTCCGGTTCTCGATGCCATCGCGGGCGGCGCCTGGTTTGCCTTCAGCCTTTCGGGCGGCAAGGATTCCACCGCAAGCGCGCAGGCAGCGAACGCCTTGCTCGACCTGTTCGGGCATCCCCGTTCGCGCCGGATCGCCATCCATGCCGATCTCGGCCGCGCCGAATGGCGTTCCACCCCCGCGACCGTCGCAGCGGTTGCGGGTCGCCTCGGTCTGCCGCTCGTCGTCGTGCGCCGCGGCGCCGGCGATATGGTCGCGCGCTGGGAACAACGTTTCGCCCGTGGATGCCGCCGCTACGAAAATCTCGAACTCTATCACCTGATCGGCCCGTGGTCCTCGGCCAGCCTTCGGTTCTGCACCTCGGAACTCAAGGCCCAGGTCATTGGACCCGAGCTGACACGCCGCTACCGGGGCGAGACGATTGTCTCGGTGATCGGCCTGCGCCGGGCCGAAAGCGCCGCGCGGCGTGGTACGCCGATCTCGCGTCTCGACACCCGCTTCGCCAGGCCCGGAAATGCCTCGGGCACGCGTATGCTGAGCTGGTATCCGCTTGTCGACTGGTCGGAGCCGCAGGTCTTCGCCTGCCACGACCGGCACGGCTTGCCGCTTCACGAAGCCTATCGCTGCCATGGATCCACCAGACTGTCCTGCGCCTTCTGTGTCCTCGCTTCGGGCGCCGACCTCGCCGCCGCGAGCCGCGCCGCCGGCAATCTCGATCTTTACCGCCACCTGGTCGCGATGGAGGCGTCCTCCACCTTCTCTTTCCAGCCGGGACGGTGGCTGGCCGACGTGGCGCCGCATCTGCTGGCTCCGTCACTGGCGCGCGACATAGCTCTCGCCAAGCGCGACGCCGTCGCGCGCCGCGAAATCGAAGCGGCGATGCCACCGGCCCTACGGTTCGTGAAAGGCTGGCCGCCGCGATTGCCGACAATCGAGGAAGCAGGACGGATTGCCCTGGCGCGGACCCAACTGCTGGAGCGCCAAGACCTTGCGAACCATTTCCGGGATGCCCGCGCCGTCAGGCAGCGCTTCGCCGAACTCCTCGACGCAAGGCACAGGTTGCGCGTCTCTTCGCCATGAGGGGGAGGGGGTAGGGCGGATAGGACGGTGCGGAATTGGTTGCACCGGTATTGCGGAGCGCGCCATGTCCCTTCCTGCCACAATCCACACCTCGGTCGGTCAATCGCTGCTGGGCAAGATCACCAGATTCTTCAACAACGGCGTGTCGGATGTCCTCGTCGAGGCGCTCCAGAATTCGCGCCGAGCCGGCGCCAGCCGCGTCGAGATCGATACCATCAATGTTGGCGGCCGCGCCATCCTCGTTATCCGCGACGACGGCATCGGTGTCGATGATCCGGCCAAGCTGGTGACGCTGGGCGACTCAGGCTGGGACGCGGCCATCGCCCACCGTGAAGACCCGGCGGGCATGGGCGTGTTCAGCCTAGCGGGGCGCCGCGTCGAGATACGCTCCCATGCGCGGGGCGCCGACCATGGTTGGCGGGTCGTCATTCCGCCCGAAGCCTGGGAGACAGGCGCCGCCCTGGCTGTCGAGCCCTGGGAGATCGACTTCGGCACGGAAATCCGTATCGACATGCCCGAGGCATGGATCGCCGATCTCGCCAATGCTGCGGCCAATGCAGCCCGGCATTACCCGCTTCCGGTGCTGTTCAAGGGTGAGCAACTCAAGCGGACCGATTTTCTCGCCGGAGCCGTGCGTGTCGAGGGGTGGCACGGGTGCCGCATCGGCATCTTCCACGATCGCGGACACATTCCCTCCAGCTATCCGCGCATCAATTTTCACGGCCTCACGGTCTCCTGCCCCATGCCGAGCATCAGCGAGGTCGACGCCAGCGAAACCTGGCATGTGCGGGTGGACATCGCCGATGCCCCGGCGCTGCAGCTCGTTCTCCCGGCCCGCAAGGAAATGGTCCAGAACGCGGCGCTCGAGCACTTGGGCGAGGCCGCCGAGCGGGCGATCTTCCGCACGATCGCCCAAACCGGTCGGCATCGTCTGGCCCGTGCACAATGGCTGCGCGCCCGGGAACTTGCTGTCGACCTCCCCGAAG
>NZ_BCTX01000166.1 GCF_001590985.1 Novosphingobium naphthalenivorans NBRC 102051
CCCACATTCCCCAAGTAAATCGCTGATTTTGCTGTCAGGATCTCAATATTTCCGATATAAATCATGGTGTTGATGGCCGTGAGGGGCGCGTTTGATGGATCACCCAGAGGGTGCGGGTTCGAAGCGGGCAGATCGGGTCGAGTTCGACCGCCGGGTGCATGTGGAGTTCCGAGGTGCGCAGCTCAGTTCCGACGGCGGCCTGCTGGTGATGCGCGAGCTGGATGACGCGCTCGGGCTGTCCGATCTGGCGGCAAAAGCATTGCGCGACACCCGGCGCGGCAAGAACACGGTCCACCGGCTTGACGGGTTGTTCCGGCAATCGGTGTTCGGGCGACTGGCCGGATACGAGGATGTGAACGACGCCGACCGCCTGGCCCTCGATCCGGTGATGCGCCAGGTCGTGGGTGGAAGGGCTGTCGATGCGCAAGCGGCCTCGGCCTCGCAGATGGGACGGTTCGAGACCGAGACACTGGCACAGCCCGAGAACCGTGCCGCGCTGGCCGACCTGAATGGCCAATGGATCGACCGGTTCCATGACCGTAACGGGCTGAAGTACATCGTTCTGGACATGGACAGTTCGGTCAGCCCCACCCATGGCGATCAGGAGGGCGCGGCCTGGAACGGGCATTTCGACTGCACCTGCTATCACCCGAACTTTTTGTTCAACCAGTTCGGCATGCTGGAGCGCTGCGCCTTGCGCCATGGCAACGTCCACAGCGCCGATGGCTGGCGGGACGTTCTCGACCCCGTCATCGCCCGCTACGCGGAGCGCGACCTTTGCGGCCGGTTCTTCCGGGCTGACGCCGCCTACGCGATCCCCGCGATCTATGAGCGGCTGGAAGAAGCCCGATTCTTCTACGCCATCCGGCTGCCTGCGAACAACGTCCTGCGCGAGAAGATCGCGCATCGGCTGACGCGCCCTGTCGGGCGACCTTCGCTGACCAAGGTCAAGCGCTTCTACGAAGACTTCGAGTATCAGGCGGCATCCTGGGACAAGGAACGCCGGGTGATCGCCAAGATCGAATGGCATCCGGGCGAACTGTTCCCGCGTGTCGGCTTCATCGTCACCAACCTGCCGATGGAGCCCGACTGGGTGGTGCGGTTCTATAACCAGCGCGGCACCGCCGAGCAGCACATCAAGGAAGGTAAATATGCCTTCCACTGGACGCGGCTGTCATGCCGGAAGTTCCGCGACAATGAGGTGCGACTGCAACTGCATGCGCTGGCCTACAACCTGGCCATCTTCTTGCGCTGCATCGAGTTGCCCGAGACGATGGCCGACTGGTCGTTGACCAGCCTGCAACTGAAGCTGATCAAGATCGGGGCACGTGTCGTCCGCCATGCCCGCGCCATCACCTTCCAGCTGGCCGAGGTGGCCGTCACCGGTCCGATGGTCCGCGCCATCCTCGCCGCCATCCGCCGATTGCGAGCGCCTCCGCTATGCGCATGACCGCCATCCACGCCCAAACTGAACGAAAACGGCAGGATGGGTCTGTCCGCTGCGCTGAAAAACACCGCCACCAGGGCACAACACGGCGGCTTCGCGGGCCGATCTGCCCTGTCTCAGCGCCTTGCGCGCCCGACGACGCCGCTCGGGACGGAAAATGATTGTCCTGCGGTCGGATTCAGGCGAAACTCACGTCAGACGGCATGCCACTTGGGGAATGTATGCTGTCACCACGGTTCCACACTCGAGAAAGGCTTCCGCAATGACGACGCTCTTCGACCCGATCAAGGTCGGCGCCCTCGATCTTCCCAACCGCATCGTGATGGCCCCGCTGACGCGCAACCGCTCTCCGGGTGCGGTTCCCGGCGAGCTGGCAGTGACCTATTACAGCCAGCGCGCCAGCGCCGGGCTGCTCATCACCGAGGCCACGGCGATCAGCCATCAGGGGCAGGGCTATGCCAATGTGCCCGGCCTCTACGCGCCCGACCAGCTCGCCGGCTGGAAGAAGGTGACGGATGCCGTTCACGCCGCCGGCGGGCGCATCGTGGTGCAGCTTTGGCATGTGGGGCGCATCTCGCATGTGCGGCTCCAGCCGGGCGGCGGCAAGCCCGTGGCGCCGTCGGCCATCCGCGCGGCGGCCAAGACCTATCTGGTCAACGAGGACGGCAGCGGCGCCTTCGACGAGACGTCTGAGCCGCGCGCGCTCGACATCGACGAGATCCCCGCCATCGTGGAGGATTATCGCCGCGCCGCAAAGGCGGCGGTCGAGGAAGCCGGGTTCGACGGCGTCGAGATCCACGCCGCCAACGGCTATCTGATCGACCAGTTCCTGCGTGCCGGCTCCAACCATCGCACCGACGCCTATGGCGGCTCCATAGAGAACCGGGCGCGCTTCCTGTTCGAGGTGACGAAGGCCGTCACCGCTGCGGTGGGCGGCGAGCGCACCGGCATCCGGCTCTCGCCCGTGACCCCCGCCAACGATGCCTCCGATCCCGATCCGCAGCCGCTGTTCGAACATGTCGCCGCGCATCTGGCGCCCTACGGCCTTGCCTATGTGCATGTGATCGAAGGCGCGACCGGCGGCGACCGGGACTTCCGGCAGGGCGGCCAGCCCTTCGATTACGCTGCCTTCAAGACCGCTTATCGCGATGCCGGCGGCAGGGCCGCGTGGCTGGTCAACAATGGCTATGACGCGGAACTGGCCGAAAAGGCGGTGGCGGACGGCACCGCCGACCTCGTCGCCTTCGGACGGCTGTTCATCTCGAACCCCGATCTGGTCGAGAGGCTGAGGAAGGGCGCCGAGCTGGCGACGCCCGACAATGCGACCTTCTACGGCGGCGGGGCCAAAGGCTATATCGACTATCCGTCGGCTGCCTGATCATCGCCTGTCTGCCCACAGGTTGCCTGACTATACCGGCTGTCTGACGCGCAGCCGGGTTGCCGCCGCCGGCCGAACGCGCACGGCGGCGGCAACCGGAGAATGAAATGAAATTTCCCCTGCCTCCGGAAAACTTGGCATGGGTTGGCTCTACAGCAAAGGCGGGATTCTGCATCGTAAACGGGCACTCAGGTTCAACACGAACGGGAACGAGCCCCATGTCCAGGATTTTCCGGCCAACGATCACCCGCCGCGCCGTCATCGCGGCTTCGACCGCCCTGCTTGCCGCTTCGCTGGCATGGCCGGCCGTCGCGCAGGACCTCAAGCTGACCATCGGCTACCAGACCGTGGTGGAGCCCTCCAAGGTTCCGCAGGCGAATGGCGACTATGAAAAGGCGCTGGGCGCGACCATCGACTGGCGCAAGTTCGATTCCGGCGCCGACGTGATCGCCGCCATCGCCTCCGGCGCGATCGACA
>NZ_BCTX01000167.1 GCF_001590985.1 Novosphingobium naphthalenivorans NBRC 102051
GGGGCCCCGCTTCTGCGATCGCAGCGGAAGAAAGCGGGGCCCCCGCCTGCGCGGGGGTGACGGCGGTGTTTGGGGCTGCAGTGGCGTTGAGAGGCAGGGCCAGCGGCAGCACGGCGGTATTGTCCCCCTCGCGCGCGGCGGCCAGCATCGGGCGCAGTCCGCAATGCGCTTCCAGCATCTGCCACCAGGCCAGCCGGTCGAACGGGGCGTGCTGGCAGGCGTCGGACAACAGGGCCGCCAAGGGCCCGTCCGATTGCACTTCCTTAAGATCGGAGTGATATGCGATCTTTACCACGTTACCTGCCATACCCCCGGACGGAGCTTTCCCATTACGATGCGCGGCACTCTCGAAAATCCGATCCTGCCGCTCGACCATCTCGCGCTGCGCGGGAGGGACGATGCCGATGCGCTGGTGTTGCGCGAAGGTGTGGTTAGCTACCGAGAATTAAGATCGCGTGTCTCCCGGCTCGCCGCCTGGCTGGCGCGCGAAGTGCCCGAAAAGGGGGCGCGGGTCGCGAGCTGGGCGGCCAAGGGCGAGCTGACCTGCCTGATGCCGCTGGCCGCCGCGCGCGCCGGGCTGGTCCATGTGCCTGTCAATCCGCTGCTCAAGCACGCGCAAGTGGCGCATATCCTGGCCGACAGCGGCGCGGTCTTGCTGGCGGGCACGCCCGCCCGCCTCAAGACGCTGGAAGCGGGTGATGTTCCGCCTCCTTGCCGCGTGATCGAGGAAGCGCAGGCGCTGGCCGATGCCGCCGAACTGGGCGGGGAAATGGCCCCGTCGCGCGCCGATCCGAATGATCTGGCGGCGATTCTCTATACCAGCGGCTCGACCGGACGCCCCAAGGGGGTGATGCTCAGCCATGCCAACATGTGGCTGGGGGCGGAGAGCGTGGCGGACTATCTCGGCCTGGCGGAAGACGACCGCACGCTCGCGGTGCTGCCGTTCTCGTTCGATTATGGCCAGAACCAGCTGCTTTCGACATGGTACGCGGGCGGCTGCGTGGTGCCGCTCGACTACCTCATGCCGCGTGACGTCATGAAAGCGGTGGAGCGCCATGGCATCACCACGCTGGCCGCCGTCCCGCCGCTCTGGGTGCAGATCTGCGAACTGGACTGGCCGCCGGAGACGGCCGGCAAGCTGCGGCGGCTGACCAACAGCGGCGGCGCCCTGACCACCGATCTCGTGAAACGCCTGCGCGCGCTGTTCCCGCAGGCGCGCCTTTTTGCGATGTACGGCCTGACCGAAGCGTTCCGCTCGACCTATCTCGATCCCGCGCTGATCGATACCCATCCGACTTCGATGGGTAAGGCCATCCCCCATACAGAAATCCTTGTTATCAATGATTTGGGGGAAGTTTCTGAGGACGGGGAAGAAGGTGAGCTGGTCCATTGCGGGCCGCTGGTCGGGCAAGGGTACTGGCAGGACCCGGAGCGCACGGCCGAGCGCTACAAGCCCGCGCCCCAGGCTTCGGTCTATGGCGGCATTGCCGTCTGGTCGGGCGATCGGGTGCGGCGCGATGCGGACGGGTTGCTCTACTTCGCCGGACGGCGCGATGCGATGATCAAGAGCGCGGGCAACCGCATCAGCCCGCAGGAGATCGAGGAAGCGGCGCTGGCCACCGGCCTCGTGGCCGAAGCCGTGGCGCTGGGCGTGCCCGACGAAAGGCTGGGGCAGGCGGTCCACCTGATCGTCCGCGCCGCGCCGGGCACTTCAGGTGCGGAGGAAGAATTGCCGCGTAAGCTTATGCAGGATTTGCCGAATTTCATGCAGCCCAAAGTCATCCACTGGCGCGAGGCGATGCCGGTCGGCCCCAATGGCAAGATCGACCGCACCGGCCTTCAGGCGGAGCTCACGGCATGAAGCCGCTCGGTCCCATCCCCGCCGGGTACGCGGCGATCGACGGCGTTCTGGCGGTGGCCGGGCAACCGGTAACGCATTGGGTGGAAGAGGCCGGCGCAACGCCGCTGTTTCTCTACAGCGCGGATCATGTGCGCCGCCGGGTGGCGGACCTGCGCGCCGCGATGCCGGAGCGGCTGGCGCTGCATTACGCGATGAAGGCCAACCCGTTCCCGCCGCTGCTGGCCTTGATGGCGCAGCTTGTCGACGGGTTCGACATTGCCTCGGGCGGGGAGCTGGAGATTGCCGCCAGGGCCGGGGTTCCGCTGGCCAGGGTCAGCTTCGCCGGGCCGGGCAAGCGCGATGCGGAACTGGAAGCGGCGATCCGCGCCGGGGTGACGCTCAATCTCGAATCCGAAGGCGAGGCCGCGCGGGCGATTGCCATCGGCGAGCGTACCGGTGTGACGCCGCGCCTCGCGATCCGCGTCAATCCCGATTTCGATCTCAAGGGCTCGGGCATGAAGATGGGCGGCGGCGCCAAGCCGTTCGGCGTCGATGCCGAGCGGGTGCCGGCGCTGGTCCGCACGGTGATCGCCAGCGGGGCGGAATGGCGCGGGTTTCATATCTTCGCGGGCAGTCAGGCGCTCGACGGCGAAGCGATTGCCGAAACGCAGGCGCAGACACTGGCGCTGGCCGCGCGGCTGGCCGAAGAGAGCGGCGCGCCGCTGCCGCACTGCAATCTCGGCGGCGGACTGGGCATTCCCTATTTCCCCGGCGACACGCCGGTCGATCTTGCGCTGGTGGGCGAACGGCTGGCGGAGCAGTTCGCGCAATTGCCCGATGCGCTGGCGGAGACCGCGTTCTGCATCGAACTCGGCCGCTATCTGGTGGGTGAGGCCGGGGTCTATCTGGCCCGGATCATCGATCGCAAGGTCAGCCATGGCGAGGTTTTTCTCGTCACCGACGGCGGGCTGCATCACCAGCTCGCCGCTTCGGGCAATTTCGGCACGGTGGTGCGGCGCAATTATCCTTCGGCCATTGCCACGCGGTTTGGCGCGCCGGTGGAGGAAGAGGCCTCGATCGTCGGCTGCCTGTGCACGCCGCTTGACAAACTGGCGGAAAAGGGCGGTTTTCCGCGCGCCGATGTGGGCGATCTGGTGGCGGTGTTCTGCGCCGGGGCCTATGGCGCCAGTGCCAGCCCGGCGTCATTTCTGGGGCAAGGGCCGGCGGTAGAGTTGCTCGTCTGACACCACGTTCGTTGATGGGAACTTCTGAATCCCTCTCTCCTTCAGGGGAGAGGGTTGGGAGAGGGGGAAGCCAACAAGCCCCTCTCAACTTCGGCTAGG
>NZ_BCTX01000168.1 GCF_001590985.1 Novosphingobium naphthalenivorans NBRC 102051
TAACCTCCGCGATGCCACGGTTGTTGTAGCTGATCTCTAGCGCCTTTGCTGCCTCCTCAAGGACTCGAAGGATCGAACCGCCAGGGTTCGTTAAGTCAAGCGGAAGGCCAACCTGCGAAGCATAACAGATCGTGGTATCGTCAGCCCCTTGGCCCGACAGATGCCCAACGATCACAGGGGAGAGCTGCCCTTTGTCCTTCAGCTTGACGATTGGCAAATTTGAGAACGACGCGTCAGGAATCGCTATTGCGACACTCACGGGTTTGCCATGAACCCGAATATGCCCTTCATATTCTGGGACGATGCCAGATTTTTCGCGGAAGCCCTTGGCTAGTAGCGTTGCATTTATTTGAGCTAACGCTTGCTGCTTGTGCATTAGCCGGAGCTTGAATCAATGATCTTGGGCGTAGGCACAATGATTGCAGGTGCGGCACGCACGCTTTCAGCCGAACTATTGTCGATTGTAATGATATCGGGGCGATAAGGAATGCGCTCTCCAAAGGCATTCCGAAGCCGAGTGATTACGATTTCCGCATTACCTGTGCGCTCCAGAGCAGATTCCATTTCGTTGGCCAAAGCTTGTGCCCCAGAAATGATCTCCTTCTTGTCCGTATCGCTCCAACCGTTGAGACAGCTGTCAGGGACGACAGGGTTGTTGATCTGCCCGTCCAAAATTCCCGGTAACAGTTTTGCAACGCGCAAAATCTCTCGATCATCGCGATCATTCGCGGGAGCACCACCCAGTTCAATTAAGGCAGCGTCAATCGCGCACATAAGGCAGATGGACGAGAGCTTTGAGTTTACCCAGGTGTGATCCCGCCAACCCTTGAAAAACCGGCACAGGCGACGAAATATCGGGCCGTAGCGCTCCACGCGCCCTTCGACCCAATCATGGAGCTGTTTTGGGTCGGATTGCACCCAATGACCATCTCTCTGAGCAAGCATAATGAGATGGCTGGGAATCCTGACCAGAGATGGAATGCTGTCAAAGTTGAAGGAGGTCGAAGCAATGGCTTTTTCCAAGATTGCCTGCTGCATGGCCTCAAAGCGTTCTTCGGGTACCGAATAAATCGGAATATCGACGTGCGCCCCCTTCCAAAGGCGCACACGAACGCATGTGTTCTTCGGATTTTGCAGCTCCAGTTCCCAGCCATTGGCGATGCAAACGGGCTTGAGCGTCTCTTCGACGAAAGTGAACAGTGCGCCAGCAGCAAGCGCTGGGTGGCTATCTTTCATAAAGCGAACGGGCACATACATGCCGTCGTCTAGATCAATTTCCTGCACCTCTGGTTTGGCAGGGGTGTTGAGGGTTTTGTAAGCAAAGCTGCCTTGCGTCAGGAACTTTACCGCTACGCTGTCGCGAACCCTGTGACTTGTCTCGATCAGATAGCTATCTCGCCAGAAGCGCGTTTGCTGCTCAAGCTTCCAAGACGCATCCCGCAATGCCTTTCGAATAGTCGTGCGCGCATTGATAAGGCGTGTTTGCTCTTGCTCGTCGATGTTTAGACTAGCCAAATAGCTTGGGTCATTTCGCAGACCCACAAAGATCGGATGCGCGTTGGCGAGGGTCATGTTGATATTCCCTGAAAAAATCGTGCTTTCCTGATATAGTTGGGGCATAATTAACTAAGGTCAAGGCAGGCGAACAAATCATGCACAAAATTTTCCCAGTACGTTCATTTGCCTACCTGATTTCCGTGCTCACTCTCGGTATTTTTCTAATCATTGAATTGGCCACCAATGCGTTCGGACTGGAAGTTCGATTGCTGGCAATCCCCGGCATCGTATGGGCTTTGATGATTGCTCTTTCTTTCAATCCAATCTGGCGGGCAGTCTGGAAGCTTAGCAAGAAGGTGGCGTTCTTGCCCGACCTCAATGTTGCAGTATTTCCCGATCTGAACGGCACATGGGATATGCAGTTGGAAAGCAATTGGTCGAGGCAAGAGCAGCTACTCGAAGCCTCAACTGACAGGCGGAAATCGTTCGATATCAGGAAGTGCGATGCTGAAGAGCTGGCCCCCCTAATGTCCATGACCCTTAGAGCAGAAATCGAGCAGAACTGGTGGTCGATAAAAATGACTGTGACCAATCCGAATCAGGACAGCCCGATCAAGGAATCAAAGACCTACATCGCAATACCTCGGAAAAAGTCAGAGCATACCCCTGCGTCACTTTGCTATTTTTACGATCAGACCAACGAAACCGACTCTCTCTCGGACGATCCCATTTTCAGCGCCGCCGCGTGCCTGAGCTATGACGAGGGGCGGGATCGACTTGAGGGGACGTTCTGGACCGCAAGGCAATGGCGACGTGCTATCAACACCGCTGGAAAGCTGACCCTTATTCGCGGCTAATCAATGGGTGCTTCGCAAGACCTTGAGCTATAGGCGCGAGGACTTCACGAAGGCGCTCTTCCGAACAAGGTCAGATTCTCCGCTGGCTTCAAGGTGGATGGATAGGGCTCGCCCTGCTTCTCGAAACCAAATTCGGGAAGCAACGCTCGCATCCTGTCCGTTTTGGTGGTGGCATAGATGCCCTGCATTGCACCAGCATGGCCCAACGCCTCGCTTATCAGCGTCGAAGCGTGCCCCTGACGGCGGTAGTCGGGGTGAACAACGATCCAGCCAAGCTCCAGCGGATACATATCCGCGCGCGTGGCGACTTTCGCTTTGGCAAAATCGCCGCACCTGTGTTCGTCATATGGGTGCTTGATTGCAGCCGTGCCGATCAGCTTGTGACCGTCATAGAGCATGACAAGGGTCACAGCCTGCTTGACGAGTTGGGGCAAGGTTCGCTTGTTCACTTCGCCCGCAGCGATAACGAAGGCCTTAAACTCTGCTTTGGCATCTTCGGACATTTCGGCAGGCGATGCTGTGACTGGTCTGATGTTTGAACTGGATTCCATGTTGTCTCCCTGACCCATCTCATCACGCCTCCACGCACGGCGCAACCTTCCCCCCAGAGTCAAAGCACTGCCAATCTAGCCCTGAGCCTCCAGTCAGACAGGAGGTGAAAGATGGAGCGATCATATCCGAGAACCGTCAGCGAATGCCGTGTTGACCTCTACGATATGTGCCTTGGGCTTGCCGAAACGCTTCAGGTTGCGCTGCCCGATTTCGCTGAGGAACTTGGGGTGGTCAGCCCGCGCGAATTGGCCGTCATGCGTGGACCCGATCATAGC
>NZ_BCTX01000169.1 GCF_001590985.1 Novosphingobium naphthalenivorans NBRC 102051
CCCCGATCGCGTCAGACATGGGTACCATTTGTGGGGGCCATGGCTGACACGAAAAATCCTACCGGTAGTCTGGCGCAAAACTGGCGCGGTTCCGCCGAAAACCCGGGATCCCGGCTATGCTGCGGTCATACCGGTAGTTCAAAACGTGCTGTCGGCGGCCTACCGGTAGTTTTATTTATCCCATTGATAACGCGCCAATAATAGTCGCAGCACGTGTGCGTACGGTGCATTACACCTACGCCCACCGGGCGTGCGTCGAGATTACCGCACAGGCTTGCCCTGTGCGCCCGCTGATCAGCGTTTGGGGGAGGCAATCCGAAGAATGCGAAAGGGCGGCCAGACAGACCGCCTGTTACCCTGATCGGCCCCTCAGGAGGGCGCCGAGACCGCTTCTTCAAGCTGCGCGATCTTCTCCGAACAGACCTGATGGACGACCTGTCCCAGCGCCTCTACGCGCTCTCCGAGCCAGGCAAGTTCTTCCTCGCTGATGCGGTAGTGCTTGGAGTAGCGGGCCTTGGTGTAGGCTTCCTTGAGCTTCTGGAACATCGCCCGCTCGCGGCGGTTCGTCTCTGGCCAGATCTCCACCATCCGGCGATCGAGACGTTCGGCCTGGGTGCGCAGAAAGGCGATGTTGTGGTTGTAGGGCGTGTAGCTCTGCACCACGAGAAGGAAGCACGAATAGAGGCGCTCGGTTGCCTGGTGTATGAGGAATGCAGCATCCTTGAGGCGACCCTGTGCCTGACTGAAACGCGCCGTCTCCAACATTCCAGCGCCGCTCGGCATTCCGTCTTCAAAATAATCCTTTGCCATCGCCAGCGCCTCCTTCGGCGTCTTCGGCTTGGGCTGGTGAAGTTCCCGATCGTCTGCCTCGTAGAGCGCGATACCTTCCTTCGCGACTTCCATGAAGAAGGTGCGACCATGCGCCAAACCGTCGTTCACTTCCTGAAGGGAGTGGACGATGAAGTTGACCGGCGTGCGCAAGGTCTTCTCGATCATGTATTCCCGGATCAGGCGCTCCTCGGCCTTGGCCCAGTACGTCGCGCGGTCGGCCAGCTCTTTCTGGCTAACGATGATCAGGATGTCGTAGTCGCTCTTGTACTGGTTCGCGGAGAGCGGCGCATCGACCCAGTCGTCGCGGCTGTAGGAGCCGAACAGGATGATCTTGAGAATGCGCGCCCGCTTGCGGTCACCGGTCGCGTTCTCAGT
This sequence comes from Novosphingobium naphthalenivorans NBRC 102051, assembly GCF_001590985.1. Lineage (GTDB taxonomy): Bacteria > Pseudomonadota > Alphaproteobacteria > Sphingomonadales > Sphingomonadaceae > Novosphingobium > Novosphingobium naphthalenivorans. Next base: position 1,207 of record NZ_BCTX01000169.1, read on the forward strand.
CGCCTCGCGAAATTCCTCGAAGATGACGCCCACGACACGCTCGAGCTCGCGCTGTTTGGCGGGGGGCAGATGATCGATACCGGTACGCATGCGACGGCTATCCTAGCCGGAACGAGTCCCGGCTGCCCAGCGGGAATTCTTCCCATATTGAATGAGGTAAACGCCTCGGTTAGGCCGCTTGCGATCGGGCTGCGAGTTCCTCGATCCGGGCAAGGCAAAGTTCGCGGACGAGTTCCTGGAGCGCCGCCACGCGCTCGCCGAGCCAGAGCAGTTCCTCGTCGGTGATGACGAACTCGCGCGAGTAGCGCGCCTTCACATAGGCCTCGCGCAGGAGGTTGTAGGCCCGGCGATGCATGCGATCATCGTTGGGCCATACTTCCCGCAAGCGGGGTTCGAGCTGCTCCGTCGCGGCCCGCAACCTGTTCAGGTTGTGGGTCTTGGGGGAGTACAGGGTGCGTACCAGAAAAATGCAGTGGTAGAGGCGTTCGGCCGCCTGATGAAGGTTGAAAACTGCTTCCTTGGGGGCGCCATCCCCAATCAGAAAGTCGGAGGCCCGCTTGAACTTTTGCGCACTCTCGAACCACTCCTCGAAGTAGTCGCGGGTCTCCTGCAGGGCTTCCTTCGGGGAGAGCTGTTCAGGCTCGACAAAAGGATGCCCGGGCTCTTCGAACAGCAAGATCCCGTCCCTCATGATATCCATGAAGAAGTAACGGCCAAGCCGCAGCTTCTCGTTCACGTCCTCGAGGCTGTGGTAGATCGGAGATACCTGGGTGCGAAGGACACGGCCTTCGCCAAGCTCCTCGAGGAGGCGCGTCTCGGTCCTCGCCCAGAACTCGGGAACGTCGGTCAGGTCCTCATGGTCGACGACGACAAGGATGTCGTAGTCGGAAAAGTAGCGGCCCACCGGGTCCTCGACCCAGTCGCCGCGCGCATAGCTGCCAAACAGGATGATCTTGAGCAGGCGCCCGTTGCGGAAACGCGGCTGGGTCCGGTGACGGATCGCATCGGCAAAGCCGGAGCGGATCACATCGACGACATGCGCCAGTTCCCGCCGCTTGGCGTCGGGAAGCGTCACCGTGATGTCGTCGAGGGTCTTCATGGCCCATAGGATCGCGCCAAAAGGCCGCCTTGCCAATCCCCCTAAACGGATCGGCAAGGCGGCCTCGGAGGTTGGGAGGGCTCAGGCTACCATCCCGGCGGCCTTCCGTCACGGTAGCGGTCGATGTGCCGGATGGCGCGGAGCATATGCCGCCTCACTTGCCAGAGCGGCATCCCATAGCGCTTCGCTATCCGGCGATAGCTCAACCCGTGAACGCGGTTGGCGAGGAACACCTGCAAGGTCGCCTCGGGAAGCGAAAGCAGCACCTCGCGCATCCGCTCCCGATCCTCGCCGGTGTGGTCTGCGGGACGGGGACCGGTCATGACCGGTCCCCTGTGTCGGCCTGTTCCTCGCGGGCAGAGAGGAGCCAGTCACACGCCTTGCTGGCGGCACTGGCGGCACGGAAGATCGCCTTCTCGTCCTCGCGTAGAACTTGCAGCCATGCGCCGATGTAATCAGCGTGCCGAACCGTAGGCTGGATACCGAGCGATGCGCAGGCAAAGGCCGATGCCATTTCGGCG
>NZ_BCTX01000170.1 GCF_001590985.1 Novosphingobium naphthalenivorans NBRC 102051
GTCGCGCGACGATCAGGGTGAGAAAGCGCGACAATCAAGATGAGAATCCGATGTGTCGGGATCGGCGGAGGGCGTAGCCCGTAGCCGGTCCCGACACACCGGAGGCGCTCTTTGCGGGGTGCCTGTGATGGTCGTGGTGGCCGCTATGCATCGGGTTTTCCGGGGAGGAGGACCTGGCGTGTGGCCGGCCGACACATCAACGATCATCAGGTGAGACTTTTCATGACCAACAGACGTAATGACCCCGTCGCTCTGGCGGCGGCAAAGGCTGGGTTCAGTCCGGCGACGGGCTATCGGGTTCTGCAGGACGCCCGGCTGCCATCACAGCGGCAAACACCGCGCAGTCGGCGCCGGCCTGATCCCCTTGCCGGTATCTTCGATGAAGTTGTCGTGCCGATGCTGGAGGCTGCTCCCGGCCTCCGGCCCATAGCAATCTTCGAGGAACTACGGCGCCGATATCCCGAGACGGAGTTCGGCTCCCGGCGAACCCTGGAGAGGCGCATTCGTGACTGGCGCGCCATGAACGGACAGGATCGCGAAGTCATTTTCCGGCAAGTGCACGAGGCGGGGCGGCTCGGCCTGTCCGATTTTACGTGCATGGACGATCTGGCAGTTTCGATCGCCGGACAGCCGCTGGACCACCTGCTCTATCACTTCCGGCTTCCTTGTGGCGGCTTCGAGCATGGGCACATCATCCTGGGCGGCGAGAGTTTCGTCGCCTTGGCCGAAGGGCTGCAGAACGCGCTCTGGTCGGCAGGCGGCGCGCCGAAGCTACATCGCACCGACAGCCTCTCGGCCGCCTTCCGCAATCTGGACGCCGATGCCAGGATCGATCTGACCAAGCGCTATGACGCGCTCTGTGCCCATTATGGAATGGAGCCCACGAGGAACAACCGGGGCGTTGCTCACGAGAACGGCGCGATCGAGAGTGCCCATGGCCATATCAAGGCTGCCGTGAAGGATGCGCTGTTGCTGCGCGGTAGCGGTGACTTCGCCGACCTTGCCGACTATCGCCGCTTCATCGACGAGGTCGTAAATGCGCGCAACCGGCGGCACGGCCCCGGGATCGATGCCGAACGCAAGTTCCTGCAGCCGCTGCCGGACGTGCGCACCACCGACTACGAGGAGATCCTCGTGACGGTCACGTCCTCGGGCGGCTTCACGCTGCGCAAGGTGTTCTACACGGTCCCATCCCGCCTGATCGGGCACCGTTTGCGGGTCCGCCTGTATGATGACCGCCTCGACGTCTTCATCGGGGGCACGAGGCTCATGACCCTGCCGCGCGGCCGCGCAGGCATGAACGGGAAGCACGGCCACGTTGTCGATTACCGCCACGTGATCCATTCCCTGCGCCGCAAGCCTATGGCGCTGCTGGGGCTGGTCTATCGCGACAGCCTGTTCCCGCGAGATGCCTATCGCCTGATGTTCGAGCACTTGCTGGAAGTTCAGGGCGAGCGGGAGGCCTGCCGCACCACCGTCGAACTTCTGGCCATGGCCCACGAACGCGCATGCGAGGCCGAACTCGCCGGACTCCTGGCCGAAGACCTGACCGCGCGCCGAACACCGTGCCTGACAACCTTGCGGGCCCGGTTTAGTCCGGACCCTGCCGATCTGCCCGAAGTCGTGGTCGAACTGGTGCCGCTCTCGATCTACGACGGACTGATCAAACAGGGAGAAGCCGCATGAACGCCGCTCCCATGATCGATGCACAGCGCCTCAGCCTGATGCTCAACGAGCTGCGCTTGCCCACCATCAAGCACATCTGGGGCGACTTTGCCGCCCAGGCGGACAAGGAGGGGTGGCCCGCCAGCAGGTTTCTCGCCGCGCTCGCCGAGCACGAACTCGCCGAACGCGATCGCCGCCGGATCGAACGCCACCTGGCAGAGGCCCATCTGCCCGCAGGCAAGACCCTGGACTGCTTCGCCTTCGATGCCGTGCCGATGATCTCCAAGGCCCAAGTCATGGCCCTGTGCGCCGGCGATGGCTGGCTCGAGCAAGGCGCCAATCTCATTCTGTTCGGTCCGCCCGGCGGTGGCAAAACCCATCTCGCCGCGGCAATCGGCCTCGCTCTGGTGGAACGGGGCTGGAGGGTTCTGTTCACCCGAACTTCCGACCTCGTGCAACGCCTGCAGGTCGCGCGACGCGAACTCGCACTCGAATCCGCGATGGCCAAACTCGACAAATACCACCTGCTTGTTCTCGACGACTTCGCCTACATCTCGCGCGATCAGGCCGAGACGTCGGTGCTCTTCGAGCTGATCAGCGCCCGATACGAGCGACGGTCATTGCTGATCACCGCCAACCAGCCCTTTGGCGAATGGAACAGGGTCTTCCCGGATCCCGCCATGACGCTCGCCGCCGTGGACAGGCTCGTCCACCACGCCACCATCTTCGAGATGAACGTCGAAAGTTACCGGCGGCGCACCGCACAGGCCAGGCGCACCGGCGCCGGGCGCCCCGCCGCCTACACCACCCCAAAGGTCCTCGAGACCATCCGCGACAATCAGGATGAGAACGACGAACTTGCCAGCGACAATCAAAACAGGCACTGATCGACGCGCCGCGACAATCACTTTCTCATCCTGATTGACGCGTAATCCTCATCCAGTTTGTCGCGCTACA
>NZ_BCTX01000171.1 GCF_001590985.1 Novosphingobium naphthalenivorans NBRC 102051
TTGCCTGATCGCATCCCCATTCGATGTAGGTCTTGCTGCCATCATCGCTGATCGCCGCCGGGCGCAGCGTCTTATTGCCCGACAGCCGGTAGCTGAAACGCTCACCGGTCTCGGCCGCCGCTGTCGGCGGCGCGCTTGCTGGGTGGTATTGCGGCTCATCGGCCAGACGAATGACAGCCGGAATGGAACCTGATGTCCCTGCGAGCATATCGAACTCGTAGGTGCGCATATTGGTGCGGACCGTCATGATCCCATAGGCTGAGGGCCTTGCCGCGCGCAGCGCCAGACTGTCACCTGATCTGGCGACCGTGATGATGAAGGCCGTGGGATCGCTCAGGATGACCGAGGCGATCTGTTCCCCCTGCCGGAATAGCAGGGTCTGCGTCACGTCCGTCGCCGTGCGCAAGCTGAGGAGACCGGTGCCCCCTGCAGACAGCACCTCGATCCGGGGATCCCTGGGTGGCAGTTCCTGCGCCTGTGCAGCGCTTGCCGCCAGCGCCAAGATCAACACCAGCTCCCTCATGACTGGGAGCCCTGCTGCTGGTTTGGTAATGTCCCTTGTGTACCCGCTGCTTGCGGAGCGGGCGCCACAGGCGCGATCATCTCGGCATCGCGCCGGTAACGCAGCACCTGGAAGCCCAGCGGATTGAGCAGCCGGTCCGAAGCGCTCATTCGAGCAGGCGAGAACTGGTACTTGATCACGGCAGCCCAATTCTCACCCGCCTGCCGCTGTCCTCCCGGATCGGTGCGGGTGGTCGCAAACCGCACGAGCGCAGTGTCCGCGCTCAGCGACGAGATGCTGCGCACCTCGGTCTCGACCAGCGCTTGCCTGGGCAGGGTCTTGAGCGGGCTGGCCGGATTGCTCGCCTGCATGGCCTTGAGATAGCGTTCGCGGGCATCTCCTGCCGACCAGAGGGCGACCTTGCGGTAGTCGGCGTTGAGCGCATTGATATCGAAGCTCTCGCGCGCCGTGACGTATTGCGCGAGAAACGAACGCACGAGGGCATCGTCGGGCGTGATGGCCTGCTGGTCGAGCGGCTTGAGCGCCTGAACATTGCCCGTCTGCCGATCAACAAGCAGCGTATAGGGCACGACCGTCTTGAGCGGAGCCAGCGCGGCGAGCGCGATCGCCTCCAGCACGGCCACCCCGGTGGCAATCCCCGCAATGATCCAGGCAATCCGCTTCGAGGCAGCCAGGCCTTTGGTACGGTCGGCGGACCAGGAACCAGCCTCTTCGTAGTAGCGTGTGAGATCGTCGTCGCTCATATCGTTCATCACGTCTGGTCCCTGCGGCGCGCGGCGCTGGAGGGGCGAGCGGAAGACCGGCGCCAGGTACTACCGAGCGCCTCCTCATGCCGCGCCTGATCGGTCTGCGCGGCGAGCACGGACGGCGCCGAGCCGGATCGCTCAGACCAACGGCCTTCGACGCGCGTGATATCGGCAATGCGCTCCTCGCGGCGCAGGTTCTCGCTCACTGAATGAGCGACAATCACCGCACGGGAGGGTTCATCACTTGCGCTGGATAGAAAGCCTGCTCGTGGGGGTGGCGTTGCTTCGGCCCGGTCCGGTGCCTGCTGAAACACGATCGGCCAATGCAACCCGCCATGAAAGGCCAGACGCGCGATCAGGAACACGGATGCCAGTGAGACAATCGCAAAGCTGAGTGTCGCTACAAGAATCTCTACCGGCGCATCAAGCGTCTGCTGCTCCATGGCGCGCTGTTGCAAGGCATCCTGCAGCCAGGGTTCGAGCAGCGCCAGTTCAACACCGTAGATCACGCTCAGCAGGATCGAGGCCACAAAGGTCATGACCAGCGCGCGACCCCAGCCTTCGAAAATGCCCCGCGTGATGCCGAACAGCAGCAGACCTGCCATCAGCGGGGCGACAGCCAGCAGGAAACCTGCCGTCAGCCGCACCAGCGCCAGCGGCCCCAGCGTTCCTGCCAGAAAGGCGCTGCGGGCAAAGCCAAGCTGGAACCAGTCGCCCTGGGCAACACCCAGGCGGCCGCTGCCATAGACATTGAGCGCGGCAAGGCCCTTGTCGACGGTCTGCAGCCGCGCGGCGAGATCACCCGCGCTGCCCGGCAGGCCCGAACTGCCGCCGATGACCTGAGCGATCTGCCCGGGACCATGGATGATGAGGTCGTAGCCTACGATGCGCCACGCAGGCCAACTTGTTGCCAGGGTGAGCACGATCCCCACCTTGAGCACGTCGCCAATGACATCGCGCGTGCCCATGGGATAGCCGAGCAGCAGGCGGATACCGAACAGGGCAATGAAGATCGTCAGCAGGCTGGTAAGCGCCAGCGACACGGGCGAACCGGGGCTTGCCAGTGCGCCGAAGCCATAGGCGCCAATCGTGGCCGCCTGGCAGTCGATATGCGCAAGCGCGGTGGCAAGAAAGTCCTGACCGGTTTGGACGACGGGGCAAGCCATCACGCGCGCGCCAGCAAGGGGGCCATCCAGCCCTCGGGATCGATGCCGGTCTCGCCCACCAGTTCATCGAACAGGCGCACCGTGGCTTCCCGGCCGGAGAGGATGGTCAGGATGTCTTTCTCGCCCGAGAGGTTGAGGCGGGCGACCACGCTGTCCTGCCCATGCTTGAACAGG
>NZ_BCTX01000172.1 GCF_001590985.1 Novosphingobium naphthalenivorans NBRC 102051
GGCAATAAAAGGGGCCACTCATCGGCCGGCATCCCCGGGATAAAAAGGGGCCAGTCCTGCTAGACCTCCGTTTTTGGGCGGGGGTGGAGGATGAAGAGAGTGGAACTTTATCAGAAGGTCCGCCGCGCCGTGATAATCGAGGGCATGAGCCGTCGCGGTGCTGCGACGTATTTTGGCATCAACCGCAAGACGGTGGACAAGATGCTGGTTTTCCCGGAGCCGCCGCAGCATGGGCGATCCGGCCGGACCTACAGCGGCAAGCTGGCGGAGTTTACCGGGATCATCGACCAGATACTGGCTGATGACCGCACGGTGCATGCCAAGCAGCGGCACACCGGGTTACGGATATTCGAGCGGCTGCGCGATGAGCATGGTTTCACCGGCGGTATCACGATAGTTCGAGATTACGTGGCCAGCGCCAAGCTGCGCAGTCGGGAGGTGTTTATCCCACTGAGCCACAAGCCGGGTCACGCGCAGGTGGACTTTGGCGAGGCGGACGGGATCATCGACGGCAAGCTGACGCGGTTCCACTATTTCTGCATGGATCTGCCGCACAGCGATGCGCCGTTCGTCAAAGCCTACCCCGCCGAAGTGGCCGAGGCGTTTTGTGAGGGCCATGTGGCGGCGTTCGCCTTCTTCGGCGGCATTCCGCAATCGATCCTGTACGATAACACCAGGCTGGCGGTGGCGCAGATCCTGGGTGACGGGAAGCGTGAGCGCAGCCGGATGTTCTCGACCCTGCAGAGCCACTACCTGTTCGAGGACAAGTTCGGCCGGCCCGGCAAGGGCAATGACAAAGGCAAGGTCGAGGGGCTGGTGGGCTATTCGCGGCGCCACTTCATGGTGCCAATGCCGGTGGCCGACAGCTTCGATACGATGAACGCGCGGTTTCTCGAGCAATGCATGGCGCGGCGGCAGGCGGTGTTGCGCGGGCACAGTCAGAGCATTGGTGACAGGCTGGCGGCCGATCTCGCGGCGTTCATGGCGCTGCCGGCGGTAGCGTTCGACCCGTGCCATATGGTGACCGGGCGGGCCTCGTCGATGTCGCTGGTCCGTTATCGCACCAATGATTACTCGGTGCCGACGGCCTATGCCCACCAGGAGGTGGTGATCAAAGGTTATGTCGACCGGGTCGAGGTGATTTGCCGTGGGGAACGGATTGCGGTGCATCCCCGCAGTTATGAGCACGAGGATTTCGTCCCCAACCCATTGCATTATCTGGCCCTGCTGGAGCACAAGCCGCGCGCGCTTGATCAGGCCGCGCCGCTCGATGGCTGGGTGCTGGCCGAGCCGATGCATCGCATCCGCAGGCTCATGGAGGCGCGCAACGGCAAAGAAGGTCGGCGCGAGTTCATCCAGGTCCTGCGGCTATGCGAACGCTTCGAGCAGTCCCTCGTGGAATGGGCGGTAGCGCGGGCGTTGGACATGGGCGCGATCAGCTTCGATGCGGTGAAGATGATTGCGTTGGCGCGGCTTGAACGGCGCCCTCCACGCCTTGACCTGCAGTTCTATCCGCATCTGCCGCGTGCCCACGTCGGGCGCACCGATCCGCGCAGCTATATGGGTCTGCTATCCCAGACCGGCGCCTCCACAAGCGTGGGAGCACCAGCATGACCGAGACCCTGATGCCGCTGCCCGCCGTCGAGCAGGCCGCCACCAGCGTGCCGCCAGCGGTGCTGCTGGCCAATCACCTCAAGGCGCTCAAGCTGCCGACCTTCGTGCGCGAGTATGAAAAGGTCGCCCTTGAGGCCGCGCAGGACCGCGCCGATTATCCGCGCTATCTACTGCGGCTGTGCGAGCTGGAGCGGATCGATCGCGAACGCCGGATGGTCGAGCGCCGTATCCGCATGGCCAGGTTCCCGCATACCAAGAGCTTCGACACCTTCGACTTTGCCGCCCAGCCATCGCTCAACAAGGCGCTGGTGCTGGAACTGGCGCGCGGGGAATGGATCGAACAGCGGCGCAATGTCATCGCGCTGGGACCGAGCGGCACGGGCAAGACACACGCCGCCCTCGCACTGGGGCTTGCCGCCTGCCAGAAAGGGCTCAGCGTGGCGTTTACTACGGCGGCGGCGCTGGTGCATGACCTCATGGAGGCCCGGGACGAGCGCCGGCTCCGCATGCTCCAGAAGCACCTGGCCTCGGTGAAGCTGCTGATCCTCGATGAACTGGGCTATGTGCCGTTCACCGCCGTCGGCGGCGAGTTGCTGTTCGAGGTGCTCAGCCAGCGCTACGAACGCGGCAGTACGCTGATCACCAGCAATCTACCGTTCGATGAATGGACCTCGGTGTTCGGCTCCGAGCGGCTCACCGGAGCGTTGCTCGACCGGCTGACCCACCATGTGCACATCCTCGAGATGAACGGCGAGAGCTTCCGCCTCGCCAGCAGCCGCAAGCATCATAAAAACAAGGAGGGCAGCAAGATGCCATGATTAGAAACGGCTATCGGCAGCGGGAAATCGGCTTCCGCTCCGCTACAGCCGCTTCCCCGCTGCCGATAAGGCCCAGCCTCAACCCGAGGCTTTTTGTTTGAACCAACTGGCCCACTTTTAAACCGGTGCTTGGCCCCTTTTTATACCGGCGTTGACA
>NZ_BCTX01000173.1 GCF_001590985.1 Novosphingobium naphthalenivorans NBRC 102051
GAGGAGTCGGGCAGGCTCTTCACCAGTTCGTACTCATGCGGCGTCAGGCCGAAGCCATCGATATAGTCTTCTGGCCGCGCCTTGGGATTGATCATGAAGATCTGCGTCGCGGCCTGTTCGATAATGGCGCTGGCGATCTTGCTCTCCAGTGCATCCTGCGCGCTCTGGGTGGCGAAGCCGACAATGCCGTTCCGCTTGCGGATGGTCTTTTCCCAGTCCTTGATGCGCCGCACGAAGACCTCGTCATCGAGCGCCTTCCAGCCCTCATCGACAACGATGATCGCGGGTGTGCCATCGAGGCGTTCTTCCACCCGGTGGAAGAAGTAGAGCAGTGCGGGTGTTCGTACGATGGGATCATCGAGGATCGCGGTCATGTCGAAGCCGACCGTGGCGGCGGTCAGGTCGGTGAGGTCCTCTTCATTGTCGAAGAGCCAGGCGCGTTCGCCTTCGCCCCACCAGGGCCGCATGCGCGAATAGAGGTCCCCGGCCCTTGGCCGGACATGCCCGCGAAACAGTTCGACCAGGTAGCGCAGGCGCCTTCGGACACGGATCTGGCCGAAGTTCGCATCGATCGCATCGCTGACGATCTCGGCCTCGTCGGCATCGAGACTGCCTGCGAGCAGCGTGATCCATTCCATCAGGAACTGGCGGTTCTCCGGCGTGTCCTCAAGCTGCAGCGGATTGAGGCCAGAGGCAGCGCCGGGCCGCAGGCGGTCGTACTGGCCGCCTATGGCGCGGATGAAGAGTTCAGCGCCCCGGTCCTTGTCGAAGAAGACGATACGCGGCGCGAACTTGCGCGCCTGGGCCAGCAGGAAGTTCAGCACCACCGTCTTGCCCGAGCCCGAAGGCCCGATCACGGTGAAGTTGCCGAGATCGCCTTTGTGGAAGTTGAAGAAGTAGGGGCCTGCTGCCGTGGTCTCCAGCAGCGTCACCGCCTCGCCCCAGTGGTTGCCGCGCGGTTTACCCACGGGGAAGTTGTGCAAGGAAGCAAGGCCTGCGAAGTTCTTGGCTGAGACCAGCGCGCGGCGGCCAATGTATTTGAAGTTTGCCGGGAACTGTGCCCAGAAGGTGGGCTCCAGTGCGATGTCCTCGCGCACGCCGACGATGCCGAGGTCGGCCAATACGGCAGTGACTTCGGCGACTTCGGCGTTGAGCACTTCCAAACTCTCGGCATGGACGGCGATCGTGGCGTGGTGTTCGCCGAAGGACGCCCGGCCTGCCGCGACATCGTCCTTGGCGCGGGTCAGTTCGTCGCGCAGCGACAGAGCCTCGTCTTCGGCGGAACGCATACGGCGCAGGGCGAGGTTCATGCGGCCCAGCGCCGCTCCCCGTTCCACGAAAGCGAAGGACTGGCTCACCGTCATCTCAAAGGGCATGCGGTAAAGTTCATCGAACATGCCCGGCATAGTCTGGGCCGGATAGTCCTTGATCGAGATGAGTGCGCCAAACTTGCGCGGGCTGTGTCCGGCAGGCGCCAGTTCGAAAGCGTCCTGACCGAAACTCACCCGGCGGAACGGCAGATGCTGCCCGAGATCACCATGCGGCAGGCCGACCGGGCGCATGTCCGCATTGTAGAGGTAGGAGAGGAACTCCAGCGGTTCGGAGCGGTAGCCGTGCTCGGTCTTGTAGACTGAAAGCACGCGCGGATCGTAGCTGCCGAGCGCGGCTACCAGCGCCTCGGTCGCGGCATCGAGCGCGCGCTTCTCGGCACCGAAGGCAGCTTGCCGGTCTTCGCTGTAGCGCGATACCCACATTCGCAGCCGGTCGGCCCATCCTAACCGGCCTTGCATGGGGCGGCGCACAATCGTCACGAACAGTTCGTTGACGTACATCTGGCGCGCGCCCAAACGTTCGCGCCAGCGGGCATCGAGATCACGCGAGAAGGCATCGGGATAGCGCGCTTCCAGTGCGGCTTCGGCCTTGCGGCGCACGACATGGTGGTAGATCGCGAACTGCGAATTGCCGATCGCGCGCAGCATCGCATCACGCAGGTCTGCGCGGTAATTGAGCTCGTCAGTATCGGCCGTCTCGAACAGCAGGCCGCCCAGGCGAACGGTCTGCATCAGCAGGCCGTCGCGTGTCTCCAGCGTCATGTCATCGACATGGCGCGCATAGGGCAGGTGATCGCCTGCCGCCTTCTCGCGCGCGACGACTTTAGGGGCGGAGGTCAGGGGCGGTAGGAATTGCATTGCCACAGGGCATGGTTCTTCACGCGCGGGCAGCGGCTGACGCGCACGATCCACAGGTCAAGGAAGCGCGGTTCGCGCAGGCACAGAATGGCGCCGACGAGGTGCACGAAAAGTGCGATCAGGATCACCCAGAAGGACTTGAAGATCAGGAACAGCTCAGCCGCCAGGATGCCGTTCGCCACGAACCAGGTGTAGGTCACGCCTGCGAACATCTGCGGACGGGTCAGGGCGGTAAAAACCGTCGTGCGTTGGAGATGGGTGGACATGATCCTACAGGCCCGTTGCGGCGGTGCGGATGCCGCCCACAATGCTCGCCGCGCCGAACAGGATAAAGCAACCGATCACGACAGTCGCACCGTGGCGCCAGTTCATCCGGCCGGTCAGCATCATGAAG
>NZ_BCTX01000174.1 GCF_001590985.1 Novosphingobium naphthalenivorans NBRC 102051
TGAGAACGGCGGAGCAATATTCGGCCACGCTAGCGGCGGGATAGTCCTGCTGCGGGCGGCGTAAAAGTCGTCCACCTTGAAGCCTTTCTGCCAAGTCAGGGAGGTGTGGGGATCTACAGCGTGGAACTTTATCTTCAGGTCCGTTTGGCTTGCGCGGATGGCATGAGCCAGCGGGCGGCGGCGAAGCGTTTCAATGTGTCGCGCGATACGGTGCGCAAGATGCTGTCGTTTTCATCGCCGCCGGGTTACCGGCGTCAGTCTGCACCGCAGCGCCCGAAGCTGGACGGGTTTGTGGGGATCATCGATGGATGGCTTGAGGGGGATCGCGGTGTCCCGCGCAAGCAGCGCCATACGGCGAAGCGGGTATTCGACCGTTTGCGCACCGAGCATGGTTTCACCGGCGGCTATACGATCATCAAGGATTACATCCGGGAGCGCGAGCAGCGCAGCCGGGAGATGTTCGTGCCGCTGGCGCACCCGGCGGGAGATGCACAGGCCGATTTCGGGGAAGCTCTGGTGGAGATCGGCGGGGTGGAGCAAAAAGCCTACTTCTTCGCGCTCGATCTGCCGCACAGTGATGCCTGCTATGTGCGAGCCTATCCGGCGGCGGTGGCGGAGGCCTGGGTGGACGGACATGTCCATGCCTTCGCGTTCTTCGGCGCGGTGCCGCGCTCGATCGTCTATGACAACGATCGCTGCCTTGTGGCGAAAATCCTGCCAGACGGCACGCGCAAGCGTGCCACGCTGTTCAGCGCTTTCCTGTCGCATTACGTGATCCGCGACCGCTATGCCCGCCCGGGCAAGGGGAACGAGAAAGGCAATGTGGAAGGGCTGGTAGGTTACTGCCGCCGCAATTTCATGGTGCCGATCCCGAAGTTCCCGACCTGGGAGGCCTTCAACCTGTGGCTGGAGGAGCAATGCCGCAAGCGCCAGCAGGACAAGGTGCGCGGGGAGAGCGAGACGATCGGTGAGCGCTTGCAGCGCGATCTGGCGGCCATGCAGCCTCTGCCCGCTACACCCTTCGAGGCCTGCGATCAGACGAGCGGGCGGGTCTCCTCGCAATCTCTGGTGCGCTACAAGACCAACGATTATTCGGTTCCGGTAGTCTGGGGCCATCAGGAGGTCTGGATCAGGGCCTATGTCGATGAAGTGGTGATCGGATGCCGCAGCGAAGTTATCGCCCGTCATCCTCGTTGCTATGCCCGCGAGGAGGTTATCTTCGCCCCGCTCCACTATCTCCCGCTGGTCGAGCAGAAGATCAACGCATTCGACCAGGCCGCCCCTTTGCAGGGCTGGGATTTGCCCGAAGCGTTCGGGACGCTGCAGCGGTTGATGGAAGGGCGCATGCACAAACATGGCAGGCGCGAATATGTGCAGGTGCTGCGCCTGCTGGAAACGTTCACCCTCGCCGATCTCCAGGCGGCGGTGGAACAGGCCATCGCCCTTGGCGCCATCGGCTTCGATGCCGTCAAGCACCTCGTCCTGTGCCGGGTCGAACGCGTACCGCCCAGACTGGACCTGGACATCTATCCCTTCCTGCCTCGCACCACGGTCGAGAAGACCGTTGCCAGAGCCTATCTGAGCCTGCTCTGCGACAGGCAGGAGGCCGCATGAGCGATCAGGCACCGGAGATTCTTCTCGCTCACCATCTCAAGGCCCTCAAGCTGCCTACGTGCCTGCGAGAGCATCACAAGCTCGCCCGGCAATGTGCCGCTGAAGGCGTCGATCATATCCGCTTCCTCGCCCGTCTCGTCGAGATGGAGATGATCGACAGGGAGCGTCGTATGGTCGAGCGGCGCATCAAGGCCGCGCGCTTCCCCGCCGTCAAAAGCCTCGATAGCTTCGACTTCGCCGTCATCCCCAGGCTCAACAAGATGCAGGTGCTCGAGATGGCGCGCTGCGAGTGGATCGAGCGGCGTGAGAACGCCATCGCTCTGGGGCCATCGGGCACCGGGAAGACGCACGTAGCTTTGGGGCTCGGACTGGCAGCATGCCAGAAAGGACTGTCGGTGGGCTTCACCACTGCGGCGGCGCTGGTCAGCGAGATGATGGAGGCGCGCGACGAGCGGCGTCTCCTGCGCTTCCAGAAGCAGATGGCCGGATACAAGCTGCTCATCATTGACGAACTGGGCTTCGTACCGCTCTCCAAGACCGGTGCCGAACTGTTGTTCGAGCTGATCTCCCAGCGCTATGAGCGCGGCTCCACCTTGATCACCAGCAACCTGCCCTTCGACGAATGGACCGAAACCTTCGGATCCGAGCGCCTCACAGGCGCGCTCCTCGATCGTCTGACCCATCACGTCAGCATCCTCGAGATGAACGGCGAAAGCTATCGCCTCGCTCACAGCCGGGCCCGAAAGGCCAAAACCAGACCCTGAAAATCAAGCCAATGCCGGGGGGAGTGGCCTTCGGGCTACGCCCTCACGCCACTCCCCCCGGCATGTAACACCGTGGCCTGGTTTTACGCCGCCGCATGGCCGACTTTTGCTCCGCCGTTGACA
>NZ_BCTX01000175.1 GCF_001590985.1 Novosphingobium naphthalenivorans NBRC 102051
GGTGTGCATGGCGGTGACAAAACCAGCCAGTGGAGCGCCGGCATTGTGCTGAGCGCGGCGGAGTAAAATCCGGCCATTGGTTAGGCTGAACCTTTTTGAGGTCGGCCAAGGATGTTTGCCGTGGAGAGCTACGCCGCTGTTCGGCGCTTTGTGTTTATCGAGGGTCACAGCCAGCGCGAGGCGGCGCGGGTCTTCGGGCTGAGCCGGGAGACGGTGGGGAAGATGTGCCGGTTCTCGCTACCGCCGGGCTACACGCGGACCAAGCCCGTGGAGAAGCCGAAGCTGGGTCCTCTGCTACCGGTGATCGACGCGATCCTGGCGGCGGATGGGACCGCGCCGGTGAAGCAGCGGCATACCGCCAAGCGGATCTTCGAGCGGCTCCGCGACGAGCATGGCTTTGCAGGCGGCTACACGGTGGTGAAGGATTATGTCCGGATCAGCCGAGCCCGCGGGCGCGAGACGTTCGTGCCACTGGCCCACCCACCGGGCCATGCGCAGGTCGATTTTGACGAAGCGGTCGGGGTGATCGGCGGGGTGCGGCAGAAGATCCACTTCTTCTGTATCGACCTGCCGCAGTCGGACGCCTGCTTCGTGAAGGCGTTCCCGCGCGAGACCACCGAGGCATTCCTCGACGGGCACGTGTCGGCGTTCGCCTTCTTCGGCGGAGTGCCGCTATCGATCCTGTACGACAACACCAAGATCGCGGTGGCGAAGATCTGCGGCGACGGGAAGCGCGAGCGGACGCGGGCCTTCACCGAACTGGTCAGCCATTACCTGTTCCGAGACCGCTTCGGCCGTCCGGGCAAGGGCAACGACAAAGGCAAGGTCGAGGGACTGGTGAAGTTTGCCCGGCGCTGCTTCATGACGCCGGTCCCTGACGCGGCGAGCTTCGATGCCTTCAACGCCGAACTGGAGCATCGCTGCCGCGCGCGCCAGGCCGAGCGTGCCGGCCGGCACACCGCGACCATCGGTGAGCGCCTGGTGGCCGATCTGGCAGCGCTGCGCCCATTGCCGGCGGTGCCGCTGGAACCGTGCGAGAAGCGGGCAGCGCGTGTCTCCTCGACGGCGCTGGTGCGCTACCGGACCAACGACTACTCGGTGCCGACGGCCTATGGGTTCCAGGACGTCGTGGTGAAGGGCTTCGTCGATGAGGTCGTGATCCTGTGCGGTGGGCAGGAGATCGCCCGGCATCCCCGCTGCTACGCCGAAGGTGCGTTCATCGCCGAGCCGCTCCACTATCTCGCCCTCATCGAGACCAAGCCGGGGGCGCTCGACCAGGCGGCTGCGTTGCAGGGCTGGCGCCTGCCTGAGGTGTTCCAGCATCTGCGGCATCTGTTGGAGGCCAGGATGGGCAATCGCGGCAAGCGCGAGTTCATCCAGGTCCTGCGGCTGCTGGAGGCCTTGCCGCTCGATATCGTCACCGCTGCGGTGACCCAGGCGATCCAGATCGGCGCGCCCGGCTTCGACGCAGTCAAGCTGATCGCGCTGGCGCGCATCGAGCGGCGGCCCGCCCGGCTCGATCTGGCGGCCTATCCGCATCTGCCCAGAACCGCGGTGAAGACGACGTCGGCGGCCGACTATGCGGTGCTGGCGGCATGACCCGGGCTGATGACCCGATGCCCACGGGCACGATGAGCACGGCGCCGCAGGTGCTGCTCGCCCATCACCTCAAGCAGCTGAAGCTGCCGACGGTGCTGCGCGAGTATGACAAGGTCGCCCGCGAGTGCGCCCGCGATGGTGTCGATCACCCGCGCTACCTGCTCCGGCTGATCGAACTGGAGCTGATCGACCGCGAACGGCGCACGGTCGAGCGACGCATCCGGGCCGCCCGGTTCCCGGCGGTGAAGAGCTTCGACACGTTCGACTTCGCCGCCATCCCCAGCCTCAACAAGCCGCTGGTGCTCGAGCTGGCCCGCTGCGAGTACATCCTGCGCCGCGAGAACGTCATCGCACTTGGCAACAGCGGCACCGGCAAGACCCATGCCGCGCTCGCGCTGGGCCTGGCGGCCTGCCAGAAGGGGTTCACGGTCGCGTTCACCACCGCCGCCGCACTGGTCAACCAACTCATGGAGGCGCGCGACGAGCGCCGGCTGCTCAAGCTCCAGCGCGAGCTTGCCGCGGTCAAGCTGCTGATCGTCGATGAGCTGGGCTATGTGCCGCTGACGGCGACCGGCGCCGAACTGCTGTTCGAGGTCTTCTCGCAGCGCTACGAGCGCGGCTCGACCATCGTCACGTCCAACCTGCCCTTCGAGGACTGGACACAGGTCCTGGGCTCCGAACGGCTCACCGGCGCGCTGCTCGACCGGCTGACCCACCACGTCAGTATTCTGACCATGAACGGCGACAGCTACCGGCTGAAGCAGTCCGCCGGCCGCCGCCGATCCGCCGCCAGGGCGGAGCAATACCCGGCCAGCGACACCATCGACCCGGACACCGGCCAGATCACCACCACCTGATCGGCAAAGACAACAATGAT
>NZ_BCTX01000176.1 GCF_001590985.1 Novosphingobium naphthalenivorans NBRC 102051
CGCCGAAATGACCTCGGCGTTTGCCTGCGCATCGCTGGGCATCGAGCCCACGGTTCGCCATTCCGATTACATCGGGGCGTGGCTTGAAGTCCTGCACGCCGATGAGAAGGCGATCTTCCGGGCGGCGAGCGCGGCCAGCAAGGGCGCTGACTACCTCCTGGCTTTCGGGGAGGACGTGGCATGATGCGGCGTTTCTACCAGCTGGAGCAGGCTATCCGCGAAGCGTTCCTGCGCAATGCCTTCCCCGAATACGAGGACCCGCAGTTGCGGCGGATGGCGCGGGCGATCCATTCGTTGCCGCGCTTCCACCGTCAGCTGTTCTGCCTCGTGCGCTACGATGGCTGGTCCTACGACGAGATCGCTGCGCGCTTCGATATCAGCGTGCGCCGGGTGGAGATCGAGATGGGCCGTACCTTCTTCATGTTGAGCCTGTCGCTGGATCGGCAGAAGCGCAAGGGCTGGTGAGCAAACGGGTGCGCCCGCTGCTGCGGGCGCGCCAGGCTCCTGCTGGATTTGACGATACTCATGCCTGAGGGGGAAAGTCGTCGACCGAATAGAAGATGGGATTGCGCATCCATTCGGTGACGGCGCTTTCGCGCCAGCCGCAGCATCGTTCGGCGAGGCGCACTTGCCTCGGAAAGGTCCCGCTCTGAATCTTGCGGTAGAGGGTCGCGCGGGAAAGGCCCGTACGGTCGAGCACATCGCCGAGGCGAAGAAAGCGATCAGGGGGCGTCATCATGTTCATGTGGCATGTCCTCCGATTTGGTGAGGTGGACTGGCCGGCCACGAACAAGAATGGGCCAAAACGAGGCAGGATCAAGGGTATGCGGGCACTGGCTAGAACGCAGAACCTGGCGAAGTGAACGATCCGGGACGTCTAAGGACGGTTGGGGACGATCAAAAAAATCTGCCGCCAGAATTTCCATTTTGACGTTCTGCTCGCAAGCCGTCTCAACTGGCATCGGGAGCCACCCGATCCCGATATACCGAATATCTGGCCGAATCACTCAGCGTAACGCACCGATGGTTGGACGGCAGCGCTGCATTCGCACACCGCGAAACTGATTGTGATTTCGGGCCGATAGCCCACATATTAATGGCGTGTTGGGGCCGAACGTGGACTGACAGCTTTCAGGCAACAGGCAGCGATCGCGGACGCGACTAAGGCAGGCGGCTATGTGGTCGGATTGGACTATCCAGCCGCAGCGACCGCAGCGACAACATCAGCGTGCTTTCGCGCCAGACCGGGTGCTGGCGATTCGAACTGCGGCATTTCGAATTGATTGTGGAAATAGCCAGATGGTAACCCCGACGATGAGTCAAGCACCTGATGCTGAAACGGAGTGATGTGATTGCCGAATCCAACATCGAGCGAGCCCTTCGACTTCAGAACACTTGCTCCTCACGATTTCGAACTCCTCGTCGGCGCATTGCTTGCTCGATCCGGGTCGTCTGTGACCGCACAGGCGCGGCCGGGCCAAAATGGCCCAGACTTTGAATTAGTGTCGCCCACCGGCGAACGCGTGATCGTCGAAGTCAAACATTTTCGTCAACGGATCCCAAGTGCGATCGCGACCCAGTTTGCCGGCGACGTCGCGCGCGCACGGGTTCAAGCGCCTAAGACCAAGGGTTTGTTAGTCGTCTCCAGTGACCTGTCCTCACGGGCGCGGCAGGCCATAGAGGAGCAGGATGGGTTGGATGTATGGACAGGAGACGACCTTAGGCAACTCCTTCAGCGCTTTCCCGATGTCGCGAAGGCCGCAGCGACGAGCGTGGCGGCATCGCAGTCGCTCCAGATGATGACGGCAGCGGCCTTGACCCCGCCGCCGCGCCCGCTTTCAGAGCAGTTCGAAGACCGGCTCGAAGCCATCACGCGCGGTAAGGACGATTGGCGCAGCTTCGAGGATTGGGGAACCGAGGTCTTGACCGAGATATTCAAGCCCGACCTTGGGCCTCCGGATCGCCAGACCCGCAGCGACGATGGCCTGGACATCATGGACGCAATTTTTCCGATCCGCGCAGGAAGCCCCCCTTGGGCGCTGGTGCGTGCCGAGTACGGAACGCGCTTTGCTGTAGCCGAATACAAGAACTACACGAAACCGATCGGCCCCAAGGAAGTCGAGTCCATCCAGCAGTATCTCTGGATCCCGGCTAAGCGACAATTCGGGATGCTGGTGTCGCGAGAGCTGCCAGCACCCCAAGCGTTTGTTCAACGACGCCGGGCCTGGCTCGAACAGCAAAAGATGATCGTTTTCCTGACTGCGGCCGATCTGATCAGCATGCTCGAGATGCGGGAGAATGGCGAAGAGCCTTTCGAGGTGATCGACGCGCAACTCGAGGAGTTTTTCCGCACGCTCAGCCCATGATCGTAGAGCTTTGGACGAGCTGCCGCCCGCTGTGTTGACCGGGTCGCCTAGCTTTCTGGATGCAACTGTGACGGTTTCGACGATATCGAAGACGTGTAGCGCGGCTT
>NZ_BCTX01000177.1 GCF_001590985.1 Novosphingobium naphthalenivorans NBRC 102051
GTAAGCGCTGTTCCGTGCCCACCTTGCGCGGTTGAAGCGTAGCGCCGAGTTTCCGCGCCCTGATTGGGCGGGAGTGCGCTGCTACTATGATAATCTCGGGTGATGATCCTGCGAGCAAGGGGGCGCAGCGGTTCGAGGTCTTTACGGGCGCGGGCAAGCGGCGGGATTGGCCGCCCGAAGTGAAGGCCTCGATTGTCGCGGAGTGCTATTCGGGTCGGGAGGGTGTCAGTGCCGTTGCTCGCCGGCATGGGCTCGATCCTTCGCAGGTTTACGCATGGCGGCGGGATTTGCGGAAGCGGCTTGAGGCCGAAGGTGTGGTCCTGCCTTTGGCAGAGCCGGAAGCGGTCGCGTTCGTGCCCGCCGTAATCGAACCCAGCGCGGTGCCAGATCCTGCTCCCACGCGGCGTTCCCGCCGTCGACGTCGCACCGCGGCTGCAGCCGTCGAACTGGAGATCGACGGGGTGGCGGTGAAGATCGGCCGCGATGCCGATGCTGGCGTGATTTCCGCAGTGATCGAAGCCCTCAGGGCAACACGATGATCGGACCCAGTGGTACTATGGGCGCTGGCGCGCGCGTGATGGTTGCGACGCGCCCGGTGGATTTCCGCAAGGGGCCAGACGCGCTGGCGGCGCTCGTTGGCGCCGAGTACGGCGGCGATCCCTACTCGGGCGTGATCTACGTCTTCCGCGCCAAGCGCGCGGACCGGATCAAGCTGGTTTGGTGGGACGGGACCGGCCTGTGTCTGATGGCCAAGAAGCTCGAGTCCGGCGGCTTCAAGTGGCCGGGTATTCAGGACGGAGTGATGCGCCTGACCTCGGCGCAACTCGGCGCGCTTCTGGAGGGTCTGGACTGGCGGCGGGTGCATGGCGGACGCCGCCCCATGGCCCCGCAGATTGCCGGTTGACGAGGCCTTCGCCTACTGATTCACTGCCTTTCATGCTCTTGGAAGCGGACCTTCCCAACGATGTCGAAGCGCTGCGTGCGCTGGTCCTCGAACAGGCCCGCGAGCTCGATGTACTCAAGGTTTTCCGGGCTGAAGTCGAACGCCTGCAGGCGATCATCGACGCCTTGCAACGCCACCGTTTCGGACGTCGTTCGGAGCAGCTCGACCCCGATCAGTTCGAGCTCGCCCTGGAGGAAGTCGAAACGGCGCTGGCCGAGGCGGAGCATGCCTGCGCCAAGGCGAGCCGTGCGCCGGCCGAGCGACCGCGCAAGACTAACCGCGGTTCGCTCCCGGCCCATCTCGAGCGGATCGAGCAGGTCGTCGATGTGGAAGACAAGACCTGCCCCTGCTGTGGTGGGGCGCTCCACCAGATCGGCGAAGACGTGGCCGAACGCCTCGACGTCGTGCCTATCACCTTCCGCGTCCTCGTCACCCGCCGCCCACGCTACGGCTGCCGCTCGTGCGAGAGCACCATTGTGCAGGCCCCGGCACCGGCACGGATCGTCGAAGGCGGTATTCCCACCGAAGCGCTGATCACACAGGTGCTGGTCGCCAAGTACGCCGATCATCTACCGCTGTACCGCCAGGCGCAGATCTACGCCCGGCAAGGCATCCAGCTTGATCGATCCACCCTGGCAGACTGGGTCGGGCGGGCAGCATGGTACCTGCGTCCCTTGCGCGACCACATCCTCGAGCGATTGCGACGATCAGAACGGCTTTTTGCGGATGAGACCACCGCGCCGGTGCTCGATCCGGGCCGCGGGCGGACCAAGACCGGCCAGCTATGGGCCTATGCCCGCGACGATCGCCCTTGGGGCGGCGGTGATCCGCCGATGGTCGCCTATGTCTACGCCGCCGACCGCAAGGGCGAGCGAGCCGAAGCGCATCTCGGCGATTTTGCCGGCATCCTGCAGGTCGATGGCTATGGCGGCTATGCCGCGCTCGCCCGGCGGCGCAACCAGATCGGCCTCGCTTTCTGCTGGGCGCACGTGCGCCGCAAGTTCTACGAACTGAGCGATACATCGCCGGTCTCTACCGAAGTGCTGCGTCGCGTCGCCTTGCTCTATGCCATCGAGGATGAGGTGCGAGGATTTTCGGCGGAGCAACGCCGGGCTGTTCGCCACGACCGCAGCCGCATCATCGTCGACGATCTTCGCCAGTATCTCGAAGCCCGCAATCGCCAGGTCAGCGCCAAAAGCAAACTTGGCGAAGCGATCCGCTACACGCTCACCCGCTGGGATGGACTGTCACGCTTCCTCGACGATGGCCGCGTCGACCTCGACAGCAACACCGTTGAACGCTCTATCCGACCCCTAGCGCTGAACCGGAAGAATGCCCTGTTCGCCGGTTCCGACGAAGGCGGCGACAACTGGGCGGTGATCGCCACGCTCATCGAAAACTGCAAGCTCTCCGGCATCAACCCGCACATCTGGCTGACCGATACACTGGCCAGGCTGGCCAACGGTCATCCGGCAAACGGCGTCGCCGAACTCATGCCTTGGACCGCCGTGGGCTGAGAACACCGCTTA
>NZ_BCTX01000178.1 GCF_001590985.1 Novosphingobium naphthalenivorans NBRC 102051
GTCAACGGGCGCCGAAGATTCCGCAAAAGTGGGCATCTAAAATTCCCTAGTTTGGCGGGACGGTTGTGTCGGTGATCAGCCGTGATGGAGATCGGGATTTTCCTTTGCTGGCGGGCGGCCACGCCGTTTGGGCAAGGGCGGCGGGTTGATGGACGGTGCCATGCGCGCATGCTCGGGCAGCAGGTCAGCGTGCTGTCGCATGCGATAGCTGGAGCCCTCGATCTGGATGACCACCGCGTGGTGAAGGAGGCGGTCGAGCAGCGCGGTGGCCACCACCGGATCGCCAAAGACATCACCCCATTCGGCAAAGCCGCGGTTGGATGTCAGGATCATAGCGCCCTTTTCGTATCGGGCATTGACGAGTTGGAAGAACAGGTTGCCACCGCCCGGCGTAACAGGGAGATACCCGATCTCGTCTACGACGAGCAGCGCGGATCGGCATAGGAAGCGGATCCTTTCGCGCAGCGTGCCCTCCCGTTCCGCCTTGGTCAGTGAAGCGATCAGATCGGCGAGCGGGATGAAGTAGACGCTCTTGCCCGCCTTCACGGCCTCGACTGCAAGAGCAGTGGCGATATGGCTTTTTCCGGTACCGGGCGGACCCAACAGATGCACCACCTCGGCCCGGTTGATGAAGTCCAGGCCAGCGAGCGCCAGGATGCGGTTCCGGTCGAGCGATGGCTGGAAGGAGAAGTCATATCCGTCCAGCGTCTTGATGATCGGCAGCCTTGCCATGCGCAGGGCCGCCTTGATCCTGCGGTTCTCCCGGAGCGATAGTTCTTCGTTCAGCAATATGTCGATGGCCTCGATGCCATCGATTTTGCCCTGCTCTATGCCGCGCAGGGTGGCGTCGAGCATCTCCAGAGCGCGTGGCATTTTGAGATGGACCAGGCTGCGGCGGATATTATCGACGCGGGATGCGGCACCCCCTTGGTTCATGGCCGTTCTCCCCGCGCCAGTTGGCTGCCGATCGCCTGATAGATGGCCAGGGAGCGCACAGCGACATGCTCGCCTATACGACCGATGGCGATTACCTCTTTGCCATGGATACGGCGCTTGGCGCCGCTGCCGCCTGTCCGATGCGCAGGATCGATCCTACACTGCCGACGCCCCTCAAGAACCGGGTGCTCGGCAATGACCTGGCCCAGGTCTACGATCCTGATCTTGTCAGGCAACTGCTGGATTTCGACGACGCGCCGAGTGCGATCGGGAACGCTGTAGTAATTGCCGCCGACAGAGACCATCCCATCATGGCTGACGCGGCGCTCCAGCTTCAGAACGGCGTCAAAGCGACCCGCCGGGAGCAGCTGCAACTCAGGCTGCTCGGCGGCGAAGGCTTCAACAATAATCCGCTGCGTCGTCCCGTGGACACGGACATTGGCGACGGTATCGAGCCAGTCGATTAGCTGGACATTGAGATCGTCCAGATTGCGGAAGCTGCGGCCCAGGAAGAAGTCCTTGCGGATATAGCTGAACGGCCGCTCGACCTTTCCCTTGGTCTTGGCCCGATAGGGACGGCAGGCGCGTGGCACGAAGCGGTAATGCCCCGCCAGGGCCAGCAATGATCGATTGTAGATGATATGGCCCTGATCATCTTCGCCGGTTACGGCGGTTTTCATGCGATCGTAGAGGATTTCGATCGGGACGCCACCGAGCGCTTCAAAGGCCTGCATATGACAGCGCAACAGAGTTTGGAGATCCTGGTGCATGACGTAGCGTGCAAACAGGAAGCGCGAATGTCCCAGCACCAAGCTGAATAGCCAGACGATCCGGCTGACGCCGGGCTCATCGGTAAATTCGACGACGAACCGGGCAAAGTCGACCTGTGCCTGCACGCCAGGCGGCGTCTCGAACCGAACCTCGAAGGGCTTGGGGCCGTTTTCCGGTCGAATCGCTGCCAGGAACCGCTTTACCGCAGTATAGGCGCCCATATACCCCAGCTCACGGATTTCCCGCGTCAGACGCGCCGCCGTCAGATCGGGAAAGGCCACCACTCGCTCACGCAAAAATTCTAGATAGGGTGCCAGTTTGTTCGGTCGACCCAGCATGCGTGGGCCGTAAACCGGGGCCTCGACACCCCGTTCGATATATTTTCGGATGGTCTTGGGATCGCGACCAGTGCGTCGGGCAATGGCGGATATCGATACGCCCTGCCGATGTAATTCGAGGATCATCATCAATTCTCCAAGTCGGATCATCGGCCCCGTCTCCGCGTCTGCAAAGGAGATGAGGACAATGTCGGCTCATCTCATTCTGCCGGGGCTAGCCCCGGCAGAATGAGATGAAGGGGCCACCAACTAGGGAATTTTCAAAGCCCACTTTTGCGGAGAATTGCATGACCGATGACA
>NZ_BCTX01000179.1 GCF_001590985.1 Novosphingobium naphthalenivorans NBRC 102051
AAAGATCGATCCAACGGGAACGACCAACGATCTTGTTATTGGTAAGGTGGGCACAACAGGCAGCAATATCGCCTACAATCCTGCTTCACAGATTGCCAGTATTGCCAGGACCAACGATGCCTACGCTTGGACTGACGGCTACAATTTCAATCGCGGCTACACGGCGAATGGCCTCAACCAGTACACGGCCTCCGGCTCGACATCGCTCGGCTATGATAGTCGGGGCAACCTGAACAGTTCCGGCAGTATCAGCTATACGTACAACGGCCTCAACCAACTCACATCTGTGAGCGGAGGTCCTTCCGCGACCCTGACATATGATCCGGCTGACAGGCTCTATCAGCTGGTTTCGGGTGGAACGACTACGCGCTTCCTCTATGACGGCGTTAGCATGATCGCGGAGTACAACGGCTCCAACGCGCTGCAACGACGCTTCGTGCCGGGGCCTGGCACGGACGAGCCAGTCGTCTGGTACGAGGGTTCGGGCACGAGCAATAGGCGCTGGCTACAGGCTGACGAGCGTGGATCGATCGTTTCCGTCACCGATGCGTCGGGAGCGGGCATGGCCATCAACCGCTACGATGAGTACGGTATTCCGCAATCGACGAATCTCGGGCGCTTCCAGTATACGGGGCAGGTCTGGCTCGGCGAGGTTGGCATGTACTACTACAAGGCCCGTTTCTACTCCCCCACCCTTGGCCGTTTCATGCAGACTGACCCCATCGGTTACGGTGATGGCATGAACTGGTATAATTATGCAGGCTCTGATCCCGTGAATTCAGCCGATCCGTATGGTCTGACTGTTGTATGTAATGATGGGAAAGAATTTTCAAACGAGGATAATACAGCTGATCCGTCAGGAGATATTTGTGCAGGGCATGGGGGCATGAAACAAATCGAGGCATGGGGCACTGGAGGTAGTGGCTTCTTTGGTGGTGGTGCTGTACCTCACCTTGGTGGAGGTGGAGGTGGAGGTGGCAGGCCTTGCCCAACTGGCGCAGCCGCTATTGCCGACGGAAGTTCTGCAAGCTGCAGGCCGCAAAGTAAAGAGCAAACGGAGCAGGATAATTGCGCCTCTTCGGGGATCAACGACTTGATTGCCAAAAATCCAGCATTGGCGAGTGCGATTGCGAACATTGACAGGTTGGGTGCCGCAAATGGCCGCGAGTATGGATTTGTAGCTCGGACAGTGCCCCGAATGCGGGGCGGTGGGAATCTCATTATCGGACCAACGACAACTGGCGTTGGCGGCCTTTGGAATGCCACTAAGGGCTTCACCGTCGAGAATTTCCTCAGGCTAAATGGAAATGCGGTCGTTTTTCACTCACATTACCCATCGGACACATACGCACCCGACCTTTCACCGGCGGATATTTCCAATGGCGATGGATTTGGAGAAGCTATGAGTGTTTCGATTCAGAATGGTGTTCTCTATTGCTCTCGTTCAAGCAGGTGATGAGATGAAAAAGCGACCATATCTCATTCTCGCCATTTCATCCGCCATTTTCTTGGTTTTGGGGTTCTATATTGGCGCGAACTATCTGAAATGGTTTTATTTTAGCGATGACGACGTCTTGAAGGCAGCTGTTTACCATGATGCGATCGAAGGTTTAGTCGCTGCAGCACCCGGCGCTGATAGGTCAGTTCTACGCGAGAACCTACAGGCCATGCACCCCGACTTTTTTCGGAGCAAAGAGTATGAATGCGTAAGATTTATGCCTAGATATGGTCAATATAGCTTTGTGAGAGTGTTCTGTAGGAACATCGCTGACAAATCGGTGAAAATCTACAATTATTGACCGCAATAAACGTCGACGCCGGTCGTCTTGCCACTTACATAATTGATCTTGTTAGAAACTGGCTCGAATTAAGGCCATGAGATGGACGGCAAGATAGAAGCTATGGCACCCTTGGTCCCATAAGTGCTTGTCTGCACATCGTATTGTGGGGTTTTGGACGGCACTGCCTCGGGCGAGGCGGTGCCGTTGTCGTGTCAGGGCATTGATTTTGCGGGTAGAATAGCGGTGCCGTCGTTGCCGGGATGGGCCTGTAGAATCACCGCGAGATAAAAGCGCGGCTAGCCATGGCGGCCTATGTGGTTGGTTGTGCTGGGCTTTTGTGTATGGCCTGCAAATCCCCCGGCCAGCCCTGCTTGAAATATCGTGAGCAATATCAAGGCGGGGCCGTATGGCCACGTGCGGCGCAGCCGAGGAGTTGGAGCGCAGAGACCATGTGGTCTTCGACGTCGTCGATGGTGAGT
>NZ_BCTX01000180.1 GCF_001590985.1 Novosphingobium naphthalenivorans NBRC 102051
AATTTAATGGACATGTCCATTTAAGAGTGAGGCGGCTCGGTTGTCGGCTGAGGTCGGATCTGTGACGTGTTCGTTTATGACAAGCCGGCCCGCGGGTCGCCGATAGAGAGGACTAGTATGGCCGAGGAAGCCTTTGCCGTTCCAGCTTCGATCGAAGGCATGGAGGACGATCTGCGCAAGGGACTGCTGCCCGCCGCAGTGTTCCACGATCGCGATGTCTACGATCTCGAGTTGCGGCGCATCTTCGCGAAATGCTGGGTGTATATCGGGCATGAGACCGAAATCCCGAACCGCGGGGATTTCGTCACCCGCAACATTGGCGAGGATCCCTTCATCCTGATTCGCGACGAACAGGACGAGTTGCGCGTGCTACTCAATGCCTGCCGCCACCGCGGCGCACAGGTGTGCCGGGTGCAGGCGGGCAATACCAAGGGTTTCGTCTGTCCATTCCATGGCTGGGCGTATCGCAATAGCGGCGAATTGATCGGCGTGCCGGTGCGAAGCCAGGGATATGCGTCGCTGGACCTCAAGGAATGGAATTTGTTCGCAGCGCCGCACGTCACCAATTACATGGGGCTGATTTTCGCCAATCTCGACCCGGACGCCGCGCCGTTCGAAGAGTATCTCGGCGATTACAAATGGTATTTCGACATCCAGTTCGCGCTGTCCGACGGTGGGATGGAAGTCCTGGGAGAGCCGCATCGCTGGCTGGTCGATGCGAACTGGAAGCAGGGCGCGGAGAATTTCTGCGGCGACAGCTCGCATACTCAAATGACCCACCGATCGGTGCTGGAAGCCGGCATCATCGACAGCGTCGCTGCCGGGGCGCCCAAGGAGGGAACGGGCCTCCATGTCCATGATTGCAGCGGCCATGCGATCAGCATCCGTCAGCTCCCCGGCGAGGCACCGTTCATCTCCTACCCGGAAGAGGTGACCCGTCATTTCCATACCGGCGTGCTTAGCCAGGACCAGTTCGATCTGGCCAAGCGCTCGCTGCTCCAGAACGGCACTCTGTTCCCCAACTTCTCGTTCCTTCACATTGGCCTGAGCGACAGCCCGCAAAAGCCGCAGGCAGGGTTTCTCACACTGCGCGTATGGCAGCCCAAGGGGCCGGGCCAGATGGAAATCTGGAACTGGGTGCTGGCACCGAGAGAGGCCTCTCCCGAGTATAAGCGCCGTGCCTATCAGGTGGGAATGAGCAGTTTTAGCCCCTCGGGCAGCTTCGAGCAGGACGATGTCGCGGTGTGGCCGGGCGTCACCCGCACCGCCGGCACTGTGTTCGCCGAGCTCAACAAGGTGCGTTTCAACTATCAGATGGGAATGGGGGACATGAGCACCAGCAAACCGCTGACGGACTGGGTCGGACCAGGCGTCGCCAACTCGACCAATGCGGGCGAGGGCGGCCTGAGGACGTTCCATAAGACCTGGTACGAACGCATGACCAACACCAAGATCGAGATCGGCGATCATGACTGAAGCGGCGACCATCCATCCCGCGGCTGCGCCTGCGAGCCAGCTGGTCGATATCACCCTCCAGCAGGCTTGCGAGGAATTCCTCAAGAAGGAAGCCGAGTATCTCGACGATCGCCGGTTCGCCGAATGGTTCGAGCTGCTCGATCCGGCGATCGATTATTCGGCGCCGGTGCGAACTGCCCGCGAGAACTGGGACGGCACGGGTATCAGTGGCACCGCCTTCTACCTGAAAGAGGATCATGCCTCGATCGAAATGCGCGTAAAGCGACTTCGCTCGCGCTATGCCTGGTCGGAAAGCCCGGCGACGCGTACGCGGCGCATGGTCTCCAACATCCGCGTGACGCCGCACGGCAGCGATCCGGCACTGGTGGCGGCGCGCAGCAACCTGGCGGTATTCTGCCATCGTGGTGACGGAGCCCATCCCCAGATCCTCACGGCCGAGCGGTTCGACGCGATCCGCATCGGCACGGGCGTATCCCGGCTCGTCAAGCGCACCGCCATTCTCGATGCCACGGTGCTCGGCCTTGAATCGCTGTCGATCTTTATCTGAGACGGGACGTGGGAAGACTCTCGCT
>NZ_BCTX01000181.1 GCF_001590985.1 Novosphingobium naphthalenivorans NBRC 102051
GATGAGGTTATCGACGACGGAAGGATCTGCAAGGGTGGAGGTGTCGCCGAGGTTGGAGAAATCGTTCTCGCCGATCTTCCGGAGGATGCGGCGCATGATCTTGCCCGAGCGGGTCTTGGGCAGGCCGGGCGCGAACTGGATCACGTCGGGCGTGGCGATCGGGCCGATCTCGTGGCGGACCCACTGGATCAGTTCCTTGCGCAGCGCCTCGTCGGGTTCGACTTCGGCATTGCAGGTGACGAAGGCGTAGATGCCCTGCCCCTTGATCTCGTGCGGCATACCCACCACCGCGGCTTCCGCGACCTTGTGGTGCGCGACAAGCGCGCTCTCGATCTCGGCGGTGCCCATGCGGTGGCCCGAAACGTTGATCACGTCGTCGATGCGGCCGGTGATCCAGTAGTAGCCGTCCTCGTCGCGGCGGCAGCCGTCACCGGTGAAGTAGGTGCCCTTGAAAGTGGTGAAGTAGGTCTGGAAGAAGCGTTCGTGGTCGCCCCAGACAGTGCGCATCTGGCCGGGCCAGGAGTCGGTGATGACCAGGCAGCCGTCGCCCGGGCCCACGATCTCGGTCCCGTCGCTGTCGAGCAGCTTGGGCTGCACGCCGAACATCGGGCGCGTCGCCGAGCCGGGCTTGAGCGCGGTGGCGCCGGGCAGCGGGGTGATCATCACGCCGCCGGTCTCGGTCTGCCACCAGGTGTCGACGATCGGGCAGCGCCCCTCGCCCACCACCTTGTGATACCATTCCCAGGCTTCGGGATTGATCGGCTCGCCCACAGAGCCCAGGAGGCGCAGGGACTTGCGGCTGGTGCTCTTCACCCATTCGTCGCCCTCGCGCATGAGCGCGCGCAGCGCCGTGGGCGCGCCGTAGAAGATCTCGACGTCGAACTTGTCGACCACTTGCCAGAACCGGCTGGGATCGGGGAAGTTGGGCACGCCCTCGAACATCACCGTGGTCGCCCCGTTCATCAGCGGGCCGTAAACGACGTAGGAGTGGCCCGTGACCCAGCCGATGTCGGCCGCGCACCAGTAGATCTGCCCCGGACGGTAATCGAAGACGTATTCGTGCGTCATCGAGGCCCAGACCGAATAGCCGCCGGTGGTGTGCAGCACGCCCTTGGGCTTGCCGGTCGAGCCCGAGGTGTAGAGGATGAACAGCGGGTCTTCCGCGTTCATTTCCTCGGGCGGGCATTCGGCGCTCTGCTGCGCCACCGCGCTCGCCCAGTCGACATCGCGGCCATCGACCATCGGCACGCCCGCGCCGGTATGTTCGAGCACGATCACGGTATCGACGCCGGGGCACCCCTTCAGCGCCTCGTCGACATTGGCTTTCAGCGGGACTTTCTTGCCGCCGCGCAGGCCCTCGTCAGTGGTCAGCACGATCCGGCTGTCGCAGTCGATAATGCGCCCGGCCAGGGCATCGGGCGAGAAGCCGGCGAACACGATCGAGTGGATCGCGCCGATCCGCGCGCAGGCCAGCATCGCCACCGCCGCCTCGGGCACCATCGGCAGGTAGATGGTGACGCGCTCGCCCTTCTTCACGCCGCGGCTTTTGAGCAGGTTGGCAAAGCGGCAGACCTGTTCATGTAGCTGCCGATAGGTGATGCGGCGTTCCGGGTTCTTCGGATCGTCCGGCTCCCACAGGATCGCAATCGCATCGCCGCGCTCCGCCAGGTGCCGGTCAAGGCAATTGGCCGACAGGTTCAAAGTGCCGTCGGTGAACCACGAAATGCCGAAGTCGGCCTCGTCAAAGCTCGTCTGCTTGACCACGCTGAACGGCTTGATCCAGTCAATCCGCCCCGCTTCCTCGCCCCAGAAACCCTCAGGGTCCGAAACCGAACGAGCGTGCATCTCCAGATACCGGTCGTTGTCAATCAGCGCACCTTCCGCCCACGCTTCCGGCACCGGATATATCGCTTCGCTCATTCCCAAATCCTCCTCTCCGG
>NZ_BCTX01000182.1 GCF_001590985.1 Novosphingobium naphthalenivorans NBRC 102051
TTTTTGCACTGCCCTTTCCGGCCCTGAACTGGAGCGCCTCAAGCAGGTCGGGGGCGAACTTGCGCAACGTCGCATAGCGGTCGGCCGCCACCGTCAGCGGATCAAGGTTGGCGGTTTCCGCGATTGTCGCCACTTCTGGCCTCGCCTTCAGGAGGGTGTTCCACCCGACCGATGCGTCCAGGGCCTCCATTGGATCTTCGCCGGTATCGACCGCATCGGTCAATGCGTCGATTGTCCTGCGAAAGATCAGCATCAGCCGCGCCACATTCTTTGACGTGGTGGCATAGCTGCGCGCCTGGGCGTTCTTCGCGCGGGTGAAGATGCTGCCGATCAGCTTGTCCGCCATCTCCAAGGCGTTATCGGTCAGTCGTTCCTCGAGGTCGAGCAGGAACGCAACCAGCGTAGCGCGCCGTCGGGAGGGAATATATCGCTCGATCATATAGGCAGGCGAAGCGCGGCCTTCCCTGACATATTGCCGAAATCGGTCGGCATGGATGCGGCCAGCCACGTCCGGGGAGATGCCGATCTTCCGCACTTGCCGCAGGCGGTCGAGAATCTGGCGGATGTGATCGGGCCTGGCCGCAACGGGAATGGTCTTGAGCGAAGCGAGTTGGCTCATGCCGCCGGCGTCGTCAAAGACCTGGTCGAGGGCGTGGACCTGTTCGGCGCTAAGATCAGCGATCAGGGCGTAGGCAGCCTGCTTGCGGGCACGCGCGCGTCCCGCACTACTGGCGCGTTCGATGGTGGAGATGGACGGCAGTAGAATCCGGGCCTCGCGAAGGGCGGTGACAACGCCGATCGCTATCGTCATCCCCTTGTCGGTCGCCCATGCCGTTTTCGCGGCCGCTTCGATCATGAAGGGAATGTCGGCGCGGGTTGGTCCACGAAGGCCCGCTCGCATCGCCAGCTCGCGGGCATGGTCCGTCATCGTCTGATCCCGCGCTGCATAGTTGGCCAGGTCGGTTACGTGTAGACCAAGTTGTTCCGCGACGAAGGCGGCGAGATCATGGGGTATCGCTCCCTTGTCCTGTATCAACTGCGCCAGTGTGATGCCCGGGTGCCGCAAGAGCGCGAGTTGCAGCGCGACACCCAACTGGTTCCGTCGCTCCCGTCGTGCGCCGATGATCTCGATGTCCGAAGGCTCGAAGGTGTAGAGCCGGGCTAGATGGTCGCGCTCGCTCGGGATGGCGAGGATCTGATCGCGTTCGCTCTCGGTCAGGAGTTGATGCTTACGCTTCGTCATTCCGATTCCCGTCCACAAAAGGTCATCTGGGCCTATGGACAGCCATGAGTAAAGAGACATAGTATGTGGACGGATATGGATGGGGCGAAGCGATCGCCCTTCAGATCGTCCACAGAACGACCGTTTGGGAGACGCACGGGATGGGCGATATTCTGGGTTATGCCCGCGTCAGCACCGGCGATCAGGACGTGGCTGGACAGACCATGCGTCTGGAGGAGGCCGGCGCGATCAAGGTGTTCACCGACGTCATGTCGGGCAAGAGCATGGAGCGGCCCGGTCTGGCCGAACTGATCGCCTATGCCCGCAAGGGCGACACGCTGGCGGTGGTCCGCCTCGATCGGCTTGGGCGCTCGCTCGCCGAATTGCTCACCACGGTCGAGACGCTACGCGGCCAGGGCATCGCGCTCCTGAGTCTTGAGGAAAAGATCGACACATCGTCGGCCGCCGGCGAACTCATCTTCCATGTGTTCGGGGCCATCGCCCATTTCGAGCGGAGACTGATCTCCGAGCGAACCAGGGATGGGATCGCCGCCGCGCGCGCCAAAGGCAAGTTGCCCGGCCGTCAGCCGCTCGACATGTCCAAGGTACATGCCGCCATCAAACTGGTCGAAGCGAGCATCTCGCCGACAGAAGCAGCACGACAACTCGGCATC
>NZ_BCTX01000183.1 GCF_001590985.1 Novosphingobium naphthalenivorans NBRC 102051
CGCCGAAATGGGCTCGGCCTTTCTCTGCGCCGCGCTCGGCATCGTCCCCACCGTGCGCCATGCCGACTACATCGGCGCATGGCTCGAGGTGCTGCGCGAGGATAGCCGCGCGATCTTCCGCGCCGCGAGCGCGGCCAGCAAGGCCGCCGATTGGCTGCGCGCCCGGCATGAGGCAGCGCGGGGTGATGAGGCCGCGATTGAACCGGAGCCTGTGGAACGGCAAGCGGGGAGGGCGGCGGCATGAACCTCCTGACCCCCACGCTTCGCGCTGCCTTGCTCGCCAGTTGCGAGCGAGGCCTCGACGGTTCCGCCCATGATCCCGCGCCGCTGGTGAAGCTGTTCTCGCCGCTTGGCCCCGCGACCTGGCTGGCGAGCGAACTCTACCCCGATGGCGACACCCTGTTCGGCCCTTCGGCGAAGCTCACGACAGGCCTTGCCGACCTCGGGTTCGGCTGCCCGGAACTCGGGACCTTCAGCCTTGGCGAACTGGCACGCGTGCGCCTGCCCTTCGGGCTCGGAATTGAACGGGACATCGCCTTTTCGAGCGAATTCCCGCTCTCGCGCTGGGCCGAGGCCGCGCGCGCTGCCGGATCGATCCTCGATGCCGAGCGCCTGCTCACCCGGGGCGGGCCAAGCGGCGGCGATTGAAGCGAGCTTTCGCCGGAGGGGCTTTACCTTCCGGTGGCAGGCGTGGCGGCCGCTCGCCGCCGAACCCCAAAAGCTGGTCCGCATATCCCATCACGAAAAGACGGACCGGCACTCTTGAAGGAGCAAGACCCGTGAAACTGCAATTCATCGCACTAAGCAAGCTTTGCGTGAGCAAGGCCAACATGCGCTACTCGAAGAAGGCGCCCGATGTCTCCGATATCCTGCCTACCGTCCGCGCGCGCGGCGTGATCCAGCCGCTGATCGTGCGGCCCCTCGCCGATGGCCCTCTGGCAGGCGAAGCCGGGCATGCGCCCGATCATTTCGAGATCGTCGCGGGAAGCCGCCGCTTCCATGCCGCGCGCCTCGTCGCCGGGGAACGCTGCGCCGCCGCTCCACCCGATGCCGAACCGGACCCCGATGCCGACATGCTGCCTTGCGCGGTGCTCGATGCCGGTGACGATGCCGCTGCCATCGAGGCCTCGCTCATCGAGAACATCGCCCGGCTCGCGCCCGACGATGTCTCGCAGTGGGAATGCTTCACCCGGCTGGTGAAGGAAGGGCGCGGGATCGAACACATCGCGGCAACCTTCGGCCTGCCAGAGCTTGCCGTGAAGCGCGTGCTCGCGCTCGGCAATCTCCTCCCGCGCATTCGCGATCTCTACCGCCGCGAGGAAATCGATGCCGCGACCGTCCGCCACCTGACACTCGCCTCGAAAAGCCAGCAGAAGGCATGGCTGGCACTCTTCGACGATGCCGACGCTTATGCCCCGAGCGGCTACCAGCTCAAGGCATGGCTCTTCGGCGGCCAGTCGATCCCGGCCCGCCACGCGCTCTTCGATCCCGAAGCAAGCGGGCTTGCCACTGTCGCCGACCTCTTTGGCGAGGATCAGTATTTCACGGACCCACAGGCCTTCTGGCGCGCGCAGAATGCCGCCATCGAGGAACGCCGCGCGGCCTATATCGAGGCAGGCTGGGCCGATGCCGTGGTGATCGGCCCCGAAGCCCACTTCCACTCGTGGGAATACGAAAAGGCCCCCAGGCGCAAGGGCGGGCGCGTCTACATCGATCTGCGCGCGAACGGGGAAGCAGTCTTCCACGAAGGGTACCTGAGCCGAAAGGAAGCCGCCCGGCTGGCGCGCGCGTCCGGAGGCGAGGGCGGCGAGGGTGGAACAGGACATGGTGCTGCCGTCCGGCCCGAACTCACCTCGGTGACCCGCTGTGAGAACACC
>NZ_BCTX01000184.1 GCF_001590985.1 Novosphingobium naphthalenivorans NBRC 102051
ATCGGTATCGCAGGGCACGCCGATCAGCCCCTCGATCAAGGCGCCCGTCTTCGAGATGCTGCGCATCACGGCATCGTAGCGATGATCTTCATGGATGATGCCGATCCTGCGGATCACGGTGCGCCGCTCGGGCCGATGCCTGGCAGGCCCGGACGGCTTGATCTTGAAGTGTTCAGGCCCAAGCTGTTCCGCGATCTCCACTGGCGTCAGCGCCTTCGAGTACAGCCACCCCTGGATGAAGCGCGCTCCCTTTTCGCGGACAAGTTCGAGCTGGTCGAAAGCCTCCACGCCTTCGACGGTGGTCTCCATACCGATCGCATCGGCAAGGCCAACGATAGCGGCAATGATTGTCGAGCTGTTCTGCTTCTTGAGCGTGCAGGTCTCGACGAAGCTCTTGTCCACCTTGATCTTGTCGAACGGAGCGGAGCGAAGGTAGCTCAGCGATGAAAAGCCGGTGCCGAAATCATCAAGGACAAGCCGGACGCCATAGGCCTTGAGTATCCTGAAAGTCTCTTCCGCGGCATCGCTGTCTCCCAGGAAGATACTTTCCGTCAGTTCCAGTTCCAGCCGGTCGGGCGGGAGGCTGCTTTCTGCAAGCGCCGCGGTTATCGCTGTGATGAAGCCCGCATTCGCGAATTGGACGGCAGAGACGTTGACCGCCACTCTCACTTCCTCGGGCCAGTTCAGGGCCTCCATGCAGGCACGGCGAAGAGCCCATTCGCCAATCTGAATGATGAGGCCGGATTCCTCGGCAATCGGGACGAATGTCCCCGGAGTGACTTCTCCTCTTTCCGGATGCTCCCAGCGCATCAGGGCTTCGAAGCCGACTACGGCGTTGTCATCGGCCCGGACTATCGGCTGGTAGTGAAGTTCCAGTTCTTCCCTGGCCAGCGCTTCGCGCAAGTCGTCCAGAAGCAGCTGGCGCTCTTCCTTTTCATCCTTGAGGTCGGAAGAGAAGAGCCGGAACTGGCCTCGCCCGCCCTTCTTGGCGGCATAGAGCGCGAGATCGGCGCTCTTGGTGAGCTGTTCCCGCTCAAGCCCATCATGGGGGGCAATCGCGATGCCGACCGAAGCCCCGATGACGGCTCTCTTGTCGTCGATGCGATAAGGTTGGGATACGATCTGGATGATCTTCTCGGCCAGGTTCCCCAGCGTCCCCCAATCGTCCGTATCCGGCAAGATGATCGCAAATTCGTCGCCGCCCAGCCGGCCGATCTCTCCGCTGTCCCCCACCACGCTGTGCAGGCGCTTGGCAACCTGACGCAACAATTCGTCGCCGGCGGGGTGCCCCATCGTATCGTTGACCTGCTTGAAGCGGTCGAGATCGAGCAATACCAAGGCACAACTGCGCTTCGCGCTCTTGAAGGCCCGCAGATAGCCGTCGAGTTGCGTATTGTGCCTGTGGAGGTTGGCCAGGCCGGTCAGGGCATCGGACGTCGCCTGATGTATCTCGTGGAGTTCACGCTGGTACTGCTCGGTAATGTCCCTGAGCCCGCCTCGGTATCCCTCGAAACTGCCGGAATCATCGAATTTTGGCTTGCCCGAAAGCGAGAGCCAGAGAGGTCCGCCCGGCTTCCTGTCGGCTGCGGTTCTGGGCCGGACGGTGAGATCGGTTATCTTGAGGTGGCTGCTGATGAGGAAGTTGAGAGGACGGCTCGATTTCTCGTCGCGGTTTTCCGGGTCCGTCTCGACCAGATTGCCCAGTGGCTGACCCAGCACGGTCGCCGGATCTATCTCAAGGGCTTCGAGCAGCATCTCCGAAACATAGATGAGGTTGCCGTGCTCGTTCGTCGCCCACAGCCAGCCCACTCTG
>NZ_BCTX01000185.1 GCF_001590985.1 Novosphingobium naphthalenivorans NBRC 102051
GCCGAGCGCAGCCGTCGGCTTCTCGACCAGCTTGAGCTTCAGCTGGAAGACCTCGAGGCCGATGCCTGCGAGGATGATCTGGTCGCCGAAGTCGCCGCAGCGAAGACAGCCGACGTCGCCGCCTTCGCGCGCAAGCGGCCAAGCCGCAAGCCGTTCCCCGAACATCTCCCGCGCGAGCGCGTCGTCATTCCCGCACCGTGTTCGTGCCCGTCCTGCGGCGGCGCGCGCCTGTCGAAGCTGGGCGAGGACGTGACCGAGACGCTCGAAGTGATCCCGCGCCAGTGGAAGGTGATCCAGACGGTCCGCGAGAAGTTCTCCTGTCGGGATTGCGAGACGATCACGCAGCCTCCGGCGCCGTTCCATGTCGTGCCGCGCGGATGGGCTGGGCCCAGTTTCCTCGCCATGCTCCTGTTCGAGAAGTATGGCCAGCACCAGCCCCTCAACCGCCAGGCCGAGCGCTTCGCCCGCGAAGGCGTTGCGCTCAGCACCTCGACGCTGGCCGACCAGGTGGGCGCGGCGAGCTTCGCCCTGATGCCGCTCTATCTAAGGATCGAGGCCCATGTCCTGGCCGCCCGGCGGCTGCATGGCGACGATACGACCGTGCCGGTCCTGGCCAAGGGCAAGACCGATACCGCGCGCCTGTGGGTCTACGTCCGCGATGACCGGCCCTTTGCCGGCAGCGATCCGCCTGCAGCCCTGTTCCACTATTCCCGCGACCGGCGCGGCGAGCATCCTCGGGCGCACCTGGCGTCCTGGGCAGGGATTCTGCAGGCCGATGCCTATGGCGGCTACAACGAGCTCTACGCTTCCGGCCGCCAGCCTGCGCCCGTGATCGAGGCCGGCTGCTTTGCGCACGCGCGGCGCAAGTTCTTCGAACTGGCTGACGTCGAGGCCGCCGCGCGCAGGAAGAGCCGCGGTGAGCGTACCGGCATGATCTATCCGATCGCGCTGGAAGCCGTGCAGCGCCTTGATGCCCTGTTCGAGATCGAGCGTGACATCAATGGCAAGGCGCCCGAAGAGCGTGTCGCCGTCCGGCAGGACCTCAGCGCACCGCTGATGGCGGATCTGCACGCCTGGCTCACCGCCCAACTCGCGAAGCTCTCGCGCAGCCACGATCTGGCCAAGGCGATAAACTACATGCTCCGGCGCTGGGGGGCCTTCACCCGCTTCCTGGAAGATGGCCGGATCTGCCTCACGAACAACGCGGCCGAGCGGGCGCTGCGCTGCGTGCCCCTCGGGCGCAAGGCATGGTTGTTCTGCGGCTCCGATCGCGGCGGACAGCGCGCCGCCGTGCTCTACTCGCTGATCCAGACCGCCCGGCTCAACGACGTCGATCCGCAAGCCTGGCTGACCGACGTCCTCGCACGCATCGCCGAGCATCCCGTCAACCGGATCGACGAACTGCTTCCCTGGAACTGGCAAGTCCGGCCCGGAGTGCTATCGCAGGTGGCATGACCGCCCGATCGACAGACAGGCCCACAGCCATCGACAGTTTCCTGCAGATCGCAACGCTGCGCATCGAGCTTGAGGACAGCGATCCGCCGATCTGGCGCTTGGTCGAAGTGCCGACCTCGGTCACTCTCAAGGTCCTGCACGACATCGCCCAGGCCGCGATGGGATGGTTCGACTACCATCTCTGGGAGATGCGCATCGACGGCCAGACTTATGGCCTGCCAATGGAAGACGACTGGGGAACAGCTCCGCGCAAGATTGCCGCGCGCATCCGCCTGCGCGACGTACTCGCTCCCGGCACAACCACGATCGCGTATT
>NZ_BCTX01000186.1 GCF_001590985.1 Novosphingobium naphthalenivorans NBRC 102051
CCGAAAGCGGCACCCATGGCCGACACGAAAAATCCTACCGGTAGTCTGGCGCAAGACTGGCGCGGTTCCGCCGAAAACCACGGATTTAAGCTATGCGGCGGTCATACCGGCAGTTCAAAACGCGGTGTCGGCGCCCTACCGGTAGTTTACTCCATCCCATTGATAACGCGCCAATAATCGGCGCAGCACGTGTGCGTACGGTGCATTACACCTACGCCCACCGGGCGTGCGTCGAGATTACCGCACAGGCTTGCCCTGTGCGCCCGCATTCCCGGTTGGTCGGGGGTCTTCCTGTGAAGTCGGATCAGGCCGCTCGCGAGCGGGCCTCGAGGTCCTCGATCCGGGCCAGGCACAGCTCGCGGACAAGGTCCTGGAGCAGCGCGACGCGCTCGCCGAGCCAGGCCAGTTCCTCGTCGGTGATGACGAACTCGCGCGAATAGCGGGCCTTCACATAGGCCTCGCGCAGAAGATTGTAGGCCCGGCGATGGAGGCGATCATCGGTAGGCCAGACATCCCGCAAACGCGGTTCAAGCTGCTCGGTCGAGGCCCTCAGCCGGTTCAGGTTGTGGGTCTTGGGAGAGTACAAGGTCCGGACGAGAAAGATGCAGTGATAGAGGCGCTCAGTGGCCTGATGGAGGTTGAAAACCGCCTCCTTGGGTGCCCCATCCCCGATGAGAAAGTCGGATGCCCGCTTGAACTTTTGCGCACTCTCGAACCACTCCTCGAAGTAGTCGCGGGTCTCCTGCAGCGCCTCCTTGGGGGAAAGCTGTTCGGGCTCGACAAAGGGATGGCCGGGCTCCTCGAACAGGACGATCCCGTCCCTCAGGATATCCATGAAGAAGTAGCGGCCAAGCCGCAGCTTTTCGTTTACGTCCTCGAGGCTGTGGTAGATCGGGGAGACCTGGGTGCGAAGGACATGCCCCTCGCCAAGTTCCTCGAGGAGGCGCGTCTCGGTCTTCGCCCAGAACTCGGGAACGTCGGTGAGGTCCTCGTGATCGACCACGACAAGGATGTCGTAATCGGAAAAGTAGCGACCCACCGGATCCTCGACCCAGTCGCCGCGCGCATAGCTGCCGAACAGGATGATCTTGAGCAGGCGCCCGTTACGGAAACGCGGCTGCGTCCGGTGACGGATCGCATTGGCGAAGCCGGTGCGGATGACATCGACGACATGCGCCAGTTCCCGCCGCTTGGCTTCGAGTAGCGATACCGTGATGTCATCAAGCGCCTTCATGGCGCATAGGATCGCGCCAAAAGGCCGCCTTGCCAATCCCTATTAACGGATCGGCAAGGCGGCCTCCAATGCTCGGGCGGGTCAGTCTATCATCCCGGCGGCCTCCCGTCGCGGTGGCGGTCGATATGCCGGATGGCGCGGAGCATATGCCGCCGCACCTGCCAGAGCGACATGCGATAGCGCTTGGCGATCCGGCGATAGCTCAGTCCGTGAACGCGGCTCGCAAGGAATACCCGCAAGGTCGGCTCGGGAAGCGAGAGCAGCACCGCGCGCATCCGCTCCCGGTCCTCTTCGGTGTGGTCATCGGGAGGGGAACCGGTCATGACCGGTCCCCGGTGTCGGACTGAACTTCGCGACCAGCGAGCAGGAAATCACACGCCTTGCTGGCGGCACTGGCGGCGCGGAAGATCGCTTTCTCGTCTTCGCGCAGGACGGCAAGCCATGCCCCGATATAGTCGGCATGCCGAACCGTGGGCTGGATACCCAGCGATGCGCAGGCAAAGGCCGATGCCATCTCGGCG
>NZ_BCTX01000187.1 GCF_001590985.1 Novosphingobium naphthalenivorans NBRC 102051
CTAGTGCGGCTTGACGTTGCGGGCCGCGTCTTCCGCTGCGTTGCCGACCTTGGAGGCGGCATTGCCGACATCGCTGGCGGCCTCGGCGATGGCGTCGTTCGTGGCGTTCTCGTTCGGGGAATGCTTGTTGAACAGGTACATGATGCTGATCACCCCGATCAGCAGGGCAATTGCCATGACGATGCCCATGGCGCTGCCGGACTGTTCGCGGATCACCGTGACCGGCGCGGGAGAGGGCCCGGCGCTGTCAGTGGTATCGGTTTCGTCAGCCATGTTCGGCTCCTGTCTTGGTGCGCCTGTTATCGGTGCGGATAGGGCGATGCTCATCGGCAGAGGGTGCGGCGGTTGCCGCGGCTGTCCGCCGGGACCCGCGCCCGGCTTGTGCGCCTGTCCGCGCGCCGTCAACGGTTAGAGGCTTCCGGCAGCCATTTTTTCCGGGATGCGGCCGGGCTTCCGGCTTTGTCTCGCATATCCTGCTTCGTGATTCTGCTGGCGCGGGAAGGCTTGCCGCGTGCGCGGCCTGCATCCGTTCGCCGCACGACGCGCTCGAATCGCCTGCACATCCGGCAAGGCAGGCTGGTGTGTTCATGTGCCAGACAGGTCAGCCTGAACACGCAGGACATCCAGGGCGTTCACGTGTAGCTTCCATGCCGCACATCCGGCAAAATGAAATGAAACGGGTTTTGACAGCCGGCCCCGTCCTCACGCGGAAAATCCGCGATTGCGGAAGGCTGGCCGGTCCAGTTTTAAGGAGTAGTGCAATGAGTGTGATTTCCAAAAGGCCGCAGGCTCTTTTCCTGCTTGCCATGCTGGCCGTGCCCGCGTCGGGCCTGGCTGCGCAGGACCAGGACAACGGCCTAGAGACCACCGTGAGCGATACGAGCGCGCCCGAGGGCGCCCAGATGACCGAAGGGCCCGACATCGAAGGCATCATCTCCGCGCGCAGCGGC
The DNA here is from genome assembly GCF_001590985.1 of Novosphingobium naphthalenivorans NBRC 102051. Taxonomy (GTDB): domain Bacteria; phylum Pseudomonadota; class Alphaproteobacteria; order Sphingomonadales; family Sphingomonadaceae; genus Novosphingobium; species Novosphingobium naphthalenivorans. The sequence continues at coordinate 951 of NZ_BCTX01000187.1, forward strand.
GACAAGATGAAAGTCACGGCGTCCGACGGCACCAGTTCTATCATCACGATCAATGACCAGACCGAGATCCGGGGCCGTGGCGGTTTCCTGGGCCTTGCCAGCAAGGAGCGGGCCGCGGCGTCGCTGCTCAACGGCCTTCCGGTTTCCGTCAAGACAGCGCAATGGGGCAATGGCCTCGTGGCGCGGCAGATCAAGTTCCGGAACAACGATTTCAAGACCGCGGCGATGATCCACAACGGCACGGACCAGCGTTTTGCCGAACAGAGCGCGGCGACCGACGCACTGCGCAGCCGCATGGGCGATATCGACAAGTACAATATCAAGAGCACGACGAACGTGAACTTCGACACCGGCAAGGCCGTGCTGTCCGAGCAGGCGAAGTCCGATCTGTGCATGGCCGCCTCCACGGCCGAGGGGATGGACAATGCCCTGCTGCTGGTTGTCGGCTACACCGATTCCACCGGAAGCTACGACTTCAACCAGCAGCTTAGCGAAAAGCGGGCGAGCCGCGTCGTCAACTATCTGCAGCAGGCCTGCCACTGGAAGCCCTATCGTATGCTGACCCCCACCGGGATGGCCGAAGCGGACCCGCTGGCCAGCAACGATACGATCGAAGGCAAGGCGCAGAACCGCCGCGTTGCCGTGAATATTCTGGTCAGCAAGGCCGTCGACGGTTTTTGACACACGCACGGGGTGGGCCTGGCTCACCCCGTCTATCCGCCGGATGATGGCACATCCGTACTGGCCCTAGGGCCAATCGACATTCCG
>NZ_BCTX01000188.1 GCF_001590985.1 Novosphingobium naphthalenivorans NBRC 102051
CGGAGGTTACGAACGAGTACCAAGACTACTGGCGCGATGGCCTGCTCTCATTCAGGATTTTTGCATCTCGCACACCGCCTTCTTCTAATCCTCTGCGCCTTGGCTATTTCCGAATGGAGCAAGGTATTGGCGAGCCATTTTTTGGCTTGCATAGTGATGGAAAGTTAGACGGGCATAAGTGCGACAAGCTTGCTGACGCAATGCTTTTTCAAACCTCCAAGCCGATTACGCCCGTTGGAAAAATCAAGGTTCCATTCACGCTCGCCCACCTCAAACAGTGGTTTCTTGGGCAAGAGGAGATGGATGAGGCAAAATGGGATGCTGCATTCAGGTTGCTCTCCAAGAGAGGGTTGCTCGCTATCTCAGCGCCCAATTGTGTGCTCGGGGTTCGCTTAAACCTTCCGCATGATTTGAAGGTCGGTCAAGACACTGGGAAAATCCGGCAAACCAAGATTCCCGACCTGCTTATGAGCAGGAAGGAATCCGTCCAGTTGACACGCTTCGGGGGGTATTGGTGCGATCTCGCTTCCTTAGCAGAGCGCAACCTTAAAGGTATGACGACATTTGCAGATAAGACGATCGCGCTTGTGGGGTGTGGAACCATAGGCGGCTATTTGGCAAAGTTTCTTGCCCAGAGCGGCGCAGGTGCGAACAAGCCACTTTTCCTAATTGATCGCCAATTGCTTTCTCCCGGCAACATCGGTCGGCATTTGCTTGGCACCGCATACATCGGGATGCCCAAGGCTGAAGCGTTGCGGGATGAGTTGAAGCGCTTCCACCCCGATTGCGATGCCAGAGCAGTTTCGGACGAGTTCGCGGCGTGCTTGGATGTGGTGCGGTCTGCTGACCTAATTGTTGACGCATCGGGTGAATGGAACACTCAGTGCGCGCTTAATGGCCAATTTTTTGAAGATCAGGAGATCAAGGCTGAAGCGATCCTACACAGTTGGATATGCGGAAATGGAGCAGCGGTGCAGAGCTTTACCAATTTGAAAGGTGATGACTTCTGTTTTCGATGCATGAGACCTGATCCGAGTAAGCCTTCTCGATACACTGCACTTAACCCGAAGACCGAAGCTGTCATTGAAGAAGCCACCTGTGGCGATGGTGCTTATTTTCCTTATTCGGTCGCAGCTCCCTCAATGGCCGCAGGGCTTACATTGGAAATGGCTTTGGGTGTGATAAACGGCAAGCCAGGTTCTCGCTTGCGAACCATCGTGCTTGACCACAAGAGAGGGATTGAGAGAAAGCCCACAACGCCGACGGCACATAAAGACTGCCCGTCCTGCAAGGCGAGGGCCGCAAGTGATTGAAGGCGTGCTATTTGACAACGCGGTTCTCGATATGCTCCTCGGCTCCACACGCAAGCATGCTCCACATGAAGCAGGAGGACTTGTTTTGGGGAATCGCAAAGAAGGCTACTTGCATGTGATCGAGGCATCTTTGCCAACGGAATGGGATCACCAAAGCAGGGTGGCTTTTCTACGATCTGCAAAGGGACATCGCATCAAAGCACTCAGGCTTTGGAAGAAGTCACATGGGAAGGTCGATTGGCTTGGCGAGTGGCATAGTCATCCGGGCTTCTTACCCAATCCATCTTGGATAGATCGCCAGAACTGGAAGCGATTAACAGCGCATCACGGACAAGTC
>NZ_BCTX01000189.1 GCF_001590985.1 Novosphingobium naphthalenivorans NBRC 102051
CCCGGCTTATTCATCAGGGGGCACCTGAAGGGTTGGCAGGAGTAGCGTAAGGTTTTGTTCTGAAGTAGGAAATTGGTTGTCGAAGCCATCTCCTGTTCGGGACATTAAATGCCACAAGCCACACCTGCCGAGGGCAACGATAGCGCGTCTCGATTTGGATTCCCAGCGGTTGGGCGCAAGAAAGTCACCGCCGCCTTTGATGGCGGTCGGCTGACCTCGGATGGCGGGGTTTTGCTGGTGGCACAGGCAGAACGTGCGATGGGGATTTGCGCGCGCCTTGCCGCTTGCATCGCCGATCCACGCGATCCTTCGCGCGTGATTCATGCGCTGGACGATATCCTGCGCGCCCGGATATTTGCGATCGCCTGCGGTTACGAAGATGCCGACGACCTCGATGCGCTGCGCGATGATCCGGGCTTCCGCCTGGCGCTTGGCAAGCTGCCGGGTTCGGGTGCGGGTCTGGCGAGCCAACCGACGATGAGCCGGTGGGAGAACGCGCCGACGACCCGCGAACTGGCGAAGCTGATGCGCGCGATGATCGCCATCTACTGCGCCAGCTATCCGGCCGAACCCGGAGCGGTGACGCTCGACATCGACGATACCTGCGATGTTGTCCACGGCACCCAGCAACTGTCTTTCTGGAACGGTCACTACGGGGAGCGCTGCTTTCTGCCGATCCATGTCTACGACACCGCGACCGGCCGACCGGTCGCCATGCTGCTGCGCACCGGCATGACGCCATCGGGCGCGGAGGCGGCTGGCCATATCCGGCGCCTGGTGCGGCATATCCGCAGCCACTGGCCCACGACCCGCATCACCATCCGGGGCGACGGGCACTACGGTCGGCCAGAGGTCATGGCCTGGTGCGAAGCCAATGGTGTCGATTACGTGCTTGGCCTGCCCACCAACGCCGTGCTGCGCGCCGATCCCGAAATCGTGAAGGTTGCCGATGCTTGCGCAACCAAACGAGCGATCAAACAGTATCCGGTCCTGCGCAACTATGCCCAAACCCGCTACGGCGCGAAAAGCTGGAAGTGCCAGCGCCGCATTGCCGCCCGGATCGAGGCCAGCACGCTGGGCATGGACATCCGCTATGTCGTCACCTCGCTCGAGGCTGGATCGGCCGAGCACATCTACGACACGCTGTATTGTGCGCGGGGCCGCGCCGAGAACCTGATCAAGCTGCACAAGAGCCAACTCGCCAGCGACCGCACCTCGTGCCGCTCGGCCAATGCCAACCAGATGCGCCTCATCCTGCACACCGCCGCATTCTGGTTGATGTGGCGCATCCAGCAGGAGATCCCCAAAACAACCGCGCTCGCCACCGCCGAGTTCGCCACACTGCGCCTGCGGCTGCTCAAGGTCGCCGCCCGCGTCATCGAAAGCGCCACCCGCATCCGGATCGCCTTCGCCTCGGCATGCCCTGATGCCGCGGCCTTCCAAACAATCGCAACCGCGCTCAGGCCCGCCCCGACATAGACAGCGCGGCCGTGCCGCCGAACACCCGAGACCCTACCTTCAATCCCGCAAGCCCCTCGAACCTCCGCGATGAAAAAGGCGCAACGAAAACGCTTGTCCCGTCCACGCCGCCAGTGCCGTCGCCCGCCAATCCAGGCGAACTACCCCGCTGTCATGAATAAGCCGGGCTA
>NZ_BCTX01000190.1 GCF_001590985.1 Novosphingobium naphthalenivorans NBRC 102051
CGCGGGGGCGACGAATTATGAGGTGAATTTCGTTTCCACCACACTAGACCGGCGATGCCACGTTCACGCTGCCGAACAGGAGATAGACGGCCAGCGTGACCGTCAGACCCAGGAGGAAGAGCCGGTAGGCATAGCCGAGATACCGGTACTTCTTCTTCTGCAGCACCTGCCCGTTCTGATAGACATCGCGCAGCATCGTGCGGAACATCCCTTCGTCCGTGGCAAGACGTTCGACAATCAGGTCCGTGAATTCCTCCTCCGGCATCTGCGTGAACACGCCGAAAAACAGGAGGTTGGATTTCTCGATGTCCAGAGGCGGCTGGCGGGTGGCCGGCATCACCACCATGACCGCGCAGACCGCCGAAAGAAACGCAAAGCAGGACAATACCAGCAGGGGCAGCGGCACCCCGCCCTTGTCCGTCTGCCCCACCGTGATGGAAAAGACGATGAACGTCGCCCCCATCAGGATGCTGGCCTTCTGGTCCGCCATCTGGCTGAGCACCAGATGCGTCTGGGTGGCCGTGCGCACGAGCTGCACGGCCTGCGTGGGATAAGTCCTGCGAGGCACCGGCGGCGCGCTGGCCGCCGGCGTTTCAACGTCTGCCATTCCCCCTCATACCACGCCGAAGGCCAGCATGGCATCGGCCACTTTCTTGAAGCCGGCGATATTGGCGCCCTTCACATAATCCACATAGCCGCCGCCGCGGTCGCCATAAGTCAGGCAGCGCCCGTGGATGCCCTTCATGATATCCTTGAGCATATCCTGCAGCTCCGCCTCGCTCCACGAACGGCGCGCGGAATTCTGGCTCATCTCAAGACCGGACACCGCGACACCGCCGGCGTTGGCCGCCTTGCCCGGCGCGAACATGATCTTCGCCGCCTTGAAGGTGTGCACGGCTTCGAGATCCGACGGCATGTTGGCCCCTTCCGACACCGCGATGCAGCCATTGGCGATCAGCGCCCTGGCGTCATCGCCGAGCAGCTCGTTCTGGGTGGCGCAGGGAAGCGCGACGTCGCAGGGGACATGCCAGGGTGTCTTGCCTGCGTGAAAGGTCGTTCCCGGAAACGCGTCGACATAGTCCGAAATGCGGCCGCGGCGGTGGGTCTTGTGGTGCTTGACCCAGTCGATCTTCTCCAGCGTCAGACCGTCGGGATCGTGGATGAACCCGCCCGAATCCGACAGCGTCACCGGCTTTCCGCCCAGATGCACGACCTTTTCCGCCGCATGGGTGGCGACATTGCCCGAGCCCGAGATGACCGCAGTCTTGCCCAGAAGATCGAGCCCCCTGACCGCCAGCATGTTCTCCAGGAAGTACACCGCACCATAGCCCGTCGCCTCCGGACGGATCAGCGACCCGCCGTATTCGAGCCCCTTGCCGGTCAGAACGCCGGTAAAATGATTGGTGATGCGCTTGTACTGGCCGAACATGTAGCCGATCTCGCGCCCGCCCACGCCGATATCGCCCGCCGGCACATCGACGTCGGCCCCGATGTGCCGGTACAGCTCGGTCATGAACGACTGGCAGAAGCGCATGATCTCGCGCACGCTCTTGCCCTTGGGATTGAAGTTCGATCCGCCCTTGCCGCCGCCCATCGGCAATCCGGTCAGCGCGTTCTTGAAGGTCTGCTCGAAAGCGAGAAACTTGA
>NZ_BCTX01000191.1 GCF_001590985.1 Novosphingobium naphthalenivorans NBRC 102051
AGGGCATAGCGTGGATGGTACGCTAAACAACGCTAAGGGCGAACAATCAGCGAACGCTTAGGCGGCGCGGCTATCCGGCGGCAGATTGAGGGCCTTGCGGCCAGCGGAAGCGGCTGCTCGATCCCAGAGGAAATCGCCCGAGAAAGCAATATGCTCCCAACCTACTGGGGACGTATGGGCGAGTAGATCATCAGGCACCGCGACCGATGTTGATCGTAGATGCTGGGCGGCGGCATCCATGTAGATCGTGTTCCAATAGACGATCGCGGCGACGAGCAGATTGAGGCCGGACGCCCGATATTGCTGCGCCTCGTGGCTGCGGTCGATGATGCGGCCCTGGCGGAATGTGTAGATCGCCTGCGTCAGGGCATGGCGCTGCTCGCTGTTGTTGAGACCGGCATGGCATCGCCGGCGCAGATCGGGATTTTCTAGCCAGTCCAGCATGAACAGCGTCCGCTCGATCTTGCCGATTTCCTGTAGCGCGACATCGAGCTGGTTCTGCCGTTCGTAGGCAGCGAGCTTTCGCAGCATGACCGATGGCGCGACATGGCCGGCCTTGATCGACCCTACGAGGCGCAGCACGTCTTCCCATTGCTCACCGATGATGTCGGTGCGGATACGCTTGCCCAACAGCGGGGTGATGGACGGATAGGCCGTGACCGGCGCGATCGGCGCGAGCCGCCTGTCGGGGAAGTCGCGCAGGCGCGGGCAGAAGCGAAATCCCAGCATCGCGCACAGGGCGAAGACATGATCGGTCGCCCCGCCGGTGTCGGTGTAATGCTCGACGATCCTGAGATCGGTGCCGTGGCTGGTGAGGCCGTCGAGGACATAGGGCGCCTCATGCGTCGCGGCCGAGATCACTTTGACGTGGTAGGGCGCGCGCTGATCAGAATTATGGGTGTAGAAGCTGAAGCCATGATCGACGCCATAGCGGGCGTTGATATCGCCGCCCGACGCGCCGCGCTTCGCGGCCCTGAAGAACTGGCCATCGGAACTGGACGTGGTGCCGTCGCCCCATACTCGTGAGAATGGCAGGCGGTGGTGCGCGTTGATGAGGAGGGCCAGCGCCGCGCGGTAGCTGTCGTCGCGGATATAGGCGTCATGGGTCCAGAGGAGCTGATCGCGCGTGACGCCCTGACTCGCCGCCGCCATGCGCGACAGGCCGAGATTGGTCGCATCGGCGAGGATCGTGGCGAGCAGCGCGTTTTCATTGGGACACGGCTCGCCGGTACGCAGGTTGGTGAACGCCGCAAGAAAGCCGGTTTCCTGCGCCACCTCATGCAGTAGCTCGGTGATGCGGATGCGTGGCATCATGGCATCGAGCCGGTCGGCCAGCGCTTCGGCGTCGGGCGTCGCGATCGTGCGAACGGGGGATATCTGGAGGCGGTCGTCGCGATATCGCACACCCTCCAGAGCGTCGCGCTTCAGGCGCTGGGCAAATTTCTTAAGCCGCCAGTCAAGTTCGCGGCCCCGCTGTTCGAGCCATTCGCCGGCTGTGGGTGGCAGACCGAGAGCCGACACGATCGGCTTCGCCTGGGGTTCGCTGAGCAGGTAGCTGTCGAACCGGCGGTATCCT
>NZ_BCTX01000192.1 GCF_001590985.1 Novosphingobium naphthalenivorans NBRC 102051
TGAGGGCATCGCGTGGAAGGTACGCCAGACAACGCTAAGCGAGAACATTTCAAGAACCGCATGATGGCCGTTACCGCCGGAGGTCGCTAAGCCCCAGTTCTTCCCACATCCATGTAAAGTCATAGGTGCCCATCGGATCGGCGGTGCCCGATTTTGCCGCGCCATTTTCGATATATTTGAGCCAGTCGGCTACCTTTACCCGCCCCGCCTTTGTACAGGCCAGAACGCGTGGCGTCTTGTGGCTGAGGGCTGGGACCGGCTCATCGAGCGTTTTCGTATATTCACGGGTCAGCATATCGTGAACGATGCGCTCCATTTCATGCGGTGGAATATCCAGCGCCTCGTCCTGTGGCGTGCGGGCGGCATCGTCGGCCATAACCTGATCGAGCGTCCGGATTTCGGCCATAGGCGCGCTCACGCAATCACCAAGCCATTCGCCCATCTGGGTAATTGCTCGCTCCGCGCGGGCGGCACTGTTTACCTCGACGATCAGCTTGCGCCCTGCCAGTTCCACATTGGCAAAAACCGGCGTGCCGTCATCCATGGTCGTGACGAAGGCCCGCTTGCCTTTGGTCGCTTGCGGCTTCTTGTTCTTCGTCGCTGGTGCCAGCCAGTTCCAGAAACTGTCGCTGGCAGGTTCCAGCCATTGTGCCGCGTTCAGCCTTCGGATCAGGCTCTTGCCGACCACGCCTTTCGCCAGCGGAAAAACGATACGGTGGAACACCAGGTCATCGCCGTCGGCGTTGACCATATCCGGCGCGCTGCCGGGCATGGCCTTGCCCAGACAGTCGAGCAGCCACATGTTCGTGAACATCGGTCCCGATGCTCCCAGAAGCGCGTCCCGATCGGACGGGTCCAATTCCGCAGTGTCCTGAGTTTCGTCGGCAAGTCGGGAAAATGCCTCGACCACTCGCACGGCGCCCTCAGCGCTGAACGGCAACAGCGCTCCGGAAATGCCATGGCGCCCGTTCACGTCGACAACCCTTGCGGCGATCTTGTCCCAGTTGACCAGGGTCTGGGTTGCACCGTGTTCGCGCACCGTCACCGGAGCAACGTCGCGCAGCAGATCGCGCAAGGTCATCGACTGACCAGGCACGACTTCGCTGACCTCATAGAGCGACATGACCGTATCGCGTAACGCGCGCATATAGGCCTTGTTCGGCGCCTTTTCGTTCCAGCCCCGGCGCTTGAGATAGTCATCGACCAGATTGCGACCGTCGGGTTCCAGTTCCTGCGTAAGCAGATCTTCAAAGGCGCAGCCCCATAGCGGCCCTTGCCAGTGATCGCCAATTATCTCGAATATGGCGTCAGGCTCGAGTCCGGTCGCTTCGCTCGCCGGATCGAGATGCGCGGACAGCATTTCGGCCAATGCCTCATCCCATGGCGCGCGATCCGCATATTTCATCAGGCCGGAAAGATCGTGAGCCGATTTCGATCTGGACATTCAGATGGGCCTTTCCACGCCGAGGCGGCGCATTTCTCGATAGATGGTCGATCGGCC
>NZ_BCTX01000193.1 GCF_001590985.1 Novosphingobium naphthalenivorans NBRC 102051
CGTCACAAATGACTCGTTCATTCTGGCGCAGCATGGACATCGTGTCAGGCGTCGCGCCACTGCTGTGGTCAGCATTTTACGCAGCGTTGCGATCGAATTCGAGGTGTGGCGTTCGGGCCGTATCGGTATGTCCAAGGGATCGCGAACCACGGGGAACCGGAGTTTCTTCGCGGTTCCAGGTAAAGGCAAATCCTGAGGGGGGAATCGTCTCCCGTTCGGAGATCAGGAATCCGTAAGCTGCGATGCACAGGCTGGCATGATGGTGGAAGCCACGCCAACCCCGCCCTTCGTAATGGCCAAGGCCGAATTCCTGCTTGAGGTCTCGATAATCTCGTTCGATCCGCCACCGCATTTTCGTCGCCGAAACGAGCTCATGTAGTGTCGTCGTTGCCGGCAATGTTGAGAGCCAATACTTGCTTGGCTCTTCATCGCCCTCAGGCCATTCGACGAGGAACCATTCTTCTGCTCGTGGCTGGGTAAGATTATAGTCTCTGGAGGCGACACGAAGGCGCACTGCAGCAAAGCGGGATACCAGCTCGACATTGCTTCCTTCGCGCCATGCGATGGTCGTCCACGCGTCGGCCGGCAAGTCTTTCGCCAATGCTTTGGCTGACAGCGGCTTGTGAGCTTTGCTTCGTTGCACCAGCTTGGGAGGACGGCCTTTGCCGCTCCATGTCTTGGGCGGCATCGGCCCTTCGCCCGGACGCCAAAGACTGACTGTTGGCTGGACGCCAACCGAATATGTGAGACCCAGATCGGTCAGCCCCTGGCGAAACTGGCCATCCGCGCCATACCCTGCATCAGCAAGCACGATACCCACTGGCGTCTGTGCCGCGAGCGCAGAGCGGACTTGATCCATCGCAATTTGGGGCTTGGTCTGAAACACCACCTCGTCTGGTATCTTGGCCTTTCGGCGGCGTTCTGCGTCATCGAGCCAGATCTCTGGAAGGTAAAGTCGCCAGGCGACCGGCAAACTCGCACCCTCATTGGCAATGGTAAGGCTGACGGCAACCTGGCAATTATCCTGCTTGCCGAGTTGGCCACAATATTGACGGGCGACACCAACCGAATGTTGTCCCTTCTTCGGGAAACCCGTGTCATCGATGATCCAGGCAGTAATCGGCCCGCCTCGCTCGATCATTCGAGGTAAGACCCAATCCTGGACACGCCGCATCAGTGCTTCATCAGACCACGGCGCTTGCCCCACAAAATGCAGCAAGGACTGATGCTTGGCTGATACGCGTGCCGGTGCCGTCACTGCTGCCAGCGGCTCCACGCTCTTGCGTGCCACTGGCATCATCAGGCCTGTGCAATAATCTCGAAGAGGCTCTGCACGATCCATATGCCCGATAACTTCCGTCAGTGCGTCGACATATTGATCAAACGCGCTTACTGCATTCTCGTTGGTCGTCACCATACCGCTGATCCATCGTTATGAATCAGCAGCCTATCACAACCCAATCACCAGCGAATCCCCCGACTGACGATTTTTGTGACT
>NZ_BCTX01000194.1 GCF_001590985.1 Novosphingobium naphthalenivorans NBRC 102051
GGACCTTCGTTAGAAGGTGCCCTCGATGAAAGTGCTGTCGATCAAGGTCGATGACCGGCTCCATAGACGCCTCAGGAGCCGCGCGGCCTCCGCCAATCTTTCGCTCTCCCAGCTCCTCCACCCGCTCCTTGAGGAGGCGGCGTCGCCGGGTGGGCGATACGTCTTTACCGGCCAGGATGAGATCCTCGGCGTGGCTATCCAGATTTTCGCGCTCGTGACCGAACTGGCCGCCGAGCGCGGTCACGCGCTGGTCGAACGGGCGAGCATCGAGGCACGTGCGGCAATGCGCGAGCGGGGACTGCTCCCCTCTGGCATTATCCCCGTCTCGGGGGAACTGGATGATGAGGATGACCTTCCGGGGAGGGTATCATGAGCATCTTTCGCAACGACACCATCGGATCGTGGACACGGGGCGGACAGGCGATCGTCCACAACGTGCGAATGAGCACGCAGGTCTTCAAGCAGACCCTGATCGCCAGCCTCGTGCTCTGGATCATGGCGGTCCTGGCCTACACCTGGGAAGTCACGCCGGACTACAACCGCACGGTCCTCGGCATCGCCGCCAAGGCCTGGATACAGGTCAATGTCGTCTCCAGTCCGGGAAGCGCCGTCGACTTCGTCGCCCCCAGTGGAATGACCTATGCGGCGCGCGCCGATGCCATTCTGGCGGCCCCGGTTGTCATCAGGGTGCTCTCCGGCCTCGAGCGCGATCTCGTCCACGGGGCGGTGATCATGGGCGGCCTTTCGATCCTCACGCTCCTCTTCTCGTGGTACTGCTTCACCGCCATCGGCAGGGCGCTTGGCTCCAACGAGTTCCTGCGCGGGGCGCGCCTCACTTCGGCCCGGCAACTGCGCATGAAGCTGCTGCGTGTGCCCAAGGGGTGCCTGAAGATAGGCGGTGTGAAGATACCACTGGCCTACGAGCCGGAGCACATCCTCATCAGCGGCGCGCCCGGTACGGGCAAGACCAACTGCATCAACATCATGCTCGAGGGCATCCGCAAATCGGGCAGGCGCGCTATCATCTACGATACCAGCGGGGATTTCGTCGAACGCTTCTACCGCCCCGAGCGCGACATCCTGCTCAATCCCTTCGATACCCGTTCCAACAAGTGGAGCCCCTGGGTCGATACCACCGAGGACTACCATTACGACCAGATCGCCGAGTCCGTTGTTCCCGATGGCGGCAAGGACCCGTTCTGGGCCAAAGCGGCACGCGGAACGCTTGTCGCGGTCATGCGCACGCTTCGTCATCAGGACCACATGCTGGTCTCGGCGATGCTCGATGTCCTCACCCGCTCGGGGCTCAAGGTCCTCTCCGCTTTCGTCGCCAATACCGAAGGCGCGGCCTTCGTCTCGCCCGAGGGCGAGCGGACCTCGGCGGGCGTGCAAGCCGAACTGGCCTCGCAGCTCAGGGGCTTTCGCTATCTCGACGACACCCGCGAGGGGCTCTCGATCCGCGACTGGGTGACT
>NZ_BCTX01000195.1 GCF_001590985.1 Novosphingobium naphthalenivorans NBRC 102051
AGACCTTCGTTTGAAGGTGCCCTCGATGAAAGTTCTCTCGATCAAAGTCGACGACCGGCTCCATAGACGCCTCAGGAACCGCGCGGCGTCCGCCAACCTTTCGCTCTCGCAGCTCCTCCACCCGCTCCTCGAGGAGGCGGCGGGGCAAGGCGGTAGATACGTCTTTACCGGCCAGGATGAGATCCTCGGCGTGGCTATCCAGATCTTCACGCTGGTGAGCGAACTGGCCGCCGAGCGCGGTCACGCACTGGTCGAACGCGCTAGCATCGAGGCGCGTGCGGCAATGCGCGAGCGGGGCCTGCTCCCCTCGGACATCATCCCCGTCTCGGGGGAACTGGACGAAGAGAAAAACCTCCCGGGGAGGGTGTCGTGAGCATCTTTCGCAACGACACGATAGGGTCCTGGACACGGGGCGGACAGGCGATCGTTCACAACGTCCGGATGAGCACGCAGGTCTTCAAGCAGACCCTGATCGCGACTCTCGTCATCTGGATCATGGCGGTCCTGGCCTACGCCTGGGAAGTCACGCCTGACTATAACCGCACGGTACTGGGCATCGCCGCCGAGGCCTGGATACAGGTCAATGTCGTTACCAGTCCGGGAAGCGCCGTGGACTTCGTGACCTCCAGTGGGGCGACCTATCCGGCGCGCGCCGATGCCATTCTGGCGGCGCCGGTTGTCATCAAGGTGCTCGTCGTCCTCGAGCGCGATCTCGTCCACGGGGCGGTCATCATGGGCGGCCTCGCGATCCTGACGCTGCTCTTCTCCTGGTACTGCTTCACCGCCATCGGCAGGGCGCTTGGCTCCAACGAATTCCTGCGCGGCGCGCGTCTCACCTCGGCCCGTCAACTGCGCATGAAGCTCTTGCGCGTGCCCAAGGGGTGCCTGCGGATCGGGGGCGTCAAGGTGCCGCTGGCCTACGAGCCGGAGCATATCCTCATCAGCGGCGCGCCCGGTACCGGCAAGACCAACTGCATCAACATCATGCTCGAGGGCATCCGCAAATCGGGCAGACGCGCGATTATCTACGATACCACCGGGAGCTTTGTAGAACGCTTCTATCGTCCTGAACGTGACATCCTGCTCAATCCTTTCGACACCCGCTCCAACAAGTGGAGCCCGTGGGTCGATACGACCGAGGACTACCATTACGACCAGATCGCCGAGTCCGTTGTTCCCGATGGCGGCAAGGACCCGTTCTGGGCCAAGGCCGCGCGTGGAACGCTGGTCGCGGTCATGCGCACCCTTCGTCATCAGGATCACATGCTGGTCTCGGCGATGCTCGATGTCCTCACCCGCTCCGGGCTCAAGGTGCTTTCCGCCTTCGTCGCCAACACCGAAGGCGCCGCCTTCGTCTCGCCCGAGGGCGAGCGCACCTCGGCGGGCGTGCAGGCCGAGCTGGCCTCCCAATTGAGGGGCTTTCGCTATCTCGATGACACCCGCGAAGGGCTCTCGATCCGTGACTGGGTAACC
>NZ_BCTX01000196.1 GCF_001590985.1 Novosphingobium naphthalenivorans NBRC 102051
TTAGCGTCCGCGCTCGTGGTGTAATTTCCGGTGTAGGCGATGGTGTATTCCGGGGTGGGGCATGCCCCACCCCGGAATGCGGCGTCGCTGGTGGCCACCGGGTTCATCGTTATGGTGGAGTTTGCACACTTCAACCGTGACGAAGAGGAGTTCCCGATGACCGAGGACAGATTACTGATCGAAGAGCTGGCTGCAAAGGGCGGCCAACCGGATTTTTTGCGCACCATCGCCGAGAACGTGCTGCAGCTGATCATGGAGGCCGACGTTGATGGCCTGATCGGCGCGGGTCGCCACGAACGCAGCAGCGAGCGCGCGACCTGGCGCAACGGCTATCGCGACCGTTCGCTGGATACCCGGGTAGGCACGCTGAACCTGAAAATCCCCAAGCTGCGTGCTGGGTCCTATTTTCCGGGCTTCCTTGAGCCCCGCAAGATGGTCGAGAAAGCGCTGGTTGCGGTGATCCAGGAAGCGTGGATCGGCGGGGTCAGCACCCGGCGGGTCGATGAACTCGTCCAGGCCATGGGCATGACCGGCATCTCCAAGTCCACCGTCTCCAAGCTTTGCAAGGACATTGACGAGCGCGTCCATGCCTTTCTGAAACGCCCGCTCACCGGCGAATGGCCGTATCTCTGGCTCGATGCCACCTATCTCAAGGTACGCGAAGGCGGGCGGATCATCAGCGTTGCCGCAATAATCGCCATGGCCGTCAACACCGAGGGCCGGCGCGAGATCGTCGGCCTGCATATCGGCCCCTCGGAAGCGGAGGTCTTCTGGTCCGACTTCCTGAAGGACCTTGTTCGGCGCGGTCTTACCGGCGTGAAGCTGGTCATCTCCGATGCTCACGAGGGCCTCAAGGGCGCGATCACCCGCGTCATGGGCGCCACCTGGCAGCGCTGCCGGGTGCACTTCATGCGCAATGCCCTGTCCTATGTGCCCAAGGGCCAGAACACTGTCGTCGCCGCCGCGATCCGCCAGGTCTTCCTGCAGCCCGATCAGAAAAGCGCAACGCAGGTCTGGCGACAGGTCGCCGACCAGTTGCGCACCCGTTGGCCCAAGCTCGGCGCCTGCATGGACGAGGCCGAAACCGACGTGCTCGCCTACACCGGCTTCCCCACCCAGCACCGCACGAAGTTACACTCAACCAATCCGCTCGAGCGGCTCAACAAGGAGGTCAAGCGCCGCGCCGACGTCGTCGGAATCTTCCCGAACGAAGACAGCATCATCCGCCTCGTCGGGGCTGTGCTGATGGAGCAGAACGACGAGTGGCAGCTCCAGCACCGATACATGCAGATCGAAGGCATGGCCGAACTCAACCAACCCATGATCGAGGAGGAAAATCAGCCCCTACACATCACCGCCAAAGCCGCCTGACGATGGCCCACGGCCACAGCCGAAATTACACCACCTTGACGGACGCGA
>NZ_BCTX01000197.1 GCF_001590985.1 Novosphingobium naphthalenivorans NBRC 102051
AGGCTCAGGACTTCTGTGGTTGCCGCCCGTGATGCAAGAGGGTTTTGACCTTCTGAACTGGTGATCGAGTGCGGTCTTCTGTCAGGCCTTGATTACGGCGCTTTCGAAGGCCGCTGGCCGGTATGGTGATCAGCGGATCAGGTCCAAATCTCATTGGCGAGCTTATCACTCAGAGTCCTGAACTGGTTTTCCTGATCCAGATCTGTTCGATCATTTTGCCCATTCGGGTCGTTGCCTTCTCACACCCCTTTCATCCAACCTGCCTAGGTTTGCCTTATCAGGCAGCCATGACCGGCGTCGGATTCCTGTAATCTTCATTCTTGGTCAGCATGGCCCAGATCTGGCGTGCCATTTTGTTGGCCAATGCGATGGCGACCAGCATGCGCGGCTTGCGGGCCATCATGCGTGCAAGCCATGAGCTTTCCGGGATCGACTTGCGTCCCATCCAATTCAATCGCGACATCGCGCCAATGATCAGCATTTGCCGGATGTCGCTCTGGCCAGCCTTGGTGATCCGCCCAAGCCGTTCCTTACCGCCTGATGAAAACTGTCGCGGGACCAATCCAAGCCAGGCCGCAAAGTCGCGGCCATTGTTAAAGGTCGCCATTTCAGGCGCAAAGGTCTCCACTGCCATCGCCACTAGCGGACCGACGCCAGGCATGGTTTGCAATCGCTTCGATATCGGCGTGGTGGCTGCGAGTTCCTTGATCTTTGCGGTCTTTGTATCAATCCAACCACTGAGCGCCGCGACCTGATCGAGCATCGCGAGGCACTCCTCGCGCATCAAAGTCGGCAAATCACTATTGGGCGCCTCCAGGATCGCGCCAATGCGGCTGACGTGCTGAATGCCCTGAGGAACGATATGCCCGAACTCATACAAGGCTGCCCGCAAGGCGTTCACTGTCTCTGTCCGCTGACGTACAAGGCGCTGGCGTGATCGATACAGGATCGCCGCGCTCTGCTGAGCCACGCTCTTGGGTTCGACAAAGCGCATCTCGGGCCGTTGAGCCGCCACCACAATCGCTTCGGCATCGGCTGCGTCGTTCTTCTGCCGCTTCACAAATGGCCGCACATAGCGTGGCGCGATCAGCCTGACCTCGTGACCAAATCCGCTCAACAAACGGGCCCAGTAATGGGCACTACCGCACGCCTCCATGACGACCACGGCAGCTGAGTGTTGAGCCATGAACACGCTAAAGGCCTGCCGCGACAGCTTGCGTTGAAACAGTATCTCGCCGTTCATCGACGCCCCGTGAATCTGGAAAACAGACTTCGCCAGGTCCACACCAATCATCGTATCGATACTCATGGTTGCCGTCCTCTCTGTGCGTAGCTTGAACCAAAATTATGCTGGCACATCGTGATGCCGTCAGGGAGGGCGGCAACCACCCCATCTC
>NZ_BCTX01000198.1 GCF_001590985.1 Novosphingobium naphthalenivorans NBRC 102051
CTAGGGCTCGATTGGGGATCAGGAAATTTCCGACCTGCACCGAGCCAAACTCGATGCGGTCCGACATCGCAACCGCTTCAGGCGATCGCCAGAGGGGCCCGGCCCGCGTCCGAGATAATGGAGGGGAAGCATCAGGATTTCAATGGTCGCATCTCCTAGTGAGGTTGAGGGGGCCGCTGGGCGCTGGAGATGTCTCTCGCGAACGCGAACAGACCGGCCCGCGCCAAAGCAGCCTTCTCTTGAATCTGCCGCTGCTTCGTATAGCTTTGCGATCATGCGGGCCGGGCCCCTCTGACGATCCGAGGATGATCGTGATGTCGGACCGCATCGAGTGCGCTCGATGCCGGTCCGGAAATCATTTTTCATGGCACATGGCAGACCGCTCGTTCGACAAGGTCAGGCGAGGAATGCTGTGATGTTCGATCATGTTGATCTTCCGCGATCGCGAGACACGCGCGACCGTGCGGGAGGCATTTCATGACATTGATGGAGGGATTTGCGGCGCTCGCGACGGAGCCCGCAGCGTGGGCGGCACTCGCGACGCTCGTCGCGATGGAGGTGGTGCTCGGCATCGATAACCTCATCTTCATCTCGATCCTCAGCAACAAGCTGCCGGAGCAGCATCGCGTGCGCGCAAGAAGAGTGGGTATCGGCCTTGCGCTGGGCCTGCGCCTTCTATTGCTTGCGTCGGTGGCCTGGATTGTTCAGCTGACACAGCCGGTAGTCTCCGCGTTCGGGCACGGTTTCTCCTGGCGGGATATGATCCTGATCGCAGGCGGCCTGTTCCTGGTGTGGAAGGCGACAAAGGAAATCCATCACAACATCGATCCGGTCCCCAATGACGACCTCTTCGATACCCGAACAGTGGGTATCGGTTTCGCTGCGGCGATAGGTCAGATCATCATGCTGGATCTCGTATTCTCGATCGACAGCATCATCACGGCGGTGGGTATGACCGACAACATCGCAATCATGGTCATCGCTGTCGTCGTTGCCGTGGGCGTGATGTTGTTCGCAGCAACGCCCTTATCGAACTTCATCGGCCAAAATCCGACGGTGGTAATGCTCGCCCTCGCGTTCCTCATGCTGATCGGCACCACCCTGATCGCGGAAGGGTTCGGCGCGCATGTGCCGAAGGGCTATATCTATGCGGCCATGGCCTTTTCGGCGGCTGTCGAGACGCTGAACATCTTTGCGCGCCGGCGCCAGGCTCGTTCCGCTCCGCCGGTGGATGCGCGCGATGCGCGTTGAGGTCGCGGGCGCGGGACATCGACGCCGCTGATGCATCGGGGGTGAACAGAGACATTGAACAGAAGGAGAGAATGACGGTGCGTGATATTCTGCTGCAGGCGAACAGCCATCCCGAACCGACGCCGGCCTGGGCGATCGAACGG
>NZ_BCTX01000199.1 GCF_001590985.1 Novosphingobium naphthalenivorans NBRC 102051
CAGGCTGCGGAAGAAGGCGCTTGCGCTGAGGTGGCATTACTGATTCCAGGATCGCGTAGCGTGATGTTGAAGGGATCGAGATGCGCGGCGGTGATGAGCGGAGCGAGGGGCTGTTTTCGTACGTGAGCTGCGAGGCTCGGGTGCCAGCGAACCACCCCCTTCGGCCGATCCGGGCGATCGTTGATGAAGCGCTGGAGGTGCTGTCTGCGGATTTCGACGGCCTGTATTCCCGGATCGGGAGGCCCTCGATCCCGCCCGAGAAACTCCTTCGGGCCTTGCTGCTGCAGGCGTTCTATTCGATCCGCTCGGAACGCCAGTTGATGGAGCAGATGGACTACAATCTGCTCTTCCGCTGGTTCGTCGGTCTGGCGATGGATGCGCCGATATGGGATGTCACGGTCTTCACCAAGAACCGCGAGAGGCTGTTGGCCGGGGACGTTGCCGCCAAGCTCCTGTCGGCCATCATCAGCCAGGCGCGTGTGCAGGCTCTTCTGTCGGACGAACATTTCTCGGTGGACGGCACGTTGATTGAAGCGTGGGCCAGCGTGAAGAGCTTCAAGCCCAGGGATGAGGGCGGCCCCGAGGATGACGATGACGGTGGGCCGGTTTCTAGCCACGGCGAGCAGGCAGCAGCACCGACCGGCCGTAATGCCGAACGCGATTTTCGGGGCGAGAAGCGCAGCAATGCAACCCATGCATCGACCACAGATCCCGATGCCCGACTGTTCAAAAAGGCGCGTGGCCAGGCCGCGAAGCTGTGCCACATGGGCCATGTCCTCATGGAGAACCGCAACGGCCTCGTGGTCGATGCGATCCTCACCCACGCCACCGGCACCGCCGAACGCGAGGCCGCGCTGACCATGCTGGGCCGTATGGAAGGGCGTCATCGGATTACTCTGGGCGCGGACAAGAACTATGACACCGCCGCCTTCGTCGCGGCGCTACGCGAGATGGGCGTCACCCCGCACGTGGCCCAGAACAACACCAACCGGCGTTCTGCCATTGACGGGCGCACGACACGCCATCCCGGCTACCGTCTCTCCCAGAAGATTCGTAAGCGGATCGAAGAGGTGTTCGGATGGACAAAGACCTGCGGCACCATGCGAAAGACCCGCCATCGAGGCCAGGATCGCGTTGGATGGTCCTTCACGCTCACCGCTGCCGCCTACAACCTCATCAGACTGCCGAAACTCCTGGCTGCGGCCTAGCCGTGCCGCTCACATCACCAAGACCGCGCCAATATGGCCGGTATCTTCGAATTTCACCCTCAAATGAGCGAGGCTTTCGCCCCACACCTTGGAAAGCAGAGCGGTGGTGACCACTCCGGCGCCTTTTTCCGCAGCCTGTT
>NZ_BCTX01000200.1 GCF_001590985.1 Novosphingobium naphthalenivorans NBRC 102051
TTCATCTTATGGGATGGACGCCTCCCGCAAGCGGGCCGAGCATGTTGCCACAGCGACCGGGAAGAGGAGTTCATCACATGCAAATGCTAGCGATCGATTTGGGCAAGCAGTCTTTTCACATCTACGGGATCACTTGCGAAGGTGAGGTAATCTCGCGGAAGGTTAGCAGGGCAAAGCTGGTCGATGCGGTGACCAGATTGCAACCGCAGTCGGTCGCGATGGAAGCCTGCGCCAGTTCACACCACTGGGGCCGCGTCTTCGAGGCGCTGAGTTATGCCGTTCGCCTGATCCATCCGCGTTTCGTCAAGCCATTCGTGAAGGGATCGAAGAATGATGCGGTTGATGCCGAAGCCATTTTCGAAGCTGCCAACAGGCCAACCATGCGGTTCGTGCCGCTGAAGAGCGTCGAACAGCAGGATCTGCAAGCTCTGCACCGAACGCGTGACAGACTGATCGTGCAGCGCACCGCGTTGATCAATCACACTCGTGGTCTTTTGGCCGAGTATGGCGTCGTCATGCCGGCAGGTGCGTCCCGGTTCCGGCTGCAGGTCGACAAGATGATCGAAATTGCCGAACTATCGCACTTGGCGAAGGACCTGTTCCTGAAGCTCGTCGAGGAGTATCGCGACTTGGATGCCAGAGTATCCACTCTGGATGACATGCTGGTTGATATCTGCCGGAGAGACGATCGTTGCAAACGTCTGACTACGCTGCCGGGGGTAGGACCGATTGTCGCAACCTCCCTCATCGCCGCAATTGACGATGGCCGACACTTCGCATCCGGCCGAGCCCTTTCTGCCTGGATTGGACTGGTTCCGCGACAATACACGACCGGCGGAAAGCCAAGGCTCGGTGGTATCGGGAACAGAGCCAATCATTACCTGAGGCGCCAGCTGATACATGGTGCACGGTCTGCGTTGCTGCGGATCGCCAAGCATGACGACCGGCGTTCAAAATGGGCGCAGGAACTGCAATCAAGGGCAGGCCACAACAAGACACTCGTCGCCATGGCAAACAAGACTGCTCGCATGGCCTGGGCGATGTTGCGAAGCGGCGAAAGTTACAAAATGGCGTGACCGTTCGGGCAGCGGGCCGCAATCTGATCAGAGGTTACAAATGCGAGGTGAAGACTTGATGGTGTAACGGCACGGACCGCCGCTTCACAGCCTGTAAGGAACGATGGCCCTCGAGGCCGCTCATCTTAAAAGGCACTGAACCGCGCGGATTCCCATCATGGCCAGGGGCGAAAACACCTCAATCAACAGGCCGGATAGATTCACGCATCCAATGCCGGAGCAACATCGAGAAACTACCTTGCGCGGGAGGCGTCCATAG
>NZ_BCTX01000201.1 GCF_001590985.1 Novosphingobium naphthalenivorans NBRC 102051
CTGAAGCGTTCCGGGTTTTCCGGAGGCAGTTTGGCTTGAGTCAGGCGACCATATCGAGGGTTTCGAGGGTCGCATAGTAGTTCGCTTCGGCCTCGGCAGGCGGGATATAGCCGATAGGGCCGAAGAGGCGATGGTTGTTGAACCAATCCACCCAGCGAATGTCGCCATCTCCACCGCGGATGCGCTTGGCCAGGAGCGCTGGCGCCAGATGACCTCGGCCTTGTAGAGGCCGTTGATCGTCTCGGCCAAGGCGTTGTCATAGGAATCGCCCGCGCTCCCGACTGAGGGCACAAGATTGGCTTCTGTAAGGCGCTGTGTGTAGTTCATGGCGGGATATTGAACACCCCTGTCGCTGTGATGGATCAGGCCATCGTCAGGGCCGGGCCTGCGAGCATGGATGGCAGCTCCAGGGCATCGAGGACAAAGCCGGCCGTAGCCGACGATGACCTTCCAGCCCACGATCCGGCGCGCATAGGCATCGATCACGAAGGCGACATAGACGAAGCCGACCCAAGTGTGGACGTAAAATCGACCACCCACAAGGCATTGGGCCGCGAGACGCGGAACTCCCGATTGACCTTGTCCAACGGGCACGGTGCCTTGGGATCACTGACGGTGGTCACCGTCTTCTTGCCCCGTCGTATGCCGGGGCAAGCCCCATGCTGCGCATGAGGCGCTCTACGGTGCACTTGGCAACCGCAATACCTTAGCGCCGTAGCTGGTGCCAAACCTTGCGCGATCCGTAGAGGCTGTGGCTATCCTCGTAGACGCGCTTGATCTGACGGCAGATTTCTTCATCCCGTCGCGCACGCTCTGGTCGCCTGGACGGATCAGCCAGGCGTGCAGCATGTTCGTGATAGGAAGACGAGGCGATTGCCAGCTCTCGGCAGATCCGCTCGATACCCAGGTCCTGGCGATGGGCGTCTATGAACGCCATCATCATCTCTCGCGGCGGTCGAGCTCTGCCATCGCAAAATATGCGGACGCTTTGCGGAGGATTTCGTTGGCTCGGCACAGTTCCTTCACTTCGCGTTCGAGAGCCTTGATCCGGGCCTTCTCATCTGCGGCAAGCGCCGCTGGCCCCGCTCGTCGGCTCGCCTCCTCACGGCACCAGCGGCGCAGCGTCTCGGCAGTGCAACCAATCTTGGTCGCTATCGAAGACATTGTTTCCCACTCCGAACCGTAATCGGCACGATGTTCGCCAACCATGCGGACCGCACGCTCGCGGATCTCAGGTGAAAATTTGTTCCGGGTTCTGCTCATAACGAAAGCTCCTTCTCATAAATCGGAGCCTCCGGAAAACCCGGGACGCTTCAAC
>NZ_BCTX01000202.1 GCF_001590985.1 Novosphingobium naphthalenivorans NBRC 102051
GATCTTCCAACCCGGCGAAGCCTTCCAGTTCGACTGGAGCGAGGACTGGGCCATGATCGGCGGCAGGCAGACCAAGCTGCAGGCCGCTCACACGAAGCTGTCGCACAGCAAGGCATTCATCGTCCGCGCCTATCCGCTCCAGACCCACGAGATGCTGTTTGATGCCATGACCCAGGCCTTCCGGGTGCTGGGCGGCGTGCCGCAGCGCGGGATCTTCGACAACATGAAGACCGCGGTCGACAAGATCGGCAGCGGCAAGGCCCGTCAGGTCAACGCCCGCTTTGCCGCCATGGCGAGCCACTATCTGTTCGAGCCCGAGTTCTGCAATCCTGCCTCGGGATGGGAGAAGGGTCAGGTCGAGAAGAATGTTCAGGATGCGCGGCGCCGACTGTGGCAGGCAATGCCCGCCTTCCCGGACATCGATGCGCTCAATGCCTGGCTTGAGGAGCAATGCATCGCGCAGTGGGAACAGATTCCGCACGGTGTGCTGCCCGGCACCATTGCCGATGTGCATGCCGCCGAGGTCGCGAGCCTGATGCCGCCGGGTCGGCCCTTCGACGGCTTCGTCGAACACACCAAGCGGGTGTCGCCGACATGCCTGATATCCTTCGAACGCAATCGGTACAGCGTGCCCGCATCCTTCGCCAACAGGCCGGTGAGCCTGCGTGTCTACCCCGACCGCATCGTCATCGCCGCCGAGGGACAGATCCTGTGCGAGCATGGGCGGATCATCGAACGATCCCATGATCAGCCGGGACGGACGATCTATGACTGGCGGCACTATCTCGCGGTGATCCAGCGCAAACCGGGGGCCCTGCGCAATGGCGCGCCCTTCACCGAGATGCCGGAGGCGTTCCGGCAGCTGCAGA
The DNA here is from genome assembly GCF_001590985.1 of Novosphingobium naphthalenivorans NBRC 102051. Taxonomy (GTDB): domain Bacteria; phylum Pseudomonadota; class Alphaproteobacteria; order Sphingomonadales; family Sphingomonadaceae; genus Novosphingobium; species Novosphingobium naphthalenivorans. The sequence continues at coordinate 870 of NZ_BCTX01000202.1, forward strand.
GCCAACTTCTGAAGCGCCCCGGCGGCGATAGGGAGATGGTGGAGATCCTCTCGTTGGTCCTGCACCATGACGAACAGGCCGTGCTGTGTGCCGTCGAACTGGCTCTCGAGGCCGGCGTCGCGACCAAGACCCATATCCTCAATATCCTGCACCGCCTGGTCGACGGCAAGGACGGCATTCCGCCCAGGATCGATGCCCCGCAGGCCCTGATCCTCTGCCGCGAACCCAAGGCCAACGTCGCACGCTATGATACCCTGCGGGACAAGGATCTGCGCGCATGTTGAGATCTGGGCGTCATGATCCCGCCAGCGCCGCCGTCGTGGTCATGCTGCGCTCTCTCAAGATGTATGGCATGGCCCAGGCTGTCGGCGACCTCATCGAGCAAGGGGCGCCCGCGTTCGATGCGGCCGTTCCGATCCTCTCCCAGTTGCTCAAGGCCGAAGTT
>NZ_BCTX01000203.1 GCF_001590985.1 Novosphingobium naphthalenivorans NBRC 102051
ACCCTTCCGGTCCACGCTTTCCGCGGAGTACGTACCCCTATGAAGACCATGGCTTTGCGCCTGCTGGCCAGTGCTGCCCTGCTGCTCCCTCTCCAGGCAGTTTACGCCTCGAATGATGGTTCGGGCGACCCGGCGTCTCCCGCCGTCGTCGCGCTGCAGCGCCAGATGATCACGCTCGATACCCACCTCGACACCCCGGAATCGGTCGACCGCCCCGGCTGGTCGATCATGGACCGGCATGACGTGCATCAGGACTATACCCAGGTCGACCTGCCCCGCATGAAACAGGGCGCATTCGATGGCGGCTTCTGGGCGATCTATACCCCGCAAGGGCCGCTCGACACTGCCAGCTATGAAAAGGTCCGCGATTTCGCGGTGATGCGCGGGATGTCGATCCGGCTGATGGTCGCATCGCATCCCGATCAGTTCGAACTCGCGCTCAAGGCCGATGACGCCGCCCGCATCCATGCCGAAGGCAAGCGCATCGTCTACATGAGCATCGAGAACGCCTATCCGCTGGGCACGGACGTCTCGATGCTCAAGCTGTTCTACAAGATGGGCGTGCGCGAAACCGGCTTTGCCCATTTCCGCAACAACCAGTTCGCCGACAGTTCGACCGATCCCGAAGGCCCCAAGTGGCACGGCCTCAGCCCGCTGGGCGAGCAGCTGCTGGCCGAAGCCAACAAGCTGGGCATGATCATCGACGGCTCGCATTCGAGCGACGAAGTGCTCGATCAGCTGATCGCCAAGTCGACCACGCCGGTGGTGCTCACGCACTCGGGCTGCAAGGCGATCTACGATCATCCGCGCAATGTCGATGACACCCGCCTGCGCGCGCTGGCGGCCAAGGGCGGGGTCATCCAGATCAACAGCTACGGCGGCTATCTGCGTGCCAGCAAGCCCAATCCCGAGCGGGCGGCGGCCTACAAGGCGCTGTTCGCCCAGATGGGCAGTGAAGAGAACATGACCGCCGGGCAATACGCCGCCCTGCTGGCCAAACGGCGCGAGATCGACGCAAAGTACCCCGACACCGACCGGCCGACTTTCGACGACTTCATGAAGCACCTGCTCCACGCGCTGCAGGTGGTCGGGCCCGATCATGTCGGCATCGGCATGGACTGGGACGGCGGCGGCGGCGTGGTCGGGCTGGAAGACGTGAGCGGCCT
>NZ_BCTX01000204.1 GCF_001590985.1 Novosphingobium naphthalenivorans NBRC 102051
TCAAACCTTGATGGAGATTAAAGATGATAGCCGAAACCAGGATATCGTCATCGGACGCTGGTGATCGCACCCTGGCCCGAAGTAGCACGGCAAAAGCAGTTCTTGCGCACACTGGATGCGCATTGGAGGAAGCAAGCTCATGATGAACTGGGGCTATGGAATGTTCGGCGGATTCGGAATGCTCCTGTTCTGGGGCGTAGTTATTGTGCTCGCGGTCCTCCTTCTTCGCCAGGTGACGCGCGGAGGAACCCGGTCACGTGCGCGCCAAATCCTTGAAGAGCGTTATGCCAAGGGCGAGATCAGCAAAGAAGAATTCGATGAACGCCGAAAAGATCTGAGCGAATGATCCCACATTGGCCCTGTTCAATCGAAATGTTGCCCAATCTCTTGAGGAGAATGACATGAACAAGCTCTATCTCGCCCCGCTGGCAGCTCTATTGGTCGCAGCAGCACCGGTCGCGCTCGCCGAGCCTGCGCCCCAGGCCGCGCAAAGCGCTGACTCGCAGCAGATGGCCCAGCGCTTCGAGCGCATGCAAGCCCTGATGGCACAGGCGAAGGATGCCCAAGGAAGCGAGCGCATGCAGCTGATGCACGAGCACATGCAACTCATGAAGGAACAGATGCAGTCCATGCACCAGATGATGGGTGGGATGGACAAAATGAGCGGCATGAACGGTATGAGAGGGATGAAGATGGGCGGCGACAGCTCGGGCGACAATTCCGCGATGATGGGCCGAATGCAGGCTCGCATGGACATGATGCAGCAAATGATGGAGCAGATGCTCGATCAGCAGAGCATGATGCAAGGCCAGCCAGCGAAATGATCGTTGAACTTGTCGACGGCATAAGGCGATTGTTCGCTCAACCGATACCTTCGGCAGGTTCTAGCGACATAATGATTTGCGTTCGATGCGAAGGCCGCCTTGGAGAATAGAGAGCCCGATGTCGAGGATCATACGATCTTCACGGAGGGAGACGACCTGTTCGAGGCGATGAACGCTGACATCGGGAAAGCTCGGCGTCGGATCTTGCTTGAAATGTACATATTCAAGGAGGACCATGTCGGCAGTCAAATTATCCATGCTCTCCTGCAGGCGGCCGAGCGTGGTGTTGAAGTCAAGTTGAGCCTTGATGCTCT
>NZ_BCTX01000205.1 GCF_001590985.1 Novosphingobium naphthalenivorans NBRC 102051
GTACCCGTCCGGTGAGCCCCGCCTTGTCCGGTGAGTGAACGACCGGTCTTAAGAGCGCTCGTATGAGCGAGCTTAGGAGTGCAGCATGGGGCAGATCACGGTGATGATGGGGCCGGAGCGGCGGCGTCGGTGGCGGGACGAGGAGCGGTTCCAGATCCTGGCCGAGGCTTTCGCGCCGGGCGCTTGTGTTGCCGAGGTCGCCCGGCAGCGGGACGTGTCGACCAGCCTGATCTACACCTGGCGGCGCAATCTGCGGCGCGAACAAGCCAAAGGGGCATCCCATCCGATGGTGGAGGCAACCTTTGCCCAGGCGGTCCTCGCCGAGGACCAGAAGATGGACGGTTGCGATCGCTGCGCCGTGATCACCGTGGAACTGAGCGAAGGTCGGAGCGTTCGCGTTTCGGCCGAGGCGCCCGCTGCACTGGTAGCCGCGACTTTGAAGGCGCTGCGGTGATCCCAGCGGGCGCGCGGGTGTGGATCGCCATGGGGCACACGGACATGCGCAAAGGGATGCAAGGGCTGGCCTTGCAGGTCCAGCAGGGCCTGAAGCGCGACCCGCACGGAGGCGACCTGTTCGTGTTTCGCGGACGGACGGGATCGCTGATCAAGATCATCTGGCACGATGGTATCGGCATGTCCCTCTATTCCAAGCGGCTCGAGAAGGGACGCTTCGTGTGGCCCTCGGCGAAGGACGGGATCGTCTCGCTGACCAACGCGCAATTGTCCTGCCTGCTGGAAGGGATCGACTGGCGTAACCCGCAGTATTCCTGGCGCCCGCAGAGCGCCGGATAGGCCAGCCACTTTCTTCGCCTTCCTGCACATTTTCGGCTTCAACGCCGCGCCGATCTGTGATTCCATGCCGTCATGGACACGGCCGCATCGCCCCTCCCGGACGACGTCGAAGCGCTCAAGGCGCTGCTGTCCGCTGCGCTTGAACGCGCCGACGATGCCGAGGCGCGCCTCGCCAATGCCAGGGCGCGCGAGAGCGCGACCGAGGCGATGATCGCCCACCTCAAGCTGCAGATCGCCAAGCTGCGCCGCGAGCAATATGGCGCCAGC
>NZ_BCTX01000206.1 GCF_001590985.1 Novosphingobium naphthalenivorans NBRC 102051
AGAGCGGTTTTCGACCGTTCTGAATCGGTCTGGGATTCCCTTCGGGCGCGATTTCTGATTCAGAATCCGTGCTGGTGAAGGAGGCCGGCATGGATGGCTCTTTCGATGGATTTGCGCACTCGGCTGTTGGCAGCGGTGGACAGTGGATCGAGTTGCCGTGCTGCGGCGGCCCGGTTCGGTGTTGCACCATCAACGGCGGTCCGTTGGCGGGCACAGCAGCGCGAGACGGGTGACATTGCCCCAAAGCCGCGCGGCGGGGATATGCGCTCGCGGCGGGTGGAAGAGCGGGCAGCGGACATTCTGGCCATTTGGGAGGAGCGTAGGGACATCACCCTCGAAGAACTACGTCTGGCGCTTGCGGACAAGGGCATGGCCGTTTCCGTGGCCGGGCTACATCGCTTTTTTGTTCGCCGTGGCCTGACGCGCAAAAAAAGACAGGCCATGCGATAGAGCAAGATCGACCAGACGTCCTGAAACAGCGTCAGGACTGGTTCGAGGGGCAACTCGATCTCGAACCGGAGCGCCTGGTCTTCATCGACGAAACCTGGACCGCCACCAACATGACCCGCAGCCACGGTCGTTGCCCGAAAGGCGAGCGGTTGCGGATGGGCTTCCCGCACGGCCACCGCAAGACCACCACCCTGGTCGCTGGCCTGCGCATGACCGGCATGGTCGCGCCTATGGTGCTCGATGGACCGATCAACGGCGACTGGTTCGAAGCCTACGTCGCTCAGGTCCTCGTCCCGGAACTGCGGCCCGGCGACGTCGTCATCATGGACAACCTGTCGAGCCACAAGCGCGCATCGGTGCAAGTGCTCATCGAGGCCGCAGGCGCAACCCTGCGCTTTCTCCCGCCCTACAGCCCCGACTTCAACCCGATCGAGAAAGCGTTCTCCCGCCTCAAGGCCATGCTCCGCAAAGCGGGCGAGCGAACGGTCAGCGGCCTGTGGAGCTTGATCGGCAAACTCGTCGATATCTTCCAGCCTCAGGAATGCGCCAACTACTTCAGATCGTGCGGCTATGAACCAGAATGATCGAAAACCGCTCT
>NZ_BCTX01000207.1 GCF_001590985.1 Novosphingobium naphthalenivorans NBRC 102051
CGAGAATGCCTCGGCGGGTGTCTGGAAGTCGAGGCATTTTCGAGGAGTAGCGTTGTATCGGTGAACGGCAGCCTGAATGGCCGCGAGATCGATGGCATCGAGATCAGTCTTTCGCGGCAAGGTGCGTCTGAGACGTCCGATGGCGTTTTCGACACCGCCTTTCTGCCATGGCGATCGCACTTCGCAGAAAAAGGTCCTGATGCCGATCTGTTCGGCAAGTTCATGGTGAAGGGCGAATTCGGAGCCGTTGTCGAAGGTAATCGTGCGCCGCAGGTGTTGCGGCAGAGAGCCCAGCATGGCGGAGAGATGATGGGCGGTTCGCCGCGCCTTGCGGTCTTCGGGTCGCAGGACGAGTGTGAAGCGCGAGGCGCGTTCGTGGGCGACCAGGATGGACTGGCCATACCGCGCGAAGAGCATGAAATCAGCCTCCCAGTGTCCGGGAACGTTTCGGCTGCCGGCCTCGTGCGGCCTTTCGTGGACAGGGCAACGGTGCCGGATGAGATCGACGCTGCTGCCGCCGCGGATGCCCCGGCGGCCTCGCCGGTGCTTGGCCCTGGGCAGCAGACGGTGCCAATAGTCCTTGCTGGCCGAGCGGTGGTAGATGAAGCGGTAGATTGACTCCGGGCTGATCACGGTGCGACCGTGCTGGCGCGCCAGCCGGCCGGCGATCTGTTCGGGGGACCATCCCATCGCAAGGCCGTCCCTCACCCGATCGCGCAGGTCCGGTTGGCGCGCCAGCTTGAAACGGCAATCCCAACGGCGTCTGCGTTCGGCAAGCAACTGGGCACGCACCGGTTCGTAGCCCCCGGGCCAGACTTTCGTCTTCACGCTGTTGCGCCGCAGCTCTCGACTGATCGTGGAGGCTGCACGCCCCAGTGAGGCTGCTATCGATCTGCGAGATATACCGCCTGCATGCAGGCGGTATATCTCGATCCGCTCATCAAGGCTGAGCTGGCCATAATCTCTTCCCATCGCAACAACACCATGCAGGTGTTGCACTTGTTTCGTGAACTCA
>NZ_BCTX01000208.1 GCF_001590985.1 Novosphingobium naphthalenivorans NBRC 102051
TATGATTACTTGATAATATTATACGACGCGGACGGTATTGGGCGTTCCTATTTGTGAGAAGCGATTGAGGATTGCGGCACGGACTTTGAGCTCGGTTATCTGACGCTCAAAGGTGCGCGCTGCGAGGCGGGAGCCCAGCAGCTTGAAGCAGTGCATTTTGGTTTCGACCAGACTGCGGCGATGATAGCCGCTCCACTTCTTCCAGATTGTCCGACCCAGATATTTCATCGCCCGCAGCGTCTCATTGCGGGCATCGACGCCGGGACCGTCCTTTGTCCATGATCGGCCGTTGCGGCGAACCGGGATGATCGGATCGGCGCCGCGTTCGGCAATGGCCGCATGGCAGTCTTTGGTGTCATAGGCACCGTCGCCACCGACGCTGACGATCCGCTCTTCGTCCGGGATCTGCGCCAGCAGGTCCGGCAGGGTCGGCGCATCGCCGGCGGCATTGGTCGTCCCTTCAATCGCCCGGATGTCGAGGGTCCCGGCGTCGATCCCGATATGCACCTTGCGCCACTGGCGACGCCGGGACGCGCCGTGCTTCCTCGTCTTCCACTCGCCTTCGCCCATCATCTTGATACCGGTGCTGTCCACCAGAAGGTGCAGGCCGCCTGAACTGGGGCGTCCGCCCAACTCCACCGGCAAGGTCCGCTGGCGGCGGCACAGTGTCGTATAATCCGGTACGGGCCAGTCCAGACCCGTCATCCTGAGCAGGCTTTGGACCAGCCCCGTCACCTGACGCAAAGGAAGCTGGAACAACCCCTTCAGCGTCAGGCAAAACTCGATCGCCTGAGCGGAAAAGCGCAGCGGACGTCCTGCACGCCCGTCCGGAACCGCAAACCACGCCATCCCAGGATCAAACCAAACCTCCAGCGACCCGCGCCTCTTCAGCGCAGCGTTATACTCGGGTCAGTTGGTCGTGCGATACTTCGTGGGCGTCGGCTTGGGCATCCCGACCATCTACGTCTTCCGATTCCTCAAGGGAATCCATCACTTTGATATGCAACAAAG
>NZ_BCTX01000209.1 GCF_001590985.1 Novosphingobium naphthalenivorans NBRC 102051
GTCGCCGCTTCCGCATCTTTGCTTATGGCGCTTTCGATGGTCATCAATGAAAGCCTCGTGGCTCGGACCTTCGCGACCTACGCATTGCGTCCTTTCGACATGGAGAGTAGCGGGTTACTGCTGTCCCTTCTGGCGCTCGGCCTGATTGTCCTGGCCTACGCGATAAACGCATCGGGTAATCGCTCCGTCAGTGCGTTCTCCCTGGTCATGTCGATCATAAAGATTGGCGGGATCGTCATCTTTGCCGTGGCAGCGATCTGGGCGAGCGGTCTCACCTCCGGCGCATTTTCTGGCGAGGCGATGACCGGTGGCCCCGTGGATTTCGTGGCGTCGGTTGCGTTTTCGATTCTTGCCTTCAAGGGCTTCACGACGATCACCAACAGCGGCGGAGAAATCGTCGATCCGCATCGAAATGTCGGTCGCACGATCATGATCGCGATCGGCATCTGCGTGGTGACCTATCTGCTTGTCGCCATCGCTGTCGGATCGAGCCTGAGTATCAACGCCATCATCGATGCCCGCGATTACTCGCTCGCCGCAGCTGCGGAGCCTGCACTTGGCCGGATAGGATTCTATTTTACCATCGCCATCGCATTGGCTGCGACAACGTCCGGCGTCATCGCCAGTGTTTTCGCCGTGTCACGGATGCTCACGATGCTGACGGAAATGAAAATGATCCCGCACAGCCACTTCGGCATGAGCGGGAGCCTGCGCAGTCACCTCCTGATCTATACGGTCGTAGTGGCCGGAACGCTTGCGGTGCTCTTTGATCTCTCACGTATCGCCGCGCTCGGTGCCTTCTTTTACCTGGTGATGGACATGTTGGTTCATTGGGGCGTTTTTCGTCACCTGCGCCGAGAGGTCGGTGCGAGGGCGACGGTCCTGCTTGCCGCACTGGCCGCCGATTTCGTCGTGCTGATCGCGTTCACGATTGCCAAGCTGCAGACCGATCCAGCGATCGTTGCGTATGCGGCCGTGGGCATTGC
>NZ_BCTX01000210.1 GCF_001590985.1 Novosphingobium naphthalenivorans NBRC 102051
ATCGCTGCTTCCGCATCTTTGCTTATGGCGCTTTCGATGGTCATCAATGAAAGCCTCGTGGCTCGGACCTTCGCGACCTATGCACTGCGTCCTTTCGGCCTGGAAAGTAGTGGGTTGCTGCTGTCCCTTCTGGCGCTCGGCCTGATCTTCCTGGCCTACGCAATCAACGCATCGGGCAATCGCTCCGTCAGCGTGTTCTCCCTGGTCATGTCGATCATTAAAATTGGCGGGATCGTCATTTTTGCCGTGGCCGCGATCTGGGCCAGCGGTCTTGATGCCGGCGCCTTTTCTGGCGAGGCGATCTCCGGCGGCCCCGTTGATTTCGTGGCGTCGGTTGCGTTTTCGATTCTTGCTTTCAAAGGCTTCACCACGATCACCAACAGTGGCGGAGAAATCGTCGATCCGCATCGAAACGTCGGTCGTACGATCATGATCGCGATCGGTATTTGCGTCGTGACCTACCTGCTTGTCGCCATCGCCGTCGGATCGAGCCTGAGCATCGATGCTATCATAGCTGCCCGTGATTACTCGCTTGCTGCAGCTGCGGAGCCCGCGCTAGGCTGGATTGGTTTCTATTTTACCATTGCCATCGCTCTGGCTGCGACAGCCTCCGGCGTCATCGCGAGCGTCTTTGCTGTTTCGCGGATGCTGACGATGCTGACCGAAATGAAAATGATCCCGCACAGCCACTTCGGCATGAGCGGGAGCCTGCGCAGTCACCTCCTGATCTATACGGTCGTAGTGGCCGGAGCGCTTGCGGTGCTGTTTGATCTATCGCGCATCGCTGCGCTCGGCGCATTCTTTTACCTGGTGATGGACATGTTGGTTCATTGGGGCGTTTTCCGCCACCTGCGGCGAGAAGTTGGCGCCAGAGCGACGATCCTGCTTGCCGCCCTGGTCGCCGATTTCGTTGTGCTGATCGCGTTCACGATTGCCAAGCTGCAGACCGATCCAGCGATCGTTGCGTATGCGGCCGT
>NZ_BCTX01000211.1 GCF_001590985.1 Novosphingobium naphthalenivorans NBRC 102051
AATGAAGCGTGCTGAGAAGGTGATTATCACCTGTGCGGTGACGGGGAGCATTCATACGCCGACGATGTCGCCGTATTTGCCGATCACGCCGGAGGAGATTGCGCGTGAGGCGGTAGCGGCGGCGGAGGCCGGGGCGGCGATGATCCATCTGCACGCGCGCGATCCGGAGACGGGCAAGCCTGACCAGACGCCGGAGCGGTTCCTGGAGTTCCTGCCGCGGATCAAGCAGCAGACCGACGCGATCCTCAACGTGACGACGGGCGGGGGTCTGGGGATGACGCTGGAGCAGCGGCTGGCGCCGGCGCTGGCGACGCAGCCCGAGGTGGCGTCGATGAACATGGGCTCGTTCAACTTCAACATCTCGGGCGCGGCGGGCAAGATCACCGAGTTCAAGCACGACTGGGAGAAGCCCTATCTGGAAGGGACGAAGGACCTGATCCTGTCGAACACCTTCACCCAGATCGACTATGGCATGCGGGCAATGGGGGCGAACGGCACGCGCTTCGAGTTCGAGTGCTATGACGTGGGGCATCTCTACAATCTGGCGCACTTTGCCGACCTGGGCCTGGTGAAGCCGCCCTTCTTCGTGCAGTGCATCTTCGGCATCCTGGGCGGGATCGGACCCGAGCCGGAGAACCTGCTGCACATGCGCGCGACCGCGGACCGGTTGTTCGGGCAGGACTATTATCTCTCGGTGCTGGGCGCTGGCCGCCACCAGCTGCCGTTCGTCACGATGAGCGCGATCCTGGGCGGCAATGTGCGGGTCGGGCTCGAGGACAGCCTCTATGCCGGCAAGGGCAGGCTCGCCACCTCCAATGCCGAGCAGGTCGCCAAGATCCGCCGCATCCTCGAGGAACTCAGCCTCGATATCGCCACCCCCGCCGAGGCCCGCGCCATGCTCCAGACCAAAGGCGGCGACAATGTCGCCTTCTGACCAACTCGTCCATCTCGAACACGAGAACGGCATCG
>NZ_BCTX01000212.1 GCF_001590985.1 Novosphingobium naphthalenivorans NBRC 102051
AAGTGCCCGATTCGAAAGTTTCTCAAGCCAAGCAATACCTTGCGGTTCTGCGGGTGAGCATACGGATGGAGGCGATAAGCGCCCAAGCGGTTGAGGAGGCGATGGAAGTTTCCCAATCCTTGGCGAGGCGGCGGCATCTTCCGAGCCAAGCGAAGGTTCGTTCCACGACCCATCTGCGGGGCAGGACCTGGAAGCCTTTGGCGGTGTCGGAACGCTTGATGATCTCGACGGTCCACTGGCCCATGCAGGCGAGCGCGTCGCGGAGTTTGTCTCCGGCATAGCCGCCATCGGCGAAGATGTGACGCAGCCACGGGAAGCGATGTCGTATCGCCGCCAGGACATCGACGGCGCCGTCGCGATCCTGGATGTCGGCAGCATGGACGAGAACAAAGATCAAAAATCCGCAGGTGTCGGTGACGATATGACGCTTCCTGCCCTTCACCTTCTTGCCCGCATCATAGCCCGAAACCCCGCCGCTTTCCGTGGTCTTGACCGACTGGCTGTCGATCACTCCGGCCGATGGCGAGGCTTCGCGCCCCTCGATCTCGCGCAGGTTCATGACCAGCAGCGTGTTGATTGCATCGAACAGCCCGGCATCGCGCCACGCGTAAAAATAGCGCCGCACCGTGGAGGCCGGTGGGAAGCATTTGGGCAGCAGCCGCCACGCACATCCGGCAGAGGCTAGGTACAGCAGCGCGTTCAGCACCTCGCGCATATCGGTCGTCCGACGTCGACCACCGGTCTTGGCCGGCGGAATAAACGGAGCAGCCAACGCCCACTCCCGGTCCGTCATATCGCTTGGATAACGCAATCCTTCCCGGCTATGCTCGCGCCGGGCGATACCAGTCCATGCCATGTTTCACTCCATCTCTTCGCAAAGACGGCGTGAATCACAACATACTGGTATCGCTCAACAACTTTCGGATCAGGCTCT
>NZ_BCTX01000213.1 GCF_001590985.1 Novosphingobium naphthalenivorans NBRC 102051
GGGGCTCTGTTGCAAAGATTGGCGGCAGTCAGAGGTAGGCTGTCGCTCTGCGCCGATCAGGCGGCTGCTGCGAAATGGTGGTTGAGCATGCCCATGGCCTCCGTCAGCGCCGAGGGCCCAATGCCAAAAGCTCTCTCCACAAGGCGCACCTCGCCCCTGATGCCGGGCTGCAGGCACCAGGGGCGAGCCTGTCCTTTGCGCAGGGCTCGCATGACTTCGAATCCCTTGATCGTGGCATAGGCCGTGGGGATCGATTTGAAACCGCGCACCGGCTTGATCAGTATCTTGAGCTTTCCGTGATCGGCCTCGATCACGTTATTGAGATACTTCACCTGCCGGTGGGCCGTCTCCCGGTCCAGCTTTCCTTCGCGCTTCAATTCGGTGATCGCTGCACCATAGCTCGGCGCTTTGTCGGTATTGAGCGTGGCAGGCTTTTCCCAGTGCTTCAGGCCTCGCAGGGCCTTGCCCAGGAACCGCTTCGCTGCCTTGGCGCTGCGGGTCGGCGACAGGTAGAAATCGATCGTGTCGCCCCGCTTGTCGACTGCCCGGTACAGGTAGGTCCACTTGCCCCGCACCTTGACGTAGGTTTCATCCAGGCGCCAGCTCGGATCAAAGCCACGCCGCCAGAACCAGCGCAGCCGCTTCTCCATCTCCGGGGCGTAGCACTGGACCCAGCGATAGATCGTCGTATGGTCGACCGAAATGCCGCGTTCCGCCAGCATTTCCTCAAGGTCGCGATAGCTGATCGGATAGCGACAATACCAGCGCACCGCCCACAGGATCACATCACCCTGGAAATGGCGCCACTTGAAATCCGTCATCGTTCCGTCCGTCCAATCTCCGCCAAGCATGCTCAAGCTTCACGATTTTTGCAACAGAGCCTTTT
>NZ_BCTX01000214.1 GCF_001590985.1 Novosphingobium naphthalenivorans NBRC 102051
CCCACGCACGATCCGCCGCCTCCACCGCCCGGGCCACGTCGCGCGCGTCGCCATTGGGAATGCGCCCGATCACCTCCTCCGTCGCGGGGTCGATCGAATCGATCCAGTCGCCGCTTTCGCTCGCCACCAGATCGCCACCGATCAACATGTGCGACGCCGTCGTCACCGGCTTCATTGGTTCTCTCCAGCTTTTGGGACGTGCAGGGCGTCCAGTTTTATGGACGTGTTCATTTCTATACGGCTGGTCGGTCGCGTCAACCTTTCGGATGGCGCGGCCCGAAATTTGCCGTCAGCCGCCGCGTTTTGCGTTGCGGCGCAAGATCGGGACCGCGCCGCTCGATAGCCCGATTGCCACTGCGAGGGCAGCCATGCCGGCGGCTGTCGCGAAGGTGGCCCTGAGTCCGTGCGCCGCGGCGAGTCCGCCCGGAGCTCCATCGTGCGCGGTGGCGGAAAAGATCGAGGCCATCACCGACGCGCCGGTGACCAATCCGATATTGCGCGACAGGTTCATCAGTCCGGCGAAGGTGCCGCGCGTTGCAGAAGAGGATTTCGCCATCACCGCGGCGTTGTTGGAGATCTGAAACACGCCATAGCCGCCCATCACCACGATCAGCGAGCCGATGAAGCGCGGCAGGCCGACGATCCCCTCGCTGAAAGCCAGCCCCGCCGCTCCCGCCGCCATGATCGCCAGCCCGGCAAGGCTCATCGCGACGATGCCGAGCCGGTCGACCAGCCGCCCGATCGGCACGCCCCCGACAGCCGAGATGACCGGCCCGACCGAAAGCGCCAGCCCCGCCTGGGCGGGTGTCATGTGCAGACCCTCGACCAGATAGAAGGGGCCGACGACCAGCGTCGCCATGATCACGG
>NZ_BCTX01000215.1 GCF_001590985.1 Novosphingobium naphthalenivorans NBRC 102051
TATCCCTCCGGCGGGGGCCGTCTTGCATGGTTCGCGAGCGTGGGTGAGATCGTCCTGGTGCAAGTAATGTTATTTGCATCGGTATTAGCGACGGCTCGGTGTGATGACGCAAGTGACGGTGATAACGGGTGTCGAGCGTCGCCGCACCTGGACGGACGATCAGAAGCTGGAGTTGATCGAGGCAACCCTGGAGCCGGGTGCGAACGTGTCGGAGATTGCACGGGCGGCAGATATCGCACCGGCCCAGCTCTATCGCTGGCGCAAGGAGTTGCTCGATCCAGACCCGGAACCGGAGAGCGGCTTCGTGCCGGTGCTGGTCGACGACACGCCGGAGCGCCTGCGGGCCGAACCGACGGTCGATATTGGCTCGGTCGCTATCGAGATCGAGATTGCTGGCGCCGTGGTGCGGATTGCCCCCCATGCACCGCCGGCGCTGGTCACGGCGGCACTGCAGGGGCTGCGCGCGTGATCCCGATTCCAGGACAAGCGCGGATCTGGCTCGCGATGGGGCACACGGATATGCGCCGGGGCATGCTTGGCCTCGCCCGGCAGGTTCAACACGGCCTTCATCAAGACGTGTTCGCGGGCGACCTTTTCATCTTTCGCGGTCGTAAGGGATCCCTATGCAAGATCCTGTGGCACGACGGCATCGGCATGTCCCTCTATGCCAAGCGGCTCGAGCACGGACGGTTCATCTGGCCTTCCGCCAAGGACGGTGCGGTGTGCATTTCGGCCTCGGCGATGTCGTGTTTGCTGGA
>NZ_BCTX01000216.1 GCF_001590985.1 Novosphingobium naphthalenivorans NBRC 102051
GGTGTTCCAGCCCGGCGAAGCTTTCCAGTTCGACTGGAGTGAAGACTGGGCGATGATCGGCGGCAGGCAAACCAAGCTGCAGGCGGCGCACACGAAGCTCTCGCACAGCAAGGCGTTCATCGTCCGCGCCTATCCGCTCCAAACCCACGAGATGCTGTTCGATGCGATGACCCAGGCCTTCCGGGTGCTGGGCGGCGTGCCGCAGCGCGGGATTTTCGACAACATGAAGACCGCGGTCGACAAGATCGGCAGCGGCAAGGCTCGGCAGGTCAACGCCCGCTTTGCGGCTATGGCGAGCCACTACCTGTTCGAACCGGAGTTCTGCAACCCGGCCTCGGGATGGGAGAAGGGCCAGGTTGAGAAGAACGTTCAGGATGCCCGTCGGCGGCTATGGCAGGCGATGCCCGCCTTCCCGGATATCGATGCGCTCAACGCCTGGCTCGAAGAGCAATGCATCGCGCAGTGGGGCGAGATTCCGCACGGTGTGTTGCCCGGCACCATCGCCGACGTGCATGCCGCAGAGATCGCGAGCCTGATGCCGCTGGGGCGCCCCTTCGACGGCTTCGTTGAACATACCAAGCGGGTGTCGCCGACCTGCCTGATATCCTTCGAACGCAACCGCTACAGCGTCCCTGCTTCCTTCGCCAACCGGCCGGTGAGCTTGCGGGTTTATCCTGATTGGATCGTCATTGCCGCTGAGGGGCAGATCCTGTGCGAGCATAGACGGATCATCGAACGCTCCCATGT
>NZ_BCTX01000217.1 GCF_001590985.1 Novosphingobium naphthalenivorans NBRC 102051
TCAGCGCAGCGACGACATCGTCATAAATCGATTCGTGCAGCAGGAGCCTGCTGGTCGATCCGCATGATTGGCCCTGCCACGAAAAGTTCATACCGGCGATTGCGGCGTCGATTACGGTCGCTGGATCCACGTCGGGGAAGGCGATCAGCGGGTTCTTTCCGCCCAGCTCCAGCGTGACGTGCTTGACCGCGCTCTCTGCGGCCATCCGCTGAATCGCCATGCCGGTCTCGACCGAACCGATAAACGCGATCCGCTTGACACCGGGATGGCGCACCAGCGGCGCGCCCGCGCCCACTCCGGTACCGGTGACGATATTGAACACGCCCGGCGGCAGCGCCTCGCGCGCGATCTCGGACAGGATCAGCGCGGAAAGCGAGCTCGTCTCGGGCGGCTTTACCACTACCGAATTGCCGGCCATCAGCGCGGCCGCGGTGCGCGCGGTGGAGAACATCACCGGATGGTTGAAGGGTACAATGCGAGCCACCACGCCATAGGGCTCGCGCACCGTGAAGTGGAGATTGTCCGGCGTCGCGGGAATGGTTTCTCCCTTCAGCTCATAAGCCAGGCCGGCATAATAGTTGATCCCTTCCACGCCGGTGCGCACGTCGCCGCGCATCGGCGCGATCGTGTTGCCGGTATCGCGAACCTCGACCTCGAGCAGCTCGTCGGCACGCTCGAGGATCTTGCGCCCGAACGCGCGAAGCGCCTCGGCACGCGCGGCGACGCCGATACCGTTCCACGCCT
>NZ_BCTX01000218.1 GCF_001590985.1 Novosphingobium naphthalenivorans NBRC 102051
CCAGCCCAGCGACGACATCGTCATGGATCGATTCGTGCAGCAGGAGCCTGCTGGTCGATCCGCACGACTGGCCCTGCCACGAGAAGTTCATCCCGGCGATCGCGGCGTCGATCACGGTCGCCGGATCGACGTCGGGGAAGGCGATCAGTGGGTTCTTTCCGCCCAGCTCCAGCGTGACGTGCTTGACCGCGCTCTCCGCCGCCATCCGCTGAATCGCCATGCCGGTCTCGACTGAACCGATAAACGCGATCCGCTTGACACCGGGATGGCGCACCAGCGGCGCGCCCGCGCCCGCTCCGGTGCCGGTGACGATATTGAACACGCCCGGCGGCAGCGCATCGCGCGCGATCTCAGACAGGATCAGCGCGGAGAGCGAGCTCGTCTCGGGCGGCTTTACCACCACCGAATTGCCGGCCATCAGCGCGGCCGCGGTGCGGGCGGTGGCGAACATCACCGGATGGTTGAACGGCACGATCCGAGCGACCACGCCGTAAGGCTCGCGCGTGGTGAAGTGCAGGTTGCCGGGCGTCGCCGGGATCGTATCGCCCTTCAGTTCATAGGCGAGGCCAGCATAATAGTTCATCCCCTCCACACCGGTGCGCACGTCGCCGCGCATCGGCGCGATCGTATTGCCGGTGTCGCGGACCTCGACCTCCAGCAGCTCTTCGGCGCGTTCCAGCATCTTGCGGCCGAACGCGCGGAGTGCCTCGGCGCGGGCGGCGACGCCGATCCCGTTCCACGCCG
>NZ_BCTX01000219.1 GCF_001590985.1 Novosphingobium naphthalenivorans NBRC 102051
AGGTGATCAGATCATGGGCCTTCAACAGGCGGTAAACCGTGGATTCCGACACGAAGTAGCGCTTCTCGTCGGTGAAGCGCACCGCCAGTTCGCGGGGGCTCAGATCGGTCTCTTCCAGTGCCATCTCGACGATCTTGCCCTGAATGTCGCGGCCGATGCGGTTCCACACTCGGCTCGGTGCCGATGGCCGATCCTCCAGCGCCTCCGGCCCGCCCTCAAGATAACGGTCATACCAGCGGTAGAACGTCCGACGGGCGATGCCGAGCTGGTCCAGCGTACGCTTGGCAGGCAGGTGCGACTGCTCGACGATCCGGATGATCTCGAGCTTTTCTGATGCGGGATACCTCATTCGTCGTCGCCCCCATCCGCGATCATGCTTTTTTTCAGCAGACGGTTTTCGAGTGTCAGGTCGGCAACGCATTCCTTCAGGGCACGAGCCTCGCGGCGCAGATCCTGCACCTCGCCAGTGGTCGCGGCACGCGCGGTGTCGCCGGCCAGGCGACGCTTGCCAGCTTCCATGAACTCTTTCGACCAGGTGTAATACAGGCTCTGCGCGATGCCTTCTTTGCGGCACAGCTCGGCAATGCTGTCCTCGCCGCGCAGCCCATCGAGCACGATGCGAATCTTGTCTTCGGCCGAGAAGTGCCGTCGGGTCTGACGCCGAATATCCTTCACAACCCGCTCAGCAGGGGCCTTTGTAGGCGATTTTTTCAAGGAGGGTTGGGGC
>NZ_BCTX01000220.1 GCF_001590985.1 Novosphingobium naphthalenivorans NBRC 102051
CCGAAGCAACAATATCGACGCCGTCCTGCGCTTGTCCGGTCTTTCCGTTGAGCTGCGGCATCAGTAACCGCTCGGCGAACACTCGCCGCGTCAACCGTTCGAAGGCCGCATGATCGGTCGGCGGTGGGTATTGGAGCCCGCTGAGATCCATCTTTCGTCTTTCAAATCAGCGGAAGTGCTGCGTAATTCTAAAGTAGTGGCCAACAATATCGCGAGCAACCGCCCCTCGGTCCCACGGCGTGCGGAGGGCGTGTGCGCTCGCTGCAAAGCCGGACGCTTAGCAAGCGCCAACATCGTCGACCGGCGGCGCGCACCTTAGTCTTCCCTCGGCACCTCGATCAGAATGGATTGTCGAAATTAAAGAAGAGCCTAACCCGCGCGAGCATTTCTCAAGGCAAAATGACCTTATAACCCTTGATTTCTCTTCATTGTACAGACTTGACACGACCTTCAACGTCGGCCAAAACTTCATCCAATCGATTTATAAAGCCGCAATCATAAACAATCAGGGTTAGTGGTTTGGCTAATTTATAGCCTGGCGTGAGAAAGTTCTCGATCGGTGAACGGACCACAAGCAGCTATGCATTTTCGTCGAAATTTGATGATCTGCAACGCTGTGCCAATGGAGTTTGCGCTCACCCGGAAGGCTGAATAGGTCCAGATCAGCAATTTCGGCGCGATCACGTCGATCT
>NZ_BCTX01000221.1 GCF_001590985.1 Novosphingobium naphthalenivorans NBRC 102051
CCGATGATATCCCCCAGTCACCGCCGCCGCCTGAGGCCTTCTCCGGTCCGGCCTTTGCGGCTGACCAGTATGTCGGGGCCGACGTGATGGCGGCATCGCGGGCGCACGTAGTTCGCGAAGTGAGCGGGTTGCCGGTCTTCTGGTTCATGGCCGACCGCGCAGAATACCGTGCTCGCAAGGGCAAGGATGGTTACACTTGGGATGTTCAGGGCGCCTATGGCGGCCATATCGACAAGCTTTGGTTCAAGAGCGAAGGCGAGGGCAATTTCGGCAAAAAGCCGGAGCGAGCCGAAGTCCAGGCCCTGTGGAGCCACGCCATCGGGCCGCGGTGGGATCTCCAGGCCGGTGTTCGTCAGGACCTTGTGGGACCTTCGCGAACCTATGCCGCCATCGGCGTGCAGGGCCTGGCGCCCTACCTGTTCGACATCGAGGCCACGGCTTTCGTTTCAAATAAGGGCGATGTCACGGCCAGGGTTCAGGCTGAACTGGATCAGCGCATCACCCAGCGACTGATCCTGCAGCCCCGCGCGGAGATCAATCTTGCGGCTCAGGACATTCCGGAACTGGGTATCGGAGGTGGTGTCGATCGTATTGAGGCAGGGCTGCGCCTGCGCTACGAATTCAGACGCGAGTTTGCCCCCTACATCGGCATCGCGCAGGAATGGAAGGTCGGCACCAG
>NZ_BCTX01000222.1 GCF_001590985.1 Novosphingobium naphthalenivorans NBRC 102051
CTGATCTGCTGCCCGACGATTGGCGTCGGGGGTGGGGTTGATCAGGCCGGGACCAGGCGGGGGCTGTTCGGATCGATCCATGGATCGACCGGATCGTCCCGAGGCCGCGGACGCGGGCCTCGGCTATGGCGCTTGCGCGCTGGCTCGGCCGAACGGCCGAGGAGAGGAGGGGGAGGAAGGACGGTGTCCCGGACACAGTGTTCGAGACCATCATCCAGGAGACTTTCCATGAACATTGGTTCGATCAAGCAGAATGAAGGCGGTATTTTCGTCGGCAAGATCGAGACGCTGACGATTGCGATGACGATTGCGCTGCGCGAGGTGCACTCGGCCAATCCGAAGGCGCCGAAGTTCGAGGTGCTGGCGCTGTCGGCATCGCGGGCGTGGGTGCAGGTTGGGGCGCTGTTCGAGCTGTTCTCGAACGGCACGGGCGAGGCGTTCCTCAACGGGAAGATCGAGGATCCGAGCCTGGCGGCGCCGCTTTACATTTCCGCGTTCCGCCAGGAGGACGGCAGCTACAACGTGGTCTGGTCGCGTCCGACGCGGCGGCGCGACCTCGCCTCGGAGATGGCGCGCAAGGCCGATGACGCGCTGCCGCCGCTGCCCGGCGAAGGCGAAACCGCCGGCGCGCCGGCCCAGGGCGCCGAGGCCGG
>NZ_BCTX01000223.1 GCF_001590985.1 Novosphingobium naphthalenivorans NBRC 102051
GCGCCCATTGGCGCCGTGACATGCCACGCACGTCTGCGCATATACGACCTTTCCGTGCACTGGATCGCCACCGGAGAATCCGCATATCGTCGTCGTAGCGGCCGCAGCCGCGACCGAAGCGAGCGCTGCGGTCACGGCAATACAGACGGAAGATAGGCGCAAGGCGTGTGCACGGATCATTTTCTTCTCCATCGAAAGCAGAGGTATTGCTTCATGATTCGGGGTGGATCGCCTCAATTATTGCTGGCCTTGAGGAAGGCAGCAATGTCATCGGCGGTATCACCCGATATATTGGCGCGCACGCGCATGTGCTTCGCGATTACGTTCCAGCTTCTGTCGGAATATTCCTTCGGATCGCGGATGTTGTGGCACCGTCCGCAATTGTCTGCCCAGGCCTTGGCACCGCGCGCAAATTGCATGGGGTCAGGCTCTGCCTTGCGATCGGCGCTCTGGGCAGGGGTAAGCTGGGAAAACCCAAGACTGAATGCGAGGACCAGCGCGGCAAGTGGAAGTGGCGAAATCTTCATGGCGATCCCTTTCAGAAGCCGAATGCCACCTGGGCATGAAAGCTGTTGACTGACGGGTCTTCCGGGAAATTGCTGTTCTCGTAAGCAATCTTGGCGACGAGCGAGGGCGCGAA
>NZ_BCTX01000224.1 GCF_001590985.1 Novosphingobium naphthalenivorans NBRC 102051
TTGTTCACGGGACTGGCCAATGCGCCCGTGCAAACCAAACTCCATGCTTTTTTGGTATCGACGAGGAAACGCAACGTCAGATCGGGACATTTGTTGTATTGTTCAGCATGGTTGAGCAGCAGCTTGAATTTGTGCTGTTGACCAAATCCAGAGAAATCGCAGTGGGACAGATCCCGACAACCGATCGCATGACCGTCAGCGATCGCTTCAAGGCCTTGCGCGCGCTGGCGGAGGAGGAGCCATTACTCTTGGGCTGTGTCGAATATGCAGCAAACCTTGGCGAGGTCCTCATGACCGCACGTCACACGGTGGTACACGGCGCGCCGATGGAGCATGGGCGGGTGGAGAAAAATCGCAGCTGGTTCGGAGAAGTCCGCAAGCGACCGTTCTCTGCATTGCAGATTGATGGAACTATACTTGATTCTGCGTCAATGGTCGCTGACACCTTGTTTCGTCAGCTCGGATCGATCGGCGCTTGGCTGTCTGGCAATTTTGACGTGGCTACGGCCATGGAACCAGGCGAAACTGAACGCGAGACTGCTAAGGCAGCTGCGGCAGTGATCGCGGAAGCGCTAAGGAATGCGCGCGCGGCTTAGCCGGCGCGCGGCAAGCCCCATGGTCGACA
>NZ_BCTX01000225.1 GCF_001590985.1 Novosphingobium naphthalenivorans NBRC 102051
CGAAGGACGGCCGCTATGAGGGACGGCTCGCCGAATCCGACGAGGCGATGGTGGGCTATGGCTGGTATGACCGGCTTCCCCGGATCACTGATCTCCGCTTCGAGATCGACAAGGGGGGCGAGACGCTTGTGCTCGGTGGGTCGGACCTTCCCGGTATCGACAGCGGCACGGTCGAGCGACTGGATCTCGTGCTGACGATTTCTGGCCCCGCCCCTGAAACGCTTCATATACCGGCGCCTGTCGCCATCGAATATGACGATGGCCTCTTCTGGAGCTTTGAGGAGGCTAATATTCTCCTGGCGGCACCCACGGCCGTCACGCCTGCCGAACTGGTCGATCTGCTCGACGGCGCCTGCTTTTGCGCCAGCGACGATCGCGAGGCTGATAGCTGGGATACGCAGCACGATCGTTTCCTGCTCGATGCGCAGGAAATGGCGACCCGTCTCCTTCTGGGCGATGAAGCGGCCCTGCTCGAGCGCCTGCGCGCCGTCCTCGCCTACCGGACCCAATGGTTCGTTCCGGAAGGCTCCCGGTTCGTCGCCGTTATCGGACGCGAGGCCATGGATCTACGGATTGAGCGGGTTTCGGCGAGCAG
>NZ_BCTX01000226.1 GCF_001590985.1 Novosphingobium naphthalenivorans NBRC 102051
TGTGCGGACGAACAGTTTCCTACTTCACAGGCATTGGCGCAATCGACGGCAGTTCGTCAGGCACATAGACACCATCCTCGGTTTCGACAGCAAGCCTCATGGCGACCTCCCCGTTCGGAAGGTCTCGGTAGTTTAAATCGAGAAGCAAACGGGTTCCCTTGTGACCACGAAGAGTGATCGTCCCAGTCATCCCAGCCCAATCGTAGAAGGAGTGCGTTGGGAAGTGATATCCGTAACAAGCCATGATGCTTTGCGGCAAAATCATGGCGAACTCCTGATTGGTATTATCTTTTAGCCAAGTGCATGTTTGACCGGCAATTTGTTGGGCCGAATGCTGACACCCCCACGACCAAATCGTATCGGGTGAGTGGTCAAAGCCCCAATGGAACTCGACCCAACGCCTCTCGTGTGGATTGTCCGATTTCGCGGGGGCAGCCATCTCGAAATTTCGAATGACATCGCAAAGTGTAGTTGCGGCCAAAAGGGGCTGAGCACTCACCAGCAACACCATTGTGAGAAGGCAGTGAAGGGACTTCATTCCGTCGTCATGCCACTATCGCCGGATGTCCGCTATGTCGGCGTGTCCGG
>NZ_BCTX01000227.1 GCF_001590985.1 Novosphingobium naphthalenivorans NBRC 102051
CCCATGATCAGCCGGGACGGACGATCTATGACTGGCGGCACTATCTCGCGGTGATCCAGCGCAAACCGGGAGCCCTGCGCAATGGCGCGCCCTTCACCGAGATGCCGGAGGCGTTCCGGCAACTGCAGAGCCAGCTTCTGCGGCGCCCAGGCGGCGACAGGGAGATGGTGGAGATCCTCTCGCTGGTCCTGCACCATGACGAACAGGCCGTGCTGTGCGCCGTCGAGCTGGCTCTCGAGGCCGGCGTCGCGACCAAGACCCATATCCTCAATATCCTGCACCGCCTGGTCGATGGCAAGGATGGCACTCCGCCCAGTATCGATGCTCCCCAGGCCCTGGCCCTGCGGCGCGAACCCAAGGCCAACGTTGCACGCTACGATACGCTGCGGGACAAGGCTCTGCGCCATGCGTCATGATCCCGCCAGCGCCGCCGTTGTCGTCATGCTGCGCGCCCTCAAGATGTACGGAATGGCCCAGGCTGTTGGCGAGTTGATCGAGCAGGGAGCGCCTGCGTTCAATGCGGCTGTCCCCATCCTCTCCCAGTTGCTCAAGGCCGAGGTC
>NZ_BCTX01000228.1 GCF_001590985.1 Novosphingobium naphthalenivorans NBRC 102051
AGCGGGTGTCTTTGGTGACGGACCGAGAAGTGCCGCCATCAACGTCTACTCGCGGCACGAAAGAGTTGCCGGACGAAGATATTTCGGAGGAGTGGTGAGAAGTTTTGAGCGTGGTGTTACAGTGGCGAAAATTGTCCCCTTGGCCGCCATTCGAAGTCCTGCTCGTGAGCATCGTTGACCAACTTCCCTAACCCGCCAACTCTGGAGGCGTGGCCTTCGAAGGTTCCTTTGGTTTGCAGATGCCCACAAGCCTTATTCGAACCGCTCTTCACGTTCACTTTCGCGCTCACGTTCCCGTTTTGCCCATTCCAGAAGGTTGGCGCTGCGCTCCTGCACCCAATTTCGTACTGCTTCGTCTTCATGATCTGCCAGCTTTTGCAGTTCTTCTCGTCGTCTGTCTAAGATTGTGGCCAAACTCCCTGACCATCCGCGAGGTCCGATGCGATAGGCGTCCGCAGACAAAAACTGAGCGCGATCTGGCGCTCGGTTGAGTGCTTCCACGAAGGTTTCGGAGAGCGTCGAGCTATCTTGGCCAATCTTTTCCGGAG
>NZ_BCTX01000229.1 GCF_001590985.1 Novosphingobium naphthalenivorans NBRC 102051
ATTATAGGCCTTCTGCTCGGTGTAGCTCAGCATCTCCTCGATGCCTTCTTCACGCCCCGTGCCGCTGTTCTTCATTCCGCCATAGGGCATGGCGGGGTAATGCGGTCCGACGCTGTTGATCCACACATAGCCGGAGCGCACGCGGCGCGCGGCGGCGAAGGCGTCGTCGATGTTGTTGGCATAGATCGACGCGGTCAGGCCGAGGTCGGTCGCGTTGGCGATCGTGATCGCCTGGTCGAGCGTCGACCATTTCATTACCGAAAGAACCGGGCCGAACACCTCCTGCTGCGCGATACGCATCGATTGCTCGACGTCACCAAACAGCGTCGGCTGGACCCAAAAGCCCTTGCGGAACTCCTCTCCCTCGGGCCGGCCGCCGCCGGCGAGCAGCCGGGCGCCGTCCTCGCGCGCGTTTGCGATATGGCGCAGAACCTTGTCGTACTGACCCTTCGAATTGATCGCGCCCATCTGACTGGCCGGATCCATCGGATCGCCCACCCGGATCGCGCGGATGCGCTCGA
>NZ_BCTX01000230.1 GCF_001590985.1 Novosphingobium naphthalenivorans NBRC 102051
GGGCATTGCCGCAGCATTCGCAGGAGAGGCTATGTTTCTCTCGCGCGGAAGACATTCCCCGGCGCACGATCGTGCCCCCCATTCGCACCAAACAGCAAAACGAGGGCCGAAATGATGATTGTTGCGATCGTCATCGGGGTTCTCCTGTTTCTTGGAGCCATTTGGCTACACATCGGTATGCTGGCTCTTGCGCGCATGA
Source organism: Novosphingobium naphthalenivorans NBRC 102051 (assembly GCF_001590985.1). Classification (GTDB taxonomy): domain Bacteria; phylum Pseudomonadota; class Alphaproteobacteria; order Sphingomonadales; family Sphingomonadaceae; genus Novosphingobium; species Novosphingobium naphthalenivorans. The sequence continues at coordinate 200 of NZ_BCTX01000230.1, forward strand.
CGTACGGCGGAAGCGCTGTGCGTCCACTGAGATTCAGTGCCGCCTATCTCATCGTCCTTATGAGCCATCTGCTCATTGCTCTCGAATTCGCTGCTGGCTTCAAATGGAGTCACAGTCTGGGGCTGGGCGGATTCGTCCATACGCCAGGTGAGAGCTGGATGGATCTCTTTTATTTTTCGTTGGTCAACATCACGACACTTGGCCTTGGCGACATCTATCCGACCGGACACGTTCGCGCTCTTGCGGGAATTGAGTCCCTCACCGGTTTCCTGCTGATCAGCTGCACAGCGCAATTTATTTTTGAAACACTTCACAA
>NZ_BCTX01000231.1 GCF_001590985.1 Novosphingobium naphthalenivorans NBRC 102051
GGGGGCTGCAGGGCGTGGGAGGCGCGATCATGTTGGTGCTGGCCACTGCGCTGGTCTGCGACATCGTGCCGACTCGGCGGCTCGGCAGCGTGCTTGGCCTGCTGGCCGCGATGTCGGGCTTGGGGACAGCGGCGGGTCCCTCGCTGGGCGGGTTCCTGATCGCGGGCTTCGGCTGGCGCGCGTTGTTTTTCGTCAACGTGCCGATCTGCATCGCGATTGCCTGGATGGTCCACCGAACGGTGCCGCGAACCCGCCATGCCACGGCGGGGCCGTGGCGGCCGGACTGGACCGGCACCTTCCTGCTCGTCGGGGCGCTGTGTGCCTATTGCTACGCAGCCACGCCCGAAAGCGGCCGCTTCGCCGCCGGCAATCTGGTCGCGCTGGCGCTTGCGGTTGCGGGCGCGGCGGTGTTCGTGCTGGTCGAGCGGCGCGCTGCCAATCCGTTGCTGCGGCCGGAGATGTTCCGCGATCCTTCCCTATGCGGCAATCTGGCGATGAGCGTGATCGGCTCGA
>NZ_BCTX01000232.1 GCF_001590985.1 Novosphingobium naphthalenivorans NBRC 102051
CCGAGCCGATCACGCTCATCGCCAGGTTGCCGCACAGGACCACGTCGCGGAACATCCCCAGCCGCAGCAGGGGATCGGCGACACGTCGCTCGACGAGTATGAACGCTGCCGCGGCGGCCATTGCGAGCGTCAGCGCGATGGCGTTGCCGGTGGCGAAGTGCCCACTCGCGGGCGTGGCGGCGTAGCAATAGGCGCTCAGCGCCGAGATGAGCAGAGCGGTGCCGGCCCAATCAAAGCGCCACGGTGTGGCTTCGGGATGGAGCGTTCGGGGTACGGTGCGATAAATCATCCAAGCGATCGCGATGCAGACCGGCACGTTGACGAGGAATAGCGCGCGCCAGCCCGACACCGCGATCAGCAGCCCGCCCAACGACGGCCCGGCGGCAGTTCCCAAGCCCGACATCGCGGCCAGCAAGCCCAGCGCACTGCCAAGTCGTTCAGCGCGCACGATGTCGCAAACCAGTGCGAACGCCAGCACCAGCATAATAGCGCCGCCCACGCCTTGCAGCGCCC
>NZ_BCTX01000233.1 GCF_001590985.1 Novosphingobium naphthalenivorans NBRC 102051
CCTCCAGCGAGGTGAACGAAGCCATGGTCCGCCAGCTCCATCGCGGCGAGTTTATCGACGGCGCCCACAACGTGGTGCTGATCGGTGGTCCCGGCACCGGCAAAACCCACATTGCCACTGCGCTCGGCGTGCAGGCCGTCGAGCATCACCGCAAGAAGGTCCGCTTCTTCGCCACCGTCGACCTGGTCAATGCGCTGGAACAGGAAAAGGCCATGAACAAGGCCGGTCAGCTCGCCGATCGGCTGCTGCGCCTCGATCTGCTTATCCTCGACGAGCTGGGCTACCTGCCGTTCAGCGCGTCAGGCGGCGCGCTGCTGTTCCACCTGCTCAGCAAACTCTACGAGCGCACCAGCGTCATCATCACCACCAACCTCAGCTTCAGCGAATGGGCCGGTGTGTTCGGCGATGCCAAGATGACCACCGCACTGCTCGATCGGCTCACCCACCACTGCCACATCCTCGAGACCGGAAACGACAGCTTCCGCTTCCGCGCCAGTTCGGCTGCGCCCAAA
>NZ_BCTX01000234.1 GCF_001590985.1 Novosphingobium naphthalenivorans NBRC 102051
TTTTGGTGCTGCCGAGCTGGCGCGGAAGCGGAAGCTGTCGTTTCCGGTTTCGAGGATGTGGCAGTGATGGGTGAGCCGATCGAGCAGCGCCGTGGTCATCTTGGCATCGCCGAACACCCCGGCCCATTCGCTGAAGCTGAGGTTGGTGGTGATGATGACGCTGGTACGCTCGTAGAGTTTGCTGAGCAGGTGGAACAGCAGCGCGCCGCCTGACGGGCTGAACGGCAGGTAGCCGAGCTCGTCGAGGATGAGCAGATCGAGGCGGAGCAGCCGGTCGGCAAGTTGCCCGGCCTTGTTCATGGCCTTTTCCTGTTCCAGCGCATTGACGAGATCGACCGTGGCGAAGAAGCGAACCTTCTTGCGGTGATGCTCGACGGCCTGCACGCCGAGGGCAGTGGCGACATGGGTCTTGCCCGTGCCGGGTCCGCCGATCAGCACAACATTGTGAGCCCCATTGATGAACTCGCCGCGATGGAGCTGGCGGACCATAGCTTCGTTCACCTCGCTGGATG